>NZ_LT627735.1:0-600000 GCF_900101765.1 Nonlabens sp. Hel1_33_55
ACTGGACGACAACTATGAGAACACACCGGGATCCGGTGAGGGCATCAGCCCGGAGAACACGGACGGCGCGGACCAGCCAGACTACCTGGACCTAGACAGCGACAACGACGGGCGTGGCAGATGCGACGGAAGGCTTCGATACCAACAGTGACGGTATCGCGGACACGGTACCTGCGAACAGCGACCTGGATGGTGATGGAATCGATGACAACTTCGATACGGACCCGAACACGGCCTACACGGACCCAAGCGGTAACGTAGTGGACACGGATCCCGCCACGGACCTGAACAACACGGATACCACCGACGAGCCGGACTATAGGGATACGGACGATGACAACGATGGCGTACTTACTGATGATGAAGTAATAGATAATAATAACCCAGAAGATTTGGATCTTGATGGATACCGACTATTTGGATGTTGATGATCTGGATGGTGATGGAATTCCAGACTCCGTTGACCTTGATGACGACAACGACGGAATCATAGATACCGTTGAGGATGCCAATAATGATGGAGACAACAACCCGTTTACAGATCCTACAGATACAGATAATGATGGCATTCCAGATTTCCAAGACCAAGACTCAGATAACGATAGCATACCTGATAATGTCGAAAGCCAACCTAGTGTAGGCTACACCACTCCTAGCGGACTAGACGACAACAACGATGGTTTGGATGATGCTTATGCACCTAATGGGATTACTCCCGTAAATACTGATGGAGTAGACGTGCCTGACTACTTGGACGGTGATAGTGATAACGATGGTATTTCAGATATATTGAAGCTTCTGACTTCAACAATGATGGTCTACCAGATGTCGCTTTCGCGAATGTTGATATAGACAACGATGGTTTAGACGACAATTTTGATGGTGATACTACTGGCTATGGAGACCCCAATGGTACTCCAACTACAGGTGATCCGTCCAACGAACTGAACAACACAGATACCACCGATGAGCCGGACTATAGAGATACGGACGATGACAACGATGGCGTACTTACTGATGATGAAGTAATAGATAATAATAATCCAGAAGATTTGGATCTTGATGGGATACCCGACTATTTGGATGTTGATGATCTGGATGGTGATGGGATTCCAGACTCCGTGGACCTTGATGACGACAACGACGGAATCATAGATACGGTTGAGGATGCCAATAATGATGGAGACAACAATCCATTTACAGATCTACAGATACAGATAATGATGGTATTCCAGATTTCCAGGACCAAGACTCAGATAACGATAGCATACCTGATAATGTCGAAAGCCAACCTAGTGTAGGCTACACCACTCCTAGCGGACTAGACGACAACAACGATGGTTTGGATGATGCTTATGCACCTAATGGGATTACTCCATAAATACTGATGGAGTAGACGTGCTGACTACTTGGACGGTGATAGTGATAACGATGGTATTTCAGATATAATTGAAGCTTCTGACTTCAACAATGATGGTCTGCCAGATGTCGCTTTCGCGAATGTCGATAGCGACCAGGATGGACTGGACGACAACTTTGATGGGGATACAACTGGTTATGGCGACCCCAACGGCACACCCACAACAACAGATCCAGCAAACGAGCTCAACAACACAGATACCACCGATGAGCCGGACTATAGAGATACAGACGATGATAACGACACCGTACTTACTGATGACGAAGTAATAGACAACAACAACCCAGAAGATTCTGATCTTGATGGCATACCTAACTATTTGGATAATGATGATAATGATGGTGATGGTGTCCCAGATACGGTAGATGAAGATGATGATAATGATGGTGTTTCTGATGTAATCGAAACAAATGGAGACGACCCTTTCGCGGACAGCGATAACAATGGAATCCCTGATTTTCAAGATGTCAATGCAGCAAATGACTCCAATAACGACGGTATTGTTGATCGATTTGATGCTGATAAAGATGGAGTGATCAATCAATTCGATATTGATGCAGATGGAGATGGTTTGACAGATGTTTTTGAATCAGGAAATAATGCTTTAGATACCAATGCTGATGGTGTGATCGATGATCAGGATACTGGATTCGCAGACGTTGATGGCAATGGTCAATCTGATAATACAGAGGGATCAGTACCTACTGATTCAGATGGTGATACAGCTGCTGATTATTTAGATATTGATTCTGACAATGATGGAATATTGGACAATATCGAAATTCAAGATTTCAACAACCCAAATCCAAGAACAAGAAACGATACCGATGGTGACGGTCTTGATGATGCATATGATTCTGACAATGGAGGAACTCCGATTTTAGTTCCTCAAAATTCGGATACTGATCCTTTCCCTAATTATTTGGATCTAGATTCTGATGATGATGGGATTATCGACAATATAGAATGGCAAACCACTGCTGACTACTTATTACCTACTTCAGATACTGATGGTAATGGTTTAGCAGATAATTATGAGACTTTTTCTGGCAGCGGGATACCAACAAACAGTCCTAATAATGCAGATAGCACAGATCTACCAGACTACCTTGATATAGACTCTGACAATGATGGTCTAACTGACAATGATGAAGTTTACAATTTACCTCCAGCAAATTTTGATGCTGACAACGATGGTTTAGATGATGCGTATGATAGTGATGATGTGAATGGATTAAGCGGTCCTCAAGCAGCATCTAATATGAATATGAACGGTCCAGCTTTGAGCGGAGTTCAGGATTTTCCTAACGTTCAAAATCCTCTAACAGCCGAAGTAGATTTTCGTGATAGTACGGACCCTAATAATCCTGTTGATACAGACTTAGATGGAATTAACGATAACGTTGATATTGATGACGATAATGACGGCATCTTGGATTCTGTTGAATCTTTAGGATTTGTTCCTACTAATAATGCTGCAGATGATTGTGGAAGACCTTCTTCTTCATTTACTTCACCAGTGTATGCGGGTGGTGCTGCTAATGGTACCGTAGGAGCACTTTATAGATTTGATAATGTTGCCACTTATCCTGAAATAGGAGTGGTAGATGCCATTATTGAAATTACTGACATCGTCGGTGGAGCAACCCTTATTACTATTGATAATGATGGCACTGGAGATATAAACGCTTGGCAGCCTGAATTTAATGTTCCTGGTCCTACAGGCAGTTCATCTCAAATGGCCTTCGAGGTAAGGTTCGTATTAGATGGAACTAATACCCAATTTAATGTTGGTAGATTTGGTGGTACGATTTACGACATCGATGGGGCAAATGCGCGCGAGTCAGTCATTTTAAGTCAGCCAGGACTGTACGCAGTCGATAACGAGACGCTACTTACAGTTAATTCAGACGCTTCTTCTGGAGAGGTAACATTTACAGGTCCAGACGACACTTATGTTGGTGTCGACCTTTCTCCTAGACTGGCGACATACTTTAATTATTACGATGCTTCTGAGTTTTCCATTAGATTCTCTGCACAGCTTTTGAGTGCAACTGCAAATACTAATTTGGGCTCAGTTTTATTTGATGTTTGTTCAATTAATGGATTATTTGAGGGTAATACAACTTCTAACAATCCAACTCAAACGGGTCCAGATGGTGTAAGTGAACCATCCGGCCCAGGAACTTTTGCAGTTTACACAGTAAACGATGGAATTGATACTGATGGAGATAACATACCTGATGAATTGGATATCGATTCAGATAATGACGGTATTCCAGACAATCTTGAATCTCAGCCTACTATTGGTTACGTTGCACCAGGAATTGCAGACTCTGACTCAGATGGGTTATTAGACGCTTATGAAGGAGTTAATAACGATGGTACTATGCCAATTGATACTGATGGTGACGGCATATCAGACTATCTGGATCTCGATACTGACGATGATGGTTTCAACGACGATTTGGAATCAGGAAACCCTTTAGCTACTAACAATAATGATTCAGATGGTGATGGCTTGTTGGACGAATATGATTCGATCGATAATACGGGTATCGCATATGCCTCTAATGATAGATATAGTGCTGGTAGCGCAGATTTGAGTAATCAAGATAACCCGGCAACACCTGAAGTTGATTATCGTGAAGCAAGAGACCAAGACCTAGACGGCATCACGGACAGTGTGGATGTTGACGATGATAACGACGGTATATTGGATACGGTGGAGAACGGCGGTGTGGATCCTTTTGGAGACGCAGACGGTGATGGCATCCCTAATTCCAGAGACGTTAATGGAGTCAACGATGCCAATGGCGACGGTGTCGTGGACAGCTTCGATACCGATGGTGACGGGATTATCAATCAGTTTGACCAGGACAGCGACAATGACGGCATTCCTGACAATGTCGAGGGACAGCCTACCGTTGGATACATTACTCCAAGTGGGATAGACAACAACAATGATGGTCTCGACGATGCCTATCCGGTAGGCGGTATCATCCCAGAGAATACCGATGGTACGGATGATCCCGACTATCTGGATACCGACTCCGACAATGACGGCATCCCAGATGTCACGGAAGCGTCAGACTTCAACAATGACGGCGTTGCAGATACCGCTTTCGCGAATGTGGATAGCGACCAGGACGGACTGGACGACAACTTCGATGGCGATACGACCGGCTACGGCGATCCCAACGGTACCCCAACAACAACAGATCCGGCCAACGAGCTCAACAATACCGATGGTACCGATGAGCCGGACTATAGAGATACGGATGACGACAACGATGGCGTAGGTACAGACGTTGAAGTAGTGGACAACAACAACCCGGCAGATCTTGACGGCGACGGCACACCGGACTACCTAGACGTAGACGATGTGGATGGCGATGGCGTACCGGACAGTGCGGACCTAGATGATGACAACGACGGTATCTTGGACAGCGTAGAGGATGCGAACCTTGACGGTGACGACAACCCGTTCACGGACCCTACGGACAGTGACGGTGACGGTATCCCGAACTTTTTGGACCAGGACGCTGATGGTGATGGTATCCCAGACAACGTAGAGGGACAGACCACTGCGGGCTACACGCCACCGAGTGGTGTTGACGCAGACGGCAACGGACTGGACGACAACTATGAGAACACACCGGGATCCGGTGAGGGCATCAGCCCGGAGAACACGGACGGCGCGGACCAGCCAGACTACCTGGATCTGGACAGCGACAACGACGGCGTGGCAGATGCGACGGAAGGCTTCGATACCAACAGTGACGGTATCGCGGACACGGTACCTGCGAACAGCGACCTGGATGGTGATGGAATCGATGACAACTTCGATACGGACCCGAATGGCGCTTACACAGACCCTAGCGGTAACGTAGTGGACACGGATCCCGCCACGGACCTGAACAACACGGATGCCACCGATGAGCCGGACTATAGAGATACGGACGATGACAACGATGGCGTGCCTACCCTTACAGAGGATGTGGACGCAGACGGTGACCCTACCAATGATGACACGGACGGCGACGGTACACCAGACTACCTGGACACGGACGATGACGGTGACGGCGTGGATACGGCTCTGGAGGACTACGATGGGGACAACGATCCGACCAACCAGGACACGGACGCAGATGGTACACCAGACTACCTGGACAGCGATGATGACGGTGATGGCGTGGATACCCAGTATGAGAACCCGAACCCGGATGGCGATGGTAACCCCAATACAGGCGCTACCCAAGACACCGATACCGATACCGTTCCGGACTACCTGGACAGTGATGATGACGGCGATGGGATCAATACGGTCTTCGAGAACCCGAACCCAGACGGAGACGGCAACCCTAACACGGGAGCTACCCAAGACACGGATGGAACAGAAGGACCGGACTACCTGGACACGGACGATGATGGTGATGGACTGGATACGATGGATGAGAACCCAGACCCTAATGGAGACAACGATCCTGCAGATGCATTGGACAGCGACCTTGACGGCACACCGGACTACCTGGACGTGGACGATGTGGATGGTGATGGCGTACCAGACAGTGCAGACCTGGACGATGACAACGATGGTATACTGGACAGCGTAGAGGACGCGAACCTTGACGGAGACGACAACCCGTTCACGGACCCGACGGACACTGACGGCGATGGCATCCCGAACTTTTTGGACCAGGACGCTGATGGTGATGGTATCCCAGACAACGTAGAGGGACAGACCACTGCGGGCTACACGCCACCGAGTGGTGTTGACGCAGACGGCAACGGACTGGACGACAACTATGAGAACACACCGGGATCCGGTGAGGGCATCAGCCCGGAGAACACGGACGGCGCGGACCAGCCAGACTACCTGGATCTGGACAGCGACAACGACGGCGTGGCAGATGCGACGGAAGGCTTCGATACCAACAGTGACGGTATCGCGGACACGGTACCTGCGAACAGCGACCTGGATGGTGATGGAATCGATGACAACTTCGATACGGACCCGAATGGCGCTTACACAGACCCTAGCGGTAACGTAGTGGACACGGATCCCGCCACGGACCTGAACAACACGGATACCACCGATGAGCCGGACTATAGAGATACGGACGATGACAACGATGGCGTTCCTACCCTTACAGAGGATGTGGACGCAGACGGTGATCCGACCAACGACGACACGGACGGTGACGGTACACCAGACTACCTGGATAGTGACGATGACGGTGACGGCGTGGACACGGCCCTAGAGAATTACGATGGGGACAACGATCCCACCAACCAGGACACGGACGGCGACGGTACACCAGACTACCTAGACACTGATGATGACGGTGATGGCGTGGATACCCAGTACGAGAACCCGAACCCGGATGGTGACGGCAACCCTAACACGGGCGCTACCCAAGACACCGATACCGATACCGTTCCGGACTACCTGGACAGTGATGATGACGGTGATGGGATCAATACGGTCTTCGAGAACCCGAACCCAGATGGAGACGGCGACCCTAACACGGGCGCTACCCAAGACACGGATGGAACAGAAGGACCCGACTACCTGGACACGGACGATGATGGTGATGGACTGGATACGATGGATGAGAACGCGGACCCTAATGGAGACAACGATCCTGCAGATGCATTGGACAGCGACCTTGACGGCACACCGGACTACCTGGACGTGGACGATGTGGATGGTGATGGCGTACCAGACAGTGCAGACCTGGACGATGACAACGACGGTATCTTGGACAGCGTAGAGGACGCGAACCTTGACGGAGACGACAACCCGTTCACGGACCCGACGGACACTGACGGCGATGGCATCCCGAACTTTTTGGACCAGGACGCTGATGGTGATGGTATCCCAGACAACGTAGAGGGACAGACCACTGCGGGCTACACGCCACCGAGTGGTGTTGACGCAGACGGCAACGGACTGGACGACAACTATGAGAACACACCGGGATCCGGTGAGGGCATCAGCCCGGAGAACACGGACGGCGCGGACCAGCCAGACTACCTGGATCTGGACAGCGACAACGACGGCGTGGCAGATGCGACGGAAGGCTTCGATACCAACAGTGACGGTATCGCGGACACGGTACCTGCGAACAGCGACCTGGATGGTGATGGAATCGATGACAACTTCGATACGGACCCGAATGGCGCTTACACAGACCCTAGCGGTAACGTAGTGGACACGGATCCCGCCACGGACCTGAACAACACGGATACCACCGATGAGCCGGACTATAGAGATACGGACGATGACAACGATGGCGTTCCTACCCTTACAGAGGATGTGGACGCAGACGGTGATCCGACCAACGACGACACGGACGGTGACGGTACACCAGACTACCTGGATAGTGACGATGACGGTGACGGCGTGGACACGGCCCTAGAGAATTACGATGGGGACAACGATCCCACCAACCAGGACACGGACGGCGACGGTACACCAGACTACCTAGACACTGATGATGACGGTGATGGCGTGGATACCCAGTACGAGAACCCGAACCCGGATGGTGACGGCAACCCTAACACGGGCGCTACCCAAGACACCGATACCGATACCGTTCCGGACTACCTGGACAGTGATGATGACGGTGATGGGATCAATACGGTCTTCGAGAACCCGAACCCAGATGGAGACGGCGACCCTAACACGGGCGCTACCCAAGACACGGATGGAACAGAAGGACCCGACTACCTGGACACGGACGATGATGGTGATGGACTGGATACGATGGATGAGAACGCGGACCCTAATGGAGACAACGATCCTGCAGATGCATTGGACAGCGACCTTGACGGCACACCGGACTACCTGGACGTGGACGATGTGGATGGTGATGGCGTACCGGACTCGGCAGACCTTGACGATGACAACGATGGTATACTGGACAGCGTAGAGGACGCGAACCTTGACGGAGACGACAACCCGTTCACGGACCCGACGGACACTGACGGCGATGGCATCCCGAACTTTTTGGACCAGGACGCTGATGGTGATGGTATCCCAGACAACGTAGAGGGACAGACCACTGCGGGCTACACGCCACCGAGTGGTGTTGACGCAGACGGCAACGGACTGGACGACAACTATGAGAACACACCGGGATCCGGTGAGGGCATCAGCCCGGAGAACACGGACGGCGCGGACCAGCCAGACTACCTGGATCTGGACAGCGACAACGACGGCGTGGCAGATGCGACGGAAGGCTTCGATACCAACAGTGACGGTATCGCGGACACGGTACCTGCGAACAGCGACCTGGATGGTGATGGAATCGATGACAACTTCGATACGGACCCGAATGGCGCTTACACAGACCCTAGCGGTAACGTAGTGGACACGGATCCCGCCACGGACCTGAACAACACGGATACCACCGATGAGCCGGACTATAGAGATACGGACGATGACAACGATGGCGTTCCTACCCTTACAGAGGATGTGGACGCAGACGGTGATCCGACCAACGACGACACGGACGGTGACGGTACACCAGACTACCTGGATAGTGACGATGACGGTGACGGCGTGGACACGGCCCTAGAGAATTACGATGGGGACAACGATCCGACCAACCAGGACACGGACGCAGATGGTACACCAGACTACCTGGACACCGATGATGACGGTGATGGCGTGGATACCCAGTATGAGAACCCGAACCCGGATGGTGACGGCAACCCTAACACGGGCGCTACCCAAGACACCGATACCGATACCGTTCCGGACTACCTGGACAGTGATGATGACGGTGATGGGATCAATACGGTCTTCGAGAACCCGAACCCAGATGGAGACGGCGACCCTAACACGGGCGCTACCCAAGACACGGATGGAACAGAAGGACCGGACTACCTGGACACGGACGATGATGGTGATGGACTGGATACGATGGATGAGAACGCGGACCCTAATGGAGACAACGATCCTGCAGATGCATTGGACAGCGACCTTGACGGCACACCGGACTACCTGGACGTGGACGATGTGGATGGTGATGGCGTACCGGACTCGGCAGACCTTGACGATGACAACGACGGTATACTGGACAGCGTGGAGGACGCGAACCTTGATGGAGACGACAACCCGTTCACGGACCCGACGGACACTGACGGCGATGGCATCCCGAACTTTTTGGACCAGGACGCTGATGGTGATGGTATCCCAGACAACGTAGAGGGACAGACCACTGCGGGCTACACGCCACCGAGTGGTGTTGACGCAGACGGCAACGGACTGGACGACAACTATGAGAACACACCGGGATCCGGTGAGGGCATCAGCCCGGAGAACACGGACGGCGCGGACCAGCCAGACTACCTGGATCTGGACAGCGACAACGACGGCGTGGCAGATGCGACGGAAGGCTTCGATACCAACAGTGACGGTATCGCGGACACGGTACCTGCGAACAGCGACCTGGATGGTGACGGAATCGATGACAACTTCGATACGGACCCGAACACGGCCTACACGGACCCAAGCGGTAACGTAGTGGACACGGATCCCGCCACGGACCTGAACAACACGGATGCCACCGATGAGCCGGACTATAGAGATACGGACGATGACAACGATGGCGTGCCTACCCTTACAGAGGATGTGGACGCAGACGGTGACCCTACCAATGATGACACGGACGGCGACGGTACACCAGACTACCTGGACACGGACGATGACGGTGACGGCGTGGATACGGCTCTGGAGGACTACGATGGGGACAACGATCCGACCAACCAGGACACGGACGCAGATGGTACACCAGACTACCTGGACAGCGATGATGACGGTGATGGCGTGGATACCCAGTATGAGAACCCGAACCCGGATGGCGATGGTAACCCCAATACAGGCGCTACCCAAGACACCGATACCGATACCGTTCCGGACTACCTGGACAGTGATGATGACGGCGATGGGATCAATACGGTCTTCGAGAACCCGAACCCAGACGGAGACGGCAACCCTAACACGGGAGCTACCCAAGACACGGATGGAACAGAAGGACCGGACTACCTGGACACGGACGATGATGGTGATGGACTGGATACGATGGATGAGAACGCGGACCCTAATGGAGACAACGATCCTGCAGATGCATTGGACAGCGACCTTGACGGCACACCGGACTACCTGGACGTGGACGATGTGGATGGTGATGGCGTACCGGACTCGGCAGACCTTGACGATGACAACGACGGTATACTGGACAGCGTGGAGGACGCGAACCTTGATGGAGACGACAACCCGTTCACGGACCCGACGGACACTGACGGCGATGGCATCCCGAACTTTTTGGACCAGGACGCCGATGGTGATGGTATCCCAGACAACGTAGAGGGACAGACCACTGCGGGCTACACGCCACCGAGTGGTGTTGACGCAGACGGCAACGGACTGGACGACAACTATGAGAACACACCGGGATCCGGTGAGGGCATCAGCCCGGAGAACACGGACGGCGCGGACCAGCCAGACTACCTGGACCTAGACAGTGACAACGACGGCGTGGCAGATGCGACGGAAGGCTTCGATGTGAACAATGACGGTATCGCGGACACGGTACCTGCGAACAGCGACCTGGATGGTGACGGAATCGATGACAACTTCGATACGGACCCGAACACGGCCTACACGGACCCAAGCGGTAACGTAGTGGACACGGATCCTGCCACGGACCTGAACAACACGGATACCACCGATGAGCCGGACTATAGAGATACGGACGATGACAACGATGGCGTTCCTACCCTTACAGAGGACGTGGACGCAGACGGTGACCCGACCAACGACGACACGGACGGTGACGGTACACCAGACTACCTGGATAGTGACGATGACGGTGACGGCGTGGACACGGCCCTAGAGAATTACGATGGGGACAACGATCCGACCAACCAGGACACGGACGCAGATGGTACACCAGACTACCTAGACGAAGACGATGATGATGATGGTTTCCTTACAATTAATGAAGGAGCAGACCCTAATGGTGATGGAAATCCAAATGATGCGATCGATACTGATTCTAATGGTATCCCGGATTATCTAGATCCAGATATACTGGATACGGATGGAGATGGTGTCATTAACAGTATTGACATTGACGACGATAATGATGGAATTCTAGACACTGTTGAAGGAACCAATGATAGTGATCTTGATGGGATCATTGACTCATTAGATCAGGATGCAGATGGAGATGGAGTTCCAGATAATGTAGAGGGACAACCTACGGTAGGTTACATATTACCATCTGGAATTGATAGTGATAATAATGGTCTTGATGATGCTTATGAAGTAAGCCCAGGATCTGGAGAAGGAGTAACTGTAGAGGATACAGACCTTGACGCTGTTCCTGATTACCTTGATCTTGATAGTGATGATGATGGTATTGTAGATGGAACAGAGGCATTTGATTTTGATAGTAATGGACTTCCAGATATTCTTCCTTCTAATAATGATGTAGATCAAGATGGTATTGATGACTCTTATGATGGAGATACTAACGGCTATGCTGACCCTAATGGTGCTCAAGTAGATACTGATCCTCTTGCCGATCTAACAAATACAGATGGTGCTGATGATTTAGATTATAGAGATACTGATGATGATAATGATGGAATTTTATCCCAAGATGAATCTAATGATCCTAATAATGATGGATTAGCAGACGATGCTAATGATTCTGATGGTGACGATACCCCAGATTATTTGGATCCTGATAATGCAGATAATGATGGTGACGGTATACCTAACAACATTGATATTGATGATGACAATGATGGTATCATTGATACTGTTGAAGGTAATGGAGATTTTGATGGTGACGGTATTATCGATTCATTAGATCAAGATTCTGATGGTGATGGGATTCCTGATAATGTGGAGGCCCAAACGACAGCAGGATATGTATTCCCAATTGGAGTTGATTCTGATGACAACGGTCTGGATGATGTTTACGAAAGCTCTCCTGGAGCAGGGGAAGGAATAACACCAGAAAATACTGATGGTGACGGTAATCCAGATTATTTGGATATCGATTCAGACAACGATAATGTTGATGATTTCATAGAAGCCTTTGATTTTAACAACGATGGTTTTCCTGATATCGCTTTCGCGGAAGCGGACATAGATCAAGATGGTTTGGATGACGCATTTGATGGTAATACTACTGGATATTCTGACCGTAACGGTGGTGTTGTAGAGAATGATCCAGCGACTGATCTCAATAATACAGATGGTACAGATGAATTGGATTATCGTGATACTGATGATGACAATGATGGTTTACTCACTTTTAATGAGAATCCTGATGTTGATGGAGATGCTAATACCATTGATCCAAATGATGCAGATGGAGATACGATTCCAGACTACCTAGATTTTGATGATAATGATCAAGATGGAATAGGTGATGGTAACGACATTGACGACGACAATGACGGTATTCTTGATACTGTTGAAGGAACAGCAGATTTTGACAACGACGGTATTATAGACTCTCTCGATCAAGACTCTGATGGAGATGGCATTCCAGACAATGTTGAGGCTCAATCTACATCAGGTTACTTAACTCCTAGTGGAAATGATACAGACGGCAATGGTCTTGATGATAGCTATGAATCGACCCCTGGAAATGGTGAAGGAATCACACCAAACAATGAGGATGGTGATGGCAATCCAGATTATCTAGATGTCGACTCAGACAATGATGGTGTATTTGACGCGATCGAGGGTTACGATTATAATAATGACGGTATAAGTGATATCGCTTTCGCGAATGTTGACTCAGATCAAGATGGTTTGGATGATGCATTTGATGGCGATACAACTGGATACGGTGATCCTAATGGACTACAGGTTGTAAATGACCCAGCGTCAGATCTTAATGATACAGATGGCGATGCAGTCAGCGGCAACCCATTGAATAACTTGGATTTTAGAGATGTCGACGACGATAATGATGGTATACCTACCCTAGATGAAGATCTAAACGGTAATAACGATTATACAGATGACGATTCTGATAACGACGGTATTCCTAATTATCTGGATCTTCCTGATAATGATCAAGATGGCATTCCAGACGTTACAGATTTAGACGATGATAATGATGGTATTGTAGATACTATAGAAGGCAATTTGGACACCGATGGTGATGGCATACCGGACAGTCTTGATATCGACAGTGATGGCGATGGTATCCCTGACAACGTGGAAGCACAGCCTACGGATGAATATGTAGCTCCAAGTGGTGTTGATGCAGACAACAATGGTCTGGATGACGTATATCAGCCAGCTCTTGGAGGTAGAACTGGTATTACACCAATAGACACTGACAACGACGGAACACCGGATGCATCAGACCTAGATTCTGACGATGATGGTATATCGGACAACGAGGAAGCCTATGACACACCACCAAGTGGCGTGGACAGCGATGGCAACGGACTGGACGATCAGTACGAGACTCCAAACCCGGCAGACCCTTATTCAGATGTAAACGGAGACCTGGACAATGGAGCATCGGACACGAACAATGACGATGACCCAACGACAGGTGAAGTGGACTACCGTGAGAACCCAACCGATACGGATGGCGATGGTGTAGCTGACAACGTGGACCTTGATGATGACAACGATGGTATCCTTGATACCGATGAGCCAATGGGCGACACTGATGGTGATGGTATCCCGGACAGTCTGGACATCGACAGTGATGGTGATGGTATCCCAGATAATGTAGAAGCACAGCCTACGGATGACTATGTAGCTCCAAGTGGCGTTGATGCTGATGGTAATGGAGTGGATGATGCCTATGATGCGGCACCACTAGGGCCAGGAGTAGACACGGACAATGACGGAACACCGGATGCATCAGACCTAGATTCTGACGACGATGGTCTATCGGACAACGAGGAAGCGTATGACACACCACCAAGTGGCGTGGATAGCGACGGCAATGGATTGGATGATCAGTACGAGACTCCGAACCCGTCAGATCCTTATGCAGATGTAAACGGAGACCTTGACAATGGAGCATCTGACACGAACAATGACGATGACCCAACGACAGGTGAAGTGGACTACCGTGAGAACCCAACCGATACGGATGGCGATGGCGTAGCTGACAACGTGGACCTTGATGATGACAACGATGGTATACTAGATACGGACGAGCCAATGGGCGACAACGATGGTGACGGCATACCGGACAGTCTGGACATCGACAGTGACGGTGATGGAATCCCGGATAATGTGGAGGCACAGCCTACGGATGACTATGTAGCTCCAAGCGGCGTTGATGCCGATGGCAATGGAGTGGATGATGCCTATGATGCGGCACCACTAGGACCAGGAGTAGACACGGACAATGATGGAACACCGGACGCATCAGACCTTGACTCTGACGATGATGGTATATCGGACAACGTGGAAGCCTATGATACACCACCAAGTGGCGTGGATAGCGATGGCAACGGACTGGATGATCAGTATGAGACTCCGAACCCGGCTGATCCTTATGCGGACGTAAACGGAGACCTTGACAATGGAGCATCTGACACGAACAATGACGATGACCCAACGACAGGTGAAGTGGACTACCGTGAGAACCCAATTGATACGGATGGCGATGGCGTTGCTGACAACGTGGACCTTGATGATGACAACGATGGTATCCTTGATGCTGATGAACCAATGGGCGACACCGATGGTGACGGCATACCAGACAGTCTTGACATTGACAGTGACGGCGACGGAATTCCGGACAACGTAGAAGCACAGCCTACGGATGACTATGTAGCTCCAAGTGGCGTGGACGCTGATGGCAATGGAGTGGATGATGCCTATGATACGTCACCACTAGGGCCAGGAGTAGACACCGACAATGACGGTACACCGGACGCATCAGACCTAGACTCTGACGACGATGGTATATCGGACAACGAGGAAGCGTATGACACACCACCAAGTGGCGTGGATAGTGATGGCAACGGACTGGATGATCAGTATGAGACTCCTAACCCTGCTGATCCCTATGCGGATGTAAACGGAGACTTGGACAACGGAGCATCGGACACGAACAATGACGATGACCCAACAACAGGTGAAGTGGACTACCGTGAGAACCCAATTGATACGGATGGCGATGGCGTTGCTGACAACGTGGACCTTGATGATGACAACGACGGTATACTTGATATCGATGAGCCAATGGGAGACACCGATGGTGACGGTATCCCAGACAGTCTGGACATCGACAGTGACGGTGACGGAATACCGGACAACGTGGAGGCACAGCCTACGGATGACTATGTAGCTCCAAGTGGCGTTGATGCCGATGGTAATGGAGTGGATGATGCCTATGACGCAGCACCATTAGGGCCAGGAGAAGACACCGACAACGACGGTACACCAGACGCATCAGACCTAGACTCTGACGACGATGGTATATCTGACAACGTGGAAGCCTATGATACACCACCAAGTGGCGTGGACAGCGATGGCAACGGACTGGACGATCAGTACGAGACTCCAAACCCGGCAGACCCTTATTCAGATGTAAACGGAGACCTGGACAATGGAGCATCGGACACGAACAATGACGATGACCCAACGACAGGTGAAGTGGACTACCGTGAGAACCCAATTGATACGGATGGCGATGGCGTTGTTGACAACGTGGACCTTGATGATGACAACGATGGTATCCTTGATATCGATGAGCCAATGGGCGACACCGATGGTGATGGCATCCCGGACAGTCTGGACATCGACAGTGACGGTGATGGAATCCCAGATAATGTGGAGGCACAGCCAACGAATGACTATGTAGCTCCAAGTGGCGTTGATGCCGATGGTAATGGAGTGGATGATGCCTATGATGCGGCACCACTAGGGCCAGGAGTAGACACGGACAATGACGGTACACCAGACGCATCAGACCTAGACTCTGACGATGATGGTATATCTGACAACGAGGAAGCGTATGACACACCACCAAGTGGCGTGGACAGCGATGGCAACGGACTGGACGATCAGTACGAGACTCCGAACCCGGCAGACCCTTATTCAGATGTAAACGGAGACCTGGACAATGGAGCATCGGACACGAACAATGACGATGACCCAACGACAGGTGAAGTGGACTACCGTGAGAACCCAACCGATACGGATGGCGATGGTGTAGCTGACAACGTGGACCTTGATGATGACAACGATGGTATCCTTGATACCGATGAGCCAATGGGCGACACTGATGGTGATGGTATCCCGGACAGTCTGGACATCGACAGTGATGGTGATGGTATCCCAGATAATGTAGAAGCACAGCCTACGGATGACTATGTAGCCCCAAGTGGCGTTGATGCCGATGGCAATGGAGTGGATGATGCCTATGATGCGGCACCACTAGGGCCAGGAGTAGACACGGACAATGACGGTACACCGGACGCATCAGACCTAGACTCTGACGACGATGGTATATCGGACAACGAGGAAGCCTATGACACACCACCAAGTGGCGTGGACAGTGATGGCAACGGACTGGACGATCAGTATGAGACTCCTAACCCGGCAGACCCTTATGCGGATGTAAACGGAGATCTGGACAACGGAGCATCGGACACGAACAATAACGATGACCCAACGACAGGAGAAGTGGACTACCGTGAGAACCCAATTGATACGGATGGCGATGGCGTTGCTGACAACGTGGACCTTGATGATGACAACGATGGTATCCTTGATGCTGATGAACCAATGGGCGACACCGATGGTGACGGTATCCCAGACAGTCTAGACATCGACAGTGATGGTGACGGAATCCCAGATAATGTGGAGGCACAGCCTACGGACGACTATGTAGCTCCAAGTGGCGTTGATGCCGATGGCAATGGAGTGGATGATGCCTATGATGCAGCACCACTAGGGCCAGGAGTAGACACGGACAATGACGGTACACCAGACGCATCAGACCTAGACTCTGACGATGATGGTATATCTGACAACGAGGAAGCGTATGACACACCACCAAGTGGCGTGGACAGCGACGGCAATGGACTGGACGATCAGTACGAGACTCCTAACCCGGCAGATCCCTATGCGGATGTAAACGGAGACCTGGACAATGGAGCATCGGACACGAACAATGACGATGACCCAACGACAGGTGAAGTGGACTACCGTGAGAACCCAACCGATACGGATGGCGATGGCGTAGCTGACAACGTGGACCTTGATGATGACAACGATGGTATCCTTGATACCGACGAGCCAATGGGCGACACCGATGGTGACGGCATACCGGACAGTCTGGACATCGACAGTGATGGTGATGGCATCCCGGATAATGTGGAGGCACAGCCTACGGATGACTATGTAGCTCCAAGTGGCGTTGATGCCGATGGCAATGGAGTGGATGATGCCTATGATGCGGTACCACTAGGGCCAGGAGTAGACACGGACAATGACGGTACACCAGACGCATCAGACCTAGACTCTGACGACGATGGTATATCGGACAACGATGAAGCCTATGACACGCCACCAAGTGGCGTGGACATTGATGGCAACGGACTGGATGATCAGTACGAGACTCCTAACCCGGCAGATCCTTATGCGGATGTAAACGGAGACTTGAACAATGGAGCATCGGACACGAACAATGACGATGACCCAACGACAGGTGAAGTGGACTACCGTGAGGTAGAAGTTTTATTAGATACTGACGGTGATGGTATTCCAGATGAAGTTGATTTAGATGACGATAACGATGGTATTCTTGACTCACTAGAAGGTGATGGAGATTCTGATGGCGATGGAGTCATTGATTCTTTAGACCAAGACAGTGATAACGATGGTATTCCAGATAATGTTGAAGGACAAACTATGGATGACTACATACTACCTTCAGGGATTGATAGTGATGGTAACGGACTTGACGATGCTTATGAGGATAGCCCAGGTAGTGGTGAAGGAATCGATCCTATTGACTTTGATGATGATGGATTGCCAGATTATCTAGATGAAGATTCTGACGATGATGGGGTACCTGATTCTATTGAAGGCTTTGACTTTGATCGTGATGGCGTTGCAGATATTGTTCCTTCTGGAGATGATGTTGATGGCGATGGGTTAGATGATGCGTTTGATGGAGATACCAGCGGTTATGGTGATCCTAATGGTATTGTTGTGATTGATTCTCCAGCAGATGATCTCAATAATACAGATGGTGATGACCAACCTGATTATCGAGATATTGATGATGACGGTGACGGCTTACTTACAAATATCGAAGATGGCAACGGCAATGGAAACTTTGCTGATGATGACAGCGATGGAGATGGTACACCAGATTACCTTGACTCAGACCTTAGAGATATTGAGATATTCAATGTTCTGACACCTAATGATGATGGTGACAATGATTTCTTGCTAATAAGAGGTATAGAAAACTTTGAGAACAACGTTCAGATTTTCAATCGTTGGGGTGTCGAGGTGTTTAACGTAGATAACTATGACAACCAGGCAAACGTATTCAGAGGTATCTCTGAAGGTAGAGCTAACGTTGCTCAAGGTGAATTGCTCCCAGTTGGAACATATTATTATGTGATCAACTATGTGAACGATAACAACCAGACGGTCAACCTTGCAGGTTATTTATACATAAATCGATAGATGAATTGGGCGTGCTTGCGTGCACGCCCATTTATTTTAAAAATTACAAGATGAAGAAATTGTTAATAGGTTTGATTGTTTTCGCTTTCGCGAAAGCGGTAACAGCACAACAAGATCCACAGTATAGTCAATATATGTATAACCCATTAGTGGTTAACCCTGCTTATGCGGGTAGTCGTGGTGTGACAAGTATTGTAGGCTTGCACCGTAGTCAATGGGTTGGTCTGGATGGAGCGCCTAGAACGCAAACATTATCTATTCATTCTCCTATTCAAAACAGTCGTATTGGATTAGGTCTGAGCGTTGTAAATGATGCTTTGGGACCTACTGACGAGACTTATTTTGCAGCTGACTTTAGTTATACCATCCCGGTAAGTTATGATGGTAATTTGAGTTTGGGATTAAAAGGTGGTGCTCATGTTCTCAATGTTGACTTTCAACAATTAAATGCTTTGGACCCAGATATTTTGTTACAAAACAACATTGATAACAAGGTATCGCCCACGGTTGGAGTAGGAGCATATTACCATACGGATAAGTTTTATGTAGGATTAAGTACACCAAATTTGCTTAAAACCGAACATTTTGACCCTTCTAACAATAATAATAGCTCAACAGCCATAGCATCCGAACGAATTCACTATTTTGCGACCGCTGGATACGTCTTTGATCTTAATGATAATATTAAGTTCAAACCTACTACACTTGTCAAAGCTGTAGCTGGTTCACCCCTACAAGTTGACGTCACGGCAAATTTTTTAATCAATGAGAAATTAACTTTGGGAGCTGCCTATAGATGGAGTGCTGCTGTTACAGGACTTGTTGGATTTCAAGTAAGTGATCAAATGATGATAGGCTTTGCCTATGATAGGGAAACGACTGAATTGGGAAATTCAACTTATAACGATGGTAGTTACGAACTCTTTCTTAGATTTGAACTGTTCAATAGTTATGACAAGTTGATCACACCACGATTCTTCTAATAATAGTATGTAGAAACTATGATGAAAAAATTATTTATTGTTTTAATAGCGTTAATGGCGACCAATGGTGTGGCTCAAGAACGTAAAGTTAATAAAGCAGGAAAGGAATATACCAATCTCGCTTTTATTGATGCTCAAGAACTGTACTTGAGAATTGTGAAGAACGGCTATTCTAGTCCTGAAATATTGGCTAAGTTGGGTGACACTTATTACTTTAATGACGACTTGCAAGAAAGTTACAATTGGTATAGTCAACTATTTGAAAAATACAGTGATAACATCAAGCCAGAATATTATTTTAGATATGCACAATCGCTAAAATCGGTAAGAAGATATGATGAAGCAGATGTGTTGATGGCAAAATTCAATACGTTTAAAG
Source organism: Nonlabens sp. Hel1_33_55 (assembly GCF_900101765.1). Lineage (NCBI taxonomy): Bacteria > Pseudomonadati > Bacteroidota > Flavobacteriia > Flavobacteriales > Flavobacteriaceae > Nonlabens > Nonlabens sp. Hel1_33_55. The sequence continues at coordinate 20,508 of NZ_LT627735.1, forward strand.
GTTATGATAGTCGTGCAGATAATTATTCCAAACAACCTGATTACCTTCAAATCATTGATTTCCAGTCTGGTCGTTTTGAGGTAGAAAACGCAAGAGAGATCAATTCATTTACAGCAGATTTTGGACCATCTTTTTATGATGATCAAAACCAAGTTGTATTTGCCACTGCGAGAGATACAGGTTCTTTTATTAAGAGAGTTCATGAATGGAACGAACAGGCATTTTTGCAATTGTACACATCAGATGCAGATAGTGACGGTAAATTAGATAACGCTCGCAATTTAAGTTCTGCACTCAACACAAAATGGCATGAAAGCACACCAGGTTTTACAACTGATGGTGAGACCGTTTATTTTACCAGAAACAACTCTGAGAAAGGAAGATTGAGACAAGATGTTGATGGATTGACTAAACTTAAGATTTTCAAATCCACTCGTAAAGGAAACAGTTGGACCAATGCAGTTGAAGTAAGTTTCAATAGCGATGAATACAGTACGGCACATCCAGCATTGACTCCAGATGGTAAAAAGTTATTCTTTGTAAGTGACATGCCAGGCAGTATAGGTTATGATCCAGAAGAAGAATTTACTAGATCAGATATATGGGTTGCAGATGTTGCTTTAGATGGTACACTTAGTGAACCTCGCAATGTGGAGAGCATCAATACTAATGGACGTGAATCATTTCCTTTTGTTAGTAAAAATAACGTACTCTATTTTGCAAGTACAGGTCATCAAGGACTTGGTGGCTTGGATGTCTTTGCGAGCACCATCAATGCAGATGGAAGTATGAGTGAGGTGATTAATATAGGTAAGCCCGTTAATACTCCTTACGATGATTTTAGTTTTATCGTTGATGATGATACTAATCTTGGATACTTTAGCTCCAATCGTCCAGGTGGTAAAGGTGATGATGATATCTATAGATTCAAGCAGATGGAGCAGCTGCGCAATATGTGTGAGATTCTACTCACTGGAACAGTAACTGATGCTCAAACTGATGAGCCATTAGAAGGTGCTCTAGTTAGCATTATGGATTCCAATAATAATCAAATTGACCAAATCACAACCCGTGCGAACGGTAAGTATGTTTTCAAGCTTGAATGTGATAAGCAATATTTTGTAAGAGCTGCTAAGGAAGATTATACTCCAGATGAAGAATTGTTCACTACACCAGCTACAAGTGACTTTATTGATATTCCATTAGAGCTTTCGAATTCTAAGATTCCAGTATTGGAATGTGATGACTTGGCAAAAATTCTTGATATCGAGCAGATCTATTTTGATTTTGATAAATCAAATATTAGAAGCGACGCGGCTGCAGAGCTGGCTAAAATTCAGGCATTCTTAGAATTGTATCCTCAAACAAAAATTGAGATTCGATCCCACACAGATAGCCGTGCAAACGATGCCTATAATGATGCATTATCAGAGCGCAGAGCTCAAAGCACTAGAAGCTGGCTTATCGATAAAGGTATCGATGCCAACCGCATCACTGCCAAAGGTTATGGAGAGCGTCAGCTAGTGAACAGATGTTCTAACGGCGTGAGCTGTACACCAGCAGAACACCAACTTAACCGTAGATCTGAATTTATCGTTTCAGGACTAGAGAATTATACGGACTGTGAATAAAAACTAATGGTTGTGATAAATACAAAAAGGCTTCCCACGGGAAGCCTTTTTTAGTTTCGCTACTTTTTTAATTACTGTGCAATGCTATCAAATTCTGACACGAAATGAAATTTGATGCTAGGATATTTTTGTTGGGTCATTTGCAATGAGAATGCAGAATCTGCAAAGAAGACTAATTGACCTCTTTTGTCATGAGCAAGGAATTTGGCTTTAACCCGTTTGAAGTCTTTAAATTCATCAGAGTTTTGGTCGGCCGTATCTACCCAACAAGCCTTATGTACATTTAGATTTTCATAAGAACAGGTAGCTCCATACTCGTGTTCCAATCGGTATTGAATCACCTCAAACTGAAGAGCACCTACCGTACCTATAACTTTACGACCATTTAGTTCTAAGGTGAATAATTGAGCAACACCTTCATCCATGAGCTGATCAACACCTTTTGCAAGTTGCTTTGATTTCATGGGATCAGCATTGTTGATGTATCTAAAATGCTCCGGAGAAAAAGAAGGAATTCCTTTATAGTGCAGATCTTCGCCAGCGGTAAGTGTATCACCTATTTTAAAGTTCCCAGTATCATGGAGACCTACTATATCTCCTGGGAATGACTCATCAACGATTTCTTTCTTTTCTGCAAAGAATGCATTAGGGCTTGAGAATTTCAGATTTTTATCGAGTCTCACGTGTTTGTAAGCTGTGTTACGCTCAAAGACACCACTAACTACTTTGACAAATGCCAACCGATCTCTATGTCTAGGATCCATGTTTGCATGGATTTTAAATACAAAGCCGCTGAATTCTTTTTCGTCTGGCTCTACTAAACGTTCTTCTGCTTTTTTTGGTCTAGGTGCTGGCGCTATATCAATAAATCCATCCAATAACTCTTTTACCCCAAAGTTGTGAAGTGCGCTCCCAAAAAAGATGGGTTGCAATTTACCATCAAGATATTCCTGACGATTGTACTCAGGATAAATTCCTGTCACTAATTCAATTTCTTCTCTTAATGTTTCTGCTGCTTTGGAACCTACTAATTCGTCTAGCTTTGGGTCGGCAAGGTCATTTATTGAGATTAGATTTTTACGTTGTTTAACGGAATCTCCTGTGAAGAGATTCACATTTTTCTTAGCAATGTTGTAGATCCCTTTCAAATCATATCCCATTCCTATGGGGAAACTTAAAGGAGTAACTCTCAAGTGCAATTTTTGCTCAATTTCATCCATCAGGTCAAAGGCATCCTTTCCCTCGCGATCCATCTTATTGATAAAAACGATGATAGGAATGTTGCGCATGCGACACACTTCAACAAGCTTTTCAGTTTGCTCTTCAACACCTTTTGCAACGTCAATCACAACGATAACACTATCTACAGCGGTCAAGGTTCTAAAAGTATCTTCTGCAAAGTCTTTGTGACCTGGAGTGTCAAGAATATTTATTTTCTTGTTGTCATATTCAAAGGCAAGAACAGACGTGGCTACAGATATCCCGCGCTGTCTTTCAATTTCCATGAAATCACTAGCTGCACCTTTCTTGATTTTATTCGACTTGACAGCACCAGCCTCCTGAATAGCACCACCATACAATAGTAGTTTTTCGGTAAGCGTGGTCTTACCTGCATCTGGGTGCGAGATGATACCAAAGGTTCTTCTGCGGGCTATTTGATCTTTAAATTTCATAGATGTTTTAATCGAGTGCAAAAATACGTTTAATGCATGATCTTGTAAAGAGCAATCAAAATTTCGACAACATGGATGTAAGGCGATACGCATTGGTAGTTGATCCTTTCGTATTTTTGAGACTGAAAGCAACACATTGGAAGAAAAAGTAATACTAGTCAACGAGAAGGACGAGCAAATAGGTACCATGGAAAAGATTGAGGCTCATGAAAAGGCCTTGCTTCATAGGGCTTTTTCCGTTTTTGTACTCAATGACCAGAATGAAATCATGCTCCAGCAGCGAGCACTTGAAAAATACCACTCACCAGGATTATGGACCAACACCTGTTGTAGCCATCAACGTGAGGGCGAGTCAAACATTGCAGCTGGCAAACGACGCTTGATGGAGGAAATGGGATTCACCACAGATCTTAAAGAGCTTTTCAAGTTTATCTATATCGCACCTTTTGATAATGGTTTGACAGAACATGAGCTGGATCATGTCATGGTAGGAACATTCAATGAAGAACCTAACTTAAACCCTCATGAAGTGGCAGATTGGAAATGGATGACCGCTAGCGACGTGCGTGCAGATATTGACAAACAACCAGAAATTTATACAGAGTGGTTCAAGATCATCTTTGATCAATACTACAATCATATCTCATGAGAATCACCGCCTACAGGAAAGCGCATTTCAATGCAGCACATAGATTATATCGTCAAGATTGGGATGACCAAAAGAATCTAGAGGTGTTCGGTAAATGCAGTAATCCTCACTATCACGGGCATAATTATGATCTTGAAGTAGGCGTTACTGGAACGGTAGATCCTGAAACTGGTTTTTTGATTGATCTCAAAATCTTAAAAGAAATCATTAAAGAACATGTTGAGGATGCACTAGATCACAAAAACCTTAATGAAGAAGTTGAAGAATTCAAAAACCTAAATCCTACGGCTGAGAATATCGCATTTGTCATCTATAATAAAATTAAAAAACAACTGGATTCTAAATACGACCTAGAAATCAAGTTGTATGAAACGCCGCGCAATTTTGTCGTATACACAGGAGATTGATGAAATGGTATCCAATCATTTTCAAACCCATCTATAAAGAGAAAATCTGGGGTGGCTCAAAGTTGAACGATCTAAAATCGCTGGATTCGCCTATATCAAAATTGGGTGAGAGTTGGGAAATTAGCGATGTAGGCGATACCATATCTGTCGTGAGTAATGGAGAGTTAGCAGGTATTTCATTAAATGAATTGCTGGAAAAACATAGCCTTGAGGTACTGGGTAAGCGCGTTAAGGATCGATTTGGGAAGCGCTTTCCTCTTCTTATCAAATACATTGATACGGCGCGCGATCTATCCGTTCAGTTGCATCCAGATGATGAGACAGCACAGAAAAAGCACGGTAGCTTCGGTAAGACAGAGATGTGGTATGTGATGGACGCACAAGAAGATGCACGATTGACTCTGGGATTTGAGGAGGCTTCCAGTAAGTCCGCTTTCGCGAAAGCGATATCATCCAACAACGTCCCTGCATTATTAAATTATGAGAACGTAAAACCAGGTGAGTCCTTTCTTATCCAACCAGGATTTATTCATGCCATAGGTGCAGGCGTCACGCTTGCAGAAATTCAACAAAGCAGCGATATCACCTACCGAATCTATGATTATGAACGCACTGATGACGACGGTAACCAGCGCGAATTACACATAGAGGACTCTATCGCCATGGCAGATTATAGCAAGGCAGAAAGTTATCGTTTGAACTATGACCATGATACATTAGGAGTTCAAGAACTTGCTAAAACTTCTTATTTTGAAACCTTTGTTCTTCAATTCACTGGAAGATTTAATTTAGAATTAAAATCAGGCTCAAGCTTCACAATACTAATGAATGTAGGTGAAGCGTGTGAACTTATTCATGATGGTCAAAGCTATGGATTTGGATATGCACAGACTTATTTGATACCCGCAGCTTTAAAAGATCTTCAGGCAAACTGCTTAGGACAAGGCAAGTTATTGACCGTATCAATATAGACGTAGAATTACGTATTTTTGCATCAAATTTGAAAACCCATGGCAAGTATTAGAGACCTCAAACAGGACATCAATTATGTTCTAGGAGATATCATTGAAGCAGCGCTTATTTCACAGGCGGTAAATCCTGAGAAAAATGAAGCAGAAGCTGAAAAAATCGTAGATGATAGCATCGAGACTTTTGATGAATTGATCGCAAGAGTTAACGATAAAAAAGTAGATAACAGAGCTGCTCACTTAAAACAAGTGCGCGCAGATCTAGAAACTGAAGGCAAGAAGTTAATTGAAAGAGTTAATAAACTCTAATTAAGCTTTGCTTTCTTAATCATTTCAGACAGGTTTTTTCCATAAAGACTTGTCTGAATTTTTTTTGGCATCATATTGTAGATGCTGTCAACCAGTTTAGGGTTGGCATCAAATCCTTCTTGTAGTAGTATAAACGGTGCCACTTCATTATCCTTATGGACACTGGCATAATTCAAGGCATAAAGAATGCGCTTTCTCAAATACTTATCATAGTCTGCATTAAGAGACTCAATTTCAATTGCAGATGGATTTTCTTCTGTGCTCAATTCCATACTGCGTTTCATCAAATCAGTGTAAACAGCATCCAGTTTAGAAGTATTTTCCTTGAAAGTGGCCAGTAGCAATTGGTTTTTTGATCCTAACACTTCAGCATCTTCTTCAAAACTTTGGAGATTTGAATTGATCGTCATAATTGTATCCTCTGCAAAAAATCCTATGCGATCATCATATTTAGATCCGTCCTTTACATCGAGGTAGAGATATAAAAACTCTGGTTCAGTTAGATCATATGTGAGTTTGAAATCACTCGAGCCATCAAGTGCAACACTATCCAATGTTATCAAGGTGGAATCCTGAACTTTCTGCAACAAGACGCTACCAACCTTCAAACCTTTTATGGTGCCTTGTACAGCAAATCGGTTTTGGGTTTCTTGCTCACAAGAGCTAAGAATTAATAGGGATAGGAAAAGAATTAGGGTTGCTCTCATGCTATTGATTTTGGGCTGCAAATATGCAGCAAACTTTTAGAATTTATGCAGGTGCTGCGATCTGCATTAAAATGGTACATAATATTGCACCTACAGTTCCCACAACGTAGCCAAAAACAGCTAACAAAACACCAACCGTGGTGAGTGATGGATGAAATTCTGCCGCTACAACTGGTGCGCTAGCAGCACCACCAACATTTGCCTGACTACCTACCGCCATAAAGAAATAAGGAGATTTGGTCAATTTTGCTATTAGAATAAGTAATCCAGCATGAATAGAAATCCAGATCAAGCCCACTAGAATCAACCACGGATTTTCCAGTATCTGCCTCAAGTCCATTTTTACACCTATAGTTGCCACCAAAATGTAAATAAATATGCTCCCAATTCTGGAGGCACCAGTTCCTTCATATTTTTTGACTGGAGTATAGGATAGTAGAATTCCTATAATCGTAGCGATAGAGATAAGCCAGAAAAACTGACTCGTCAAAAAGCTCAAATAAATATTCTCCCGAATGGACTCAATACTTTCCATCCATCCCGATAAGTAATCGCCACTAAAATGAGCAATACTTACTGCTCCAAGTCCTAGTCCAAGCATCACCATAATATCAGTAAGAGTGGCCTCGCGTTTCACGCTCAAGGTGTAATCAGTAATCTTTTTCTTGAGTTTTTCTATTGACCCAACATCTGCGCCGGTCCATTTATCAAATCTAGCGGAATATCCTATCCCAAGCAGAAGCACAGCCATCCAAATATTAGCCACAACAATATCTACCAGCACCATGCCGCCGTATAAATCGTCGTTGAATTGGTAAACTTCCAGCATGGCAGCCTGATTAGCGCCACCACCTATCCAGCTACCAGCAATGGTACTCAGTCCACGCCATACCGCATCTGGTCCTGCACCGCCAACAGTTTCTGGACTAAATGTGGATACGATCAATATAGCTATAGGACCACCTATGACAATACCAACGGTTCCAGTAAGGAACATAATCAGGGCTTTGGGACCTAAATTAAAAACTGCTTTGAGGTCAATGCTTAAGGTCATTAACACTAGTGCTGCTGGTAACAGATAACGCGACGCCATAAAATATAGGGAAGAGCTATTTTCTACGATCTGGCCATCTTCCACTGTTTTCCATTCTGAGCCTATCAATCCAAAAGAACTCATAATTGACGGAATTAAATAACACATTAATAGAGCTGGAACGAACTTATAAAACTTCTGCCAGAAGCCTTTAGTTCTTGATGAAGTGTAGAATACAAAACCTAGAGCTGCCATCAATAGCCCAAAAACGATGGTGTCTTGAGTTATCAGTGGCGAGGTATCGATAAGAGTTTCTTGTATGGTCATATGGTTGCTTAAATTGGAAAAATACAATTTTAGCAAACTATAACCAGTTCAAATGAAAACTGCAAATGGTTACTAATTGGGATTAATGCAGAAGTTGGGAAAGCCTATAGATGTTGAACTCTATTGCTTGACAAAATTAATTAGAGTACTAACGAACTCTGGATGTAATGGGAAGCTAGGATCTGTATAGCTTTTTGCAGCTTCAATATCATCGTCACCTACTTTCTTAAAGATGTGATCCATACCTTCAATAATGAATAACTGTGACGCTGGCAATGCTTCATGAAGTATTTTGGCTTGACTTGGATCGACCTGTCGATCTCTATTTCCATTTATAATCAAGACTGGGATATTCAAATCGCTAATCAAAACTTTAGGATTATATACCATCCATGATTTCATGAAAGGCTGAATTCCAGGACCAACGATAGATGTTAGATATGGATTCACCTTGGTTACTACACTATCTTGGGTTTTCATTTGTGCAAACACCGCTGCAGCTTCTTTATCAAGACCAGGAGCTTGAGCTGCTATTTGTTGCACTATAATTTCATCAATGGGATCTGCAGGGCCAGCGATTGAAACAAAGCCATCTACATTTTCATCAATCGCAAGCATGGCGACTAGTGATCCTTGACTGTGGCCTGCAAGAATAATCTTAGAAAATCTTTGATCGTCTGTAAAGTTTGCGACTACCGTTTGAGCATCAGTAACAAAATCATCAAAGCTGATGTCGTCAGTAGGCTTTCTCTCCTTAACTAAAGTAAAACTGCGCTTATCATATCGATAAGAAGCAATATTATTTTCTAACAAAACGTTGGCCAGTTGCTTGTGTGAATCGTTGCGAGTCATCATACTATTTCCGTTGCGATCGTTAGGTCCGCTACCGGTAAACAGCAACACCAATGGTACAGGCTCTGTAGTTTCAGGGATCAAAAGTGTTCCCTTTATAAATTCATTGAGGTCTAAGGTTGTAGGATTGACCTCAGCATCTCTTTTTTCCATTTTAAAAGCATCTTGAGCCATCACAAAACATGGAACTAAAAATAGGAGAAGGAATTTTTTCATGGTCAAAGCTTTTTAGTGCGATTTCTTTCAATCACTGAGATAAATAGTATGACAATGGCTGTGCCATTTATTCTATAAACGAAATAGAACTATAATAAAGATAAGGATTTACCAGATGTGCAAACTCTCTAAAAATTAGTGAAGGAAAGCAATTCCTATCTCTTAGAGATCTTATTGTGCGTGATGTTCTTTTGGCGACTAGATTTGAAGGTGTCCATTTCTGGATCTCTTAGAGCGCGGTGTTTGGTAGCACGGCCTTGAACACGTTCTCTCCACATTCTAAAACTACTGGCTTTCATTTGATCACGCATGATGGTGATCACTTCCTGTTCACTGACTCCAAACTGGAACTCAATCGCGCCAAACGGTGTGCGGTCTTCCCATGCCATCTCTATAATGCGATCTATGGAGCGTTCGTCTAAATCTTCTATAAGTTCTTTTGCTTTCGCCATAATTCAGTAGTCGTGGTGGTTGCCGTAGGATTACATCACAAATTTAAGTATTGCGACCTATAACTTTTCTAAAGGTCAGGTTAATCCGAGGCTGGATTTCCCGTTTTGTTTTTGCTATTTGATGTTTGTAGGTATGTTGGGTCTCGCCTGCCATGAGCAATAGACTCCCATGTTTTAAGGGAAATTTGTAGCGCCATTCTTTATTCTCGTTGTGGCGCAAATGAAAAAAGCGTTCCTGTCCCAAACTAATTGATGCAATCACTGGATTACGGCCCAATTCTGCCTCATTATCTGCATGCCAGCCGTTGGAATCTGCACCGGTTCTGTAGAGGTTGACCAGGCAAATATTGAACTCGTGACCTGTTGCGGCTTCAATATCTTTCTTGATGGATGTTAAGACGGGCGACCATTCCAGCGCTTTGAAGGTGATCCCGCTATAGCTGTATTCCATTTGATTGTCGCCATAGAGTTGCGTCAATCGCGGTTCATCATAGGTTTTCCCGAATACCGTGATCTTGTTTTGTCGCCATGGCGTTTGTTCTCGCAATGCGGTTTGAAGTTGTTCCGCTTTCGCGAAAGCGTAAAAGTCACCATCATAGTGCACCTGGGCATCTGGAATATTAAGGTTAGTAAGAGAATTGAAATTATTATGCATGCATACTAAAACAAAGTGCTTTTCTAGGGCAATGATGGGTCGCGGCGTATCTTGCCAGACACTCAAAAATACAATATGTATACTTCAAGAATTGCCGGAATGGGAAAGTATGTTCCCGATAATGTTGTGACAAACGACGATCTCGCTGATATGATGGATACCAACGATGCGTGGATCCAGGAGCGCACCGGTATCAAAGAACGTCGCCACATTCAAAAAGGTGATGATAACAGTACGGCAAGTATGGGCGTGAAGGCCGCCAAAGTCGCGCTGGAACGTGCAGGAATTTCTAAGGATGATGTGGAACTTATTGTTTTTGCGACCTTGTCACCAGACTATTATTTTCCAGGCTGTGGAGTACAAGTACAGGAAATGCTGGATATAAAAACCTGCCCGGCGCTGGACGTGCGTAACCAGTGTAGTGGTTTCATCTATGGACTCTCTGTGGCAGATCAGTTTATAAAAACTGGAATGTATAAGAACGTATTGGTTATAGGGTCTGAGAACCACAGTGGTGGACTGGACTTTACGACCCGTGGTAGGAGCGTGAGTGTGATCTTCGGCGATGGTGCCGGTGCAGCCATCTTGACCAGATCAGATAAGGAAGGACATGGAATTCTCTCAACGCATCTGCATAGTGAAGGTAAACACGCGCTGGAGCTTTCCTTAAAAGGCCCGTCAACAGAATATTGGGTACCGCAAATTATAGAGGAAGATCCACAGGAAGATATTCCTTATTATCCTTACATGAATGGTCAGTTTGTATTCAAAAATGCTGTGGTTCGTTTTAGCGAGGTGATTATGGAAGGATTGAAAACCAATAATCTACAAGTGAGCGATATTGATATGCTGATACCACACCAAGCTAACCTGCGTATCTCTCAGTTCATACAGAAGAAATTCCAGCTAGGTGACGATCAGGTGTACAACAATATCCAGAAATATGGGAACACAACAGCAGCCTCAATTCCTATCGCTTTGACTGAAGCCTGGGAAGAAGGAAAAATCAAGGAAGGTGATACGGTAGTATTAGCAGCTTTCGGTAGTGGGTTTACTTGGGGTAGTGCGGTGATAAAGTGGTAGCTTCAATTCATATTCGTACTACAAAAGGGTAGCCTTGAAGGCTACCCTTTTGTAGTAACTAACTTTCGTTTTCCCACGAGGGTTCAAGAGATCCATTGCTGTGATGTTCCTTTTGTTTCTTGATATAATTGATGATTATATTGAGGTCTTTGGGGCTAACTGTAAACAAACCGTACCCACGTTGCCACCTAAAAGGTTCCAAAGGTTCCATAGTAGCGTTGAGCCAGCGAGAACTCACACCTTTAATTCCATTTACAATTCATGCTAAGGTAGTTGTAGTGTTTGATTTTAAAAGAATATGAATATGATTTTGAGTACCGTTGATAGCAATAGGAATTATGCTTAGATCCTCACATTTTTTCCAGATACAGCCATAAAGCTTAGAATGAATCGGTTCAGGAATAGAATTCTCTCTGCTTTGTTCCAAAAATGAGGTGGTAATACAACTGTGTGTTATTACGAGACATGGTTCGAAGATAATGCATATCCATAAGGGCGATCCTTTAGGTTGCCCTTATGAGAATACGGCAAATTCCGCACCTTATGATAATTAAACATGTGCATCAAAAACAAAATCCCGAGCCTGCAAGCTCGGGATTTCTAGTAACCAAATAATAACACTAACCATTAATTACGAGTTATTTGGCTATTGAATTTAGCGGCGTCAATCAAACGCTTGCCTGCTGTTATCAAATAAATCAATAAAGGTTTATCACTTCCTTCATTATATAGACGAACGAATTTTCGTATTGTTACAGTAAGAGTTTTAAAATTATGTCAAAGAAAACATTAGTGTTGGGAGCATCCCTGAAAGCAGAAAGGTATTCAAACATTGTGATCCATAGATTGCGAAAGTATAACGTTGAAACAGTAGCCATAGGATTGCGGCCAGGAACTATCGATGATGTCGCAATTGATACAGATCTGGTACCTTATGAAGATGTAGATACTGTTACGCTATATCTAAATCCACAACGCCAAGAGCCTTACTATGAATACATTTTGAGTTTGAATCCCAACCGAGTTATTTTCAACCCAGGAACTGAAAACCCGACTTTTTATAAAAAGTTGCAAAATGATGGAGTCGAAGTTGAGGTAGCTTGTACGTTGGTGATGCTTGGAACGAAGCAGTATTAACGATTGTATGTAAGGGTTAAGGTTTTGAAAATTAGCTTTTCCAAGTTCCAAGTTCCAAGTTCCAAGTTCGAAGTTCCAAAAATTGCCAATTATTGTTTTGCTGCGCAAAACATAACTGCTGATTGCCAATTTTTGAAATTTTCCTCATTCCTCATTCCTCATTCCTCATTCCTCATTCCTCATTCCTCATTCCTCATTCCTGAAAAACAAACTCACCAGCCACAACCCTAAAAAGGTTACTGCACCGTTGAGTAGAAGAATAAAGAATCCAAATTCGAATCCGCCATAGGTTGATGACAGGTGGCTTATTGCATAGGTGATGAATGGTGATGCGACCGCGATAAATGGGATGGCTTTGTGATTGACTTTAAGCTTGGTCAAAATCCCAAACCCAAACAGTCCCAACAATGGGCCATAGGTGTAGCCCGCAAAAACAAAGAGTTTGTTGATGACGCTGGCATCCTTGATCACGTATTCAAAACTGACGATTACCAGAATCAAGATTACTGAAAACCCTATGTGAAATAATTTGCGCAACCATTCTTGTCTCTTTTCGGTAAATCGGGTTTCTATTTTTACGATGTCTACAGAAAAGGATGTCGTTAAGGAGGTAAGTGCACTATCTGCACTAGAATAGGCTGCTGCGATCAATCCCAGCAAGAATACTAGCCCAATTCCAATTCCCAAGCCGCCGTTAATAGCGATCGCAGGGAACAAATCGTCCTTTGAGGCTGTTATGGATTCCGCTTTCGCGAAAGCGGTAAGAAGTACACCTAATGCCAAAAACACAAAATTCACGATAGTCAAAACGATCGTAAACCAGAAGATGTTCTTCTGCGCATCCTTCAAACTGCGACAAGTCAGGTTTTTTTGCATCATATCCTGATCCAGACCCGTCATCACAATCGCGATAAACGCACCTGCCAGAAATTGTTTGACAAAGTATTTGTCACTTTTCCAGTCATCCCAGAAGAATACTTGAGACAAATCGCTATCGGCGACAAAATTTACGATGCTACCAATACCGTTGAGTTCAAGACTATCTGAAATAAAGTAAATCGCGACGCCCACGGCGACGAGCATGAATAAAGTCTGCAGTGTATCTGTCCATACGATGGTTTTGATACCAGATCTGAATGTGTACAGCCATATCAACAGAACAGTAAAGGTCACAGTTTGCCAGAAGTCGATGCCCATTTCATCAAAAACAAATGTCTGCAACACTCCAGCGACCAAGTATAATCTAAAACTGGCACCAACAATGCGGGACAATAAGAAAAAGCTACTACCCGTATATTGTGCTGCACTACCATATCGATCACCTAAATAACTGTAGATCGAGGTCAGATTCATGCGGTAATATAGTGGCATCAACACCAGACCTATGACCGCATAACCAACGATGTAACCCAGGACCACCTGAAAATAATTCATCGCGCCAGCCTCCACAGCACCAGGAACTGAAATAAAGGTCACACCACTTAATGATGCTCCTATCATTCCAAAAGCAACGATGTACCATGGCGAGCTGCGATTGCCTCTAAAGAAGGTGGCGCTGTCACCCTTGCGGCCTACTATAAATGAGATTCCAACTAGAACCGCAAAATACAGGGCGATGGTAATTAAGATTTGGGTAGAACTCAAGGTTTGGGTTTTGGCGCTAAATTAATATTATTCTATCGTCTATTGGTAACCGCTGGTCATGAGAAACATTAGTGAGTGTGTATATTTGTGAGACATGAATTTTTCCTCAAAAATCTTAGAAGAAGCTGTTAATCAGGTTTCGCAATTACCTGGAATTGGTAAACGCACGGCGTTACGACTGGTTTTGCATCTTATGCGCCAGCCAGAACAGAATACAGATTTGCTGACAGATGCATTATTGAAAATGCGTCATGATCTCCAATTCTGTAAAAAATGCCATAATGTTAGTGATACAGAACTTTGTGAGATATGTGCAAGCCACAGTCGTGATGAATCCATCGTTTGCGTCGTTGAGGACATTCGGGATGTGATGGCGATAGAAAATACCAGCCAGTACCGCGGTTTATATCATGTTTTAGGTGGTAAAATAAGCCCGATGGATGGAGTAGGACCGCAAGATTTGAAAGTCGCGTCACTGGTAAGGCGAGTCAAAGAAGATGGAGTTAAAGAAATAATTTTTGCGTTGAGTCCAACTATAGAAGGTGATACCACTAACTTTTATATTTTCAAACAATTGGATGGGCTTGAGATCAATACTTCCACTATTGCTCGTGGTATATCTGTTGGTGATGAATTGGAGTTTGCAGATGAGGTTACATTAGGTCGCAGTATTCTTCATCGTGTTCCCTACGAGAATTCTATGAAGAATTAAAAAATGAAACTCTCTGTCATCATTTTAAATTACAATGCACGAGTCTTTCTGGAATTGTGTGTTGAAAGTGTGCTGCGCGCAACGCAACATTTGGATGCAGAGGTGATTGTAGCAGACAACGATTCTACAGATGATAGCATTGAGAGACTTCTGCGCATATTTCCTCAAGTCAAAGTAATAAGGCTAGATGACAATTATGGCTTCTCAAAAGGCAACAATGTCGCGGTTGAGCAGGCTAGAGGTGAATACATCTGCCTCGTGAATCCTGATGTGATTGTTGGAGAACAAGTATTTGAAAATTGCCTAGCTTTCTTTAATAAAAAGGATCAAGAAGTTAACGCTGAACCAAATCTAAATATAAAAGCGGAAGCAAAATCAGGCTTCTTAGGCATCAAACTCATAGATGGTAGCGGAAAGTATCTACCAGAAAGCAAACGACGTATTCCAACTAGAAAAGGAATTTTGAAAAAGATGCTGGGCTTCTCTGATAGCTATTATGACCAGCGCATTCAAGAAGATGAAAACGGTCCAACCGAAATATTAGTCGGTGCTTTTCTCATGACGAGAAAGTCTGTTTACTTAGAACTGGGCGGTCTTGATGAACGCTATTTTATGTACGGCGAGGATATTGACCTCACATACACAGCGACTAAATACGGATTCCATAACTATTATCTAGGTAGTGAAACTGCTATTCATTTTAAGGGAGAAAGTACCGTTAAAGATGCCAAATATCTAGAGCGATTTTATGGTGCGATGTACCTCTTCTATGAAAAGCATTATCCTAACGGGAAATGGTTGAGCAAGTTTTTGAAGTTTGCAGCTCCTAAACTTTTAGGCAATAAGAAACCGGAAGCACCTCAAGAGGTTGATCAACTACCATTAGTATGCGTTACAAATGATGATGAATATCAGCCGGAATGGGCAGAACGATCCATGTCTTTTAATGATTTTACATCTGAGAAGGATAAGAGCTGTAAGTATGTTTTTGATTTGGATAGTTTGGATAATTCTAATCTGATTCAAAATATGAATCGCACTAGCGGAATTACTTGCAAATACAGATTTCTAAACCCAAATAGAACAGCATACGCAGGCAGTGATTCTAGTTCTTATCGCGGTGAGGTAAGGATCCTTTAAAGAATAAGGAAGGTTTTTGAGGTATTACCATTGAAATCTTAAATATTTCCTATCACAATGCGATATTCATAATCGGTTAGGTATTATTAGTACTTTTGCAAAATATTAAAACAAACTAGGTTTTTAAGATATGGCTCGATTTGAATTGAAGTTGCCCAAAATGGGAGAATCTGTAGCAGAAGCTACCATTACCTCATGGCTTAAGAATGTAGGTGATGCCATTGAAATGGATGAGCCTGTACTAGAAATCGCCACTGATAAGGTCGATAGTGAAGTGCCTAGTGAAGTAGACGGCAAGCTTGTTGAAATTCTTTTTGAAGTTGATGATGTTGTCAAAGTAGGGCAAACCATAGCCATCATAGAAACCGACGGTGATGATGAAGGAGATTCAGAGAATTCAAGTGATGATTCAAATGAAGTAGAAGAAACCATAGTTGAAATTGGAGCACCAGCTGGCTATGCAGAGCAAGCTACTAAAACTGCTGAAGAACAAGTCGAAAAAGGATTAGACACTGCTGGGAAGAATGATTACGCTTCAACCGACTCATTCTACTCACCGTTAGTAAAGAATATAGCCAAGGAAGAAAATATCTCCATGGAAGAACTGGAGTCCATATCTGGCACCGGTAAGGATGCAAGAGTAACTAAAAACGATATTCTAAAGTTCGTAGAAAATCGCAAAAGTGGTAAGGTTGCTCAAACTTCAAAAGCTCCTGAAAGTAAAGCAGCTCCAGCCAGTCATACTGCAGCTCCTAAACAGGCGCCTAAGGCTACACCGGTTTCAGTGAACGGCGATGATGAGATCATAGAAATGACACGCATGGGTAAAATGATTGCTCACCACATGGTGGCATCTGTACAAACCAGCGCGCACGTTCAAAGCTTTATAGAATGTGACGTGACAAACATCTGGAACTGGAGAAAGAAAAATAAAGAAACCTTCCTAAAGCGTGAAGGTGAGAATCTAACATTCACACCTATTTTCATGGAAGCCGTGGCACAAGCCATCAAGGAGTTCCCGATGATTAATATTTCCTTGGATGGTGACAGAGTCATCAAGAGGAAGAACATCAACCTAGGTATGGCAGCAGCCTTGCCAGACGGTAACTTAATTGTTCCTGTAATCAAAAATGCAGACCAGCTCAATCTCGTTGGAATGGCCAAAGCGGTAAATGATCTCGCAGGAAGAGCACGTGATGGTAAATTAAAGCCAGACGATACACAAGGCGGTACGTACACCGTAACTAATGTTGGAACCTTTGGGTCAGTAATGGGAACACCTATTATTAATCAGCCTCAGGTAGCGATTCTTGCATTGGGTGCCATTAGAAAAGTTCCTGCCGTCGTTGAAACGCCAGATGGTGATTTCATTGGTATACGCATGAAAATGTTCTTGTCACATAGTTATGATCACCGCGTGGTCAATGGTGCGCTGGGCGGGCAATTTGTGCAGCGAGTTGCTCAATTATTAGAAGGATTTGATCCTGATAGAAGTATTTAATAGCTCGCTTTCGCGAAAGCGAAATAAGAAACAAGCTAAGCCAGTCCTCATTGACTGGCTTTATTTTTAATCGCAATCTAAAACCTATTTTTGCATTATGGCAGATCCACTTTACCTAGAAGATTTTGATTATTTCAATGGTGCCAAAGTGTTGCATTATTTTGAATTCCTAGAACCCCAAAAAGTCAAGGATGAATACTTTGTAGAACATGAGGTACATGCATTAACCATCTGTGATTATGATGGTGAGGAAACCATGCTATATTATTTTGACGATGATCTTGAAATAGTTTTAGAATTTGAATTCATGATCCCAAAACAGGCAAAGGATAAGGCTGCAGAAGATTTTCAGGGTATCGACATCCAGTGGAAAAACAAGTAATGACTTAGAATCCAGCTAGTATTTTATTTCTTGTAATATTTCAAATACCGTTCTGCAATCATGACGCTCTCATGATGTTGCAATACGTGATTCCGAGCAGCACGACCTATTTCTAGGATGGACGATGGATTCTCAATAAGCTCAGAAAGTTTTTCAACTAAATAATCCACATCAGGTTGAGCATCAATCACAGGAACAGATTCTAAATTGTGAGCCTTAAGGTAAATTTCGCTTCCACCACTAAACACCACTTTTCCCTGTAGCATTGCTTCTAGTGCATTATAGCCTTGGTCATAGCACAGCACCTGGTCTAATAGGATATGTGCTGCTTTGTATTTTGTAATGTACTCTTGATAGGCAAGGTTTTCTGCGATGATGATCTCCACTTTAGAGCCATATTTCTTTTTAATAATCTCGAGCGCCTCTTCAAAATAGTTGATTCCTTTTTTCCAGTAATTGGATCGATTGATGCCCATGAAAATCTTTATCACAGATAGATCGGCATTTTGATCCAGCTGTAACGCACCACAATTGATCGCTGCTGGAATTATAGATGTTGCCTTATTTTGATTCTTCAAAGCCATAGCATAATCGATATTACTAGGAATGATTTTAGTAGCTGCATCTAGAATGCGATAGTAATTTTCCCGATATGCTGGCTGTAAATATTTATACGTGAACAAAAAATCACTTTGCTTCAGTTCTCCTCGTTTGACAGGATCGAGAATGCTGTAACCTTCATGTATTTCGGTCAAATATTTGACGTATTCATGATCATCGCCGCAGGCTGCCAGAAAAATCGTGTGATTGTGAGCAAGGATAAAATCAATCATCTTCCGTTCTATGCTAGCATTGCAGTTAAACGGATTTGAATTGATGAACTGGACGATATCAAAATGTTTGAGTAGGTGTTCGCTTTCGCGAAAGCGAGATAACTTCAAAAAATCTGCAAGATTATAGCCGGTAACCTTCCAAAATCCGACTTTAAGTTTACGGGTGAGCCAAGTGCGTTCAAAAAAATCATTGCCGATGTTGATATCAACCGGAAATCTCTTAAAACCGTCACCATCACCTATAATAGTGACTTCATGACCTAAAAATTCCAGCCCATATTTGAGTGAGTTGTGGAAATTACTGTACTCGCCTACCAGCAAGATGCGCATAAAAAGTACCTTTGGGTTAAAGATAAGCCCTTGGCGAGATACACCACAGACGATCTTGAAATTCTCATCGCGACCATAGCTCGCGAGGATCTATCTTTTCTGGAAGCTATTTTTTCCCAGCCGCTGGAATCAATAGTCCATAATATATTGATTGTCAATCAAAGTAAAACGTCCCAACTTAAAAGTGACTTCCATAACATCAGGGTTATCAATGATGTAAATCCCGGACTTAGCCGTAGTAGAAATATTGCCATTGAGAATTCTATCGGTAAAATTTTGTGGATCATGGATGATGACTGCCTAATTGCTGATGATGCGGTTAACAAAATTGTAGATGCACATTCCTCTTACAAACATGAGGTCATCGTATTCCAAACAACCACTTTTGACAATGAACTTATCAGGACTTATAGTCGCAGTGCACAGTCTCTCTCACATAGTGAAATAAAAAAAATTCTTTCTCCAGAGATTACGCTCAAGAAAGCGTCTATTATAGCCTCTGGGCTATCGTTTGATGTGAAGTTTGGTTTGGGTGCTCAATTTCAGGATAGTGAAAATTATGTTTTCTTTCTAGATTTAATACGAAAGGGAATACCAATGTTTTTTGTGCCAGAAATTATAGTTTCTCACACTGCATTGACTAGTAGTAATGAAGTTGAAAGCAATAGATTGATATATGCTCGAGGAGCTCTAGCGGCAAAAATACATCCATCTACAGCCCGATTTTATCAATGGAAGTATGTGTTCTTTTTATGGCGCAAGGGTTACGTGACCAGCTTTACCAAGTTGGTCGATAAATTCAGAATCTTCGGTCAAGGAATTGAAGATTACAATTCGGGTCGATAATCACATCGTGATGGCCATCTAGATCTATAGTATATTTGAAATTATGGAATATCAAATTATAGACATCCCTAAAATCACAGATCCACGAGGTAACCTTGCTGTAGTGGAAGGTGACACTATTCCGTTTGAAATTAAACGTATCTATTATCTCTTTGATGTGCCGAGTGATAGTCATCGTGGTGGTCACGCGCACAAATCATGTCGATCCTTACTGATTCCCTTAAGCGGTAGTTTTACAGTGAAGCTTTATGACGGTAAAGAATGGAAAAGTATTTTATTAAATAAGCCAGATAAAGGTTTACTGATCCCAACCATGTTATGGAGAGAGCTGGAAGATTTTTCTAGTGGTGCCGTTTGCTTATCTGTGGCATCCCACGATTTTGATGAATCTGACTATATCAGAGAAATAGAAGCCTTTGAACTAGCGTCCCGATCGTAATCTAAACCCAAGATTTCCTAATATCTTTTGAGTTCTTTTAAGAGCCTTAAGCTGTCGCCTACTCATATCTAGTAGGTTTTTTTGCTTTTTAGTCAAATTGTTGGTGTCAATTTTATGTTGATACATCGCCGCATTCTTAATGTCATTTTCAAGACGATAACCTATGGCAATGGAATAGCGATTGATATCCAGGAATTTTTTCAGGCCCTTATGTTGCTCGATCTTTTCTTCGTATTTATCAAAGTCCATAACAACACGATTGTTGAGGTCAATTCTAGCAGATCGATTGGCAGCTGTCTGATCAATAACAACAGTAACGTTGGAATTGAATACCACCTTTTTAGATAGGCCTGCGCGAATCAAAAAATCGGTGTCCTCTGTGTGAGTTAAGCTCTCATCATAAAATACGGGCTCGCTTCCTTTTGTTTTCATGCAGAAGCTTGAAGAAGTCAGGATAGAATTGAGGAAGTTCTTTTTAAAGAATGGCTTTACCATCTCTGGTTGATCGTGTTTCCAGTTTGAGAATTTCGTTTTGGAATATTTCTTTTCGCTAAATTTCTGACGGTAATTGTTAGCAAAAATATCTGCCTTTGGAAATAACTCTATCGATTTCTGGAATTCGCTCAAATGATCCGGCATCCAATAATCGTCTGCGTCTAGAAAGGCAACATAATCATATTCATTCTCAACTGCATGATGAATACCTACATTGCGTGTATACCCAACTCCATGATTGGATTGGCTTAGGACCTCAACTCTTTTATCCTTGATGCTCGACAATTTAGAATGGCTGGAATCTGTAGACCCATCGTCTATGATTAAAATATTACAGTCAACCGTTTGGCCTAAGGCAGATTCAACAGCTCTTGTTATTGTTTCTTCTTTATTGAATAAAGGAATTACCGTAAGTATTTTTTTCAAATCGATTTTTTGAGTGAAGTATAAAAATACAATTTATTGAGGTCTAATAATATCATGTTTGGTCTGGAAGAAAGAAGGTTATTTTCAATAGGCTTTTTAAATAATCTCATTACCGAAAGGAAAATAGTCTTTAAATAAAACTTTTCTAAAATTAGTACCGCTCGCTGCACTGGTCTAAAATCTTCTGGGATCAATTTCTTGCTTTCCAATAACCATGTGAATTTCAAGCTTTCATAAATTTTATTCAAATATTTGCAATTGTCTTCCAGCCCCAAATGAATCACAGGATTATCTATGTGTGTAATTCGATAATTACCTTTTTGAATTAGATAGGAGATGTAAATATCCTGACCATAATAATTGAAATTATTATCAATTCTGAGGTTGATAAAAACTTCTTTTTTCACCATAAATCCCATGGATATCAAGCTCTGGTAAAAATCTTTCCTTCTGTTTGCTACACTTCTTGATTCATGCTGGCGACCATATTTCCAGCGGAGTATTTTATTATCCTCAGGTGGGTTTTTCTGGTAGAGCACTCCGCCGTAGATAAAATCATAGTTGCTAGCACAATGATTTAAGTATGTTTTAATGAAGCTTCCCGAAGCAGGAAAAACATCGGCATCCAGAAAAAGTATGTTTTCAAAAGCAGCTTTTGATGCAAGAATTATTCTGGACTTGTGCCTACCTTGATTTTGTTCGTTTTTCAGCAACCTCAATTCTGGAAAAGATTCTAATTTAACGGTAATCGTTGAGGCATCATCCAGAATCAATATTTCAAAAACCGCAAATGAAGCCGATAGTTGTTTTTTTAATTCAACGACTAGATTGGTGATATCTGTATTATAAACGGGAATGCAAATACTAATCAATGCAGAATCTTTTACTGAATATAGTCAACATATTTTTTATGTGGACGCGTTAACTGCTGGAAGCGGTTTAATTGCTTGGATAAAAATATCTTCATGCATGCCGTTTTCAAGTTTTGGCTCAAGTTGTTGAATTTCAATCTTGGCATCTTGATTAACCTGTCTAAATCTCTTTACTAGACCTTCCAGACTATAAATTCTCACATGATCTTTTTGGCCAAATTCCCTTTCACGTTCTTCTTCTGTTCTTATGTTTTTGTTTTCATAAATGTCACCATCCTTGAATGGTGTTTGAATAAGAATCGTTCCATTGGGTTTCAGCGCACGATAAACCTCTGACATGGCCTCTTTGTCTTCTACGATATGTTCCAAAATATGAAAACAAATGATCAGATCAAATCGATCATTTTCTACCGGCAAATTGGTTATGTCATAGTTTTCGGAAGCCTGAAACTCATTTTCAAAATCGGTTGAGGTGTAGTTTACAGATTCAAGCGATGCAATGGCTTTATTCAAACTGCTCGAAGGAGAAAAGTGTAGAATAGATCCCTGTAATAGATTATTTGAGTTCAGATAATCCCACAATTGTCTTGTGCGACTGCGGCTCCCGCAGGCTGGACATAACAGGTCATTATTTAAAGTTATGAATCTGTTGAGTTTGACCCGGCAAATATTGCATTCGTATTTATTTCCCAAATAAGGTAACGCAGCAACTTTGCGGAAAAAGAATTCATTTCGTGATAAAAACTCTTTTGGAAATACCTTCTTTACAAGTTTTTTAATCGCGGTGTACATTTGGTCACACTGTTTTTTGCACCACTTCAAACACCTCACCATCGTCACATTTCAGTGTTTTGGATGGGTATTTCAATATCAATGCATAGTCGTGTGTTGCCATAAGAATGGTATTTCCGTTCTTGTTGATGGTTTGCAAAACCTCCATGATTTCTACACTTGTTTGTGGATCAAGATTACCTGTGGGTTCATCTGCAATAATCAGTTCAGGATCGTTGAGCAGTGCTCTAGCAATCGCAACGCGTTGTTGCTCACCACCTGAAAGTTCATGAGGGTATTTGAAACCTTTAGTTTTCATTCCTACCTTATCCAGTACTTCATCAATCTTATCCTGCATTTCGGTTTTGTTCTTCCAGCCGGTGGCCTTGAGAACAAATTTTAGATTTTCTTGAATCGTTCTATCAGTAAGCAATTTGAAATCCTGAAAGACGACTCCTAGTTTGCGACGCAGGAAGGGAATTTCGCTTTCGCGTAAGCGAGATAAATCAAAATCTACAATACTTCCTTTACCTTTTTTGAGTGGAATATCACCGTACAAGGTTTTCATCAAAGAACTTTTTCCACTACCCGTTTTACCGATGAGGTACACAAATTCACCTCTATCAATATTGAGGTTCACATCTTTAAGAATCAAGTTGTCCCGTTGGAAGATATCCACCTCTGATAGTGAAAGCACGTGGTTTGACATAGTAATAATTTGATGGGTAAAGTTACACAAAGCTGTGGATAACCTCGCGTATAATTAAATCGTAAAAGCGGCGTTAACATTGTGTAGGATTTTAATTTTACCAACTTAGACTAACGACATCTCACATGAGGAAATTTGCACTCGCAACCCTAGCCATAGGATTCTTTACTACTGGATTTGCCCAGCAATCAAAGATATTTACTGATCAATTGCGCAACTACAATACTGCAGTAGATCTTTACCAAGAAGATCAGTATGTAGCTGCACAGCGTCTTTTTGAACAAGTCATTGACAAGTCTGCAGATGAGACCATCAAGGGTAACGCAGCCTATTATGCTGCAAATTGCGCCGTACGTCTCAACCAGCGCAATGCAGATGATATGGTAGAAGCTTTTGTGGAACAATACCCAACTTCTACTAAGCGTAACAGTGCTTTTATCGATGTAGCAGACTATTATTTTGAGAATGGTGATTACCGCAAGTCTGCACAATGGTATGATAAAGTAGATGAGAGAAATCTTTCTCAAAATCAAAAAACCAAATTTTATTTCAATAACGGCTACACGCTTGTCCAAAGCAAAAAATTTGATGAAGCAAAACCTTTTTTGAATCGGGTAAGTGATGATCCTGAATATGGTTCACAAGCCAAATACTACTTAGGATACATTGCCTATGAAGGCGATGATCTAGAAACGGCAGATGAACTTTTTCGTGAGGTAGAAGAGACTCCAGAATCTGATGATAAACTCTCGTATTATCAGGCAGATCTTAATTATAAGTTGGGTCGGTTTGATGAAGCCATTTCTCTGGCAGAAAAACAAATGGCAAATTCCAACCGTCAAGAACAATCAGAGCTCAATCGTATAATAGGCCAGTCATTATTTAATCAAGGCAACTATGCAGAGGCCTTGCCGTATTTACAAGCTTATCAAGGAACACGCGGCAAGTGGAACAATAATGATTATTATCAGCTGGGATATACCTATTATAAATTGAATGATTTTGAAAACGCCGTAGCAACCTTCAATAAAATCATCGATGGAGAGAATAAAACCGCCCAGAATGCCTATTACCACTTAGGACAAAGTTACATTAAGCTTAATCGTAGCGAGGACGCTTTGAATGCTTTTAAAAAAGCCAGCGAGATCGCTCTGGATGATGAAATCACAAAGGATGCGCTCTACAACTATGCAAAGTTGAGTTATGAAAATGGGAACCCGTATGAAAGTGTTCCAGCCGTGATTCTAAGTTACATGGAAGCTTATCCAGATGCTGCTAATATTGACGAGATGAATACCTATCTCATCGATTCTTATTTTACCTCAAAAAATTATGCTGAGGCTCTAGAGCTTCTTGAAGATGGACGTATAAGAGGTAATGAAAATGTTTATGGAAAGGTGGCATTATATCACGGTCTCAATCTATTCACCGCTGGCGATTATAAGGATGCACAGTCCAGTCTAGACAAGGCTATCAAGTATCTAGAAGAAAACGATCTCAAGAAAAAAGCAAGATTCTGGAGAGCAGAAACTCTTTATCAACTCAATGACTACAAAGCAGCCATAGCCGAGTTCAATCAGGTGAAGGGCAGCAACGCCAGCATTGAAGAAGATAACTTGTTGGATTATGATATGGGTTACACCTATTTCAAGCTTCAGGATTATGGCGCGAGTATTGGTGCGATGCAGCGATATGTCGCCAGAGCTGATGATCCCGTAAGAAAGAATGATGCTTACATGAGAATAGGCGATGCCAACTTTGTGTCCAAACAATACTGGCCAGCCATCGAGTCCTATAATGAAGCCATTAAAACTGGTGGTCCTAGCGCAGATTATGCCAGCTTCCAGAAGGGAATGTCCTATGGTTTTATCCAGCGTGTAGATAGTAAGGTTGAGGAGCTCAATAAGTTTTTGACCAACTACAAAACCTCTCAATATCGCGACGATGTTATGTATGAATTGGGAAATACCTATATCAACAACAATCAAGTAAATAGCGGTATCCAGACTTACGATCGTTTGATTTCTGAATTTCCTAACAGTCGTTACACGGCACCGGCGATGATGCGTAAAGGGCTTCAATTTTATAATGACAACCGTCTTGATGAAGCATTAAGTGTTTTCAAACAAGTGGCTTCAAAATATGCAGGAACACCACAAGCCGTAGAAGCGGTGAGTAGTGCAAGACTGGTTTACATCGATCAAGGAAAAACTGCAGAATATGCTAGCTGGGTGCGCGGTCTGGATTTTATAGACGTGAGCGATAGCGAGCTGGATGACACCGCTTATGAAAGTGCAGAGCGTCCATTTTTGCAGGGTAATATGAGCAGTGCGATACGTGAACTCAATAAATATTTGGAACAGTTCCCTAATGGAAAATATGCACTACAAGCGCATTTCAATCTGGCGCAGGCCTATTTTTCTGAAGGTAATAAAGCAGCCAGCATTCCGCATTATGAATATGTGGCAAACCGTGAGCGCAGTGAATATCTGGAGCAGGCACTTGCACGATTGAGTGAGATATACCTCAATGATGCGGTGAGTAGTGGTGTGGATAGAAAGTCCGCTTTCGCGAAAGCGGTACCCATTTTAATCAAATTGGAAGCCACAGCAGATTTTCCTCAAAACAAGGCTTATGCACAATCCAACTTGATGAAAGCCTATTACGAAACAGAGCAATACGACAAGGCAGAAAGCTATGCCAATAAAGTATTGCGCGACGGTACGACAGACAGTGCGGTGCGAGGAGATGCTGAGGTCATTATCGCAAGATCTGCATTCAAAAATGGTAACATGAGCGCTGCAAAAAGCGGTTATGCCCAGGTGATGAAAAACGCCAGCGGCGCCATAGCTGCAGAAGCTACGTACTACAAAGCTTACTTTGAAAACCAAGAAGGCAAACATGAGCAAGCGATCAACACTGTACAGGGATTGTCTAAAAATTATGGCAGCTACAAATTATGGAGCGCAAAAGGACTGGTTGTAATGGCCAAAAGCTATGATGCTACCAATCAAACACTTAATGCCGTGACTTTACTACAAGGTGTGATCGACAACTTTTCTCAGTATCCCGATGTTGTCGCTACCGCTCAAACCGAATTGAATCGCATTAAAGCGGTACAAGCCAAAACTAATTCTTCCATAGCTCCATCAAATAACTAATATGTTCCAGAACCTGAAATATATAACTGCAGCGGTCGCTGCGGTACTGATTACAAACATTGCAAGTGCACAAACTACTGAAGAAGATAAACTCAATGGTGGAACTATCACGGTCGTCAAGGCCTATGATCCATCAGTCGCAGATGCTTTTAAAGTAAAGAGCACGCCGCAGTTGAACGACACGACAAGAATCCAGAAGAAAGCAGTCACTTACAGCATTTTCTCGGTTCCAGTTGCTTCTACTTTTACACCTGCAAAAGGAAAGTTGTCTAGACTAAAACCTAGAAAACGACCTACCTATTATGATAACTATGCCAGATTAGGATTTGGGAACTATGGAAATATTGTAGCAGAATTTGCTGGCAATATCGAGGTAGATAAGGACAGTGATTTTGGAATATTCCTGAATCACAACTCATCTTTAGGAGGTATCAATGAGGCTGTTTTAGATGATTCGTATTTAGATACGGCGCTAGATTTATCTTACGGTCACCGTTCGCGAGATGCTAGTTTTGGAATTACAGCTGGAGCAAGATACCAGGGCGCTAACCTTTATGGTGTGCGTGAACCGTTTAGACAACAGATCATCGATCAGGATCTGGATGATAAAGATGTAGGAGTCAATTATCTCTCGTACGGATTGGGCGGTAATCTGGACTTTTTTGATTCACCTTTCAAAAATATTCAGGCAAAGTTTACGGGAATTACCAGCGATATGGACGGTAGTGAAATACGAGCCATGATTAATCCTAACCTTGCTTTTGACATCGAGGACACTGAATTTGAATTAGGAGTTTCTCTGGATTATTTGTCTGGTAGTTTTGACGAGCAAGGTCGCGTACCAGCACAAACAGATTATTCCTATGTCAGTACTGGAATCAACCCAAGCATCAATCTATATGGTGACTTATATAAGGTGGAGCTAGGTGCGACGCTCAACTATTTATCAGATATAGAGAATAGCGACGGGCAGTTTAATGTCTATCCAGATATTCTAGCAACTTATAAATTACTGGACGATCAGATCATTGCCTACACTCAGATTTATGGAGGTCTTGATATGAATAGCCTACAACAGTTTGCAGATGAAAACGTGTTCCTTGCACCAGCTATTGATGTCATACCAACTGATCGAGTGATCGATGCACAATTAGGATTGAAAGGAAAGGTCACAAATAATTTAGGTTACAAAATCTATGGTGGTTACAAGAAGGAAAATAACCGTTCTTTCTATACTAAGGACACTGGTCTTATTCTTGCCGCTGGTGCTCCTAAAGATGAACTGGGTAATGTTTTCTTTACAGAATACGCAGATCTTGCCACCACATTTATAGGCGCATCTTTAAGTGTTGATGTAAGCTCAAAATTCAATATGACACTTAGTGGCCGCAGTATGAATTATGATGTGACCAACGGTGATGATATTGAAAATACCGCTTCGCAATTGCCACAATTCACTGCAGATGTTGTGGGAACTTTGCAAATCACTGACAAGTTAGATATAGGAACGACCGTTTACTTTGTGGGCGAGCGTGATGTTTACAGAACCGGTTTTGGAACTGAATCGCTGGATAGTTTTGTGGATCTAAATCTAGATGCCAATTATAAAATTAATTCAAGGTTGACCGTTTTCCTTCGTGGGAATAATTTGACTGGTGGTAACTATCAATATTTCTTGGATTATCCGGTTCAGGATCTGCAGGTATTGGGTGGTGCTGTGTATAAATTTGATTTTTAATGTAGAGTTCGCTTTCCTGCCTGCCGCAGGCAGGCGCGAAAGCGGACACATAAAAACCTAAAAACACTAAAAAGAAGTCACTCATAAAAGTGGCTTCTTTTTGTTTTAGGCTAGGTCTAAGATCTTTGTGCCTTATTTTTATGCCATGAAAAAATTCTTCTTCCTCGCAGCGGCGTTCGTACTATTATCTTGTCAAAATAAAGATGCAGATAATTACGTCGATGCCATATACACGAATGGTAACATCTATACCGTTGACAATGATTTCTCTACGGCAACCGCTATGGCCGTTAAAGACGGGAAAGTTTTTGCTATAGGAACTCAAGAAGAAATTGATGCGCTCAATTTGAAGTCTGATGATATGATCGATCTTGAAGGTCAATTCGTTTATCCAGGATTAATTGATGCACATTGTCACTTTTACAGATTTGGCGAGCAGTTGCAGCAGGTAGATTTAGTTGGAACCACTAGTTATCAAGAGGTATTGGATCGAGTGAGCGCCTTTCAAGAAAAGAATAATAAATCATACATCATAGGTCGCGGTTGGGATCAAAACGATTGGGAAGAAAAAGAATATCCTACTAAAAAAGAACTAAGCGAACTTTTTCCAGATACTCCGGTAGCTTTAACACGTATTGATGGACACGCGATGATCGTGAATCAAGCAGCTCTTGATCTCGCAGCAGTCAACGAAGAAACAATGTTTTCAGGTGGTGACATTGAGCAAATCGATGGTCAACTCACAGGAATATTAGTAGACAATCCTATGGAATTGATTGAAAAAACATTTCCAGCCGCGAGCCGTCAGGCAGATATTGAGGCGCTGATTGATGCGCAGGAAATCAACTTCAGTTATGGGTTGACTACGGTTGACGATGCTGGCTTGAATCGTGAAACCATAGAATTGATTGACAGCTTACAGCAGGCAGGAACTTTGAAAATGAAGATCTACGCGATGGTGAGTAATACACCAGAGAATTTGGATTACTATTTAGATAAAGGCATTGTCAAGACAGACCGTTTAAATGTTAGATCCATTAAGTTTTATGCAGATGGTGCTTTGGGATCTCGTGGTGCTGCGATGAAAGAATCGTATTCTGATCGAGAAAATCACTTCGGTGCGCTATTGAGTAGTGTCGAGGACTTCAAGAAAACGGCTGAACGTATTGCAGGTACAGATTACCAAATGAATACACATGCTATAGGAGATAGCGCCAACGTGGTGGTTCTCAAAACCTACCGAGAATTATTGAACGACATGCCAAACAGAAGATGGCGTGTGGAACATGCCCAAATCATAAGCCCAGCCGATTTTGAATATTTTGACACCGATAGAATCTTGCCGTCTGTACAACCAACTCATGCTACCAGCGATATGTACTGGGCAGAAGATCGAGTAGGAGAAGAGCGTATCAAAGGCGCTTATGCTTATCAAAAATTATTGGATCAATCTGGTATGCTGGCTTTAGGGACAGATTATCCTGTAGAGCAAGTAAATCCGTTCTTAACATTTTATGCCGCTGTGGCAAGACAGGACACTAGCGGTTTTCCTGAAGGTGGTTTCAATCCGCAGGATGCTATTTCTAGGGAAGATGCCTTGAGAGGAATGACGATTTGGGCGGCTTACTCTAATTTTGAAGAAGATGAAAAAGGAAGTCTGGAAAAAGGAAAAGCTGCGGACTTTATGATTCTTCAAGAAGACCTCATCAACATGGCTATTCAGGATGTACCAAATCTAAAAGTAAAAGCTACCTACGTTAATGGAGAGAAAGTTTACTGAGACCTTTTCTTAAATTACAGAAAGAAAAAACGGCTGATCCATTATTATGAGATCAGCCGTTTTCAATTATAAAAAGTCGGTAGTAAGTAAAACTGTATGTTTTACTTAGCCTGCTCCAATGTTTCTATCTCGTCAGGTGTTGTTAGATTGTGCGAGAGTTTCCAGTCTAGGTATTTGTGTAGATCAGAATCTATCCAGCCTACAACTATCGTCATTACGGTCATGTCGTCTAGATATCCCAATCCTGGAATGAAATCTGGAATAAGGTCAAAAGGACTTAAAACATAAAGTAGCGCACCACCTATCGCTGCAATTGTAAACCATGGCACTGCAGTGTAAATCCCCTTGCGATAGTCTTTGATCATCATCATCATGACATCAAATAGCTTGTAGTATTTTTTAAGGACTTTGACGGTGGACATTATAAAGGAAATCTTTCCTTCTCTTTTGATCACCTTATCCACATCATCTGTTGTGGTGTTTTCGGTTTGATCTCTAACGTATTCCTCGTCAGGAGTAAATGTATCTTTTAAACTCATGTTGCAAATATTTGGTTGAAATCCTTGAACGATTTGAATTCTAAGGCGTTTCCGCTAGGATCCTTGAAGAACATGGTGGCCTGCTCGCCTGGTTGTCCTTCAAATCGTATGTAGGGTTCGATTATAAATTGAATGTTTTTGTTTCGTAACGCTTTCGCGAAAGCGTGGAAATTCTCCCATTCCAGCACAACACCAAAATGCGGAACTGGTACCGCCTTTCCATCGACAGCATTTGTTACTTCTGGAGTGATATTATCACTAATATGAATCACTAGTTGGTGACCAAAGAAATCAAAGTCAACCCATTGATCGCTACTGCGACCTTCTTTCATGCCTAGCGTATCGCGATAAAACTCCCTAGTAGTAGTGATTTCACGTACGGGAATGGCAAGATGGAATGGTGTTAAACTCATGTTCTAAATGTATAAAAAAAGCCGTTCTTGTAAGAAACGGCTTAGGTTAATGTATTCTCAATTTTACACGATACCGTCCACGATACCGTATTCCATAGCTTCATCTGCACCCATCCAGTAATCACGGTTAAAATCTTTCATGACTTTTTCAAAAGTCTGGCCGCAATTATCTGCTAATATTTGTGCACTCAATTCTTTGGTTTTCAAAATCTCTGCAGCAGTGATTTCAAGATCTGCACCAGTACCACGCGCACCACCACTAGGTTGGTGAATCATGACACGGCCGTGTTTCTGTATCATTCGCTTGCCTTTTTTACCACCACTCAACAATATACTTCCCATGGAAGCTGCAAGACCGCTGCAAACCGTACTCACAGGGCTACTCAATTGCTGCATCGTATCATATATAGAAAAACCTGCAGTTACATAGCCACCTGGGCTATTGATTACAAATGTTATTTCTTCATTACTTAATGAATCTAAGAATAGAAGTCTGTCCACACAGTGTCTTGCTGTACGGTCGTCTACCATTCCCCAAATGAACAACTTGCGCTGTTCAATGAACTTTTCATCTATTTTATCTTGAAGTTTTATCGCTTTACTCATTCAATTTTTGTTTGGTATAAAAATAAGAAAATCTATGTTGGTAGCTGTTGTATTGATCTTAAATGGCTTCCTTTTGATCGCCGTATTCTTTTTTATAGATTTTAATTAGAAGTAAAAATAAACTGATCAAAAGTGGCCCAAAAATTAGACCTATAAAACCGAATAGCGGCACACCTACCACAACTCCTATAAGTGTTATTAATGGGTGTATATCTGCCAGCTTTTTTTGAACAATTAATCTGAAGAGGTTATCTGTAGATCCTACTACCACGGCTCCATAGATTAAAATTCCAATGGCAGACTCTGTCTCGCCTTGAGCTAATAATAATATTACCACAGGAGCAATACCTAAAGCTGTTCCCACAAAAGGGATCATACTACCTATAACGGTAACACCAAACCAAAAGAATGGATTGTCAACCCCAAATATGTAATAACCTATAAGCGCCACAATACCTTGCATGATGGCTACTAGAGGAATGGCAAGTGCATTTGACTTTACAAGATCTATACTTTCCTTGCCTATGGCTTTAATGTTTTTCTTTTTTAAAGGCAGATATCTCAATGTCGCATTTTGCCATGTTTTTCTCTCGATCAGCATATAATACAAAAGGAAAAACATCACACCAACTGCTATAAAAACGGTAAGGCTAGAATCGGCAAAATTGCTAAATACGTAGGATAGCGTGCTTTTCACTTGTTCGCCGTCAATTGCTGGGACTACATCAAAACCTACGTAATCTTCAATTTGCCTGATTTGTGTTCTTATTTGTTCCGTGATTTGATCGCTATTAGCAACT
Organism: Nonlabens sp. Hel1_33_55; assembly: GCF_900101765.1. Lineage (NCBI taxonomy): Bacteria > Pseudomonadati > Bacteroidota > Flavobacteriia > Flavobacteriales > Flavobacteriaceae > Nonlabens > Nonlabens sp. Hel1_33_55. Next base: position 52,744 of record NZ_LT627735.1, read on the forward strand.
GCATCTTTGATTTGCGAGGTGAAAAGAAGTCCTAGACCTGCTACAGGTAATAAGATGACAATGACACTTACAACCAAAAGAAGCGTTGCCGCAACCCAGGGTTTCCAGCCTTTTTCTTCAAAAAACCGTTGGGCTGGAACTAGTAATACATAAAGAGTAACGGCAGCGAGAACACCACCTAAATAGGGAAGCATTTCATAGATGATGAGCACTGCTGCCACCATGAGAATGAGAACGACAAAAATCTGTCTTATAATACTGGCTGGAATTTTTTGTTGCATAATTAGTTGTTGCGTAGAGCATTAATAAGTTCCTGCTTATTCATTTTTGAGCGGCCGTCAATTCCTACTTTCTTAGCTTGTTCGTAGAGCTCATCTTTGGTGCGCTCCTCATATTTTTCTGCATTACCACCTTTTTTTCCACTGTCTGGAGTATTAGCAATGCGCGCTGCTTTTTCTTGAGAATATCCTTTGTCCCTCAACGCATCATATTGCTCCTCATTTTTTATGCTAGGTCTGCCCATCTTTTTTATTTAAAGATAGATAGAAGCTTTACAGACTTTTCCTATAAAAAGGCTAAGATTTGATCAACGACTTCTGGAGTGTGAAGACTATGGCCACCTGTTTTTGAAGTATAGGTTGTGGCGTTTTTTAATCCTGCTGCAATAGACGCCATGCTTTTGTAGCTTACAATAGCATCCTGCTCGCTATGAACCAGTAGAACTTCTGCATCAATGTCTTTGACAAAATCTGCAGTATTGAAATCAGAAATATGAAACCCGTAGTATTTGTAAAGTAGGTCGTCCATTCCATGATAGACCTTATCGTTGAATCCAGTGAGGCGTTGATAGCCTCTCATGATTTTATCAAAGCGATCTGGACCACCCAATAGGACTAATTTTTCCAGATACGTATGCGGATTTTTAGATTCCTGATAAACCGTCGCCATGGCTCCAACGCTATGGGCAATAACAATTTCTGGATGAAATAAATCCATTACCTTTTTTATTTCTCTAGAATATTTAACAGCATTAAAATCTGTGCCAGTAGAAGCACCATGAGCAGGTGCGTCAATTGAGATGATATTATAATCTAGTTTCTGTAAAGGTTCAATCAAATATTTCCATCGCCACGAATTGGATTCCCAGCCATGAATCAATAAAATCGTTTTACCATTTCCTTTCCAATGATATAGCTGAATAAAACCTTCTTCTGTGATCAGCTTTTGTTTGCGGGCTGTATCTAAAAATTCATTTTGAAAAGGTTGAATTTTTCCTGCTCGTGGATAGCTAAATACACCTAATGCGAGTTTGCCTGCTTTCTCTTTTGAAAAAACAGAAACTGTGTTAAAATAAAAGCCGTACAATTTAGGTACGGCTTTGTTTATCAAACTTTTTAGCATCGTATTACCAGCTTATGAATACAAATTCTGGTGTTGCCGTATCAGGAATCATGGTGTTTTCTATAGTTGCACTCATGTCAAATTTCACTTCGGCAGGTAATTCTTCCTTGTCTATGGTGAAGTAAAAATTCTGATCATTGACCCAAACTACAGCGCTATTAATCATGTTGTCGATACTGCTCACTTTATAAGTCTCGCTGATCGTTTTGAAATCACTGTCAACACTAATACCTTCTGCAGTGACATATCTCTCGTCATGCACTCTAATATTTTCAATGGTTGAGGTGCTGTCTGCATCATAAGGAGTTAGAGACAATAAGTGTTTACCACCTTTTTCATAGATCTCAATGGTATTGGGGCCGTTTGCAAATTCATCTCCTTTTACAGGATTTACAATGCTGTCCATTGCAAAAAGGCTATCCACTTGATACACCATGGCATCTTTAGTCAACATTCCTATGCGATCCTTGTTCCACTCAAACGGATTTTGCTCCTCTGCACAGCTGGCAAGAAAGGTTATAGTAACTAGTATAAAAAGTAACTTTTTCATATAAAAATTTAAGGTTGTAAAATTACGTTGACTGTTGGGACTAGCCAATTAATAAATGGTTTGTTTCTAGTAGATGTTTGTGGCTTTTTCGCTTTCGCGAAAGCGAACTTATCATCGTCTTTTCACATCCTAACAAACAACTTAAAAACTACCTATTGACGTTTCAAGGATTCCATTCTGCTTTTGTAAGTATCATCGGGATTGAGCTCATAAGCTTTTGTGGCAAACTCCAATGCTTTTTCAAAATCACCCGTGCTTTCATAATACTTTGACATAAAATGATATGGGCTGGAGCTTTCAGGATAATATTCCAGCGAGAAGTCAAGGAACATTTTTGATTTCTCAAATTGCTCCATGTCTAGACTCATGTCACCTAGAATAGTAAGCAACTCTTCAGGATAGGGCGCCACTTGATAACCAAAACGATCTTCCAGCTTCTGAGCGCGATATTTTACGATCTCAAAAAGCTCTTCGTTAGAAGTTTCCGGAGAATTAAATTTATCAGTGTTTTCCATTTGATACCAATCAAAAGTGGCTATCATTCCATCCATGATCGATGGAAATGCAATCGTGCCATGTAAATCTCGAGGATAAAACTTCCAATCAAAATCCAACTCGTTTGCAGAGTGCTCTCTAACCATGTCTGCAAAGGCGATGTTTGATCTAGGAAATACGGTGAAGTCAGTCGAATCTTTTACCACATTTTCTAGCGTCATTTCAGGATCAAGCATACTTAACTGACCGTTGAGAGACATAAAGAGGCTTTTTCCTTTATAATCTTGGGTAGCTAATTTTGTATTGGATTCCTCTAATAATTTTTGATCATCCCAGTCTAAACTAGGATCAATGGCGAGGTAATTTGAAAATAATTCTGGATGATGGATCAAGGAGTAAATGGTAAACAAACCACCATAGGAATGACCAATGAGTGTCCTGAACTGGGTCACTGGATATTTGTTCTCTATAAAAGGAATCAGCTCTTTCTCCATGAACTGAAGAAATGCTTCAGCTTTTCCATTTTCCTCATTGAAGGGCATCCCGTATTTTTCATTTATAGTTGATGTGGTGAGGTCTCGAACTCTATTTTCTGCATTAGAGATTCCAACTAGAATCATCTCTGGTGTAAAACCACCGCTATAAAAGCTCTGTACATTTTTTACGGTTGGTAAAAGAACCTCTCCATCTAAAATGTAAACCACAGGATATTGTTGTGATCCATTGTTTTGAAAACCGTCGGGTAATTCTATATAAATCTCCCTGTTTTCATTAAGGATTTCCGAATAAAGGATATCCACAACACCTGTTTTTTCCAAATAACTTTTGCCTGGATCCTTTTGAGAAGCACAGGTAAGACTGACTAAAATTAATAAGCTGGCAGTCAATATATATCTAATCATTTTTGAGATTTAATGTTTGAACTCGGCTCGTTAGGTTGCATGGATTAAGAGCGCGAGAATAATAGTTATGGCTACTTCATCGCCTTACCCAGAATTCCTAATACACCTCTAATAAAAGTAGCACTGGTCAAAACTTTGATAATTGGGTTTTGTCTTGTGCTTCTCCTTCCAGAAGAACTGGAGCTTGAAGTTTTGGCTCGCTCTTTCTTTGCTTTTTCTTTAATCTCATCCTCATGTGCTTTATCCATTTTCTCCTGCAGCATTTCCTCAGCACTCTCACGATTGATGGACTCGTTGTACTTGTCCGTTAGTTCAGAGTCTGCGATGAGGTCATCCAGTTCGCGGTCTGTCAATACATCCATGCGGCTTTCTGGTGCGCGCAATAATGTTGCTGCAAGTGGACTAGGTCTACCTTTTTCATCCAATGCCGATATAAAGGCTTCACCTATTCCTAGCGAAGTCAAAACTTCTGCGGTATCATAGAATTCTGTGATCGGATAATTTTGTGCCGTCAGTTTGATCGCTTTACGGTCTTTTGCTGTGAAGGCACGTAAGGCATGCTGCACCTTCAAACCTAGCTGACTCAAAACGCCTTCTGGTATATCGGTTGGGTTTTGAGTGACGAAATAAAGGCCAATTCCTTTAGACCGAATCAGTTTTACGATGCTCTCGATTTGATCAAGCAAAGCTTTACTAGCATTATCAAAAATCAAATGCGCTTCATCAATAAAGAGTACTAATTCCGGTCTATCACTATCACCTTGTTCTGGGAATGTACTGTAGATTTCTGCCAGTAGGCTCAACATAAAAGTTGAGAACAATTTGGGCCTATCCTGAATATCTGTAAGCCGAATCACATTTACATATCCAAGTCCGTTTTTATCTTTTCGTACTAGATCTTTCACCTCAAAACTACGCTCACCAAAAAACAGTTCAGCGCCTTGCTGTTCCAACTCCACCAACTTACGCATGATAGCGCCGGTAGATGAAGTTGATATACGACCATATTCTGCTTGAAACTCTTCTTTTCCAGCACCGGTGGCAAATTGTAATACCTTTTTAAGATCACGTAGATCCAGCAATGGCAATTTATTATCGTCACAGTATTTGAAAACGACGCTAATAATTCCCGCTTGAGTTTCAGTGACGTCAAGTATACGGGAAAGTAGGACTGGTCCAAATTCGCTAACCGTGGCACGCATGCGTACACCTTCCTGCTCTGATATGGTTAGAATTTCTGTTGGGCTGGATCGCTTTTTAAAATCGAGACCTATCATCTCATGACGTTCATCAATCTTTACATGTCCTTCACTTGCGGCAGCAATACCAGATAGGTCACCTTTAATGTCCATCAATAAGGAAGGCACACCATGTTGTGATAACTGCTCGGCAATAATTTGTAGTGTTTTGGTTTTACCAGTTCCAGTGGCTCCAGCTATTAAACCATGACGGTTCATGGTTTTTAAAGGGATTTTGACGTGAGAGCCAGTAATGGCTTGGCCGTCAAGCATCGCTGCACCCATGATAATGGATGCTCCTTTGGGATTGTAACCTTCTTGAATGCTTTTTACAAAATCTTCTTTTCTGGACATGGATTATGATTTGAAGCAAAAGTAAAAGAAAATCAAGTGGTTGAAAAGAAGAGTGTTCTCGGCTATAGAAAACAAAATCAACATCCAAATGCTATTGCCTTTAAACCACTCAAACTTTTCCTAGTAGACCATAATTAATTATTTTTGCAGCCGCATGAAAGAGACGATTGAAAATAAGGTGAACGCAGGGCTAATGTTGCCACTCATGGAAGAATTTTACACCATTCAAGGTGAAGGATTTCACACGGGAACAGCGGCCTATTTTATAAGAATAGGTGGTTGTGATGTAGGGTGCCACTGGTGCGATGTAAAAGAAAGCTGGAATGCAGAAACTCATCCACCTACATCCATTGAGCAAATTGTTGACCATGCAGATAAGTGGAGTAAAACGATTGTGATAACCGGTGGTGAGCCATTGACGTGGAACATGCAACCGTTGACCAGGGCGCTCAAGGATCGCGATATGACGGTCCATATAGAGACGAGCGGCGCTTATCCTTTGACTGGGATTTGGGACTGGATTTGCCTATCTCCCAAAAAGATTAAGATGCCCGTTCCAGAAATCTATAAAAAAGCAAACGAGCTTAAGGTTATCGTTTATAATAAAAATGATTTCGCTTTCGCGAAAGCGGAATCCCAAAAAGTCTCTGCAAACTGTCAGTTATTCTTGCAACCAGAATGGTCTGTGCGGGAAAAAATGATACCGTTAATCACGGAGTTTGTAATGGAAAACCCAGAATGGCGGGTTTCCCTACAAACACATAAATACTTGAATATTCCCTAGTCCTCGCTAGCTACATCAAAATGTAGGCTTGCAATGCGGTCGTCCCAACCCATAAAAATGGTACCGCCATCAATCTCCTCGATAATTCTGATAGAAAAATTCTCGATCGTTTCAGGAGCTGATGATACATTCATTTCTGTTGTGAAAACATCATATTGATTATCATATCTCGTTCCCCATTGCGTGGTCTGTCCATTCAGGATAAACTTCCATTGATCTTCATCTGGTACGGTAAATATGCTATAGGTACCAGCTTCAATAGTCTCGTCATTAATTATCACATCTTTGTAGAAGGTAACTTCAGTAGCTTCGTTAGCTCCAGTTCTCCAGACTTGACCATAAGGAACTAACTTACCAAAAACAACACGATCTTTCTTTGCAGGCCTGCTATAAATGATACGTGCTATTGCGGCCTGATCGTCGCCACGGTACATCACTACATCTAGCGGACTCTTATCCAAGCCAGTGAAAGCAAGGTCTTGTGCTGTGGTCAATTGGCTAATAAACAACAGGCTGAAAAAAGGAATTAAAATTTTCATGTTTTGGATTTTTTAGTACAACAAATATTCTTCAATAATATTGCCGTTCATTATTAATAATTTGTTAATAACTTAACAAGGCTAATAACGTCAAACAACCTATAAACACTAATGGTTCACTATATTTGTTTATTACGCAGTATAGCAAAATTTACAAGGATTTTATGAGCGAGGATAACAAGAAAAATTACGGTGCTGACCAGATTCAGGCATTGGAAGGAATGGAGCATGTGCGCATGCGTCCGTCCATGTATATTGGTGATGTGGGAACACGTGGATTGCACCACTTAGTTTATGAAGTAGTCGATAACTCCATTGACGAGGCACTAGCTGGTCATTGTGATAATATCGAGGTTATTATTAATGAGAATAACAGTGTAACCGTGACTGATGATGGTCGTGGTATACCTGTAGATATTCACAAGAAAGAAGGCGTGTCTGCACTACAAGTTGTAATGACTAAAATAGGTGCAGGTGGAAAATTTGATAAGGATTCCTATAAGGTTTCCGGTGGACTTCACGGTGTAGGTGTGAGTTGTGTAAATGCTCTTTCTGATCATTTGAAAGCAACCGTTTATCGTGATGGTAAGATTTACGAGCAAGAGTATGAACGTGGTAAAGCCATGTATCCTGTAAGAGAGGCAGGAACTACTGATAAACGCGGTACGGTCATTACTTTTTTACCAGACAGATCGATTTTCCAACAAACAGTAGAGTACAATTATGTAACGCTAGCCAATCGCCTGCGTGAACTTTCTTTTTTAAATAAAGGAATACGCATTGTACTAATAGATCGCCGCGTCAAAGACGAGAACGGTAATATCATTGAAGAGGTGTTCCAATCAGAAGAAGGATTAAAAGAATTTATCCGTTTCCTAGACGACACACGTCACCCAATCATTGCAGATGTTATCTCGATGGAAGGTGAGAAAAATGATATACCTGTTGAGGTCGCAATGATCTACAACGATAGTTATTCAGAGAATTTGCATTCCTATGTAAATAATATCAATACGCATGAAGGTGGTACGCATTTAAGTGGATTCCGTCGTGGATTGACAACTACATTAAAGAAGTATGCAGATGCTTCTGGACTATTGGATAAGTTGAAGTTTGATGTCTCTGGAGATGACTTTAGAGAAGGTTTGACGGCTATCATATCGGTAAAGGTTCAAGAGCCGCAATTTGAAGGACAGACGAAGACCAAGTTGGGTAACCGTGAGGTGACCAGCGCCGTTTCTCAGGCAGTTTCTCAAATGTTGGAAGATTACCTTGAAGAGAATCCAGCAGATGCTAAAACGATTGTTCAAAAAGTAATTCTTGCTGCAACTGCTAGACACGCAGCTCGCAAAGCTCGCGAGATGGTGCAACGCAAAACCGTAATGAGCGGTGGTGGATTGCCAGGTAAACTTTCTGACTGCTCAGAAACAGATCCAGAAATCTGTGAAGTATTCCTTGTTGAGGGAGATTCTGCGGGTGGAACGGCAAAAATGGGACGTGACCGTAATTTCCAAGCGATCATGCCATTGCGTGGTAAGATTCTCAACGTTGAGAAAGCCATGCAACACAAAGTTTTTGAAAATGAAGAAATCCGTAATATATATACCGCTTTAGGAGTAACTATTGGTACTGAAGAAGATTCAAAAGCTTTGAATCTTGATAAACTACGTTATCACAAGGTAGTCATCATGTGTGACGCGGACATTGATGGTTCCCACATTGCAACTTTGATCTTGACTTTCTTCTTTAGATACATGAGAGAGTTGGTGGAGAAAGGTTACATATATATCGCAACACCACCATTGTACCTACTTAAAAAAGGTTCTAAAAAACGTTATGCTTGGTCCAATAAAGAGCGTGATGAAATCAATGAAGAATTTGGTGGATCAGCCGCTATCCAACGTTATAAAGGTTTGGGAGAAATGAATGCAGATCAATTGTGGGACACTACCATGAATCCTGAATTCAGAACCTTGAGACAAATTACGATCGAGAGTCTTCCTGAAGCAGATCGTGTATTCTCTATGCTTATGGGTGATGAAGTTCCGCCTCGTCGGGAATTCATTGAGAAAAACGCCATTTACGCAAATATCGACGCATAACCGTTTGTCGATTGAACTAAAAGAATCCTGCATCTTGAACTAGATGCAGGATTTTTTCGTTTATTGATCAACCCTAAATCATTAAACATGAAAAAATATATTGTCACCCTAGCAATATTGATATCATTTAATTTATCAAAAGCCCAAGATGGAATTTCTGACGTATTAGCTGCAGGAGTTGAAGCTGCGGCATTATTCACAAATTCCTACACAGAACCAGCCGCAGAAGCTTTTTCATATAATCTATCTGCTGGTTGGTATGACGATGCTCGTGTACTTCCTAAAGGAAAGTTTAATTTCATTGTGAGAGCACAAGCTACATTCTCAAAAGATGAAGACAAGTCCTTTCTATTGGATCCTTTAGTATATCAGGATATTATTCAGAATTCCTATGACAATACCAATAATCCGCCGGCAGATGTTACCGTGACCTTTGGAGATGATTCTACAACTCCACGATTAATTGCTACCGCATTGGGTCAAAATGATCCATCACAATCACTTGTCATAATAACCAGAGACCGCACTACCGGCATTCAAACAGATCGCTCTGTGATTGAATTGCCTCAAGGTCTGGGCGATGCAGGTGTCGATGTTGTTCCATCTGCTTTCATTCAGGCAGGATTTGGGCTAGGTGCTGGACTCGAGCTCAAGGCAAGATTTGTTCCCAGAACCCAAATTGATGAAGCAGAAATCGCCATTTATGGTGGTGCCATCCAGTGGCAGGTATCAGATGTACTGGATAAAAACGATGTGTTGCCGGTTGAGGTTTCGGTTTTGGCAGGTTATAGTGTGCTTGACGCCATGTATGATTTTGAGGATGGTGCCGTGGTAGATGGCGAGGATCAGCGGCTGGAAACTAAATCTGGTAGTTTGACACTTTCATTAATCGCGGGAACAGACTTTAAAGTGCTCAACTTTTACGGTGGTGTGAATTTCAACGCCGGTACGACAGAAACCGATTTGTTGGGAACCTATACCGTGCGCAGCTCTGGCAGTATTTTCCCGATTGGTCAAACCTTTGAAGACCCTATATCTGTTAAGACAGACGTTAGCTCCATGTTAGGAACTGTTGGGACAAAACTGACTCTCGGCTTTTTCCAGATCAATGCGGGTTACACCTTTGGAGAATTTGATACCCTTAACGGTGCGATAGCCTTCAAATTTTAGAACATTTTTTCAAAACCTTGAAACTGATCGGCTTTGCCAACCTTTGAGATAGATTTAATTATAAATAAATCCTATTTCAATATCTTTATGGATTGTAAAGAGTTCGCTTCCGCGAAAGCGAAATTATTAATCAACATTTAAACACATTTTATGAAAGTTACCGTAGTAGGAGCAGGCGCTGTAGGCGCAAGTTGTGCAGAATATATCGCTATAAAGAATTTTGCTAGCGAAGTCGTCTTGCTGGATATCAAGGAAGGATTTGCAGAAGGTAAGGCCATGGATTTGATGCAGACCGCATCCCTTAATGGTTTTGACACTAAAATAACTGGTGTGACCAACGATTATTCAAAAACTGCTGGTAGCCATATCGCTGTAATTACATCAGGAATACCACGTAAACCTGGTATGACTCGTGAAGAATTGATAGGAATTAATGCTGGGATCGTGAAATCGGTTTCAGAGAGTATTGTAAAAGAATCACCAGACGTGATTTTGATCGTGGTTTCCAACCCAATGGATACGATGACATACCTAGCTCACCAATCAACTGGACTTCCTAAACACAGAATTATAGGAATGGGTGGCGCTCTAGATAGTGCACGTTTCAAATACAGACTTGCGGAGGCTCTTGAAGCTCCAATATCTGATGTAGACGGCATGGTGATAGGTGGTCACAGTGATACCGGTATGGTGCCATTAACAAGACTAGCAACCCGCAATAGTGTTCCTGCAAGCGAATTTTTAAGTGAAGATCGCTTGAATCAAGTGATGGAAGATACTAAAGTTGGTGGAGCTACATTAACTAAATTATTGGGTACAAGTGCATGGTACGCTCCAGGTGCTGCGGTTTCTGGACTGGTACAAGCTATTGCCTGCGACCAGAAGAAAATCTTCCCATGTAGTACACTTCTTGACGGTGAGTATGGTTTATCTGATCTTTGTATAGGTGTTCCGGTAGTATTAGGAGCAAATGGAATAGAGAAGATCGTAGAGATCGAACTTTCTGATGCAGAAAAAGAGCATCTACATAAGAGCGCAGAAGGCGTTAAGGCGACTAACGACCTATTGTAAAAAACTAAATTTATATACAAAACCGCTCTTCAGGAGCGGTTTTTTTATGGAATGAATTTGCCACTTTCTCAATGATCGTTGCTAGGTAAGGACATTGTGGAATGTACGTTTTCGCTAAAGCGAACACCGCACAAGCCTAGAAATAAATTTTAACTCATTGTATTTCAGTAGGGTTGCGATTTAAATTTTAATTGCTAAAAGATACTCGAAAGCCTATATTTGCTCGTTCAAATTTTAACAACAATTAAAGATTTAAAGAATGCAAAATAAAGGACTGATCAGATTCTTTGCGATCATTTTTGCAATTGTGTGTATCTACCAGCTTACGTACACTTTCATTACCAATAAGGTTGAAAATGATGCAGAAGCTTATGCCGAAAGAGTTGTTGATGCAGACGCTCCCAATTCTTCAACGCTTATCGAGGAAGCTAGAAAAAGATATCTAGATTCTGTCGCGAGCAAGGACGTTTGGGGTGGCTACACGACTTATGCAGGTGCTAAGGATAATGAGCTTAAAAAAGGTCTGGACCTTAAAGGTGGTATCAATGTAATTCTTCAGATTTCTGTTCGTGACCTATTAATAGGAATGGCAGACGGTTCTACTGATGGAGATTTCCGCAATGCACTGGACCGCGCAGATGAGCGCGTCAAGGATGGACAGCAAAGCTACTATGACTACTTCATTGAAGAGTTCAATTCTATTGATGGTGCGCAGTTAGCCTCACCGGATATTTTTGCTAACCAGGAAATGGAAGGCCGTATTGACTTTGACATGTCTAATGGTGATGTTGAGCCAGTTCTAAGAGAAGAGTTACAATCCTATATGGTTAGTGCTTTTGATGTATTGAGAAAGCGTATCGACAAATTTGGTACAACACAGCCTAATATCCAGCAATTGGGTAATACAGGTAGAATCCTGATTGAAATGCCTGGTGAAAGAGATATCAAGCGTGTTGAATCCTTACTTGTTGGGACTGCATTACTAGAGTTCTGGCATGTTTATAAAGCTGGAGAAATTGCTCCTTATTTAGTAGCTGCAGATAGTTACTGGGCAGATAAAATTGCCAGTGAGAAAGGTGATGTAGTTACAGACTCTACTGCGGTAGAAGAAAATGTAGATTCTACTGAAATTCAAACACCTCAAAACGACACTTCTCTTGAAGATCTTTTGAGCGATAATGAAATTGACAGTGAGGATTCTATTTATGAAATTGACGATGCTCAGTATGATGCTAATCCAATACTATCAAGAGTACTAGCTCCTGGAAATGGATCTGGTCCTATCATTGCGACTTTTAGAGCTTCTGATAGACAACTGATTCAAGGGTATCTAAACGATCCACAAGCGAAAGCAAAACTAGATCCTTCCCAGCGTTACGCTATGTTCATCTGGGGACGACCTGAATTGAATGACGAGTTGGGTTATGAGTTGATCGACCTTTATGCAGTTCGTTCTAATGCACAAGGTGAAGCGCCACTTTCTGGTGGAGTAATTACCAACGCAAAACAAGATTATGACATCAACGGTAAAGTTATCGTAAGCATGTCTATGAATAGTGAAGGTGCTAAGATCTGGGAAGAAATGACCACTGAAGCTTTTCAAAATCAAACCCAAGTCGCAGTTGTTTTAGATAGCACTGTTTATAGTGCACCTGGAATCAACGATGGCCCTATTGCTGGAGGTAACAGTCAGATCTCGGGAGATTTTAGTGTTGCAGAGGCAGAAGATCTTGCCACCGTTCTTAAAGCTGGTAAACTTCCTGCAAGAGCAGAAATTATTCAAAAAGAAATCATAGGCCCATCATTGGGTCAGGAAGCTATTAACTCTGGTTTATGGTCATTTGCCATTGCCTTATTATTGGTACTGGTATGGATGTTCTTCTACTATGGTAGAGCTGGACTGTATGCAGACGTTGCCTTGTTGGTGAACATTCTGTTCATATTTGGAGCGCTGGCTTCGTTTGGAGCCGTACTGACATTGCCTGGTATTGCTGGTATCGTACTTACCATTGGTATATCGGTGGATGCGAACGTACTGATCTTTGAAAGGATACGTGAGGAACTTGCCAAAGGAAAATCTCAAGCAGATTCGATAAAGGATGGTTTCAATAACGCATTAAGTTCTATTCTGGATGCAAACATCACGACATTCTTGACTGCTGCGATTCTTTACATATTTGGAACAGGCCCTATTCAAGGATTTGCAACAACCTTGATGATTGGTATTTTGACCTCTCTGTTTACTGCGATCTTTATTACAAGACTATTCATAGATGGTTATGGTAAAAACGGTAAGTCATTGGCATTTACGACCAGTTTCACTAAAACTTGGTTTACTAATATCAATATTGACTTCCTTAAGAAGAGAAAGACAGCTTATACCATTTCAGGAGTTTTACTTCTAGCGAGTGTTATTTCACTAGCGACATTGCAGTTGAACTTTGGAATTGACTTTACTGGTGGACGTAAATACACCATACGTTTTGACCAAGACATGAATGCTACTGAAGTTACTAGTATACTAAGTGACCCTAGCGTGTTTGGTAGTGCTGAGGCAAAAACTTATGGTGCTGAAAATCAATTAGCAATTAGTACTAAATACGGTATTGATGGTGAGGACAGTGAAGTGAGCGCAGATATTGAAAGCAAGCTTTACAATTCATTGAGAGAATTCTTACCAGCTGACTTGACTCAGGAGCAATTTGCAGATGTTAGTGTGGAAGATAAAGATTATGGAATTATGTCCAACTTCCAAGTAGGACCAACCATTGCAGATGATATCCTGACAGGATCTTTGTATGCGATCTTCGGCTCACTGATTGTCGTATTCCTCTACATCCTTATCCGATTTAGAAGATGGCAATTCTCACTGGGTGCAGTGGCTGCTGTATTCCACGATGTGATTATTGTACTGGGAATATTCTCTGCAACCTATAAGATCTTACCTTTCAACATGGAGATTGACCAAGCATTTATCGCAGCGATCCTAACGGTAATTGGTTACTCGCTGAATGATACCGTGGTTGTGTTTGATAGAATCAGAGAATTTATTGCAGAGAAGACCAACTGGGACTTCGGTAGAACCGTTAATGGAGCGATAAGCAGTACGATTTCTCGTACGTTGAACACCTCGTTAACGACTTTGATTGTATTGCTTGCGATATTCATCTTTGGTGGAGAATCCATTCGAGGCTTTATGTTTGCCTTGATTATTGGTGTGGTTGTAGGTACCTATTCATCGGTATTCATTGCAACTCCTATCATGTATGATTCATTGAGAAAGACTAAGGATAGACCTAGAAAAGCGATTCCAGAAAAAGAAGTAGAATAATAATCTATTTAGTGAATAAACAAAGCCCGAACGATACGTTCGGGCTTTTTTGTTTTATGATCTAGCATTGTGATTTTGTGCTATTCGCTTTCGCGAAAGCGAACTCAAATTCAAACTTAGCTGCTAGATACAGCAGATCATACCTAAAGAATCAATTACTTATCAGGTAAGTCATAATAATCATTATAGTTCTTCTACATCACCTTCAGAGCATTGAGGCTTTAGACTAATTACGCATTTCTAAAGGCGTTTTAGGTTTATAACAAGGTGCTAATAGATAGCTGACAGAAATCCATAAGAATCTCCTTATTCAGTTTTCATGCGATGATTCAATAAAAAATGCCTCTAGAGTTCTAGAGGCATTTTACTAATGATAATTTCGTTAGGCTTATACCTCACGCTTCAACCAACTCTCTGGTCTAAACATTAATAACAATCCAAGCAGAATAAAAGGAATACTCAACATCTGCCCAGTATTAAGGCCAAAAATAAAGTTCTCGCCACCTTCTACCTGTTTGATTTTGACAAACTCGATAAAGAAACGGGCAACGAACAATCCCACAAAAAACAATCCTAGTATATAACCTACTTTTTGTTTTTTATCGGTTTTCCAATAAACAAAGTAGAGTAAAACAAACAGCGCTACATAGCACAAGGCCTCATAGATCTGGGATGGATGTCTAAAAGGAATTGAATCTAACAATCCAGCATATTGTGGATCATTAACCACGGCTTCAATCGCTTTATCAGTGTCTTTAATTCCAGTAGAATAGAGCGCATCACGTACTGCCGGGTCAGATGTATCTCTTACAAATTTAAAGGCCCAAGATACGTCAGTTACTTTTCCAACAATCTCGCTATTCAATAAATTCCCCATACGTACAAAGGCTCCACCTATGGCGGTAGGAATCACAATACGGTCTAAGATCCAGAACATATGCTTTTTCAAATGCTTACGGCTGTAGAAGTACATCGCAATCATGATCCCAATAGCTGCACCATGACTCGCCATTCCTGCAAAACCAGTCCATTCAAACGGACTAAGTTTAAAAGGCAAAAAGACATGCAAAGGATCAGTAAAAAGAACCTCAGTCTCATAAAAAAGGTAATGACCTATGCGAGCTCCAGCAAGACAACCTATGACCGTATACATAAATAACGGATCCAATTTATCAAGGCTGATTTTGTCCTTTATAAATATAGGTTTGATAATGTACCATCCCAAAACAAATGCGACAACATAGGAAAGACTATAGAAATGTATGGTAAAAAATCCTAGGTCAAGACCTTCCAACGGATTCCAAATAACTTTAAGTGGCAGCATAATTTGTTTTAAAAAGAGCTAAAATACTATTATTAATTAGCTATTGGTAGTCCTACAATAGCAATCGTTACGGTACAGGATCATAACCTTTGCCACCCCAAGGATGGCAACTAGCAATACGCTTGATTCCCAACCAGCCACCTTTGAAAAGGCCGTGCTTCTTTAGGGCTTCAATCATATAATGGGAACAGGTAGGTTGATATCTACAAGTGGCAGGCAAAAAAGGAGATATACCGGTTTGATAGAATCGTACCAGCCATATCAAAGGCTTTTCTGCTCTTGAATTTTTCATTTATTTAGCAGTAAAGGTAGTGCCGTCAGCACCATCTTTTAATTGAATACCAGCCGCTGCCAGTTCATCCCTGATTTTGTCACTGGTTTCAAAATCTTTTCTTGCCCTTGCAGTGGCGCGTAAATCAATGATAAGTTTCATAGCGGCATCCATGTGTTTGCCACTGTTGATATCATCGGTTTCATCCGCGCGTTTGATTCCTAGAACGTCATATAAAAAGGAATGAATCGTATCTTGAAAAAGCTCTAAATCTGATGCTGAAATTGTCTCATTTTCTTCATTAATGGCATGAATCATCTTTGCACCTTCAAATAATTCTGCAATAAGAATAGGTGTATTGAAATCATCGTTCATGGCATCATAGCAACTTTGAACCCAGGATTCTATATCCACGCTGGAGGATTTTGAAACCTTTAAATGATCCATCAAACTAATGGCTTCCTGGAGTCTGTGTAGGCCTTTTTCGGCAGCTAGAATAGCATCGTTACTAAAATCCAAAACCGATCTATAATGCGCCTGCATCATAAAGAAGCGTACGACTGCTGGAGAAAACGCCTTTTCCATGAAGTCATTGTCGCCCGTAAATAACTCTTCTGGTAAAATGGAATTGCCGGTGGATTTAGACATTTTTTTACCTTCTAGCGTAAGCATATTGGCATGCATCCAGTAATTGACGGGACTATGCCCATGAGCAGCTTCACCTTGTGCTATTTCACATTCATGATGTGGAAATTTAAGATCCATTCCACCACCATGTAAATCAAAAGTCTCACCTAAATATTTGGAACTCATGACCGTACACTCAAGATGCCATCCAGGGAAACCGTCGCCCCATGGACTAGGCCATCTCATGATATGAGCCGGCGATGCTTGTTTCCATAAAGCAAAATCCTGCGGATTTTCCTTCTCGCTTTGCGCAGCAAGCTCACGTGTATTCGCAATCATATCTTCAAGATTGCGGCCGCTAAGCTTTCCATATTGATGATCTTCATTGAATTTCAGAACATCAAAGTAAATAGAACCGTTGCGTTCATAGGCATATCCCTTATCCATGATCGTCTTAATAATCTCAATTTGTTCCACGATATGACCGGTTGCTGTAGGCTCAATACTAGGTGGCAAGCTGTTGAAGCGCTTCATCACGTTATGAAAGTCCAGTGTGTATTGCTGTACAACTTCCATGGGTTCCAACTTCTCCAGTCTCGCTTTTTTGGAGATTTTGTCCTCACCCTGATCGGCATCGTCAGTAAGGTGACCGGCGTCGGTAATATTTCGCACGTAGCGTACCTTATAACCCAGATGAGTCAGATACCTATAAATCATGTCAAAACTGATGAACGTACGGCAGTTACCTAAGTGTACATTGCTGTAAACCGTAGGTCCACAAACGTACATCCCAATACGACCCTCATGAATAGGTTCAAAGACCTGTTTCTCGCTGGCGATGGAGTTGTAGAGTCGCAGTTTTTGCTGGTTGTAAAGTGCCATGATCTTATGATGTGTGAATGATTGTTGATGTGTTTCGCTTTCGCGAAAGCGAACTATTCAAAAACCTATTGCTTCTATTAAAATTTAGTTTCAAGTTTTATGTAATCCAGAAATTCACTCTTCACCTGCGGGTCCTTAAATTTCCCGCCGAACTCGCCAGTAACCGTGCTGCTATCAATATCGCGTATCCCGCGGCTATTCACGCACAAATGCTTAGCATCAATGACACAAGCAACATCTTCTGTATTTAAAACTTGCTGTAACTCTCGTACGATCTGGATATTTAATCGCTCTTGAACTTGAGGACGTTTTGCATAGTAGTCAACAATACGATTCATTTTAGAAAGGCCTACAACATTACCGTTGGATATGTAAGCGACGTGAGCGCGACCTACTATAGGTAATAAGTGATGTTCACAAGTGGAGTAGAGGACGATGTTCTTTTCCACGAGCATTTCGTTGTATTTGTACTTGTTCTCAAAAGTAGATGCGCTGGGCTTCATTTGAGGTCGCAAGCCACCAAATATCTCATTCACAAACATTTTTGCCACGCGGTTGGGAGTGCCCTTCAAGCTATCGTCAGTCATGTCCATTCCTAATGTGACTAGGATTTCATGGACGTTTTTCTTTATGGATTCTATTTTTTCGGCATCAGATAATTTGAAGGCATCTTCCCTTAACGGAGTTTGCTCGTTAGAGGATAAGTGATCCTGGTCTTCCATATTATCTAAAAAATCTTCTACTTTCATACAAATCATGCAGGTTTCCTGCGGTAAAAATTATCCTGCAAATTTACAAATTAACAAGAGAAGAAGGCTTGTAAATGAGATTAGACTAAAACAGCGATTCCTACGTTTTTTAAGGACAATCATAATCACGATATTTACCGTAAGAAAAATTCTACCACTAGATTTTTATGAAGCACTATTTACTATTAATATTCTCGCTTTTCTTTTCTTGTCTAATAATGGGACAAGAGGTGATAGAAATGCCTAGAGGCACTGGTGGGAACTTCAGATTTGTAGGTTGTGGGTCTGATATTTTTACAGACAGTGGCGGCCAGTCTAGTTCTTATAGTTCGAGTGAGAATGGTCAAATCACATTTTGTCCAGTTATTGAAACGGATAGGATGGTTTTTGATTTCACTTCCATACAGCTTGGTCCCAATGATTTGTTAAGAGCATATGACGGAGACTCTACTTCTTCTCCCTTGATAACTACATTTTCAAACGCTTCAATACCTTCGGCAGTAGTCTCAGCAAGCTCAGGTAATCCTACAGGATGTTTGACTTTTACTTTTACAAGTAATGCAACCGATAATAGAGCTGGATGGCTAGCGAGACGTTCTTGTTTTAACCCATGTCAAACTATTACAACTTCCATATCAACAGTTCCTCCAATTGATGCTGATGGTATCTTGAGGATATGTCAAGGTGATACGGTTCAATTCGATGGGCAAGCTACCTTTAGTGATGATGGTACTGGTGCTACCTATCAATGGGATTTTGACAACGGTCGTGGATTGAATCCTGGTCAATCGCAAAATGAGACTTTTAGTGATGCAGGTTCCTATCAAGCTAGGTTTATAGCGACTGATAATACAGGTTGTACCGATAGGGAGTTAATAGATCTTGTAATTCAAGTTTCAAATGATCCCGATTTTACTGGGACGGCTTCGCAAGATCAAGAAATATGTTTAGGGGAAACTACCACCTTGACTGGAGCGGTTGAAACGGTTGAGTTTTTAGTAACTCCTGCACCACCAATTTCTGGGACAACCTTTTTACCAGATGGAGATGGTGTGAGTTATCAAACGTGTATTGACGTAGAAGGATTTAGTCCAGGTACTACGTTTACTAATGCTTCCAATCTTATATCTATGTTCATTAATATTGAGCATACATGGACAAATGATCTGGATATTATTTTAACTGCTCCTAACGGGACTTCCGTAGAAATATTACGCGCAGGTATGACCGGTAGTGATCGTCGATTGGGAAATTCAAATAGAAACGATTCATCTACTCAACCTAATAATCCCGCTGCAAACCCTCCTGGAGTAGGTTTTGAATATATAATTAGAGAAGATGCTCCAGCTACAGGAATTTTTCAAAATGAGATCGCGGCCCTTCAACAAGGATCTTCATTACCAGCAGGAAGCTATATGCCATCAGATCCTTTTTCAAATTTTATAGGTTCTAGTTTGAATGGTAGGTGGTGTTTGAGTGTAACTGATAATGTTTTATTGGACAACGGCTACATATTTGAATGGGGATTGAACTTTGATCCAGCTCTTTTGCCTAGTGATTTATCTTTTGAGCCTGACTCTGTACGTGAAGGATGGCAGCCAGATCCAACCATAACAGCGACCAATGGTAATGAAATTACGGTCCAACCGGATGTAGCGGGAACTAAATGCTATACCTATGAGTTCGAGGATAGCTTTGGGTGTGTTTACACACAAGAAGTTTGCATAGAAGTGAATCCTTTGCCCACACCAATTGAACCTAGTGATTTGATGGTTTGCGATAACTTTGGAAATACTACAACTATTGATTTAACTCAAAATACGTCAATCATGCTAGCAGGTCAAAATGCAGCAGATTTTCAAGTGGCCTACTATCGTCAACTCATTGACGCACAAAGTCTAACCAATCCTATTTCAAATCCCAATCAATTTCCAGCTCAAAATGTAGCTGAAACGATATTCACATCTATAACTAATGCAGCAACAGGCTGTTCTACTGTGAGAGATTTTTTGGTCTCTATTAATCAAGCTATTTATACAGATCCAGCAGATCTTGCCACCTGCGACGATGCATCAAATGATGGGATTGAGCTCTTTGATTTATCGGCTCAAACTGCTGTGATCTTGGGTACGCAATCTTCTGCAGAAGTTACCGTAACGTATCATCGAACTCAGGCAGATGCTCAAAATGATACTAATGCCATCACAAATGAGGCAAATTACATGAACGAGAACTCTCCGATTCAAGCTATTTACGTTCGTGTAGAGAATAACATTGACAACACATGTTTTGACACTGGTGAATTTACGTTGACCGTTGGTGGAAACCCTGTTGCGAATCCAGTGGACACGTACCGCGTTTGTGACGACGCTTCAAATGATGGCCTAGCGACCTTTCAATTACAGACTCGAGATTCAGAAATACTGCTGAATCAAGATACTGCCGATTTTGAAGTCACATATTATCGCTCGTCTAACGATGCCATTCAAAGACAAAATCCTATCAATAAAGCGAGTTTTCAAAATACGGGCAACCCGCAAACAATCACTGCACGTATTGATAGCCGGTTCAATAACGAGTGTTTTGAAACAACGACCTTTGACTTAATAGTGGATCCATTACCGCAACTTCAACAAGCTAATGCTTTGATTGCTTGCGACGATCCATCTGGTGATGGAGTTGAAGTTTTTGATTTGACTTCAAATGATACTACCATTTTGAACGGTTTGAGTCCAGCAGACTTTGAGATAACCTATTACTTATCCCAAGCAGATGCTAACTCATCAATCAACCCAATCACTTCACCTTATACCAGCAATGTAGCCTCTGATATTATTTATGTGCGAGTAAGAGATCTAACGACCAGTTGTTTTTCCACAACAACTTTTGAAATCAGGATCAACCCGGTTCCAAATATTACTTCAGTACCCATACTACAGGCCTGTGATGTCAATACCGATGGGACGGAAGTTTTTAGGCTTAATGACAGGCTGGATCAAATACGTAATGGTCAGTCTGGTGTTAGTGTAGCTTATTATAATTCCCAAGCAAATGCCCTATCTGGAACTATGCCTTTAGATGGCGAAGCTTATAGCAGCAGTGGTTTAGAGAATATTTTTTACAGGTCAGAATTTACAGCGACAGGTTGTTTTACCACATCTAGTTTTAACATTGAAACCGTTTTGCCGCCAGTGGCTGCGATACCTATGACTGTTGAGCTGTGTGATTCTGGCGATGGGACTGCTACCTATAATCTCGCAAATAGTGATGCAGAGATCCAAGATGGACAATCCAATACCAGCGTCACATACTATGAAACTCAAGCAAACGCTTCTAGCGGAAATGCAGCTATCAACAAAAACTTCACATTTACTGGTGACATAACCTTGTTTGCTAGATTGGAGAATACCAATACGGGTTGCTTTGATACTACTAGCATAGATTTGAGATTTGGTGAATTACCGGTACCACAATTGGTAGAAGAAATAGTGCTGTGTCGCGATCCACAAGGCGATCTTGTGGATGGACCCGCAGTCCTAGATACTGGTTTGAGCAATGCAGATTTTGATTTTGAATGGCGTTTTGAGGGTCAAATAATACCTACAGAAAATGATGCGACCCTTATCACTGAGCAACAAGGAAACTATGAAGTGACCGCCATTAACAGTACCACGGGATGTTCGGTTACAGATAGTACGCTTGTCAGACTAGCAGGTGCGCCTGATACCTTTGCCATAGATATCACGAGTGAACCTTTTGCTTTGAATCAGCAAGTAGTTGTGCAGGCTGATGGTCCAGATGATTATTGGTTTCAGTTGGATGACGGTCTTTATCAGGATAGCAATACTTTTGACAATATATCGCCAGGCGTTCACATTATCACCATTGCAGAGCGCAACGGTTGTGGTAGCGTGTCGACCCAAATATTTGTTTACGGTTATCCTAAATTTTTCACACCCAACTTTGATGGCTTTAATGACACCTGGAATGTTGCTGCCGGCGATAGGCTGCCTATATTGAATATCTATATTTTTGACCGCTTTGGTAAACTGCTCAAAGAGCTAAATCCAACAGGATCTGGTTGGGATGGAACCTATCAAGGCGAACTTTTACCTAGTTCTGATTATTGGTTCAAGTTAGAGTATGAATATGATGGAACAACTGGAACAGCTAACGGGCATTTTTCCCTAAAAAGATAAAGGCACCATAGAGATGCCTTTTGTGTTCATGAGATGTATAATTATTTCGCTTTCGCGAAAGCGATAATATCATCAACCTCTATTTAAAAATTAAAGCCTAAACTCAATATGACATTGTTAGTTTCATTACTGATTAGACCTCGGTTAGTGAGACCAGTTTCAAACAATTGCTGACTGTAGCTTCTCTCTGAATAATCATAGGATAGATCGAGTGTAGTATTACCCCAATTATAACCCAATCCTAAACTAAAACCTGTAAGATCATCTGCAATGGATTTATCCTCATAAGGCGATTCTACCATACGATATCCACCACGTAGCGTTAATCGATCAACACGATATTCACCACCTAACCTTATGGTATTAGCACGTTGAAGATTTTCGTTTATGAAAGCATTGTTATTGTCAAAATTTTGGTCAACATTGGGTTCAAATTCTAGCTGGGAATAGTCTTTAGTGGAATAATCAAAGCTTATTAATCCGGAGGTGCCAAATATATAAGCAATGCTACCAGTCAGACTGCCCGGTGATCTTAGATCGTAGGTTGGATAAATATTGATCACGTTAGGTCTAACATTAGCAGGTTCAAATGTCCCGTTTTCGATCCTTGTGGTAAATATTTCCTGAGTTAAGGTTTCATCAATATTATACCAGGTAGGTGATTCATAAGTTGCACCAATCCTCAAGGACTCAGTTAGATTTCCTATGGCTCCTAACTGGAAAGAAAATCCAGTTCCTTCAACGTCTAAGCGGTTGTCTAACTGGACATCTGTAGTAATAGCGTCTGCATTGCTGTTAACTTCTCTAAAACTTGTAAAACGGCTATAATCAATAAAATGGCCATTAAGATTAAGTCCAATACTCCACTTATCTGCAAACTGACCTGCAATATTGAATGATGTCTTTCCTTGCGTTCCTGAGCTTTGGATTTGATTAGATTGAGTAAATGTTCCCGTACCAGTATTTGAAATATATTGAACGTTATTGGGATCATTATTGTCTACCGCGTCAATTACAAAAGATTCATATCCTAAAAACCCTTGCTGTGCATCAAAACCTACTTGCTCACCTAAAAATTGATACAGTCCAGAAATTGTTTCACCATTCATGACTGTAAAGTTATCTAACGTGAAACCGTTAGCGTTATTTAAAAAATATTGGGATACAGATGTATCAGAGGTTCCTGCAAATATGGTGTTATCATCATATAGCCTGGTGGTATCATAGTTGAGGCCTACAGCAAACTTTGATAACAAATTATCTTGAGTGCTTTTGAACACAAGAACACCACCAAACTGATTAAAATTAAAATCGCTATCGTCTGAATCAATACCACTACCAAAATAGTTTCCAGTATTATTCTCTTTTGTGTATCCAAGTGAAAATGAAGCGTAATGATTACTAAAGATCGCAGAACCAGCTGGATTTTGCCCCATTGCGGTCAGATCACCACCTAGCGCACCGAAGGCTCCACTCAATGCTCTATATCTAGCGGTTCCATATAAGTCATCTTGTTGACCATATAGAAGTCCATCATTTACAGTTTGTGCTTCGCAAAAAAGCGCACCCGTTAAAAGTGCGCTTAATATGATAATATAATTTTTCATAGTATTATTAAAATTTATCCTCTACCACCTGATCTGCCTCCACTTGATCTTCCTCCTGAAGATCTGCTTCCTGATGATCTACTTCCTGATGATCTACTGCTACTACCAGTTGATCTAGAACTAGAACTACTTCTAGTGGGCATAGATGATCTTGTCGTAGTCGTTGGACGAGAAGATCTTGTAGGAGTGCTGCGAGTTGAAGAAGATGATCTGGTAGGGTAACTAGATCTCGTTGTAGAAGTTGATCTTCTTGTAGTCGTAGGGTAACTACTGCGAGTCGTACTACTTCTTCTAGTGGTGCCGTTGGTAGGCACTGAAGACCTACGTGAAGTTACTGTTCTAGAATTATTAATTCTTGAGGCCGGACGACTTACACTTCTACTATTTGTGCTTCTATATCTATTGCCGTAGGCATAATTATTTCTGTTACCATAGTAAGCACCACTTCCATAGTAATAACCATTTAAATCTCCACCGAAGTTATACCTACTGAAAAAAGGAGTATAGTATCCACCATATCCCCAATTACCAGCAAAGCCATAAGGATAACCGAATCCAAATCTGTTACCAAAACCGAATCCAAATCTATTGCCAAACCCATAACCAAAATTATTGTATCCGTAAAAGCCACCATATCCAAAATTATTGAAACCATATCCAAATCCAAATGGGTATCCAAACCCATAACCGAATCCAGGATTTCCGTAATAATTTATAATAGTTTCTGATGGGTTAGTTCCCCAAGCAGGTTGCGTGTTATAGTTGATTGCATATTGACCTCCATCTTGATCATAATTCTCACCGTTATAATTTTCTACATCTGTAAAAATTTCGCTTTCTGAATTTTCACCATAAGGCGCAGCTTCTATCGCAAATAATTGCTCGTAATAATTAGAAGAATTTTCTTGATAGTAATCAGCTGGAACTTCTTCTCGCTGATTAACTACAGTTTCATCATAAATACCATCATTATATGAAGATTCCACATAGGAACCACATGAGGTCAAAAATGCGACCATCAGACCCAGACCAAATAGCTTGGGTATTGAATTTCTTAAGTTAGTATATGTTTTCATGGTGTAAATTTTAAAGAGCATTTGATAAAAATAAGTAGTTTTGCAGCCAGCTAAAAGCTTTTAACAGAACACTAATCAAGGTACAAGTTTTGTGCCAAATCCCTTATATGAGTAAAAACCTAACAAGTAGATCAGAGGACTATTCCAAGTGGTATAACGAGTTGGTTGTGAAAGCTGACCTTGCACAAAATAGTGCTGTTCGTGGATGTATGGTGATTAAGCCTTACGGATATGCTATTTGGGAAAAAATGCAGGCAGAACTTGATCGCATGTTCAAAGAAACAGGTCATCAAAATGCTTATTTCCCTCTATTTGTACCTAAAAGTCTCTTTGAAGCCGAAGAGAAAAATGCAGAAGGTTTTGCAAAGGAATGTGCTGTTGTTACTCATTATAGATTGCAAAATGATCCAGATAATCCAGGCAAATTAAGAGTAGATCCAGAAGCCAAACTTGAAGAAGAGTTGGTCGTAAGGCCTACAAGCGAAGCCATTATCTGGAGTACTTATAAAGGATGGATTCAATCCTATAGGGATTTACCATTGTTAATCAATCAATGGGCAAATGTCGTGCGATGGGAAATGAGGACTAGATTGTTCCTAAGAACTGCAGAATTTCTCTGGCAGGAAGGACATACGGCTCATGCCACTAAAGCTGAAGCACTAACGGAAGCAGAATTGATGAATGATGTCTATGCAGAATTCGTAGAGAACTTCATGGCGATTCCAGTTATCAAAGGAACTAAAACAGAAAGCGAGCGATTTGCTGGTGCAGATGAAACCTACTGTATTGAAGCCTTGATGCAAGATGGCAAAGCTTTGCAGGCAGGAACAAGTCACTTTTTAGGGCAGAATTTTGCTAAGGCGTTTGATGTAAAATTTGCTAACAGTGAAGGCACTCAAGAATATGTATGGGCTACTTCTTGGGGCGTTTCTACGAGATTGATGGGTGCGCTTATCATGACGCATAGTGATGATCAAGGATTAGTATTGCCTCCTAATCTAGCTCCTAATCAAGTTGTAATAGTTCCTATTTATAAAGGCACTGAACAGCTGGAAGAACTTTCAGAAACGGTACAAGGAATCATGAAGCGCTTGAGAGTTCTAGGAGTTACTGTTAAGTATGATGATAGAGATACCTTCAGGCCAGGTGCTAAATTTGCTCAGCATGAGTTACAAGGTGTTCCTTTGCGTATTGCTATAGGAGCAAGGGACCTTGCAAATGGTACCGTAGAACTGGCTAGACGTGATACCCTCACTAAAGAGTCTGTGTCGCTAGAAGGTTTGGAGAATCATATCAAAGAGTTGTTGGAAGTTATACAGCAAGAGTTATTTAATAAGGCTCATTCTTATCGTGAGGATCACATCACTGAGGTAGAGACTTTTCCAGAGTTCAAAAAAATACTTAAAAACAAAGGCGGATTTATATCAGCACACTGGGACGGTACCGCAGAAACTGAAGACAGAATCAAGGAATACACAAAGGCCACCATACGTTGTATTCCAATGGATGCTAAACAGGAAGAAGGCAAGTGTGTTCTAACTGGAAACCCATCAACCCAGCGCGTTCTTTTTGCAAAGGCATATTAATCGAAGAAAATTTTCCCAGAGGTTTGCAGGATTAAAAAAAGTGTTTATTTTTGCATCCGCTTAACGAGCAAAATTAATGGCCCGTTCGTCTATCGGCTAGGACGCATGGTTTTCATCCATGTAAGAGGGGTTCGATTCCCCTACGGGCTACAATAACATAATCGGTTTCTTGAGAAACCTAGTTTAAAAAGATATGGCAAATCACAAAAGTGCTTTAAAGAGAATTCGTAGAAATGAGGCTGCACGTGTACGTAACAAGTACCAGCACAAGACTACTCGTAATGCTATCAAGAAATTGAAAGAAACTGAAGACAAGTCTGCAGCTGAAAAGTTGTTTGTTGAGGTAACTTCAATGATCGATAAATTAGCAAAGAAGAACGTTATTCACTGGAATAAGGCAAGTAACTTGAAATCAAAGTTAGCTAAGCATGTTGCTTCTATCTAGATTATAGTTTTAAGACATTTAAAGAAGCTTCTCATCACGAGAAGCTTTTTTATTTTATAATGTAAAAAGTTCCAATTGATTATATCAATTGGAACTTTTCAAGTTTTAAGTAGTAGCTATTCTAATTAGCTGTTCTCAACCGGGAAAGTTTATTGCGTTCATCCTGTAGCTGTCTCCCTAGACGTTGCTTTTCTTCAATTGATTTGCGTCGCAGTTCTTCCAGTTCCTTTTCGGCGGTATCGAGCTCGGCTCTTGCTTGCTGGGTCACAGCATTGCTTTTACGATATTGTAATATGACCGAAATAAGTGCAATTGCTAGCAGACCAACTATTGACCACACAATGATGCTATACACATTCTTGTCTAGTGCCAGTCCCAGAACGGCTATAGAATCTTTTTGAGCATCGAGCTCTGCAACATTCGCATTTGCCGCTGTGAGTTCGTCCTGCAATGGTTTTTGCGCTTGCTTTTCTGCAGCCACACTTGCTTCAAGACTAGCTATTTGATTGTCTAACTGCAATATATAGGTGGCTGTATTTTCTTTTAATTTGTCAAGATCAGTTTCCTTGACAACTTTGTATTCCTGAAAATTATTGGAATTTGAGATCAGATTTTCAAACTGATCATCGATGGGATTTGGTGAAGATTCTTGTTCTTGAGCAAATCCTATGGCGCAAAAACATAGCGCTGGAATAATGAGATTTTTCATGATGGTTACTTTAGGGTTTAGTAGGGTCGTTGAAGCAACAACGCAGAAACTTTTGCCAGATTATGTAGATACCTAGGTAAATTTTGAAATAAGTTGCACGAAGCACGATTCACACAAAACTGGCAGTTTGGACTTTTATCCTTAATTATGAATTATACAAATAAACCTATTAGAGAGTGCGCTTTCGCGAAAGCGAGAACGTAAAAAAGCCCCACAAAAAAGTGAGGCTTAGTTTATAGATTAAAAATATTTTAGTCGTTCATCGTTGCAAGAAACTCTTCATTATTAC
This sequence comes from Nonlabens sp. Hel1_33_55, assembly GCF_900101765.1. Lineage (NCBI taxonomy): Bacteria > Pseudomonadati > Bacteroidota > Flavobacteriia > Flavobacteriales > Flavobacteriaceae > Nonlabens > Nonlabens sp. Hel1_33_55. The sequence goes on from NZ_LT627735.1 coordinate 80,445, forward strand.
GAGTTTGCTTGATGCGCTGTGACATGAATTCCATGGCTTCTACAGGATTCATATCTGCTAGATATTTTCTCATGATCCACATGCGTTGTACCGTGTCTTTGTCAAGTAGCAAGTCATCGCGACGTGTAGAAGATGAGGTAAGGTCGATAGCTGGGAAGATGCGACGGTTCGAAATATTACGATCCAGTTGCAGCTCCATGTTACCAGTTCCCTTAAATTCTTCAAAGATGACCTCGTCCATTTTAGAACCAGTCTCAGTCAATGCCGTTGCAATGATGGAAAGTGATCCACCACCTTCAATATTACGTGCTGCTCCAAAGAATCTTTTCGGTTTATGTAACGCATTTGCATCCACACCACCAGAAAGTACTTTACCACTTGCAGGTTGTACCGTGTTATAAGCTCTCGCAAGTCTTGTTATGGAATCAAGTAGGATCACGACATCGTGACCACATTCTACCATTCGTTTTGCTTTCTCTAAAACGATATTTGCCACACGTACGTGATCATGAGCCTCTTTATCAAATGTGGAAGCGATCACTTCACCATCAACGTGACGTTGCATATCAGTCACCTCTTCTGGACGTTCATCAATCAATAAAATTAGTTGATAAACCTCTGGATGGTTGGCAGCAATGGCATTTGCGATGTCTTTCAATAACATCGTTTTACCAGTTTTGGGCTGTGCTACGATCATACCACGTTGTCCTTTACCGATTGGAGCAAAAAGATCCATCACCCTGGTAGAGACGCTCGCACGTCTGTCTGCAAGGTTGAATTTTTCATCTGGGAACAATGGTGTCAAGTGCTCAAATGATACACGATCACGAACCACACTTGGGTCAAGACCGTTGATTTGTGAGATCTTGATCAGTGGGAAATATTTTTCACCTTCTTTAGGTGGACGTACCATTCCTAAAACAGTATCACCTGTTTTCAACCCAAATAATCTTACTTGAGATTGAGATACATAAATATCATCTGGAGATGCGAGGTAATTGTAGTCACTACTGCGTAGGAACCCATAACCGTCAGGCATCATATCTAGAACGCCTTCGCTCTCGATAATCCCGTCAAATTCAAATTCAGGATCGCGGTAGCGGTTGCGGGTATCTTTATTCCCTTTAGGAACGTTGTTTTGATTATTGCTGCGTTGATTCTTCTGGCGTGGATTGCGATTATCATTACCATCCTTATCATTAGAATCATTACGACGGTTGTCGTTGCGGTTATCATTACCGTCTTTATCGTTCTTATTGTCGCGACGATTATCATTACGGTTGTCATTACCGTTTTTATCATTCTTATTATCAGAACTTTTGTTGTCGCGTTGATTTTTTTGTCTAGGATTCGGCTTGTTGGTAGAGTCCTTACTTTTTACCTGACGTGTGTTAGGCTTATTGTTTGACTTGTCATCGTTAGAATCGGTATCCTTTTGATCAGATGATTTGTCATTAGTGTCCTTGTCATCTTTTTGATTTCTAGGATTGGGCTTTTTTGCTCTAGGCTCACGCTTTTTAGGTGCTGGCTTAGGCTTGCGATCTTGCGGCGCATCCTGCTTTTGAGAATCTGCAGATGAGTTATCGTCAGCATCTAATTTTTTTACCACATCTGGATTAGCGGCTTGTAGGTCTAGGATTTTATAGACTAGGTCCAATTTGCGCATCGTGCGGAATTTTGGGACGTTCAATCCTTGAGCAATTTCCTGTAGTTCAGGAAGTTTCTTTGATTTTAAATCAGCTATTTGAAACATGTAATTATGGAAAAGTGTATGTAAATTTTCTTGAGGAATAAATGAGATTGAAATTTATCAGAAAAATTTTCAACCTCTAGTTAACCTATTAAGAGATGGTTAACCGTATTGTCTTACAATGATAAGCTAAAAAAAGTTTACCAACCCTTGTTTTTTGCTCGTAAACTGTATTTTTGTCCAGCTTTAAAGAAAATTTAAGCTTTTACAGAATGATCCAAAGAATACAAACCATCTGGTTGATACTAGCCGCTGCCTGTAGTGGTGGACTGGTGTGGCTTGTTAGTCTATGGGTTGACGGTGATGGAAATGAGGTTGTGGCGATGGATGAAAATGCTTATTTTGGAGCCTTTGCCCTTAGCACACTGCTATCGATCATTGCCATATTTTTATACAGGAATAGAAAATTACAGACGGTGATCAACCGTTTGAACATATTATTAAACCTCATTCTACTAGGAGTTTTCGTATATCGAGCCCTAACGATGTCTGGAGCGACGGCGGTTGCAGAGAAAGGCATTGGGATGTTCATTCCTATCCTATCTATCGTTTTACTGGTCCTTGCAAATAGGGCTATAAGAAAGGATGAACAACTCGTAAAATCTGTGGATCGACTACGATAAACACGAGAATCTTAGTACTATTAGTGTGAAAACCTGCAGGGCGCCACCCTGCGGGTTTTTTGTTTTATAGTGTGTTATGTTCTCGCTTTCGCGAAAGCGAACTCCAGTAAAATCTATATCCACTTCAATAGATCTCTTACACCTACCAAATGTTTTTCCTACATTTAGTGCATGATAAATGTGGTAATCATTGATGATGAGTTGAACGCGCGACTATTTCTTGCAAATCTTCTGGCTAAAGAATTAGGTGAGCAGCTTGCGGTAATTGACAGCTGTGGCTCAGTTAAGGAAGGCGTTCAATCAATAAAGAACAATAAGGTAGATCTTGTTTTTCTTGATATTCAGATGCCTGAAGAAGATGGTTTTATGCTTTTCAAATACTTCAATGAGATCAATTTTGAAGTCATTTTTGTAACCGCATATGATCGATTTGCCATTAAAGCTTTTGAATGCAGCGCGTTGCATTACCTGCTTAAACCTCTCAATCAAAACAAAGTGGAACAGGCTATCAAACGATTCAAAAATACTCGTGAAAACAAACATGCGGTTCTTGAAAAGTTTGATGTGTTGACAGATTATCTGGACAGCAAGAGCGAGAAGGAACGTGTGGTCTTCAATACGTCATCTGGCTTTGATGTGGTGGTTTTCAAGAACATATTATATATCGAGGCCGCTGGGAATTATTGCAAAATCTACATGAAGGACCAATCCTTTAAAGTGGTAACCAGCTCCATGAAATTCATTGAGGATTGTCTTCCAGAAAAATCGTTTTGTAGAATTCATAATTCCTTTATCGTCAACCTCAATGAGGTGAGCTCTTTTGTCAATGCAGACAAGGAGTTGGTAATGACAAACGGTACTGAACTAAAAGTCGCGGAGCGTAAACTTACATTTTTCAAAAGCCGCATTAGTGAGATGGCATAACCTGTTATTTTGGTTGCTGTTAGGTTTTCTAAGCACTGCACAGCAATTTCCTTCTACCCATTATACAGATCGGGATATTTTGCCCAACAATACCGTTAGAACTTTGTTCAAAGCTAGCGATGGTGCTCTATGGATAGGCACAGATAATGGTCTTGTGCGCAAATTCAATGATCAAATTACTACCTATTTCAAAGAGGATGGACTTTCCCAAAATAATGTATGGGCCATTATAGAAGATTCTACTGGTCAAATCTGGATAGGTAGTTACGGAAATGGGCTATCTATTTTCAAGGAGAATCAATTGCAGGTATTTCCTAAAAACTTAGATCTACCAAACCTTGAAATCACAAAACTAAGTATACACACAAACACCTTGTTCGTAGGGACAAACGATGGCATATCTACGATTGATCTTGAAAACACCAATAAGGTCAACACCTTAAACTCAAGTCTTAGCGTAGGCTCCCAATTTCTTGTAAAGGATTTTATCGAGATCGACGGCACTTTATATGTGATTAGTTACGCTAGCGGTATTTATAAAATAGTGTCGTCTGGTAAAGAGATGAAGTTGGAAAAAATTTGGGCAGAGAAATACTTGTATGCAGCACATGTGGTTGAGGATTCAGTTTATTTAAGTGGTAAGGAATATTTTAAAACCGTCCCTAAGGAAAGCTTTGAGAATCTAGCGGTACTGCGCAACAGCAAGCCTAAAGGAAAATCTATACTGTGGGATTATCAAATCGTAGGTGACGATCTATTTACAGCAGCTTGGGGAATATATTCCAATGATGGTGGTATCTACCAATTAACAGCAGATGGAATGGAGCTGCGTAATAGCGATTTTGGCATTGAGAGCACACAGGTAACCAGTCTTGAATATGATAGTGACTTTGATCTATTATACGGTGGGACGCTTGATAATGGGTTTTACGAGATCAGGTTAGATCAAAATGCACAATTTTATCCATCTACTCACTATGCAGTGCTCGATTTCTCAAGTAGTGGTGATATCATGGCTACTTTATTTAATGATGGCGTTGAAATAAACAAGAGGCAAATCAACGCCACAAAATTCAAGCAATGGCAAGTAAATTATCTGAACTCAAATTCCAATAATTTACCTAAATACGAGGATGATTTTTACGAGCTGGACTATCAAACAACGGCCGATAACATAGTTTTTTACAGTGTCAAAAGCAGAAACGAAACATTCTGGTTAAACACCTCTATTGGGATCTACCATTTTGATCAAAATGGCGAGCTGATTGAATATATTCCTGTACATGCTTTAGAATTTAATTTTACCGCAAATGATAAGTTGCTAGAGCCCAATTTTTACCACGGCACTCGGGTCTATCAGTCATTTAACCCACTAACGTATACCTATTATGATGAAACTCAGGACGAGCAGAATCCGCGTTTTGTGGTGGGTAGTTTGCAACAAGGTGATAAGACATATCTAACTTCCATTTTCAATGGATTATACGTTTTGGAAGGTGGAACTTTCAAGTCTTTTTTAGAAAATGATATATGGACTGAAAAGCGTTTGCGATTCATAACGTCATTGGGCAACAATCAGCTGGCGATTTCTAACGAAGATGGTGACGTCTTCATCATTGACGATGCAGATAATTTTAAAGTACAACCTCTAGCACGTACTGTAGATCATGGTAGTACAATTACGTTTTTAACGTCCTATAATGACCTTCTGATTATCGGAACTCCTAAAGGGATTATTCTCAATAGGGATGGTCGCGAAATATTTTTAGATTCAGAACAAGGCATCGATAATAAAATTAATAATGGCTATGTAAGCGATGACATTCTTTTCCTGGCTAGTGAAGGAGGTAGTTATCAAATACAACTGGCTGATATTTTGCAGCAATCAAATAGGATTAAAACTATTGAAGTCCAATCCATCGATGTCAATGGAGTTGAAAGAGTCTTTGAGGGTTCTAAAGATTTGAATCTAGCATATGATGAGAACTCTCTAACCATCAAGGTAAAGACTAACAGGCATCCATATCCTCAAAAACTCAATTACAGCTATCGTATCGATCCAACTAATGAATGGACATCCATGGAAGGCGCCAGTTTGAATTTACCTTTTTTGGATTCTGGCAGCTATCAGCTGGATATTCAAGTGACAGATTTTTCCACCGGGTTTAAGTTTGACCAACAGGTACTTCATTTTCATATCGCGACACCTTTCTACAAGAGCTTTTGGTTTTTAGCATTGATGTTTTTAGGAGCAATGGGATTATTGATAGTTTATTTTCGCTTAAAGCGAAAACGTGCTCAATCAAAATCACTAGAACAAGAAGCGATCACTAAGCGCATTGAAGAAGTCAAGTTGGAAGCCTTGCTGTCGCAAATGAATCCACATTTTATTTTTAATTCTTTAAACTCGGTGCAGTATTTTATTAGTAACGACGAGAATGATAAAGCCATGGAATACTTAGGCACATTTTCTGACCTGATGCGAGCCAATCTTAATAACGCAGAGCAACAATTCTTGACTCTTGAGGAAGAAATTGATTATTTAAAAAAATACATCGCGCTGGAGAACGCGCGTTTTGGAGATCGTGTCCAGGTAGAATTTAGCATTGACCCAGAGCTTTCTCAAATACAAACCAGAATACCTACCATGATCCTGCAACCATTCGTAGAGAATGCGTTTATCCACGCTTTTCCTTCACGAATAACCAATCCAAAACTTGAAATTTCATTCTTCAAAGTTGATGACAGTATTTACCGCTGCACGATAAGTGATAATGGCATAGGCAGCGCAAGTCTGGACAAAAAGAAGCGCCATATCTCAAAAGGCACGCACCTCATCGAGGAACGATTATCGTTTTTAGGTTACGACCCATCAAAAGCGCTACAGGTCAATTATACAGCTACAGGAACTACAGTAATACTTCATCTGGAGCAATGACAGTTATCCAAAATCAGGGTACGCATATGTAATGGCTTTCAAAGATTTATGAGTTTGAGTTAGGTTTAAAGAACCAACGCGATTCAAGAATCTTTGGGGGAATTTTCTTGATCAGGTTGGTGGTAAAAAGCTGGAAGCTCAATTCCAGCTTTTTTATGCTTTAATCTCAAATATCATCTTACCGATCTTTCTCCACAACCTCAAGATTTGAAATCTTCCCGTGGTTGATCTCAAAGCGCAGCATGGTTCGTTTTTTATGAAATCCATGAATACCTATGGCTCCTGGATTCATGTGCAGGCAATTGATCTTTTTATCATTCATCACTTTTAAAATGTGGCTGTGGCCACAGATAAAAACATCTGGCGGGTTGGAATAGATTTCGGCTCTAATATTAGGATTATAACGTCCAGGATAACCGCCTATGTGTGTGATCCAGATATCCATTCCCTCACAATCAAACCGATTGTTCAATGGATACTGAAGTCTAGCCTTATCATCATCGATATTACCGTATACAGCTCTTAAGGGTTTGAGGGCTGCTATCTTATCTGTCACTTCTAGGTTGCCTATATCACCAGCATGCCAGACCTCATCTGCCTGTAGGATATACTTTTCCATGAATGCATCATAATGACTGTGCGTGTCTGATAGGAGTAAAATCTTCATGGTTCAAAGTTAGGATGGCGATTTGATTAAACATGAACTTTAAGTTCCAAGTTCCAAGTTCCAATCTGAAAAGCGAGGTTTTCAAAAATTTGATTTGTAGAAAACAACCATATCTCGACTGCCGCTCGATACTGGTTTGCATGGTCAGGTCGAAAAAGCTTTGGTCTTTAATTTCTTAGAGCAATGCCTCAAATGAATAACTGTATCTCGACTGCAGTTCGATACTGCTTTGTTTAGTAAGGTTCAAAAGCTCTAGTATCTACTTTCGGTTCTCTGAAAGTCCGAATTTATACGTTTACTTTAAGTTTCTAATCCAAAGTTCGAATTCTAGTTCAGGTTCATAACCACTACCTTTGCGGCCATGCAAAAACAGCGCTATTTTATCGAATTAGCTTATGATGGTACGGTCTACCATGGCTGGCAACGGCAGCCGCAAAGTATTAGCGTTCAAGAAGTTTTGGAAGATGGTTTGTCTAAAATGTTGCATACTAAAATGTATGTGACCGGCGCAGGCAGGACTGATGCTGGAGTGCATGCCGCCCAAATGTTTGCTCATTTCGATTATGAAGATGAAATTGATACCATTCAACTGGCGTATCGATTGAATCGCTGGATAGCAAAGGATATTAGCATATTTGAGATTAAAAAAGTAACTGATAAGGCGCATGCTAGATTTAGTGCGACGCATCGATCCTATGAGTACAGATTCAATCTGCGACCAGATGCCTTTAAAAATCGGTCGACGTATGTTTTATATAGAATTCCAGATATAGAACATATGCAGCAGGCTGCAGATATCCTATTAGAGTATACAGATTTCGAATGTTTCTCCAGAACAAACACAGACGTTAAGACCTATCTTTGTGACGTTAGCGAGGCCCGTTTTGAACACAAAGATTTTGAGTTGATTTTTCACATCACTGCTAATCGTTTTCTTCGAAATATGGTCAGAGCAGTGGTCGGTACTTTATTGCAAGTCGGCTATGGGAAATTAGAAGTTGAAGATATGCATCGCATCATCGCTTCAAAGGACCGAGGTGAAGCTGGCGCTAGCGCACCGGCTCAAGGATTGTATCTAACACGAGTAAGATATCCCGACGAAATTTGGATCAATGAATAAAATACTTTTTCAGGAAGAACAGCGATTCAATCAATGGTGGTTGTGGTTGATTTTGGGAATTGTTTTTATTTCGGTTGCTGTGGCGATTATATCCCTTCGAGAAAAACTCACCATAACTGATATGATTTTGAGTATCGCTGTAACGGCGGCAATATTTGGATCACTCGCATTATTTAAGCTGACTACCACGATTACCGAGGAAAATATAAAGATCCATTTCTTCCCTTTTATAAAAAGAGAATGGAAATGGACCGAGCTCCAAATAGCAGAGGTTATTGATTATGGATTTGTAGGTGGTTGGGGCATTAGAATATGGACCGGTTATGGAACTGTCTATAATGTAAGAGGCTCCAAAGGTTTACACATTAAAACCGACTCAAAGGAATACGTAATAGGAACACAAAAGGAACAAGAATTGCGGGATTGTATCGCACATTTGCTTAAATAATTATGGCATCATCTACAGGTAACGCATTTGACCTTTCGCTTTTTAAGCGACTTCTTTCCTATACTAAACCCTATAAAGGCACTTATTACTTTGTAGCTCTAAGTGCTATATTGATTGCTATTGTGGCTATTGGTATGCCATACCTGATAAAGCTTGCTATCGATAATCATATCATTCCGCAGGACTTTAATGGGAATAATACGATTCTTGGGTTTGAATACGGTGGCTTTACAGGTATTATCGTTATGATGATTGGAGTGTTGGTGGCAGATGTTCTGCTACAGCTCAGTTTTATTTACTATGCCAACTGGTTGGGACAACAGGTGATCAGAGATTTGAGGACCAAACTCTTTGACCATATGATGGGTTTCAAAATGAAATATTTTGATACCAGTGCGGTTGGTAAATTGGTTACCAGAGCGGTAAGTGATATAGAAACTATCGCTAGTATTTTTTCGGAAGGGTTGTTTGTAATCATTTCTGACTTGCTTAAAATGATTGTAGTGTTAGGTTTTATGGCCTATCAAAGCTGGCAACTGACACTCATAGCACTCATCGTTATGCCGTTTATTTTATATGCTACCAGAGTCTTCCAAAAGGCGATGAAAGTAGCCTTTGAAGAAGTGCGTAATCAAGTGAGCAACCTCAATTCTTTTGTACAGGAACGAGTGACAGGCATGAAGATCGTTCAGATTTTTAATCGCGAGAAAGTAGAATACCAACAGTTTAAAGAGATCAACGACAAACACCGTGTCGCCTGGGTCAAGACAGTATGGTACAATAGTATCTTTTTCCCAATTGCAGAGATGTCCTCCAGTATCGTGATAGGACTAATTGTCTATATAGGCGTGATTATGAATTTGGGGACTGATTCGGTTAGCGCGGTGCAGATAGGTACCATTGTGATGTTTATCGATCTTTCCCAAAAACTATTTAGACCTCTACGACAGATTGCTGATAAATTCAACACGCTACAAATGGGTATGGTAGCCGCAAATCGCGTGTTTAAGATTTTGGATACAGATTCACGAATTGAAGACAGCGGTACTGAAATCGCTTCAAACCTGAAAGGCGATATCGAGTTCAAGAATGTGGACTTCGGTTATGTGGAGAACGAACTGGTGCTCAAAAATCTTAGTTTCAAGGTAGATGCCGGTCAAACAGTTGCCATCGTTGGTGCTACCGGTGCAGGAAAATCTACGATTATCAATTTACTTTCCCGATTCTATGAGATAGATGCAGGAGAGATTATTGTGGATTCCGCTTCCGCGAAAGCGTACCAATTAGAATCATTGCGATCCCAAATTGCTGTGGTGCTGCAAGACGTATTCTTGTTTGCAGATACTATTCTCAATAACATCACGCTTAAAGATGAAAGCATCACCGAAGAAGATGTGATTACTGCGGCCAAGAAAATAGGCGTTCATGAATTTATCGATTCCTTGCCTGGAGGTTACCATTACAACGTCAAGGAACGCGGTGTGATGCTTAGTTCTGGACAGCGCCAGTTAATCGCATTCTTGAGAGCTTACGTCTCCAATCCTAGTATTCTGGTGCTGGATGAAGCAACTAGTAGCGTTGATGCCTACAGTGAGCAGTTGATTCAGGACGCTACAGATATTATTACTAAGGATCGCACATCCATTGTGATCGCACACAGACTTGCCACCATCAAAAAAGCCGATAAGATTATCGTTATGGATGCTGGTGAAATTGTCGAGATGGGAACGCATAACGAGTTGCTTCAAAAAGAAGGTGGTTACTACAAGAAACTATACGAGGTGCAGTTTTTACAGCAAGAAGTGGCTTAAGCAGGCTGCGCAGGTAAAAAATTGGAGATATCGTATCCCGATTTTTCCGCTATAACAAGGAATGTTATAAATAAAATAATTCCGATGATTATAGTTAGCACAATCAATGCACCCATAACAATGATGCTGATCATCGACTTCAATATTATAGTGCCAGTATCCAATTGGAAGCACCTTTTATAGCAATAAGCAGTGTGTAGAAACATAAACAGATACCCTATAAATGACCAGTAGTAAAATACCGGTGGTGATATATAAATTAATAGGATACTTATAGGTGTTGTTACTATTACCATATGGCCATAGGTGTATAGGAAAAACACAACATGCTCAGTAAAATTGAAGTGCTTTTTTCCCCAGAAAGTGATGCGACCAGCGATGGCGAGTAAAGGAATTGTCAATAAAAGAATAATTCCTTGATAATCCATAAAAGCAGAACTAAACGCCATTTGCTGTTCAATCTGTTCTGGACTCATGTTAGAAAATGCTATGGAGTCTTGAATACCTGAAACTTTCATGTATTCATCCATGACATTGGTTTGCTTTATGACAAATACATAAATACCAGTTATGAATAGAGCAAGTAATAGATACCTAACGGCATCCATATAATAAACTCGCCTACCGTTTAAATAACCATTGATTACCGCTTCTGGCTTTTTAAATAGATCGTAATAGGTGTGCACAAATTTTGTGTCAAAGCCTAAATACATATCGCTGAAATCTGCTGCTACCTGACGCATTGTGATTCTATTTTCTAGCCATTTTGCGCCACAGCTTGCACAATGCGTATGACCAGCATAGAGCATGTGACCGCAATTTTTACATTGACGCTCCATTAGTCTAGATGCGTTTTGATTTTATCTGCTAGATCATCCATGTCTTCATAGCTTTCAAATGCGCCGTCCATCACGAGAGACACTTGACCAGTTTCTTCACTAACAATGATCGCCATGGCGTTGCTGCGCTCTGTCAATCCCAGCGCCGCTCTATGTCTAAGCCCAAAACGCTGAGGTATTTTTCTGTTATCTGAAACAGGTAATATCACTCGGGTAGCAGTGATCTTGTTCCCTTCAATAATCATGGCGCCATCGTGAAGCGTACTGTTTTTATAAAAGATGCTTTGGATGATAGGAGCGTTGACAACAATATCCATCGTGTCTCCAGAGTTTTTAAGAAAATCAAGGGAGCCATCGCGTTTTATGGCGATAAGCGCACCTGTTTTTGTCGCACTCATACGTTTACAAGCGGTCACCACTTCTTCAACAACACCACTATTAGTATCAATATCTTCTTTAAAAAAGCGTAGTTGCCTTAAAAACCGCCGTTTGGAGGTGAATTGTGTAGAACCCAGCATCAATAGAAAACGCCGCAACTCTTGCTGAAAAACGACAATTAATGCAAAAACTCCAGCACCAGTAAAAGCTCCCAATGCTCTAGACAACATTTCCATTTTAAGAAAGAGCGTGATCTCATAAATGAGATAAATAATCACGATCCCTATAAAGATATTGATCGCCGCGGTTCCTTTGACCAGCCTATATAAATAGAAAATTAATGCGGCAAATAGCACGATATCTACAAGGTCGATAATTCTAAAAGCTGGTAACTCCATACCTCGTAAAAATAGGATTAATTATTTTGAATGGCTTGATACAATTGTATCACTTGCATTGCTTCTTTTACATCATGAACGCGCAGGATTTTGGCGCCTTTCTCCAGACAGGTCATGTGTAAGGCGCTGGTTCCATTGAGGGATTCTGCCGCGGTGATGTCTAGTGTTTTATAGATCATTGATTTACGCGATATACCTGCAAGAATTGGTACGTCTAGCATTTGAAGTAGCTCCATTTTTTTTAGAAGTTCAAAATTCTGCTCGGTCGTTTTAGCAAAGCCAAAACCTGGATCGATGATCACATCCTTGATTCCGGCGGCCCTAGCAGCATGCAGGCGCTCTGCAAAATAGGTGTTGATTTCAGTAATTAAGTTTCCGTAATCCGTTTGCGACTTCATTGTTTGAGGCGTGCCTCGCATGTGCATCATGATATAGGGAACACCAGCGTTCCCAACCGTTTCTAGCATCTTGGCATCCAGTTTTCCAGCGCTTATGTCATTGACGATGTGTATTCCATGTTTTAAAGCTTGACTTATCACGCTTTCGCGAAAGCTGTCACAACTAATCATCGCATCAGGAAAATTCTTTTTTACCAAATCAATAACCGGAAGTACACGCTGGATCTCTTCTTCTGCCGAAATATCGGTGCCATCAGGCCGGCTGCTGTAACCACCTATATCAATAATGGTCGCGCCGTCGTTCAACATTTTTTCCACTTGATTCAGAACATCCTTATCAGATTCCAACGCACCACCATCGTAAAAGGAATCTGGCGTGGCGTTGACGATGCCCATCACGTGAGGTTTTGAAAGATCAACCAATTTACCGGCGCAATTTATCGTGGACATAAGTGTAGGTTATCGTATTTTGTGGGCTCAATTTACATCAAATTACAGAGTCTTTATGAGTGCCACCAGCCAGCAATATGATCTAGTCATCGCCACCTGCCGCGATCTTTTCACAAAGAAAATGGCCGACTATGGCAGCGCCTGGCGCATCTTGCGATTGCCATCGCTTACAGATCAGATCTTTATAAAAGCACAACGCATTCGCGGCCTACAAACCCTAGCCGAATCCAAAGTGGATGAAGGTCAAGAAAGCGAATTCATAGGCATCATCAATTACTCCATCATGGCGCTGATCCAATTGGAAAATGGAGTAGTAGAGCAACCAGATTTGGATCTAGAACAAGCCACAGAACTCTATGATAAACACGTCTCGATCACTAAGCAATTAATGATGGACAAGAACCACGACTACGGCGAGGCATGGCGCGACATGCGCGTCAGCTCACTAACCGATTTAATTCTACAAAAACTTCTACGTGTTAAACAGATTGAAGACAATGCTGGTAAGACGCTTGTGAGTGAAGGTCTGGATGCGAATTATCAAGACATGGTCAACTATGCGGTGTTTGCGATGATACATTTATCTTAAAGTTCCAAGTTCCAAGTTCCAAGTTCCAAGTTCCAAGTTCCAATTCATGCTTTCTCGAGTGGACTAATACTTCAATAATTTAACTCAACGAGATGCTGAAATAAATTCAGCCTGACAGAATCTTGATTATAAAACTGAAAACTGCCACTGTAACTAAGTACTATTTCATTTCCACTTAATCCCACAACCCATACTAGGTTTTTGGTTTTTGGGAACCTCTTTATTACCTAATAATGCATCGAGAGCTTCTCGAATGGATCTTCCGGTTAGTGGGATCCCATTCTTAGGTCTGGAATCGTCCAGCTGGCCGCGATAGACTAATTCGTCTTCGCTGTCAAATACATAGAAATCTGGAGTACAGGCAGCGTCATAAGCTTTGGCGATTTCTTGAGTTTCATCATATAAATAAGGGAACGGATAATCGTTACGGTCTGCCACTCTGGACATGTATCTAGGTCCATCTTGATTGTAGGCGCCTACATCATTGCTGGAAATAGCCACAAAACCAAAACCTGTCACTCGGTAATCATTGGCCAGTCGGACCAATTCTTCATTTACATGGATCACAAACGGACAGTGGTTACAGATGAACATCACCACAGTACCTTTCTCGCCTTTGATATCTTGAAAATTAAAACGGTTACCAGATACGGTGTCCAGTAAATCAAATTCAGGTGCTTTGGTGCCTAGCGGCAACATCGTGGATGGAGTCAATGCCATTGATAAATAGTTTATTTCTAAATATAGGTCGTATAGAAGCACCATTCGTTATCATTTGGACTATTAAAATTTTGATAAGCGTTCCAGACATCGCGTTAGCAATCCTTAGCTTTATAAAAAAGAACCACCATGAGCGAATTCAAAAACGGATACGATACTTTATCAAAAGCGATAGAGGATTTACAGTCAATGGGATATAATGTAGATTATGACCTTGTAGAAGATGGACTGAAATCAAAGGACTTAAAGAAAAAATGGAAAGCAGAAGAACTGGAAGTAAAAAAATTCTACCGTTTTGAAGGTGTTTCTGATCCTGGTGACAATACCATTTTATACGTGATTGAATGTAACGACGGTAATAAAGGTTTGCTAGTTGATGCTTATGGAGCAGATGTTTACATCTCGCCAGAGATGATTGAAAAACTAAGAATGAATGAAGAAAAACCTTAATTGGGAAGAATTTTCTAAAATAGATATGCGCGTCGGCACTATTGTCGGCGCGCAGTTGTTTCCAGAAGCTCGCAAACCTGCCTATAAATTGGAGATCGATTTTGGTAAGGAAATAGGGATTAAGAAAACCAGCGCTCAAATAACAGATCATTACAAACTTGAGGATCTTGTAGATAAACAGATCATCGCTGTGGTTAACTTTCCACCTAAACAGATAGCCAACTTTATGAGCGAGTGTCTTGTTCTGGGATCTGTAGATCCAGATAACAAAGTGATTTTGTTGCAGCCAGAACGCCATGCTCAAAACGGCGACAGAGTTAGTTAAATCTATTTATTAAGCGCATCCAGCTTTTTAGCAACTTCATCTGCCTTGGCATAAGCCGCATCGCTGGCCGTACGGTCAGTATTGGATAGTCGATGATAGTCTGCCATCAACTTTTTATATTGTTCTTGCAGCTTTTCAGCTTCCGTTTTCTTTTTGAATAATCCGAACATGTTTTTTCTTTAAGTCGCCTTTTATTTACCTTCTTTACTGAATCTCCATGCCAGTATGCGCGATTCCTTATTTCCCGTTTGCATGGTTATCACCTGGACTTCTGCCTTTAGTTTTTTTGCTAGTTTTTCAAGTTTTGGCACATTGCGCTTTCGCGAAAGCAGACTCGTAAACCATCCTACCTGCTCCTTAAAATCTGCTGATTCCTTGATGAGCCTTTTTACAAATAAGGCCTCACCACCGTTGCACCAAAGCTCGTGCGACATACCGGCAAAATTGCGGCTTTCTTCACTTGTACCTAGTTTGCGCTGTTTTTTGAGATTCTCCTTTTCGGCTTCTTCAGCACTCGCATAAAATGGAGGATTACACATCACGAAATCAAATTTTTCGCCATCCTTAATAATGCCTTGCAGGATGTTGGATCGATTCACCTGATGCCTGATTTCAATTTCTGGATTCTTGAGTGTGTTATCTTTCGCATGAGCGATACTCGTCTCGTCCACATCGCAGCCTACCATTTTGTAGTTATAAATAGCGTTACCTAGAATAGGATAAATCGCACTCGCACCGCAGCCTATGTCCAGACCCGTTTTCTCACCTTTTCCTATAAGGTCTGAGATATGATGAATGTAATCTGCACGTCCGGGAATAGGTGGATACAGGCTACCAGCCGGCAATTTCCAGTACTTGATATTGTAGTGATGCTTGAGCAGCGCCGTGTTGAACTCGAGAATGGATTCTGGCTTACTGAAGTCGATCGTGGTGGCTCCATCTAGAGTTTTGGTAAAATGAGGCTCCAGCGCTGGATGGGATTCGGCCAGTTTGACAAAGTCATAACCGTACCTGTGGACGTTTCTTAAATGCATGCGGCAAAGGTAAACTTACTGAGAATCTAAATCGAAATTTAAACTTAAACCCAAATGAATATTTAATACAAGAACAAGTTATATAATAAACAGAAAAGCTTTTGAGAATTCATATCAAAGCCAGCAACCGTGACCTTTAATTGCAGTAGACCCAATTGATGACTTGTTTGATTGCAGATGAGTTCGCTTTCGCGAAAGCGAGATCGCCACAAACCATTGTATTTTAATTAAAGTTCAAATTCTCAAAGAAGTACCTTTGCAAAAATTACCACGATGAAGAAATTTGAGGAATTAGGACTGAAAACGCCTTTACAAAACGGATTGGACGATCTGGGTTTTGAAACCATGACGCCTATTCAGGATGAAGCTTTTCCAGCCATTCTTTCTGGTCGTGACATGATTGGGATTGCACAGACAGGTACTGGTAAAACCTTGGGTTACATGTTGCCGTTGCTGCATGAACTCAAGTATAGCGAGAGTCTGGATCCACGATATTTGGTTCTTGTTCCTACGCGGGAACTGGTTGTTCAAGTGGTAGAGCAGATTGAGGCTTACGCAAAATACATAAACGTGCGAGTGATAGGCGTTTATGGAGGTACTAATATCAATACTCAGAAAAAGGCACTAGGTGACGGGTGCGACATCGTTGTGGCAACACCAGGTAGATTGTATGATTTGATCGTGGCACAATCTGTCAAGTTCAAATTTTGCAAAAAAGTAGTGATTGATGAGGTAGATGTGATGCTGGATCTAGGATTCAGATTCCAGCTGAATAATATTTTTGATCACTTGCCTACCAAGAGACAAAATATCATGTTTTCTGCAACGATGACTGATGATATTGAAGAGTTTATCAGGTCGTTTTTTTCCAATCCACTTAAGATAAGCATTGCTGTATCTGGAACACCGCTTGAAAATATCGAGCAAACGAGTTATCCAGTTCCTAACTTCTATACCAAAGCCAATCTATTGATGCATCTATTATCAGATGCTTCGGTTTTTTCAAAAGTGTTGGTCTTTGTTCCCAACAAGAAAAGCGCTGATCGTTTACAGGAAGTAATGTCTCCTCATTATGGTAGCGAGATTGCAGTGATACATTCCAACAAAACCCAAAATTACCGTTTGCGAAGTATTGAATTATTTGATTCTGGCACTTCTCGTATCCTAATAGCCACTGATGTTATGGCTCGTGGACTTGACCTCTCTAAAGTCTCTCACGTTATAAATCTGGATGTACCGCGATTTCCTGAAAACTATATGCACCGCATAGGAAGAACCGGCCGTGCCGAAGAAAAAGGTAAATCTATATTGTTTTTTACCGAAGATGAAGAGCAGAATAAGGAAGCTATTGAATCGTTGATGAATCAACCCATCGAGGTTCTTGATTTTCCTGAAGAAGTTGAAATCTCAAAACAAAAAACTCCAGAAGAAAGTCCCGTGTTGAGAGAAACTCACAACCCGCATAAAATCATTGAAGAGGAACGAGGCGATTCTTTTCATGAGAAAAAGGATAAGAATAAAAAAGAGAATCAAGGTGGCAGCTACCGCAGGGAAATTGCCAAAAAATATAAGAAGCCAAAAACCCGTGGAGATAAGAACGCCAACAGGCGCAGAAAAAAATAATTTTTATAATTAAACGATCTGGACAAAAAGTGGTCTAGTATTTGAAATACCCATGAAAATTAGTCTCAAAATAAGTGAATGCTTATCTTGCGGCCTTTAAAATCCTTAAAATGAAAAAAGTACTTTTATTATTATTCTTAGTAGCAGGAACAGCAATGGCACAAACAGGATTTGTGCAGTATGAAGCCATTCTTGCAAGCATGCCAGAAGTTGAACCTATACGTAAAGAACTAGGTGATTTAACCACAAAATTACGTGGAGAACTTGAAAGCGCAGAAGCAAAATCTGCAGAAAAACTTCAAGATCTACAATATCAAGCGCAAAAGCCTGGTGTAACTGTAGAGCAAAAGCAAAGTCTTGCTCAACAAGCTCAAGCATTGCAATCTGAATTTGCAAATGCCTCTAAGGCAGCAGAGCTTCAATTGGGAGCTAAAGAGAATGACTTAATGAAGCCAATTCTTACTAAATTGAATGAAGCTATTCAAGCCGTTTCCAAGGAGAAAGGTTTGAAACTAGTAGTAAATGCTTCTCAGGTAGTTTATTCTGAACCTGGAGCAAATATCTCTATTGATGTTGCAAAACGTTTAGGCATCCAGATTGATGCTGACGGTACTGCCGCAGCAGCAGGTAACTAAATTCAAATTACCATATTTTAAAAGTCCAGCTTGTTAGCTGGACTTTTTTTATGATCTATTTTAAATTAGATTTATTGTCCTAATTGACAAAGGCATGAGTAAAGAAAGGATTTCTTTGAGAGGAGCTATTTCCATAGGCGTTGGCGGCATGGTAGGTGGCGGTATTTTTGCCGTATTAGGATTAGCTATTTCTTTATCAAAAGGAGCCACTCCAGTAGCATTTCTTATAGCAGGAATCATTGCTTTATTTACAGCATATAGTTACTCCAAACTATCTATCGCTTTTCCAGATAGCGGTGGTACAGTAAAGTTCATTAATGAAGGATTTGGTAAAAATACTTTTAGTGGTGGATTAAATAATCTGTTATGGATCAGTTACATCATTATGCTTGCGTTGTATGCAAGTGCTTTTGGATCCTATGCGCCTAATTTGTATTCTATAACAGGAGAGAACGCTACAGATTCTCATATCTATATTACAGCAATCGTTTTGGTGGGAACCATCATCAACTATTTCAGTGCCAAGCTGGTCAGCAACATCGAGAGCTATGCGGTCATCGTGAAGGTTTTTATTTTGCTGGGATTTATAGGTATAGGCGCATACGGTTTAATCGGTAGCGATCATGTGTCTCAATTAAACCCTTCAAATTGGGAAGGAGCCTTCCAGATTATCACTGGCGGTATGGTGATTTTCGTCGCCTACGAGGGTTTTGAACTGATTGCCAATTCCGTTTCAGGTTTGAGCGATCCAGAGAAAAATATACCAAAGGCTTATTTCTATTCCGTTGGGTTCGTGGTGCTGTTATATATTGCTATAGCCATCATTGCTGTAGGTTCGTTATCATTTGGTGAGATTAGTAAGGCAAAAGATTATGTGTTGTCTGAAGTGGCCCGACCATCCTTAGGTCAGGCAGGCTTTACCATTATGACCATAGCTGCTTTGATATCTACATTTTCAGCTATCAATGCAACGCTATACGGTGGTTCGAGAGTTAATTTTAAAGTTGCAAAAGAGGATGAACTACCACATGAATTCACGGCTAAATTATGGAATCATCCAGTAGGACTCGCGATAATTTCTATCGCAACCTTACTTCTGGCAAATCTGGCTCAGCTGGAAAGTATTTCAACCTCTGGTAGTGCAGGTTTCTTACTGCTCTTTGCCGTTGTGAATTACACGGCATATAAAAAGAGATCTGACATCAAGGCCAGTAGCATCTTGACGATCATTGGGACGATTTTGTGTGCCGTGGCATTTGTTGTGCTTATTGTACAGCAAACGCAGAGCAATTTGACCGGAGTCTTAATTATCGCTGGCATAATTGCCGCCTGCTTCTTGATGGAATACATCTATAAGAGATCAGAAAAAAACAATAAGGCTGCTGATTAGATCGCTTTCGTACTTCGGCTGCGCTCAGAATGAACTTCTGCATCGCCCTGCTCCTTGAAAGCGAAATTCATCTAGCTTATCAACATCAAAATTGCCATAACTATCATGATGGCGTTTTCGATAAATGTAGCTTCTGTCATAGGGAGTTTTAGTGCAGTTCCAAGACAAGCGCATTGTATGGACTTTTTGTCCAGCAACGTTTTAGATACGCCTATAGTGGTAATACCTAGCACGATTAATGTGACAATAAGCGCGATGTTGACTTCAAAACGCATCAAGAACATTAATCCCAGCGCCGTCTCAATAAACGGATAGATCCAGCCATAAGCGGGAATGACCTTCGCTAACGGATCGTACATTCTAAAACTATCTGGGAAACCTTTCAGGTCCAATATTTTAAAGAAACTAAAGACAATAAAAAACAGTCCCATAAAATCGAGCATGGCCTCATTCCAGTTCGCTCTTGAATAATTGAGAAGTACGGTAGCTACGGCAATGTATCCCAATATAATCAGTAGTGGCTGTAGTTGCTTCAGCTTTGATTTTTCTGGTTTCGATTCTAGGTTGCTTGAGCTGCTCTTAAAAATATTGGTCTCCTGTTTTTGCTGGATGGTGTATTTATCAGGCAATGCATTTTGGAACGTTTGTACATTGATATGATGATTCATCTTGATAGTCGCTGTCTTGCTATCCAAATCTACTGATGCATTTTCCACACCATCCATATTATTGAGAACCTCTTCAACATGAGAGCGACAGCCATTGCAGGTCATACCAGTTACTGAATAGGAATGTTTCATAATGTAAGAGCTAAAGAATAAAAAACTTAGTTAGTAGGCCACCAGCCAGCCATAAATAACAACCTAATGCTGCATATTTCATGATATTTTCTAGCAAGGTACTTTTGGGCGCCATCTCGCTCATCGAGTGATCGACATCCTTTTTTTTGAAAAATCCTAGATAAACCAAATATCCTGAAACTATCAAGAAGGCAAGATTGAGAAAGAAGGTATAATCTATCTTGAAATATTCACTGTCTTGAATTTTTACTTGACTGGGATCTGGAAGAACACTCAGTAAATCAAAGCTGTAATGAAGCGCCAGTGAAGTACCGATTAATGCTGTAAACAATAAAAACAAAATGAATAATGACATCTTCCAACCGTAATAACGTGCGTTGATTCTTAATACGGGAAATACCACCAGATCGCTAAATATAAATGCCATCACACCGGCAAAACTCACACCTTTACCCAGCAGCAATGCCGCTAACGGAATGTTTCCCATAGAGCCAATGAATGTGATAAAAGCGACCACAGGTCCAACAATAATATGTTCGAGAATTTCAAAAAAGGTAAAATCAGTATTTCCTTGACCCGTGTTTATAAATAGTGTCTCAAAGAAAGAATCAGGAATGAACACGGCCACAATACCAGCGATGGTAAAACCAACGGTAACATCTTTCCAGACCATTTGCCATTCCATCTTGTACTTTTTGGAAACTAGTGCCCAGCTTTTTTCATCAACGATCTGCTTTTTCCAATCTCTGGAATCATCGTCAGATTCGCTATCACTATCGTTCAAGTTTTCGCGAGCCTTTTCGATCAGTTTTTTAGGATTGATAATTCTGATGAGCATCCAACTTATCAGAATTAAAAGAACTCCACCTACATATTCACCTACTACAAATTGCCATCCCAAGAATATCGATATAATAATTCCCAATTCGATCACCAGATTTGTTGAAGCCAGCAAAAAAGCGATGCTCGATATAAAACTCGCTCCCTTTTTGAAAATAGATTTAGTTGATGCTAGCGCTGCAAAGCTGCAGGAACTACTTATAAATCCGAAGAAAGTTCCTAGCAGCACTCCTTTACCTTCAGCGCCGCCCATGGTTTCCTGCATGCGCTTTTCTGTTACAAAAATCTGAATCATACTGCTGATTATATAACCCAAGGCAAATGCCCATAGCGCCATCCAGAAAAATCCAACAGATGTATAGGCTGCTTCTCCCCAATTTTTCAAGAAATTACTCATTCTTATTTCTCTTCAGATGCGATAGGTTGTAATGTGTATCTCACCATTTCACCATTACGGTAATTCGTGATGAGAAGCATGTTATCAATAACAATAAGATCTGTAGGCTTATCGATACTTGTTTCCAATACTTGTTTCACTTGATAATCCATCCCAAAAACAATCACACGATCGTTCTCAAAATCGGTTAGGAAAATCTCGTTCTCACTGACGTAAATTCCAGTGGCTGCGTTGAGGTTTTCATCTTGACCAAATTGAGCCAGCACCTTGCCGGTTTTGTCAAACACCTGTCCGCGATTGTTGTAGGCATCTGCTACATAAATTTTATCTTCTGTGATTTGAACATCTGTAGGATAATAAAAATCACCCATCGCATTTCCTTCTTTGCCAAAACTCATCCACTCGCTACCGTTATAATAGAGAATTCTATTGGTATAGAAATCTGCAATTGCGATCTCATCGTCATAAACACTAATTCCAGCTGGTGCATCGAGAGAATCATTTAAAATTAAATAATCCATTTTATTATCTCGCATCACAGCGATGGAATCGCGACCGTATTCTGGTACAAACAGGGCTCTTTCCTTAAGCATGGAGGTTTTCATCTTATCCGTAATCTGCATATCTGCTTTTCCAAAATCGATATGCATGGGACGATCAAAACCGTCCATTTCAAACATGATATCTCCATCACTATTGACCTTAAGAACCCGATTGTGATCACCGTCGCTCAAGAAAATATCGTTACCATCTGCAGCTATACCTATGGGATTAATACCATCCAAAGCCACCACTTTTTCAAAAAGCCATTCTTTAGGTTGGTCGTCATTCTCATTACAAGAAACCATCCCGAAGAAAATCGGGATGATGTATATCCATTTGTTCATTATATCGCTCTTTTGTAGTGACAACAAGCAGGTAACGCATCATAAGTGGCGTCGCTTGACTTTGCGATTTTGGTATCGTGACCCACTTTTGCCATGTTACTGGCAACGGCTTCCTTATTTGTTTTTGAAGGATTGTGAGAAATGGTGAGCATTTTGGTTTTTTCATCCCATTCTGCTGTAGAAACTCCAGCGAGACTTGTCGCTGCTTTCTCGATACGCGCCTTGCACATACCGCATTTACCGTTGACGTACATTTTGGTCATCGTTACATCTGTGCTTGCGATTGCCGCGCTGTTTGAAGCATTTGTTTCCACCTTACCGTTTGCTCTCGTGATTGTAGCCAGCTTTGGCGTGTATCCTGCTTTTTCTACTTGAGATACCACTGCGTCCATAGTTAATGCTTTATCTGATGGATAGGAAAAAGAGAAATCTCCAGTCTCGATATCGATTTTGACATCTTTAATTCCCTTGAATTCCTTGAACTTTTTCTCAAGTCCATAGGCGCAGAATGGGCAACCTAGACCATCGACCTGTACTTTATATTGGTCTCTTTGATTTGATTTTTGAGCGTCCGCTTTCGCGAAAGCGAACAAGCTAAAAGCTATACTTAGAATAATTGCTATATGTTTCATGATGTTGTTTTTATATTGTTTAAAAGGTGTAGCGTGTTCCTAAAAACACAGAATAATTTAGGGCTCTATTATCTGGAATATCTTGAACCAAAGGTAATTGCACGGCAAGGTCAAAAGTGATATTCTTGCGGGCATACTGGATACCTTGAGCGTACAATAGCTGGTACCAGTCGCGTTCATGCAACCAGGCGCTCGTGTATTCAAAATAGAGATTTACTTGTTTATTTGGGTATTGCGGTTGAAGCAATGGCAATCCAAAACCTAGCTTAGTACGGAATTCATCCATAGTTCCATTAGGCATGGAATTGTAACCTATTTCTGAAGAAATCCCATACTTAAGCGTTTCCAGTCCAGCAACCACGCCGTAGTAACCAGCGTACTTTCCAGTGCTCAAATCCATGAGATCCAATTCCTCACCGGTAGGCAAGGTCTGTAAGGTTTTTGCAACCATACGAAAGGTTCTTCCAGTTCCATCCTTGCGGTAGAATTGATATTTCCCCAATAACTTGATATCTGCCAGGGAACTACCACTGGCGTCATCAAGATCGTAATTTATGTAAGGTAAATGCACAGCAACCAAACTGTTTGATGTAGGCAAGTAGTGCAACATCAATGGTACGTAAATGGAAGTTCCACGTTCTGTATTCCTAATTTCGGTTAGGGTCTTTGTTGTAAAACTGCCGCCACCTAGCATGATGGGCTTGTCGGCTGTAATTGGAGGTCCTTGTGAGTACGCTTTCGCGAAAGCGAAAAACATACAAGCCACCAGAATATATTGTTTCATTGAATATTAGATTGAATTTGACTTTAATAAAAGAACGAGATCAATCGTCCTGCAAAAGGCAAAAGCAATCTAAATAAGAAAAGAATCGTGTAGTAGAAATAAATCGCGACCTAATAAAGGCGGCGATTCTTTGATCCAATGTATGCTATTAGAATTAGCTTCCAGATCAAATAAGGTAGTGTAAGAATGAGTGAATGCGGTAATGAACACAAGCTGATCAAAAGAGAATTCAAAAGCTGTTTTTTGAAGATCATCGTCGCTGTCAGATACGATGTGTTTATCGTCGCAACAACCCATGTCTCTCATAAGGTCGTGCATTTCTGGATCTGCATCCTGCATGGCGCAACTTTGAGCATCACTATTGAGAGCTATATTCACAATATCATCTCCACAAAAATGCGCTGCTATGCTAAACGATGTAGTCGTAAGCAACAGCAGTAGCGCCATATTTATAGAAACGAATTTGTGGATCAAACTTTTCATTAGTGCAAAATTACAAAATCAATACCATAGTGCTTATTATGAGTTCTTAAATTAAGGCAAATTGATTTTTTGAGGGTTATGATATCTATATATTTATAAAAACCTTCCAGTTCTATGTTCTCCATGCGATTTTTCTATTGTCTTTTAATTCTATCTACATATATAGGTACAGCTCAGCAGGACAGTACTCAGCAAAAAAATAGACCACCTAGCAAGGAATCCGTAATTGATGAAAATGCAACTTATGGTAGCAATCCAATTCTAGAATACAACGAGTCCTATTATATACTTTCCAGAATAAATGAAAATATAGGATTACCACCTACTAAATTTAACTATAGGACTCCACAGGCGACGCTGGAAGAATTTGTTTATGCTTGCCGTGAAGAGCGTTTTAAAGATGCGGCGTACGCACTTAACCTAAATAGGATGCCTAGCAACCTTACCATTGAGCAAGCAGCTGTGCTAGCAGAGAAACTTTACTTTGTGATGGATCAACGGGTAAGCGTGCCATGGGGCGATATATCTGACCGTCCAGATGGACAGATCGATATACAGACCGCTACGAACAAAGCTATTGCTGGAAGCCCTAGACGTAGTGTGTATTTTGGCCAGATCGATCTTGATGGTCGTGATGTGAGTTTGCGACTACAGCGAGTTAAATATAAAGATTATGGCGCGTTCTGGTTGATAGGTGCAGACACGGTGGAAAATATTGAGGAATTGTATGAAGTATACGGTCCCAGAAAGCTAGAGCTCATGATGCCGCAATGGGCGAGGTTTAGTCTTGCCGGTTTACCTGTCTGGAAAATTTTGGGGACTTTTATTTTATTAGGTTTCTCGTTTTTAATTGGTAAACTAGGATCTTTCCTCGTTCGCAGATTATGTCGCAATAGCAAATTTGCCTGGCTACAGGTAGTCAGTAAAAACCTTGCAACACCAGCTGGATTTGCCATAGCTGTTCTCTTCTTTTACATTACTCTCAATTCTCTAATTAGCTACAGCGGCACCTATTCCAGTTGGTTGTATTCTATTTTATTGATTATAGTTATTTGCTCGATTACCTGGTTGATCATGAAATTGATAGACAGTTTTATGATCTATATCGCTGAAAATAGGATAGGCGATACTAATCCCGAAGAAAATAGTGAGGCGCGACAAATGTTGACTTATGTGAGTGTTGCCAGACGTGTAGTGACGTTTGTTGTGATTATAATAGGTGTCGTAGTGATCATATCACAGTTTAGATCATTGGAAAAACTGGGTATATCCTTATTAGCATCTGCCGGTGTATTAACTGTAGTGTTAGGCGTTGCCGCTCAAAGTACGTTAGGGAATATTGTTGCAGGCATCCAGATTGCACTTACTAGTCCAGCAAAAATTGGTGATACCGTTATTATAAAAGATGATTGGGGTTATGTGGAAGATATAAGGTTCACCTATATGGTTGTGAGAACATGGGATCAACGCAGGCTAGTAGTGCCATTGAAATATGTAATCAGCAATATTTTTGAAAACTGGTCCATGACTAATGCGCATCAGGTGCGACCTATCATCGTACATGCAGATTATAGAATTAACGTGCAGAAAGTGCGTGAAAAATATGAGGAATTATTAAAAAATAACGATCTATGGGATGGAGAACATGAACCTGTCCTCCAAGTTGTTGAAGCCGGTGAGGATACTATTCAAATGCGAGCTTTATGTTCTGGTAAAGATGCTAGTACCACTTGGGCTCTACATTGTGAGTTAAGAGAGCAATTAGCATCTTATATAGCAGATCTTGAAGACGGACTTTATCTTAATAGAACTCGTGTGGAGTTGGAAAAGGGACCAAAGGATCAATCATAGTTTCCTTCCAGACCTTCTATGATTTCTCTCAACATGCTTTCTTCAACAGGTTTGATAATATAATCTGTCAATTCACTTATTGATTTTGCACGTTCAATGTCTGCTGGGTCAATTGAAGACGACACCATATAAATGGTGATTTGTTTACCAACTTTAGGTTTTAATTTGACATATTCTTCCATGAATTCAAAGCCGTTCATAATAGGCATATTGATGTCTAGGAAAATTACATCTGGAAGCTCCTGTGCATTAGCAATATTGTCAATCATAAAATTGATGGCTTGTTCACCATCAGAGAAGACCAATACTTTCTTAGCAAATTTTGACTTTTCTACGGTTCTTTTGAAACCATACTGGTAGATCTCGTCATCGTCAATAAGACTTAGTATAAACGGTTTTGGACTCATGTTTTATTTTTTGAAGGTTACTATAAAGGTAGACCCTTTATCTGGAATACTATGCACATCTATGGAGCCGCCCATGGATTGAATTTGGTTTTTTGTCATAAATAAACCAATTCCTTTTGAGTTTTTATTTCGATGGAAAGTTTGATGTAAACCAAATATCTTTTTGCCCTGTCGCTCTAGATCGATTCCCAATCCATTATCCTCAACATATAATTTAATGAAATTCTTAGTGTTTTCGGTTTTAATATGAATTTGTGGCGATCTGTTATCATCACTGTACTTGAGTGCGTTACCTACCAGATTCAACATAATACTATCCATGTAAATCTTGTTGTAATTAATGAAAGGCGCACTTGAGAAATCAGATGTGATGACGGCATTTGTCTCTATTATTTCTCCTACTAATAAATCTTTGGTGTGACTTAATATGTCGTTGAAATTTAATTTTTGAGTATGAATTTCATTTTTGGTTTTGATTTTAAGTCCGTCAAGTAACACGTTAATTGTCTCGTCAAGGTGTTTGATAACGGTATTAAACTTTACAAACAGTTCATTTCTCTCTTCGTCAGATTCCGCATCCCTATAAAAATTCGATAGAAATATAAGATTACCAATAGGTGCACGTAGATTATGTGCGGTTATCTGGGCAAAATCAGACAATTGTTTGTTTGCGATAACTAAGTTTTTATTCTTTTCTCTAAGATCTTTTTGTGATGGTAGTATAACCAGAAAAAATTCAATCAATATTATAATCAGTGCAATCGCGGTAAGTATGTAGCAGATATTAACAGCGAGCCTATTTTTTCTTTCAGATTCTTCTTGTAACCAGTTGGTGATTTTCTCCATATTCAAGAGAAAATCATTTTCAAGCTTAGTTATGTTACCTAC
Organism: Nonlabens sp. Hel1_33_55; assembly: GCF_900101765.1. Classification (NCBI taxonomy): domain Bacteria; kingdom Pseudomonadati; phylum Bacteroidota; class Flavobacteriia; order Flavobacteriales; family Flavobacteriaceae; genus Nonlabens; species Nonlabens sp. Hel1_33_55. The sequence goes on from NZ_LT627735.1 coordinate 107,924, forward strand.
GTATAATCTTATTTGATTATCATCAGGTTCACTTATAAGCGATCGTACATTATCACTTATCTCATTAATTTGATTACCTGTTATCTTCAGAACCGAATCTACTTGTACTAGGTTATTTTCTTGTTTGTTTTTCAGCTCAAGGAAAATTTGTGCTTCTTTCCATTCCGTTACGCTTTCTGTAAGCTTCTGATCTGAATAGCTTTTTAAATTGTTCTGATTATCAAGAAGTTTGAACAAAGCCTGTTTGGTAATACGCTGGCTAAGCATACGCTGACGGCCTGATTTATTAATCATGATTGCATCTTCCTTTTGTAAGGAGATGAAATAGGCAACCGTAAACGAGATCAGTACAATCATCATCGTTATGGTGATTGTGAATATCGTATAGGACGTCTTAAGATGCTTAGTAAAATTCATAATTGTTAAAAGAGTCCGCTGTATAAATATTTAAAAAATGGATTAAATACAAATATATACGTCAAAATACTAATCATAGTTTTATTTAACGATAGGAATGGTTGATCAGCGATGTTAAATGATTCTAACTGTGTTATTTATAATCATGGTATAATCTTCAGATTACTCCTGTTTAGCGTTCAACATCGCTAATATATTCTATAAAGTCAAAAGGTCATAGCGATATCATCTGCTAATTACCGTTTATAATCACCTTTCAATTTGTTGAATTACTGTGGTAGTATTGGGTTTGAACTAGCTCAATTGATCAATTTTTAACGTCACAATTAGTGGCGATTATAGATTTCTAACAATACTGTGATCTAGACTCTAAACTTATGTTTTCTTAAACACCAACACATACAAGTCAACGAGTTTTTGGACGATAAATTTTGTTTTTGCAAGAGGTTAGCGCACCAATCGATTTTATCTCCCTTATATAGAAATGTAAATTTTCCAGTTGATAACGATAGTACCTTTATTTTCTAAACAAAGAACTATGAAAAACTTTACTAAAATTATCAGCTTAGGCTTACTTGCAATGATTCTTGCATGTAGTCCTGAACCACTTGATGAGTTTGAGGAAATCTCTCAGCCTCAGGAAAATAATCTTGAATTTGGTGCAAAAAACGCCAAGCAAAGCAAAATAGAAGGCATCAGGGTAACTTATAAGCTAAGAGAGGCTGATGTGCCTGGAGTATCTGGTTTTATAACCATTAGAGATGCTGGAGTTAAAGGTGTGGAAGCTTTTATCAAGCTTAAAAACACTACGCCAGGATTAATGCATCCAGTACATATTCATGAAGGTGTTTTTGGCTCAGAAGGGCCACGTGCAAAAACTCTAAATCCTGTAAATGGAAGTTCGGGTATTAGCAAAACTTATTTCACTCACATGGATAACGGTGATGTAGCTGATTTTGATGAATTGGTAAATCAGCGTGAATACTATGTGGGTCCGCACTTTAGTATGGAAGACATGGAAACACTTCTAGCAGTTGGTAACATAGGTGTATTAGATCCACCAGTAGAGTGTTCTGACTGTGATGGTGGCTTGGATCGATTAGCCTTTCAATATAATGGCGATAAAACCGCACGAGTATCTGTGAAGCAATCTAATGGGCAAGTGATTTTTCAACAAGACCTTGATCCAGAAGAGCAATTTACCATAACTGGAACTGGACATGATAATACATTTGGAGATAAAATTTATATCTACGTCAATCATCATAAGGTGGCTAAAATCCATACAGACTGTGAGGAATCAGTTTTAGTTGGTGACACGTTCGATGATTTTGAAGTTGTGGATGGTAACAGTGTTTTAGGTGGACCAATATGTGATGCACCAGAAGAAGAACCAGAGCCAGAATGCAGCGATTGTGACGGTAAGGTGAACTATCTTTCTTTGAAATATACAGGTAAGCATGGAGCCAAGGTAACTATCAAACAGTCTCAAGACCATAAATATGTATATCACGGTTATGTGAAGCCAGGTGAGGTTATCAAAATAAACGGTAGAGCTCATGATGGATCTTTTGGAAAGGAACTCAAGACCTATATCAACTTTATTTGTAAAGATGATATTGATACTAGTTGTGATGAAGCGATAGGTCCTGGAAGTAAATTTGGTTATCTCACAGTTGTAGAAGGTACCAGTACAGAAGGTGGAGAATTGTGTGAAGTAACTGAGGATGATGAAGATGATGAGAATGAGTGTGATATCAAAGAATGGTGGCACAAACACTCTTCAAAATGTAAAAAAGATAAGAAAACGTACTGTGGTAATTACGGCTGGTGGCACAAGCACAGCTCTAAATGCTACAAGAAGGCAAAGAAATGTAAGATTAAAAGCAGATGGCATAAGCACAGTTATCGCTGTAAATAATACTTGTAGGTAAAATTAATTTTACTCCATCTAGATCAACCCAGTCAAAATTATTGACTGGGTTTTTTATTTTAAAACTTGATTGAAGGTGAGTTTAGCGGTAGAAGTTATACCATGATTCGTATTGATTTATTATAACAAATTGGTGGCGGACAAGCATTGGGAATTTAATTATTGAGCAATTATGTATTGATACTCAACGAAAAATGCTGTTATAAAATGTTAGTATTTTTTGAGAAAACATCAATAAAAAACCACGCGAACGCGTGGTTTTTACCTGTGGAGTCGGGCGGATTCGAACCGCCGTCCAAACGAGCGACTTCATCGCTTTCTACATGTTTAGTCATCATTTAATTTCAGTCGATGCACCGGTCGATAACTACCAAAGCACCGCTTGTCTTCACTTGAGTGTCTCCTCACCATCAAAGCCCTGATGAGGATAGGTCTATTTTTACGAATTCTCTATATCAAGTGCCATAAACCAAGGCCTTTGAGAGAATTCCTGCATGCTCGTCTTACGAGCCGAGGCACATCTTACTATAATTCAGATTATGCTGCTAGGGCGTAGTTATTCTCGCCGTTTAAAAAAGATGAATCATGAGATTTAAGAGCTGTGGCCCAGCGCTCTACATGCTTACAATCAACTCGGTCTCGCTGTCAAAACCAGTCGACCCCATTAGCTGCTTTCGCAGTAAATCCTAATCCAAATGGCTATAAATAGAAACCTTATAGCATCTTTAGATAAGGGTGGACAAAAGTAATCCAATGCCGTGGATATTGTGTAAAAACCATGCCAAAACCTCAGTATTTTTCTCTAAGATAAGTGAAGTTCAAGTCGCCATTTTAAACTAATCTTTTAAGAGCAGCAGGACATCATTACGTATCTTTCGGTAACTAAAAATTGAACATTATGAAGTTTGCATTGATCAAGGAACGCAAGAGCCCGCCAGATAGGCGAGTCGTTTTGTCGCCTGTTCAAGCGGCTGGTTTTAAGCACGCTTTCGCGAAAGCGGAACTAGTAGCAGAGTCCTCAAACATCAGAATTTTTAGCGATGAATCGTACACTGCTCAAGGAATTAACGTTGTCAACGATACGAGTGATGCAGATGTATTATTGGGAGTCAAGGAAGTTCCAGTAGATTCATTGATCGCCGGCAAAAAGTATTTTTTCTTCTCGCACACCATTAAAAAACAGCCCTACAATCGCGATTTGTTACGCGCGATATTAGATAAGAAAATCGAGTTGTATGACCATGAGACGATTACAGATGAGAATAATAATCGATTAATTGGATTTGGTAGATATGCGGGTTTAGTAGGTGCTTACAACGCATTTAGAGCATTGGGTTTGCGTGATGATCTTTTTGAGTTGCCTAAAGTTGATGACCTGGCAGATTTTGAAGCAGTGAAGGAAGAACTTAGAAAAGTCAAGAATGAATTACCACCCATCAATATCATCACGACAGGTAGCGGTAAGGTCGCTGGTGGAATTATTGAGATTTTAGAGATACTCGGGATCAAGAGATTGTTGCCTAAGGAATTTTTGCAATTGGGCCAATTTGAGAACAATCAAACCGTCTTTACCCAATTGGATGTAGATGATTATTACATCAGGAAAGATGGATACGTTCCAACCAGAACAGAATGTTATAATAATCCAGAATTGCTGGAGTCTGATTTCATGAAATTTGCCGCTGTAGGTGATATGTTCATCACTGGTCATTTTTATGGTGAAGGTGCGCCTTACTTTTTTACCAGAGAAGACATGAAATCTGCAGATTTTAATATCTCACTAGTGGCAGATGTTAGCTGTGATATTGATGGGCCTATCGCTTGTACGTTGAGGGCATCTACTATTGAGAACCCGCTTTATGGATACGATCCACGAACGGAAAAAGAAGTGCCTTTCAAAACGGACGAATCGATCACCGTCATGGCAGTAGATAATTTGCCTTGCGAGTTGCCTAAGAATGCCAGTGAAGGATTTGGTGAGATGTTTATTGAGCGTGTATTACCAGCATTTTTTAACAACGATGCTGATGGTATACTTGACCGCGCCAGAATGACTACGCACGATGGTAAATTGACTCCGCGATTTGAATACCTGCAGGATTACGTGGATGGAGAAAAGACTAAGTTTTAGCCTTAAGACCCAAGACCCAAGACCCAAGACCCAAGACCCAAGACCCAAGACCCAAGACCCAAAACCCGAAAATTATTGTTCCAGAGTAAGGTTATGATAATTAGATGCTTTTTCCGAGTCCATATTATAAAGATGTACGGATAAATTAAGTATTGATTTAGTACGGAGATCAAATTATTTATCATGATTCAAGGTGCGTTCCAAGATGTATATAATTGCTGCACCCAGAGTATACATCAATAGATCCATCCAGGAAAAAGAGGTTCCTATCACGATCCTAGCAATACGATTATTTGTCAAGCCTAGAACATCAACTATTTGTAACAATTGCATTAATTCAATAGCAAAGCTTATAAACAAGGCAAAATACATTCCTTGCCGCACACTGGAATTGGTTATTGACATAACAATGCCATACACCACGATTGTCGCCAGTAAGTCGCCTAGATAAGGTCTTACAAAACCATCATTGATGAATAATGCAATAATCAGTTCAATACCTAGCAGTAATAATGTGGTGATGATATAAAAATATCGTGGCTTTCTTAATATCATTTGTTGGTAAACTTTTGAAAGACCATATAGCCAAAACTAAGAATTAAGGCCAGTGACAAAATCTGCATCCATATGAAATAATAATCGAATGGGTTTATGAATAGCTTCAGGGAATCGGTAATTATACTCGTGGGATCGCTCAAAATATCCCACGAATTATAACGTAAACTCCTTCCTAAATAAACTCCTATAGCGCTCAGGAAAAATAGGGTACATGTTGCGAGGCGCTTCTTTGATTTCCTTAAACGTATTTGGAAAATACTTTTCCAGTGTTCTATGCTCAAATACATAAAATAAATCCCAGCAATAGAATAACAACAGAATACCAAAAAATCCAGCCACCATAATTCAGCTTCTAATTCTAGGTGAATGAAATCTGTTATCATGTACGGAGCGTTGGGTAAAAACAGTAACCATAAACAGAAACTTCCGATTAGAAAGAGCCTCTTCCAGAATCTGGGTAGATGGCTCAATAGCGATGCATTTTGTTTTACAAACCATGTTAATGCATATGGTAATAATGCCAAGAACAGATTCCATCCCATAAATATTAAATAGAACTCGTGTGATAACTTCACTCGGATAGCAAGAATCACTAAGCAGAAAGCGGTGATTCCAGAAACGCATACAGCCTCTTGATTAAGATGATTCTTGATGGTTATAGAATTCATGATGATAAAATGTATATGTATCCAACGACAATTGGAATATTGATGAGCAAGCAATAAATACTGAAAAGGTTTTCTTTGAAAGTTGGAGTAATTAGTAATCGGGTTACCATAACTAGAAGTATGATAACGTTTGCTAAAAATGCCAGTACAATAAATGTTGCACCTATTCCATAAACGAGATCGATCGGAAATAGAATTGATGACAGGAATATTAAGCCGCCCAGTATCAAAGTAAAGATGGCAACCCACAAAGCTATTTTGCTATATGTATGAAAAGATGAGATTCTATTTCTCATAGCTCTCAGTTTTATAAAATATATAATTGAACTCTTGCCAGTTTCTATCCTCAATCTGATTGATCTTGTTTTCAATTTTGTAATCATATCTATCCACGCTAAGAACCTTATTGTATAAAGAACTCTTTTTAAGAACTAGTGCGTTTTGTGGTAAATGATTAAACAGTTGGTCCATGTCGATATGGTCATTTTGAATATTATAATTAGAAATTATCGCAGACCAGTTTATCCAACCTAGTAATGCAAGTACAGCAATGCTCCAGCTCAAATTCTTTCTAATTAGAAATACAAAATTGTAAGCATAATGCACCTTCATAAATACGGTCACTATTCCTATTAGACAAAGAATTAAATAGACAAGTACTCCTATACGTTTGTCTGTGAGTCCATAAGATGAAATGTATATCCAGGTCTTTACGGCAATCGTGAATAATAACAATGTGTTGAGAATCATCCAGCCCGTTGCGAGAAGCTTAATGGTTTTATTAGATTTTAACCAATTTATAGCTCCTCTAAACACAAATGCAATCAGGCTTATCGCAATCACCACACTAACTATGGAAGAATTGACGCCTTGGTGAACCGCCTTTGAAAGGTCTGCCGCCGCAAAGTCTGAAAGATTTGCAAGAAACATGAACTCTGAAATGAGCACGAAAACCAATAGGATGTTTAGTACTATCATTGAAATGCTCCCAATCCTTAATTCTGTGTTAGCATATTGATGTTCTGCTTCGTTGGAAGGAATCAGAAAATTACCTTGACTTGCATCTGCTTGCATCAGTTCTTTTATGGGTTGAGGTTGTATGATATTAAGCATTAAGAATGTTGCAACGCTAGCGGTAAAGAACCATAGGAAATCAATCATTTCAAATTCTTTGAAAAGAGACGTAACCCATGAATCAAAAACAGGATTAGCGTCGCGGTAAAATGAGATAAAAACAAAAATCAGAGTCAGCGGGATGCCAACGGCTAAAGCCCATTCCCAATATTTGGTTTTGGATGGGTTTTGAATGTTTTCCTTTTTTGAGGGATACAGAAAGTCATGAAATATCCCCAAAAGGATATTGTATAGACCATTTGCAAGACTGATATATACACTGGCTCTAGAATAGGCCAAATAACCCAACAACATAAATAGACATGCGAAATAACTCCAGACGGCTGTCGTTGCGCCATGCCAGGTTATGGCTACGGCGCTAATCACAAGTCCACAAGCACTTACAACGAGTGGTAAACTCCATTGAATCTTACGGTTGATGAGAAGTAAAACCAACAGAAGGAATGCAGAAAATAGCAACACATTGATTCCTAAAAGTTGGTTGTGAAATAGAAGAGCAAACAGAAGGCCGCCGGCAATGGATAGGATGTTTTTCATTGTTAATGTTTTTAAAGTTTTGATTTTAGATGATGAAGTAGATTGGATAAAACAATTTGGAAATAATATAGAGTACTTTGAAATACAAAGTAAAAAAATAAAAAAATTTCTTTTCTAGTCATTTCAGTAATTTTTCAAGAGCAGTAAGATGTTGTTTGAAGGCAGCACGTCCTAAGTCTGTAATGCTATATCTGGTATTTGGTTTGCGGTCTATGAATGATTTCTTCACATTGATATAATCCTCTTTTTCTAATGCTTTACAGTGACTGGCGAGATTCCCGTCAGTGACCTCAAGGAGGTCCCTTAATTCTTTAAAATCTGCATCATCATTCACCATAAGCACAGACATGATGCCCAGCCTGATGCGGTTTTCAAATGCTTTATTAAGATTTGTGATGATACTCACTTGTCAAATATTATTTATTAAGATCGTACTTGTTATACATGATGATGCCGTAGATAATGTGCGTCACACCAAATCCAGCCGCCCAAAAATACAATCCGTATCCTATGAATTGCGTATTGATCAGGCCAAGAATCGCACAGGTCAACCCCAAATATTTGACCGTTCCCAATGTGTATTTTGAAGCACTCATACATGCTAAGCCGTAAAAGATAAGCATCGCTGGAGCAATGAGACCTATCACTCCATATTGTAAAAGAACCAGCGTGAACAATCCACCAATAGATAGCGGTGTTAGGAAGCTTGCAATGAGTCGCATGGTTTGAGCTCCCCATAATTTTTGCTTGGTTTTTTCAGCTTTTTTACGGGTAAGAATAAATGCTGTGAGAATGGCCAGTAGAAGTACGATGCCAGCTATCAATAATAATAACAATACGGTATTTTCATTCCAAGCTTTGAAAACTTCATAGGCATTGGCGTTAGTAAGACCATCTGTTTGCTTTGCCTGCTCGATCACAAAATGTGCTGCCACAGCACCTATAATCGCATAGATTCCCGCCATCACACCGCTCATTCCCGACAATGAGATAAACCTGGTCGATCGATCCATCATCGATCTGATCTGTTTGAGATCCTCGCTATATTTTTCTAATTGCATAGTAAAGCACTTTGAAACACAAAGTAAAAGTAAAATTTTGAATTGTGCAATAGGGTAGATGATAATCTCGCTTTCGCGAAAGCGGAACTTTTCAACTTAAATTATTTACGCTTTATCATTTGATTGATAATCTGATATTTCGATATTCAGGTAATTCAAACAAATGATTCACAAGAGTTTAGAGCAAAAAAAAACACCCTGAATTTCAGAGTGTTATTTGTAAAACCTTTGCTATCCTAATTCATGGTGACCATATTACCATCTTTGATAAGCATGGTTGTCGCAGCACCTGTTGAATTAACGCTGCTGTTTCCATTTTGATTTATAGATAGGTCATTAATTTTAGTAGAACCTAAATCAAGCTTAGCATTCTCATCAGTCATTACGGTTAATTTGTCTATACTGCTGAAACCCTCTACGGTTACATTAGCATTTCCTGAAACTTTTATCGCATTCAAACTTCTAGTGTAGATTCTCATTTTTGAATTTGAGTCACCACCTTTCAAATTCAACCGGTTCGCTGAGGTGCTTACCATCGATTTGAGATCATCCATACTACCACTAGACTGAATCTTAGCGCTAGGCGAATAACGTATTTCTATTGTAGCATCACTATCGATGTCGATCGTTGTGAAACTACTTGTTTCCATGGAGGCCTGTGCAAAGCATACACTGGAAACAATTAATGCGAACAATACAATTAGATTTTTCATAATGTCATATTTGAAGGTTATACTAATAAGACATTAAATTAGGGATATTGTTACATATTATGATTTAAATTATCAAATATATTTATTTGCAACATGTTAATTACAAATACGATAAGCATTAATTCTCTTCATCATAACCATCTGGTCGTTTCCATCTGACTGGTGCCGCAGGTTCTGGTTTCATTTTGAATTCTTGTGCTGGTAATAGTTTCAAGGCTTCTTCAACGGCTCTTTCGAGTTGTGGGTCTCTTCCATCTGTTGTTGATTTTGGATTTTGAATTACCTCTATGTCTGGAGCGACGCCTTCACCTTCAACAGCCCATTCTCCATTAAGATCGTAGAAGCCACCACGCGGTGCCACCATTCTACCACCATCAACAAATGGAGGTGTGTCCCAAGTTCCTACTAATCCACCCCAAGTTCTGGTTCCAACCAGCGGGCCTAAATTTTGTTGCTTGAACATATAGGGTAATAAATCACCACCAGAGCCCGCGCGCTCATTGATGATCATCACTTTTGGCCCAAAAATTCCAGCCATAGGCGTGGTCCATGGTCGGTTGTCATTTGCCTTACTATTAAAATAACCGAAAGGCTCTCTCTTCAAAATATCGATCATATAATCTGCAGCACTACCACCACCATTATTGCGCTCATCCAGCACGACACCTTTTTTATCTTGTTGGCTAAATAAATATCTATTGAACGAAGTAAAGCCGCCAGGGCTTGTGTTGGGAATATAAACGTAGGCCAGTTTCCCATCTGATAGTTCATCGACTTTTCTACGATTTCCTTCCACCCAATCAATATATCTCAAACTGCGTTCGCTGGATATTGGTTTTACCAATGCCTGTCTCTTGGAACTACCATTTGCTTTTGAGCTTACCTCAATCATAATCTCCCGATTGGCGGTTTGCTCTAATAATTTATAAGGATTTTGATCTGTCTTCAATTCTTTACCATTGATGGAAATCAAGTAGTCTCCTACATTAACATCGATTCCAGCCATTCCTAATGGGCTTGTGGTATCAGGATTCCAGCGCTCGCCGTTGTAGATTTTAGAAATCTTGTACCTGTCATTTTCTACCTCTAAATCTACACCTAGCAAACCAACAGGAATTCTACCTGGATCAGGAAGGTCACCGCCAGAAACATAGGAATGGCCAATAGCCACTTCACCACTCATAATGTCTACTACATAATTCAAATCTGTGCGGTGTCTCACGTTCTTGATCCATGGCGAGTACCATTCATAGATTTTGTCCCAAGGTGCACCATGTACATTATCCACATATAGGAAATCTCTCATGTAACGCCATCCTTCCTTGAATATCTGCACGTATTCCGCTTGAGGGTCGACTTTGACGCTTAGGTTTGTGTCAATTTTTCCATCACCAGATTTTATTGGTGATTTTGTGGGGTTTATAGAATAGCTATTACCATGGTTGAGCAATATATGTGTACCATCAAAACTCGTTTCAAGGTCTTGAATACCATCGGCAAAATCTGTGGCTTCTTGTTTCTTAGTATCGTATAAATGAAGCTTGAAGCCATCTTCATTTTCAATTTGTTGCAGGACAAAGACGTTACCTTTTTCTGCTTTCGCAAGAGCGATATAATTTCTTTCTGGTAAGTTCATGGTCACTATGCGATCGTATATACCTTCTTCATTGATGACGACATTGACTTTTTTTGCTTCATCGTCTGCAGCATCAAACCCTTTTTTCTCTCGTTCCTTTTTCTGCTCTTTTTTATCCTCAACAATATCTGCCGTAGTTTCTTCATCTGATTCTGGTAGGTTGGGAGCTTTACCATTTTTAGAAAGCACTACGGCATACAGAGATCTTGTGGTCGATGGATCATAAGAACTCATATCCAGCCATCCAGAGGTCAGGCCGTAATTGGTACTTGCAAGCGTGTACAAATATTCTCCAGACTCATCCCAAATAGGAGTGATGGCATCTGCTAGAGGATCTGTAATCTGGATAATTTTTTTGGAGGCAATGTTATAGGCATAGATTGCTTTGAAATGACTTTGCTGCTGTTTTGCATAAGCGATCCACTGACTATCTGGTGACCACACAGGATTCATGGAGCGATCTGGATGTGCATAGCTATCTGTATCTGCTTTTGTAGAGGTGCCACTATCTATGTTTGTGATCCAGATGTTGTAATGCGTATCTGTATAAGCAATGTTTTTACCATCAGGCGACCACTGTGGCTGAAAATAAAAGGTAGGATCATCAAAGGATATGGTTTTGATGATAGAGCCGTATTGATCTGCAATCACAAGGGCGTACTCACCGCTGGCGTCAGAGAACCAAGCCACCTTATCACCTAACGGTGACCAGACAGGACTACGTTGTGCAGATCCTGGAGCATTGGAAAGATTGCGCCACGAACCTTTTTCTTTAGGGACACTAAATATCTCGCCACGGTATTCAAAAAGGGCTCGCATACCGTTGGGTGATAGCGAGGCGTTAGTTAAGTCACGTGCTGTAGCATCTTCCCATCGCTCACGGGACGTGTTCAGGTCTGCACTAACCGTTATGGGAATCACTCTTGTGGCACCTGTGGACGGGTTGAGCAAATTTATTTGACCGCCATGTTCATAAACGATCTGATTCTCATCTGCATCCAGACTTTTGACATCAAACTTTTTATGGAAGGTGATTTGGTTTTCCTGCTTTGTGTTGGGGTCATAGGACCAGATGTTGCTGGTGTAATCACGCTCTGATAAAAAGTAGACCTTGCCATCATGCCAAACTGGATCCAGGTGACGTTCTTTAGTAGGTTGTGAAGTAGTCTGCAATTCCATTGTTTCTAGATTCACGACCCAGATAGGCATCGCCTGGCCGCCACGATAGTTGCGCCATTCAGGATCCCAAGATGTAATAGGAGTATAAGCAATATGATTCCCATCTGGTGAGATCTCGCCATAGGCTGCTCTGGTTAGCTTCATGGATTCTGGAAATGCATCTTCCAATCCTATGGTAAAGAACTTGGTGGTTTCAGTAGGTTTTCCCTCACGATCAGACCGGAATAAAACTTTGTTGTCTGGAGTCCAGCCAGTCACAAAATCACCGCCAGGATGGTAGGTCAGTCGTTGCGGTGTCCCGCCATTTGAAGGGATCACAAAGACATCTATATTCCCATCATATTCACCAGTAAAGGCAATCATAGTGCCGTCAGGTGAGAAATGGGGCACACTCTCATATCCTATATCGCTGGTTAATCGCTGTGCCATACCACCGTTTGTTGTGGCAGTCCATAGGTCATTACCGTAAACAAAAACGATCTGGTTACTGTGAATGGTAGGTTGTCGTAATAATTTGGTTCCTTGAGAAAAACCAAGGGATGACAGTAACCCAAAAAGTATTAGGATAGTAGATTTCATGAGGTCTCATTTTATAAGAACTCTAAAATAATCAATACTTTGGGACTGTTGAAATATCGCTTTCGCGAAAGCGTAATAATTATAGACCTCTATAAATCTAAATAACTTTAGAGCCTACAGCTTACTATTTGTAATTTATGAGATGGGTGTTAGAGAATAACAGCTGTAGTTGTAGCAATTGCAGATTTTAAAGTCTGATTTTTGGACAGTAAAAATTAATTATCTTTTTAAAATCTTTCTATATATAGCATTACTAGTTTCTACATCAGTAATCTTGATCAGGTAAGTACCACTGCTCAAATTGGACAAATCAACAACTTTATTCGTGGTATAAAATAAGGTATTACCAAGCAGATTGTAGACTTCGACATTAATTTCATTACCATAATTGATTGTTATGGTTGATGTCGTTGGATTAGGGAAAATCTGGATCCCAGCATCTTGTATAGAGCTAGTTCCAAGAGTTTGTTTCCGCGTAGCAGTTATTGCTGTAATATGGGTAGGATCAGCGAAGTCAAAACCTACTCTTTTGCTTTCTACATCAAGATTACTATCCATAATAATCCATTCAGATTGAAGATCCTTTATAGAAAGTCCCAAGTCAGCTTCCTCCAATTCATTAAGGTCCACATTTTCATATTTGAAATACACCATACCCATGTAGCTTTCTACTGGATTACTCCATTCCATAACCTTAGATACACTCTTAGGGTTATTTACAGGTGTAACAGTCGATGTCACTTCATTAGGTCCTTCAAAAGCATAATTGATGGAAGGTTGTAATTCAACTCCATTGATGTACAATTGCGCACCAGTTTCCATAGAAATACTACCGCCAGACATTATTGTAAGGTCTTGTGCACAAACAACCGTGGAGAATAATAAAATGAAGAAGTAAGTAATTTTTATCATAGATGCTTTATAAAATGATGACGATAAATCGTAGTCACCAACTACAATTATAAGTTTTATTATGCTCATATATCGGAATAATCGATTAACGGTAAGGTATTTAAGCAAGTTTAACCTGTTTTTTTAAAGGAAGGTTCATTCATCGAATAAGTATTGAAAACTAAATTTAAAAAGAAGTAGCATTTGAACTTTTCTATCAAAACTCAATTATCCATTTAAATGCAACTCTTAAGTTTTGATGTAGATCAAGTTGCCTAAGTCTATAGACATACATCACTACTGATATCAGGAGACTTTTAAGAAAAATTTATTGCGCTTCTTTCATAGATTTTGAAGTTTGAAGTCCCAAAAATGTAGGAAAGTTGTATTTTCATTTTTTGGCAATAATTCAAAACCAATCAATTCTTGCTTCTCACGTCAATAAAAAGTATCGAAAATTTTAGAATAGTATTTGTGATCCTCACGCTGTTGTGGAGCTCATCTATCATAGCTCAAAATAGTGAAAGCGAATATTCTCCAGAGGAACTTGAAAAGGAGCAGGAACTTAGAGAGATTCTTGGGCAAATACGTGACAATTATGATAGTCAGGATTTTGTAAAAACTATCAGCTTGAGTCAACAAGGTAGAGAGCTGAGTAATTCTTTGCGATTTTACAATTATTATACGGCAATCTCCAGTAATCTAGGAATGGCGCTTATACAAATAGAAGATACCATACAAGCTAAGGAAGTTTATAGGGAATCTCTAGAAAAGGCAAAGAATTTTCAACAAACAGAATTTCCAGAAGGCAGAAAATCAGGAACACTTATAACTGCTAATGTTGACTATGCGAATGTGTTAGCGTTGACGGGAAACTACTCTGAAGCTATTTCAAATTATATTGCTGCTTTAGAGCTAACTGCATCAGATGACATTGATGGCTTATTTATAATTAACTATAATATATCTGAATCTTTTTTGGAGCTTGAGGAACCTCAGTTAGCCTCTAAATACTTAAATGAGTCTGCAAGACTCTCTAATCAACTTCAATATGACCCGTTTAATGCTGGGATTGAGCTATTGTACGGTAAATATTATGTACAACTGGAAAAATATGAAAAAGCAAAATCCAGCTTAGAAAAAAGTATAGAAATTGCTAATGAATCGGATTATTCAGAAGTGCTGATTGAAGCATATTTAAGTGTTTCAGATGTGTACTTTGAGCTAAATGATTACAAAAAAGCTTTTGAATCTTCCAAAAAACTAAGTGTACTACAACGAGATAAATATAAAGATGAGAGTGTAAAAGCAATTCAGAACGCTAGAGCCAAGTTTAATGCGGACGAAGTTCAAAGAAGGATGCAAGCACAAATCGAAGCTGAGCAATTAAAAGCTGAAAATAAACGTCAAGAAGTTACTGTTTTATGGTCATCAATAGCATTGTTTATTGCTTCTATCCTAATCGTAGTTTTATACATAAGTTTTTATAGACGAAAAAAACTGAACAAACAGTTAGTTGAAAAAAACACTATTTACTTACAAGAAAAAGAAAAGAGTGATCAACTGCTAACCGCGCGTAACGCGTTGTTCTCAAGAATTAGTCACGAACTTAGAACACCTATGTATGGTATAGTGGGTATTTCTAATATGCTGATAGACGACAAGAAAATCGTAGGTGAAAACAAGAAGAATGTCCAGTCGCTTAAGTATAGTGCAGATTACCTTCTATCTCTGATCAACAATGTTTTGGAGATGAATAAACTCAATAGATCTTCTAATTTGACGCTTGCTCAAGAAAATTTTGATATCAGGGAATTATGTCATCACGCTGTTGAGTCTGCTAAATTTATCGTCCCACATCATACCAATACATTTCATATAAATATCTCAGACGATGTAGCAAAAATCTATAATGGCGATGCCGTCAAACTGATGCAGGTATTGATCAATGTTTTGGGTAATTCTAATAAGTTCACTAAAAACGGAGATATCAGCCTTAATATAACTAAGACAGAAAATTTAGACAATTACCATTCTCTAGATTTTTTGATTAAAGACACTGGGAAGGGAATCGATAAAAGGAAGTTGAATGACCTTTTTGATGAAAGTAAGTTTATCAATCATAATGAGGAAAATGAAGGTACGGGATTAGGGTTGCCAATCTCTAATAAGATTCTTGAATTACAAGATTCAGAACTTACTGTTGAAAGTGAAAAGGGTAACGGAACTACGGTAAAGTTTAATTTAAAGTTGGAAGCAGTCGAAGTTCCATTTGAAGAACTTCATCGTGAAGCCTCGATCCCTGAACAAACATTGAAAGGGATTAAACTGCTCATTGTTGAGGATAACAAAATCAATCAATTGGTCACCAAAAAAATCATTGAAGGTTTTGACGGTACGTATGATCTTGCGGACTCTGGAAAAGCCGCCATACAAATGGTCAAGGAAAATACCTACGATATAATATTAATGGATATCAACATGCCACCTGGAATGGATGGGTTCGAGGCTACGTCTAGAATTAGAGAATTTCAGCCAACGATACCTATCATTGCTCTAACTGCAGTTGAACAGTTAGAGATTGAGGAGCGCATGAAAGACTCTTCCATGGATGATTATATTATCAAACCTTTTAAGAGTAAAGAGTTCGTAGATAAAATCTTCAAGAATCTTCCGGCAAGGGATTGAAAATTAGATTTGTCGATAGAACTTTACATCTCTCAACTCTGTCTCCAATAAGCTCGCAACTTCTGACTTCACTCAACGAATAGAGATCATCAATTCCATTCTACATTAAGCCTGTAGTATCCAGTTAAGCTAAATTCAATTTATAAGAAGTCCTCAACAAAATTGAATGGTTTGGCATAGATTGAATGAGGTTTAAATTGAGTTTTTTAGCAAATATTAAATCAACACTAGAGTTAGAATACCAAATTTATTTGATCTGATTGAGTGATTCAAGATGTCCTTTTTTACAGATCACAGTACAAAAAAACCTTGACGGTTAAGTCAAGGTTTAAATATTATAAGTTACGAGTAGGATCTAGTGCTTAGACACTACCACCCATTTTTTGATATTTCCATCGTACATAAGAAGCATCAGATCATTCTTTTTGATATTATGATCATTTTCACCGGCAATTCTATTGTTAGGCTGGGATTCATCGCTTCCCTTTTTAAGTTGAATGTCTCCAGATGTTGGATATAGATACACCATCGTACCGTCAGGAGCCTCTTTGAATCCTGTTATATCTACTTTGCTTTCATTATCACCATTAGGCAACCTCACAATTGGCCAGGTTGTGCGTCTGTCTCCAGGCAAGATTACTATTCCAAGGTCAAGGTCATTAATAATACCATCAGAGCCAGGTGCATAGTTGTCTTCTAAGGTACCTCCATTAGGCAATTCTGCTACCGAAGTATCTGTCTCTGGTAACTGTACCACTAGCTTATTACTTTCAAGAACGATATTTTCCCCTATTTCAATCGGGACAACGTTTCCGTTTTCATCAACACCCATGATGTAAACAACATTTCCTGTTGCTCCAAATTCTCCATTAGCCTTTTTAAGACTTCTTATTCTTAGGGTTCCATTGACATCAAGGTTTGCCGTGGGTGAGTTAGTGTTGACTCCTATATTTTGAGCCATAGCAGCTGTACTCAATAGAAGAGTAGTAACAAAATTTAGAGTAGAGATCTTTATCATGTAGGGTTTATTCTGACACAAAAATATCGGACTTATTTTAATATATACGGATTTGAATGACTTATCGACGTATGACCCTTAAATTTTACTTTAATCGATTTAATCTATCGCTTAAGTGTTCTAACAGAAGCAACTACAAACATATGTGTAAAAATCATTTTAAGTAAATCACTAGATCTTCCAAAACTCTTTATCAAAAATAATTTGATCTAACTAAGCGAAAGAATTGATGGTTTTTCTAATACTCACTAATCTGGTGAGTAACCCTTCTAAGTATTTGAGATCTAGCATATTTGCGCCATCGCTTTTTGCATTTGCAGGATCAAAATGTGTTTCTATAAATAATCCATCTACGTGATTGACGATTCCAGCTCGCGCTATGGTTTCTATCATATCGGGACGTCCACCAGTAACACCGCTGGATTGATTGGGTTGCTGCAAGCTATGAGTGACATCGAGAACAGTAGGCGCATATTGTCTCATGGTAGGAATACCTCTAAAATCAACAATCATATCTTGATAACCGAACATGGTCCCACGATCTGTAATTATGACTTGCTCATTACCAGAATCGGTTACCTTCATGGCTGCATGCTTCATGCTTTCTGGAGACATGAATTGTCCTTTTTTCAAGTTCACAACTTTGCCGGTTTCTGCAGCGGCTACAACTAGATCAGTCTGACGTACTAGAAATGCAGGTATCTGTAGAATATCCACATATTCAGCAGCCATTGATGCATCACTTACTTCATGAATATCAGTTATGGTCGGAATCTGAAAAGTTTCACTCACTTTACGCAAAATCTTCAAAGCTTTCTCATCACCTATGCCTGTAAAGCTATCGATACGACTGCGATTGGCCTTTTTGAAACTACCTTTGAATACATATGGAATGGATAACTTATCTGTGATGTTTACCACCTTTTCTGCTATTCGCAACGCCATTTCTTCGCTCTCAATGGCGCACGGTCCAGAAAGCAAGAAAAAGTTATTTGAATCAATATATTTTAGTTGTGGTACTTTGGATAAGTCCATAATGTAATAGGTAAGCTTAAATATTAAATGTATTCAGATTATTCAGGAATAGTTGTATCACCATCCCAATTGCTGTAACCGCCAATTAAATTATAGAGGTTATCAATACCTGATTGTTTCATAATTTGACAAGCTTGGACGCTACGACTTCCAGCTCTACAATAAACGTAATAATTTTTTGAAGCATCCATTTTCTGGACTCCTTCCATAAATTCCTGTGGCTGATAGATGTCTAATTGTTCTGCTCCAGGAATAATTCCATCTGCAAATTCTTCATCAGTACGTACGTCCAGGATGACTTTATTATCATCGTTGGCAGTCATTTCCTGCCATTCTTGATTGCTTAAATTTTTCATAGTGTGTGAGTTTCTACGGGTGCACCCGCAACATTTTTAATGGCTCCATAACCACCTTCAATATTAATCATGTTTTTGATTCCGCGAGATTGTGCGATGCTGGCATAAATGACAGATCTGTAACCTCCTGCGCAGTGAATATGGTATTTATTTTCAGCATCTAGTTCTTTTAGATTTTCATGAACTTTATCTAAAGTAAACAAAGGAACATTAGCTAGGTGTGACTTTTGGAATTCTGCAGGTTTTCTTACATCGATGATGTTCTCAACAGCACCTCTATTGAAATCTGAAATAAATTTTTCAGCAGATTTATTTTCAATGGACGCCGTGTCAAATCCAGCTTCCTGCCAAGCTTCAAAACCACCTTTTAGGTATCCATTGACATTATCGTATCCTACTCGCGCTAGTCGTGTAACCGCTTCTTCCTCGCGACCTATAGGTGCTACCAAAACGATTTTTTGATCAATATCTTTAATTAAAGAACCAACCCAAGGCGCAAACTGCCCATCCAGTCCAATAAACCAAGATCCTGGAACGTGAGCAGCGGTAAACTCTTGCGGACTCCTTACATCAAGAACCAAAAATTCTTGATCTTCAGATAAGCTTTTGAATGATTTTGGATTTATAGCTGTCAGACCTCGTTGGAGAACCTCATCGATGCTAGAATTTACACCGCGGTTCATCTGTACATTTTTAGGGAAATAAGCTGGTGGTGCAGAGATCCCATTAGTTACCTGCTTTATAAAATCTTCTCTAGACAAATCACTCGCAAGGGCATAGTTCGTAGCTTTTTGATTTCCCAAGCTGTCGCTGGTCTCACTACTCATATTTTTCCCACAAGCGCTACCAGCGCCATGGGCTGGATAAACTATGATGTCATCTGGTAATTTCATGATCACATCACGTAGGGAATCAAACAACATTCCAGCAAGCTTATCCTTAGAAATGTTTGATTTTACGGCAAGATCCGGTCGACCTACATCACCTATAAATAGGGTGTCACCGGTAAACAAAGCTTTTGGTTTTTCGTTTTCATCTTTAAGCAAATAGCAGGATGACTCCAGCGTGTGACCAGGCGTGTGAAGCAAGGTCAATGTTATATTTCCTATTGAAAATGATTGTTGGTGGTTCGCTTTCGCGAAAGCGTAACTCGTCTCAGCATTGGGACCTATTACAATAGTCGCACCTGTTTTTTGAGCTAGATCTACATGACCGCTAACAAAATCTGCATGAAAATGAGTAAGAAAAATATATTTGATGTTGGCCTTGTCTTGATCTGCACGATCAATGTATTGCTGGACTTCCCGTAATGGGTCTATTACCGCAGCATCACCTGCAGAGGAAATATAATACGTTCCCTGCGCAAGACATTTTGTGTAATACTGTTCGAGCACCATGACAAATCTTTATGCAAAAATACGCAATATCTACAGCTTGCTAGAATCCTGTGTGGTTACTTGATTCCACTATTTTTTAATGGAACAACCTATCGCGACGGTTGTTTTAGGATCAATTTCTCTACCACTAATTAGGGCATCAAGGGCATCCTTCAAAAAATGATTTTTAACCGCTTTGACATCTTTATGATTATCGTCAATAGCACCTATATATCTTACAATGTTTTTAGAATTTTCCTTTTCTAAAAGAAAGACATGTGGCGTTTTTGTGGCTCCATATTGTGGGTAAATGTCCTGTTTAGAGTCAAATAAATAAGGGAAAGTAAATCCTTTTTCTCTAGCCCGAATCTTCATATTTTCAAAGCTATCGTCTGGATATAATTCTGGATTGTTAGGGTTTATCGCAATTACAGGATATCCTTTTTTCTTGTATTCTTTGTCAATAGCGATAATTCGATCTTCATAAGCTTTACTATAAGGACAATGGTTGCAGGTAAAAATTACTATGAAACCTTTTGCGTCTGGATAATCTTCCAATGACTTAAAACTGCCGTCTATATCTTTCAAATTGAAATCTGTAGCTTCATCGCCTATGGAATATCCTACCAGTTCATCATCTTCATTTTCTGAATAGGCATTATCAAAGAACTGTTCGTCCTCTTCGGTTTGGTTGTAGTTTTCATTTGGATTAACGGCATATAATTCTCCAGATCTAGAAGAATATTCCATAGCACCAAAAACTACAGCGCCTGATAGAGCAATCAAGCAAACAACGGTTAATATCTTGAGCGTTTTCATAAAAATTTATTTATTTCTGACTTCAATTCACTAGCGGTGAATGAAGTATTGTAAAACATCTTTTTTGAGCCTTTTTGAATCAGTGTGGCTGGTATTGCACCATCCCAATGCTGATCAACCATTGGAATCCATTCTGCAGCATAAGGATCGTCCAACAACTTTACCGTTGGCGTGATATTATTCTTTACCAAAAACGGATTTACCAATTCATCTACATTTTCTACATCGTCAAGACTAATCAATATTACTTCAATATTGTCCTTATCATCTATTTCTACAAAAGCTGGTAATTCTTCCACGCAAGGTATGCACCATGTCGCCCAGAAGTTAATTACTTGGACACGATCTGTTGCTGGCTTATTGATCAAATTAGTTAAATAATCTCTACCAACAATTTCGGTTTTACTTGGCTCTTGTTTGCTACAAGATGTCAATATTACCAAACTTAATAAAAGTAGTATTTTGCGCACGCGGGAAATATATGTGAACTATTGAGTACTATAATGTGATTTAACTAACCTTAATAATAACGGTGAATTTATTGTAGGAATTTAATAAGTAAAGGACTACAAAATTAGCTTTTAATCGATTCCTTCATTCTCTCTACAATATGAAATGCAGCTGGACAGATAAATGTGTTGGCAATGGTGATCGAGGCAATCTGAGTCAATTTTCTACGATCAGTATGCGGGTATTCTCTACAAGCTTTAGGCCGTACTTCATAAATACTACAATAATTATCTGCACCTAGAAAGGTACAAGGCACTGTTTGAAGTACATAATCCTTATCCTCATCAATACGTAAATAGGTATCAATAAATGAAGCGGGTTTCATTTTAAAGTGTTTCGCAATCCGGTTGATGTCATTTTGCGTAAATAAAGGACCAGTTGTTTTACAGCAGTTGGCACACTTAAGACAATCAATCTCTTCAAAAGCCTCATCGTGTAACTCTTGTGTTATAGAGTCTATGTTTTTAGGAGATTTACGTTTTAGCTTTTTGAAAAATGCAACATTCTCCTTTTTACGTTGGGCAGCAATCGACGGTAAATCCTCTGGCGAAATCATGATAAGTTGGGAACTAATTATAAAAGATCGTGCAATTTAAAAGAAGCTTTTGGGTTTTAAGTATCTAAGCTCTATTTTGTGTAACATAAAAATCTAGAATGAAAAAAATACTGATGTTTTTGTTTATCGTTGGCCTTATAGGTTGTTCCAGCGATGACAATGGTAATGATGACAATGGAAATCCTGGCAATAACGGCAATGCAAATTTGCGTTCTACAGGCGATAGTGCTGAAGAGTTATTGAGATCGAACACTTTTGATCAATTAGAGATTGAGATAATTTATATCAACGGCATACGTCCAGAAACTGAAACGCTCGTCAACTTGCAGAACTTTCTGCAGCAGCGACTCAATAAGCCTGAAGGTATTTCAATTACACAGCGCAATATTACCGATAGTACTGGCGAGAATTATACTATTGAAGAAATTGACGACTTAGAACAGGACAATCGAACCAGCTTTACCAGAGACAACACCATAGCCGTGTCTATTATTGTGGCAGATAAGCCCAATGAAAATGATGAAGGAAATTCCGTAGTGCTGGGAACGGCGTATCGCAATACATCATTAGTGATTTATCAAAGCACGGTTGAGCGATTTAGCGGCGGATTGAATCAGCCGTCGAGAGTTAATCTGGAAACGACGGTTTACAATCACGAGTTTGCCCACCTTATGGGACTGGTCAACTTAGGTACACCATTGCAAAGTCAGCATGAAGATCCAGATAACGAGCGCCATTGTGATGTGGAAGGTTGCCTGATGTTTTTTGAAATCAACGGTGGCAATGTCCTTAATATGATGAACATGACCAGTATCCCACAATTAGATGCACAATGCATCGCAGATCTTCAGGCAAATGGTGGTAAATAATAAGTTGAAGTTTTATTTTTAGTTCGCTTTCGCGAAAGCGGACTTCTCAAACAACTATTTGCTACTGGCTTCTCTGTGACGTTCTCTAGCTAAAAGTGTGTTCTTAAGCAGCATCGCGATGGTCATAGGACCTACACCGCCTGGAACTGGTGTGATATGACTAGCCTTTTTTGAAACGTTTTCATAATCTACATCACCGGTAATGTAATAACCACGCTCGCGTGATTCATCTGGAACGCGTGTGATTCCAACGTCAATAATTACAGCACCATCTTTAACCATTTCGGCTTTCAAGAAGCCTGGAACGCCCAGCGCGGTGATGATAATATCTGCTTGAGATGTGATTTGGGTAATATTTTTAGTACGACTGTGAGTCAAGGTAACCGTAGAATTTCCCGGAAATCCCTTTCTACCCATCAAGATACTCATAGGTCGACCCACAATGTGTGACCTACCAATGACAACAGTATGCTTACCAGAGGTTTGTACCTCATACCGATCTAGTAATTCCAGAATACCAAATGGAGTCGCAGGAATAAACGTACTCATGTCCAGCGCCATACGACCAAAATTCGTTGGGTGAAAACCATCTACATCCTTATCTGGATCCACTGCCATCAATACCTTTTGGGTATCAATTTGTTTAGGCAACGGTAGCTGAACGATAAAACCATCGATATCTGGATTATTATTAAGCTTCTTGATTTCCTTCAATAGTTCCGTTTCACTGGTAGTAGCTGGCATGCGCACCATCGTACTTTCAAAACCTACACGCTCACAGGCACGAACTTTTGATCCTACATAAGTCAAACTTGCACCATCATTACCAACAATCACAGCTGCCAGATGTGGTACTTTCTCGCCATTGGATTTCATCTCATCGACAATATCCTTAATCTCATTTTTTATATCGTTGCTGGTCTTTTTGCCGTCTAGTATGGTCATGGTGTGGTGGTTTTAATTTTCTATTGCCAATTTTGAAATGGCTCTGCAATTTGTAATTGCCGATTATATTTTAATAATCAATCGTATTTATTTCCTTTACGGTCACTATTTTTCAAGTACTTCATGAATCCTGCAATTTGGGCTTGGCATTCATTCATTTGTTTGGCGATGCTGCCAAATTTTTCTGGCTCTAAATATTTTCTATCTAAGCATCTATATAATTGAGATTTTGATTCCCCACAACTTGCTTTTGCTATACTAAGAAACTGAATAAATTCTCGATTACCATCTCTTTCAAATCCCTCTGCGATATTATCCATAATTGAACCTGAGGACTTATTGATCTGGTTCCAAAGACCATAATCTTTTTGCAAATCACTTGATAAATACAAATCGTATATCTCATTACAGATAATTCTGGCACGTTGCCAAATTTCCAAGTCTTCAAAAGATTTGTAATGAGCCATATTTATATTTTTGCAAACATTGAAAGAGGTGACTTTTAGTTTCTAAATTAATTAGGAATCGGTAATCGAGAATTGCGACAGCAATTCAAAAATTGGCAATTATACGTAGTGCCCTATCTCATTTTACTCATGGCCTGCATCATCGCTTTCCCTTTTCCTCCTTGCATCATCTTCATCATCTTGCTCATTTGGTCAAATTGTTTCAAAAGTTGGTTGACTTCCGTTACTGTAGTACCGCTACCTTTTGCGATTCTTTTTTTACGAGATCCATTGATAACTTGTGGTTGCGTTCTTTCTTGAACCGTCATGGAATGGATGATGGCCTCAATTCCTTTGAAGGCGTCATCATCAATATCCACATCTTTCAACATTTTACCGGCACCTGGAATCATTCCCATGAGATCCTTCATGTTACCCATTTTCTTGATCTGCTGGATCTGAGAAAGGAAATCATCAAAACCGAATTGATTCTTGGCAATTTTCTTACTCAGTTTACGGGCTTCCTCTTCGTCAAATTGTTCCTGAGCACGTTCCACAAGAGACACGACATCACCCATTCCCAAAATACGATCTGCCATACGTTCTGGGTAGAACACATCGATCGCCTCCATTTTCTCACCAGTACCGATAAATTTGATAGGCTTATCAACTACTGACTTAATTGATAAAGCGGCACCACCGCGAGTATCACCATCTAGTTTTGTTAGAACAACACCATCAAAATTAAGGCGCTTATTAAAAGCCTTTGCAGTATTCACGGCATCCTGACCCGTCATGGAATCCACAACAAATAACGTCTCGTGAGGTTTGACCGCAGCATGAACATCTGCAATCTCTTTCATCATTTGCTCATCAATCGCAAGACGACCGGCAGTATCTATAATTACAGCATTGAAGCCGTTTTGTTTTGCATAGGCAATCGCAGCTTCTGAGATCTTTACAGGATCTTTTTCATCGCGATTTGAAAATACCTCGACACCTATTTGCTCACCTACTACATGCAGCTGGTCAATCGCTGCTGGACGATAGATATCACAAGCTACGAGAAGCGGTTTTTTGTTCTTTTTGGTCTTAAGATAGTTGGCCAGTTTTCCAGAAAAGGTTGTTTTACCAGATCCCTGCAGACCAGACATAAGAATAACCGTAGGGTTACCAGATAAGTTGATTCCTTCAACAGATCCACCCATGAGTTCCGTCAGTTCATCCTTGACGATTTTTGTCAAGAGCTGACCTGGCTTTAATGTGGTAAGTACGCCTTGCCCCAGCGCCTTTTCTTTTGCCGTTGAGGTAAACTCTTTGGCAATTTTATAGTTCACATCTGCATCGACAAGTGCGCGACGTATTTCCTTAAGTGTATCTGCTACGTTAACCTCAGTGATGCTGCCGTGTCCCTTGAGGACGTGCATCGCTTTGTCCAGCTTATCCGTTAAATTATCAAACATATCCTATACTCATTTTTGAAGAATGCAAAGATAGAATTTCGTTGCGTGGCGTTCAAGGTTTTAGAATGTTAATCTATGCACGATGATGAGGTTTAGTTCGCTTTCGCGAAAGCGAACTAAAACAGAAATCTTTTACTACATATCAAGCTATTTGAATTATCAATTAAATAATATTTTATAAAATTTATTAAGGATTTGTAAATAATAAAGTTTTAAACGACTTAAATAGTTAATAACCATAAACTTTATATATGAATAATTTATTATTAAATGTCGAGGTAGTCAGACTGGCTGCTGACGATTACGTAGGTTTTACATTCTTTGTAGGATGTATGGCAATGATGGCTGCAAGTGCCTTCTTCTTCTTATCCATGAGTAGTTTTGATAGGAAGTGGCGCACTTCAATTTTGGTCTCTGGACTCATTACATTTATTGCTGCTGTGCATTACTGGTACATGCGAGATTATTGGTCTGGATTTGGTGAATCGCCTGTTTTCTTTAGGTATGTTGACTGGGTGCTTACCGTACCTCTTATGTGTGTAGAGTTCTATCTCATCCTTAGAGTAGCAGGAGCTAAAAAATCACTTATGTGGAGATTGATTTTCTTTTCGGTAGTTATGCTTGTTACTGGATATGCTGGTGAAGCTGTTGATCGCGATAATGCATGGTTATGGGGTCTTATTTCAGGTATCGCCTACGTTGTTATTGTTTATGAAATTTGGTTTGGTACGGCAAAAAAACTAGCAAAGTCTGCTGGTGGCGCCGTGTTATCTGCTCACAAAACGTTATGTTGGTTTGTCCTTGTGGGATGGGCGATTTACCCTATAGGTTATATGGCGGGAACCCCAGGATGGTATGAAGGTATTTTTGGAGGATGGGACCTAAACGTGATCTATAACATAGGAGACGCGATAAATAAGATAGGCTTTGGCCTTGTGGTCTATAATCTTGCAGTTATAGCTATGAATAAAAAGGAAGGTATAGAATCCTAAAATAAATTATCAGTTTTATATTAAGCCGTTTTCATTTAGAAAGCGGTTTTTTTTATGCTTTCGCGAAAGCTTAAAAATCATCAAACCCTTTAACAAGATTCTAGAACTATGGACTAGACTAAGGCTTTATATTTATCAAAAAGAACGATGAGTTTTATAGATAAAATGCTGGGAAATGCCGGCGAGGTTTCCAATGAAGAGTTGTTGAATGAGTACGGTCATCTTCTAATTGAAAATGAAGCCGTTGAGATGGGTTTTGTTCTGTTTAGGGATGTATTCTTGTTTACCACAAAGCGTTTGATTCTTATAGACAAACAAGGCTTGACAGGTAAGAAAATGGATATGAAATCTATGCCTTATAAAAGCATTTCCAGATTTTCATTGGAGACCGCAGGAACCTTTGATCGTGATGCCGAACTCAAGATCTGGATTTCCAGCGAGAACCTACCCAGCGTAAGTAAGAAGTTCTCCAAAGCCGTGGACGTCTACAAGGTACAGCGATTGCTGGCAAGCAAGACTTGTTGATAAAAACGTTGTGGTGTGAGTTGTGTCAGAATTCTATTATATAATCTGAAATTCAATCCCAATTTAGTAAATTAAAAATGCCCTTTTGATAATCTCAAAAGGGCATTTTATTTAATATAAATAGCCGATTCTTTTTGCGACCGTATTGCTGTCCTCAAATGACATGGGTCTCAAATAATTCTCAGCTTTATTCCAACTTGCTAGTTGATCCCAACAACCTCAAGATCAAAAACGAGATCCTGTCCAGCTAGTGGATGGTTTGCATCAACGATGATGAACTCATCCTTAACGTCTGCAACGCGCAACTGGCGCTCAGTTCCGTCAGGATTTTTTGCCATCAATCCCATACCTACTTCTGGTTTGATATCTTCTGGCAATTGATTGCGTTCTACTTTTTGAAATAATTCTTTCTGCACATCACCGTAGGCTTCTTCCATAGGAATCTCTATGGTTTTTTTTTCGTTGACTTTCATACCAGTCAATCCTTTCTCAAATCCCGGAATCAATTGGTTCTGGCCTAATTTTGCTTCTAATGGCTCTCTATTTTCTGATGTATCAAAGACACGACCATCGTTTTTTAGTTTACCTGTGTAATGAACTTTAACTGTATCGTTTGCTTGCACTTGACTCATAATATTTCACTTTTTTGTATGATGTGCAAAGGTGAAAAACATGAATCCCAAACCCAAACCTATCTAAAGGTAATCGGCTGGATTAAGAAAGACTTAACTGTTGGTGCTATTTCAAAGCTTCCATACTGTCTTGTTTTACTTCAATAATTCCGCGTCTGGGACGATCAAGATCGATGATGACAAATATCATAAGCGAGATCAAAAAGCCCATAATAATTGTAGGCACTCGCGGATTATTTTTACCCAAACCACTTACATAACCAGTGAACAGACTGGCAAAAATGAATATGACAAACATCAAATAATAAATCAGTTCTGGTAAGGAGCGTTGTAAAACATCGTTGCGTTTTCCCTGTGCATCTATCATATCGTTAATAGAGGTTACGAAATAACCTGTAGTCACAGGATTCGGAGTTTTTTCTGCGGCGGTAATCGCTACCTGCCATATCTGTTGCTGCAAATCTTTAGTTCTTTCAAGAAGCTCCATTCGTTGGTTCTCTTGGGTCACATCAATTTTTACAGAAACAATTCTGTGATCAACATAAAGTTTCATTAAGGAGTCTGCAGTAAAGCCTTCTGGATCTGGTAACAATTGAGTTCTTAGCATTGCTGTTCCTATAGCATTAGCTTCTGCGACTTCTTCTATGGCGCGATTATCATATCTCGAAACCGACATGCTGAAACTAAAACCAATAATTAGAGCGAGCATCCCC
Organism: Nonlabens sp. Hel1_33_55; assembly: GCF_900101765.1. NCBI lineage: Bacteria > Pseudomonadati > Bacteroidota > Flavobacteriia > Flavobacteriales > Flavobacteriaceae > Nonlabens > Nonlabens sp. Hel1_33_55. Next base: position 136,304 of record NZ_LT627735.1, read on the forward strand.
AAAATACCGCCTTGAATCGAGGACGATTGAGATTTTGCGTCATCATCTGCCTTGCGCTCAAATTTCTCACCAAAATAGATTCCTACTTCATTTGCGGCAATAATGGCTACAAATAATAACAAGGCAATTACAATACTATTAATGTTGTACATGGAATAATAGGATAAAGTGCCAAGTTAGAAGCACTCGTTATTTTATCGTATCAAGTATATGTTAATTGAATGAGTAGCTTTAAGCTTGTAGTCTGAAGCATTTAATTCTAAAACACGAAGCAAAGTGGTATTTAGAATGGCATATACCACTAAAGCGTTTTCGATGGAGTATTTCCCATTATCTTTTTGATAGCATTTCTATACTCATCAAATTCAATCAAATTTTTGTGTTTACCATCAGGAACAGTAATAAACTCCAGTCGTTCCTGCGGTACCAAATCACCTAGCGCACGACCACTTTCATAAGGAACCACACCATCTGCAGTGCCGTGAAAGATCACAATTGGACAAGTAGTTTCGGTAATAAATTCATCACTTGGGAATTTATATTTGAGTAACCTATCCATGGGAAGAATGGGAAAACGTCTGCTGGCAATGTCAGTAAGATTGAGGTAAGGAGTCTCCAGCAATAACATTGCTGGATTATTATTGGCAGCTACATAAGTTGCAATTCCGGTACCCAGCGATCTGCCGTACACAAAGATTTGATCCTCTTGAAATTGATTTTTCGCGTAATCGTAAAATAGCTGCGCGTCTTCGTAGAGCGCTTTTTCAGATAATTCTCCTGTGCTTTTACCATAACCGCGATAATCCATGATAATCACATCATAATTATATTGTGTGAAATAGGAGGCCACATCGCCCCATCGATCCAGCGTTCCAGCATTGCCATGGTAATAAACGATGACACCTTTAGGTTTTTCTGCCTTTAGGTGAATGGCGTTGAGTACGGCACCGTCTTGATTTTTTAGGTTGAATTCCTCAAAGTCCTCGTCAAACTGGAAAGTATAGTCAGCCGGTAGCGTGCTTTGTAAAAAGATCAATTTTTCCTGAAAGGCGTAGAGCATGGTTACAGATAGAATGAGGATCACTGCAATCGCAGCAAGAATTTTGAGAAAAAGTTTCATTAAGATTTATGGTGATTGGAACCTTTACTGGTTGTGGAAAGGTCAATTTTTTTCCGCTTTCGCGTCAGCAATATTTCATCCATCGCATGATGGTAACTTTCAAACTCCTGCATGTTCTTGTGCCCAGCGCCAATAATGGGATGCAAGGTCGTCGATTCAGGCTTTACCTGTGCTAATTTTAAGCTACTTTTAAAGGTGATGAGTTTGTCCTTGGTCCCATGAATAATGTGAATGGGGCACTCTACATATTTGAGCCATTTATAGGTAGGCATGGGATAACGCATGATCAAAGATAGCGGCATAAAAGGCATATATCTGCCTGTTACTTTGGTAAGGCTGTAGTAAGGCGCATCCAGAATTAGCATTTTGGGATTATTCATCGACGCTAGCTTTGCTGCAAATCCAGATCCTAACGATCTACCATAAAGTACGATGTATTTTTCGGCCACTTTTTCATTGATCTTGTCATAGATCTGTTGAAGGTCGCGCTTGATGGCTTTTTGGGATCGCTTGCCGGTACTCTTGCCAAAACCACGGTAATCCACCATAATCACATCATAATTATGACGGGTAAAGTCCACCGCAAACTTTCCCCAACCTTTGATGCTTTTGCTGTTTCCCTTGAGATACAAAACCAGTCCAACTGGTTTTTCTACTTTGAAGTGAAGCCCGTTGAGTACTGCACCATCTCGCGTGGTCATGTTGTATTCCTCAACGGTTTGATTCTCGTATAAAAACTGAAAATCTGCAGGCAGTTTCTCAGGTCTGAATAAAAAGTATTCCTGTAAATAATACAACAGCACGCTTATGACTGCATATGCAGCCACAACGATCAATGTAATATAGAGCCAGTAGGGCATCAGAGAATTTTGTTCAAAATACGAAAAAGTAGGGTATGGAAATACATATTCTATCCAGCGTTATCGCTTGTTGTCCAGCAATAACTTCGATGTTTAAGACTATGTTGGTAGGAGTTCCGCTTTCGCGAAAGCGAACTAAACCTCATACTTCACAGCTGACTATCAACTCATTGCAATTACAACCACTTTAACGCTCTACTATGCTATAAACCAATAAATAAGAGTACTTTTGCAGCCGCTAAGAAGTACTATTTTTATGAAAGACATTAGAAACATTGCGATCATTGCTCACGTTGACCACGGTAAGACGACGCTCGTAGACAAGATTTTGCACCACTGTGAAATCTTTAGAGAGAACGAGACAACAGGAGAATTGATCCTTGATAATAACGATATCGAGCGTGAACGCGGGATTACCATCCTTGCAAAAAACGTATCGGTAATGTACAAGGGAACTAAGATTAACATCATCGACACACCTGGTCACGCAGATTTTGGTGGTGAGGTAGAACGTGTTTTGAACATGGCAGATGGTGTATTGTTGCTGGTAGATGCCTTTGAAGGTCCTATGCCTCAAACACGATTTGTACTACAAAAAGCAATCGATCTTGGGTTGAAGCCTTGTGTGGTTGTGAATAAAGTAGATAAAGAAAACTGTACTCCAGACGAGGTACACGAGTCTGTTTTTGACTTGATGTTTGAATTGGGTGCAGAAGAATGGCAATTGGATTTCCCTACCGTATACGGTAGTGCGAAAAACAACTGGATGTCAGAGGACTGGAAGGATGAAACAAAAAACATCGAGCCACTTCTTGATATGGTAATCGAGCACGTTCCTGCTCCTAAAATAGAAGAAGGAACGACACAGCTGTTGATTACTTCGCTAGACTTTTCTAATTACACCGGTCGTATCGCGATAGGTCGTATCAAAAGAGGTTCTATTAAAGAAGGACAAAACGTTTCTTTATGCAAGCGTGACGGTTCTATCACTAAAACCAAAGTGAAAGAGGTCTATGTCTTTGACGGGATGGGAAAAGCCAAAGCAGAAGAAGTAATGGCTGGTGATATTTGTGCTATTGTAGGTTTAGAAGGTTTTGAAATAGGCGACAGCGTTGCAGATTTTGAGAATCCAGAAGCAATGGAAACCATCGCTATCGATGAGCCTACCATGAGTATGTTATTCACCATTAACGATTCACCATTCTTTGGTAAGGACGGTAAGTTTGTGACCTCACGTCACATCAAGGATCGTTTGACTAAAGAATTAGAGAAAAACCTAGCGTTGCAGGTTCACGATACAGGAGCAGCAGATAAGTTCATGGTTTTTGGCCGTGGCGTTTTGCACCTTTCCGTATTGATTGAAACCATGCGTCGCGAAGGTTATGAATTACAGATAGGGCAACCACAAGTAATCATCAAAGAAGTTGATGGTGTCCAGTGTGAGCCTATTGAAGAGTTGACTATTGACCTACCAGAGAATGTTAGCGGTAAAGCTGTTGACATGGTAACATTAAGAAAAGGTGAAATGACCAGTATGGCGCCTAAAGGTGAACGTATGATCATTGAATTTAAAATACCATCACGTGGTATCATAGGTTTGAGAAATCAGTTGATCACCGCAACTGCTGGTGAGGCGATCATGAACCACCGTTTTATAGGTTTTGAGCCTTACAAAGGTGAGATCGCTGGACGTATCAATGGTTCTATGATCTCCATGGAAAAAGGAACTTCTATTCCTTATTCTATGGATAAACTACAGGATCGTGGTAAATTCTTTATTCATCCAGGTGAAGAGATTTATGGAGGTCAGGTAGTAGGAGAGAACTCCAGACCGGACGATCTTGCGATCAACTTGACGAAGACTAAGAAACTTTCCAACGTACGTAGTGCAGGAAATGATGATAAGGTGAAGATCGCTCCACCGGTGAAGTTTACACTGGAAGAAGCTCTTGAATATATCCAGAAGGATGAATATGTAGAGGTAACGCCTAATCACTTGAGATTGCGTAAGATCTATCTTGATGAAAATGAGCGCAAACGTAGAGGTAAAGAATTGAGCTAGACTACAGCTAATATTGAATATTAAAAAAGCAGATCTGTGAGGATCTGCTTTTTTTGTTGTTTAAAATTTCGTGGTTTGGATGATATCGCTTTCGCGAAAGCGTAATAAGAACCTATCTTAATTACTATTTAAGACTGTTGATCTATCTACATCGCATCTGCAAAGAAGATGGCGTTCATCATCAATTTGTTGGTACCATACCAGAAGGCTCTAAAATTGGTATTGTCTGTGAACCCAATCACATTACCACGACCGTAGCTGTTGTGTACAAAAGGTCTAGTGTTTTTGAGCGCCTCAAGATTCGGTTTTGAAATGTAACCTGCCATTAAAGGCTCGTTCGTGTATTTGATAGGATTGCGGTGAGAAGTACTGTCTGCCTCAACAAACATTGTCGTATTTCTAAATATAGGTAGCTGACTATCCTTATACCCAAAAGCGATAGGATGCGAGCGGTCCAGTTGGGTTTCAAAAATAGCACCGCCAATAACCTGGGCGCCGTTAAAGTCGCCTCGCTGTTCAAAAGTTACATTTTTGGCAGGATTCTCAGTGGATTTGAAAGTCATGGGTAGCATTTTGGAACTAGACATCCATCGTAGCGAATTTCCAAAACCAATAAATGTACCGCCAGCGCGTACCCAAGATTGTAGATTTTCCATCGTGCTTTTGTCAGGAGACCCGTAAGAATTAGGAAAGATGATCGTGTTGTACTTGCTCAAATCTGCACGGCTTAGACGATCACGTTCAATTTTGGTAATCGCGATATCATAACGCTGGTCCAACAGGTGCCAAATCTCTCCTGCATCATAAGAGTCAGTACCGTCACCTATTACCAATGCAATTTTAGGATCATTCAATGGCACAAAAGAGTTGGATCCCAGATCAATTCCTGTGGTCAATCCGGTAGAAACGGCATCGATCACGACAGCAGTCTCGGTTTGATAGTTAGAAAGTCGTTGATGCAATTCATTCGTAGCAATAGGTTGTCTGGAAACCGGAATCATGATGGTCCCGTAATCATAGGACTTGCCGTTTAAAGTGAATGGTTGCATGGCGACTTTGGCGATGATGTCATTATTAAGAAGGTCATTCAGCACCTTTGGAGCCATATATTCATTCCATTCCATCAGGTAGGCATAATCAGAAACGGCTAAAGCTTTTTTAGAATCTCTTGACTTGTTGATCTCAAATGAACTCTGATTCATAGTCGCGGTAACATCATCACCAGAGCCAATGTTTCCAGCATTCATGTTGTAGTCCAGGTCAAAAGCTAAAGGAAATGTCCAGGCACTAATATCATAGAAGAGGCTATCGGTAAATTGGGTGTCCTTTTGAAAAATGGCATTGATCAAGCGACTTTTCTTTTGCGATTTAGGAATGACGTAAGCATATCCTTTTTTGTATTCCTTTCCATCAACTTTGACGTCTTGATCAAGTTCTTTCAATCTTATTTCATGACGTAGCAGAACCTCTGCAAAAGCATCTGTTTTTCCAGAATCTTTGGAATCGCCGAAAATGATGTTTCCGCTTTTTGCCTCATTGGCTGCATCTTTATAGAATTTGGCTTGATAGTCTAAAATCTTATTTTTCATTCCGTTTGCTGCTGCGAGAGTACTCAAGGCTGCTGTAAACTGGTTGCGTATCGTAAACGGAAATGTCAATACTCCATTAACCGATTCCTGCGCATGCCCGCGAGAGCTGGCCTGCTCAAACAAAATACCAATACCACCATTCACATCAGGAAAAGTAGATCCTTTACCATAATAGAAGTCGTCAAAACTTTCTTCGGTATAATAAAACGATCCAATTTTATCCAATGCTGCCGCGTGATAGTTACCTATTTCTTTAGTAAGATCCTGATTCATCTGCGGCGTCAACGGATTCGTTCTAGATGGAATTCCTGGCTGGAAAAAGAAGCTGGAATTGGTTCCCATCTCATGATGGTCCGTCAAGATATTAGGCATCCATTTATTGAAACTCGCGATGCGTGCTCTGGATTCTGGGAGTTGTATTGGTAACCAGTCTCGGTTCATGTCAAACCAATAATGGTTCGTTCGCCCACCAGGCCATGCCTCGTCATATTCACGATCATTACCGTCAATGGTGATGTTTTCATTTTTGTGTTGATTCACCCAACCTGCAAAACGTTGCAATCCATCTGGATTAAAGCTAGGATCCAGTAAAACCACTGTATTGTCCAGCATTTCTTCAACATTGGTTCCTTGAGCAGCTGCTAGATAGTAAGCATAAAGTAAGGATGCGTTAGAACCACTAGGCTCATTACCATGTATGGAGAACCCTTGATAGATAACGATAGGACCATTATTGCTGGAGTTACCGTCAATCCGATCTTGATGCGCCTGACGTAAGTTCTCAATATTGCTTTGGTTGTTCTCAGAAGTTACCGTTAGTAATATTAACGGTCGATCCTCAAAAGTTTTCCCACGATTCTCAATAGTAATCCGATCACTGGCGTCTGCAAGAGCCATCATATATTGGACTAATTTGTCGTGTGTAACGTGCCACTTTCCTGGAACGTATCCTATTACTTCTTCTGGAGTTGGAATATCAGGGTTGTAGGTAACGTCAGTTGGTAAGTAGTAATCCATTTGTGGATCGACGGTGGTTTGTGCGGTTACCGCTTTCGCGAAAGCGAACAACACAGCAGTCAAAAGAACTATATTCTTCATATAATAGTATTATGGCTTTAAAGTAAAAAGCCTTTCACGAGGAAAGGCTTGTATTTGTGATCGTTACGATTTAAATATCGTCAAAGTCAACGTTGGTAAAACTTGCAGGATGATTAGGCTCTGTGGCGTCATCTGCGGCTGGAGTTGCTGGCTCTTCTTTTTTGAAGTCCGTTTTGTGTCTCTCTGAAATGACTTCATCACCTTTTTCATTGATGATGTAATCTGTCACATCTTTCAAGGTCTCGCCGAATTCTGCAAAGTCCTCTTTGTACAAATAGATTTTGTGTTTCTTGAAGTGAAAGCTACCGTCATCGTTTGTGAATTTCTTGCTTTCAGTAATGGTAAGGTAGTAATCGTCTGCCTTTGTAGATCGTACGTCAAAGAAATAGGTGCGTCTTCCTGCACGAACCACTTTTGAGTAAATTTCTTCCTGCTCCTGATAATCTCTGTCGCTCATGTCGGTTTTTTGGGTGTTAAGCACTCAAAAATAGGAAAAAACTTGAAAAGCTGGCTTATAATTTTACGGCTTACTGCTCTAGCATTTGATTTGCGTACAATTCGGCATAATAACCGTCTTTATTCATGAGCGATTGGTGATTGCCTTCTTCTATGATTTTACCATCTTCAAGAACGATGATGAGATCAGCATTTTTAGCAGAGCTTACTCTGTGACTCACAATAATTGTGGTCGTGTCTTGCGTGACTTTTTTGAGGTTGTTGAGAATTTGTTCTTCGGTTTCTGTGTCTACGGCGCTTAAGCAGTCGTCGAACAATAATATGTTAGGATCTTTTATGATGGCTCTCGCTATGGAAACCCGTTGTTTTTGACCGCCACTTAATGTGATGCCGCGCTCGCCCAAAACCGTATCATAACCGTTTGTAAAGTTCTTGATGTTTTTGTGTACCACCGCGTTCTTGGCAGCAGTTATGATTTCTTCATCGCTAGCATCTTTTTTTCCAAAGGCTATGTTATTCCCAATGGTGTCAGAAAATAAGAACGCATCTTGAGGTACATACCCTATGGATTGACGTAAGTCATCAAGATTTAAATCCCTAACTGATTTACCATCAATTTTGATAACCCCATCAGTCACATCATATAACCTGCCTATCAGTTCCAGTACTGTTGACTTACCACTACCAGTCTTACCTAAAATTGCTAATGTGCCACCGCTACGTATTTTGAAGGAAAGATTTTTGAGGGCATGAATATTAGTATCCTCATAAATAAAGTTCACATTCTCAAATTCAATGCTGCCCTGAACCGGAGTTGATTCTTCTACCAGATTTTGAATTTGAGGTTCAATGTCCAGGAATTGGTTGATACGTTTTTGAGAAGCTTCTGCCTGCTGGATCATGTTAGTCACCCAACCCAAAACCGCGACCGGCCAAGTCAACATATTAACGTAGATCAAAAATTCTGGAATGGCGCCTACTTCAATCTCTCCAGCAATCACTTGTCTACCGCCTATGTAAATCACAAGAATATTACTCAGTCCTATCAACAGTACCATCATAGGAAAAAATAGTGCCTGCACTCTCGCTAGATCGATGTTTTTATCCTTGCTATCATTGGAAACCTGAACGAACTGAGCGCTCATTTGAGGCGCGAGATTATAGGCTTTAATAACTGAAATACCACTAAATGCCTCTTGAGAAATAGTGTTGAGGTTCGATAAATATTGCTGAACGAGCGTAGATCTTTTATGAATCTCACGGCTTACCACGTAAATAGCGACTGATAGAAAAGGCAAAGGGAGCAGCGTATACAAAGCTAGAGTAGGAGCAGTGTCGATCATGGCTGGTATCACCACTGCAAATAATGTTGCCATATTGATACTATACATAATCGCAGGACCCATGTACATGCGTACTTTAGAAACATCCTCACTTATGCGGTTCATCAAATCACCAGTACGGTTTTGTTTATAAAAGCTAAGTGATAATCTCTGGTACTGCTGGTAGATGATGTTTTTTAAATCGTATTCCAAGTGTCTGGACACGACAATGATTAATTGCCTCATCACAAAAGTCAAAATCGCTGCAAGTAATGTGGTACCTAAAATAATACCTATATAAAGTAGAAGGTCACTTTTGACCTGTTCCAGATCAGTACGCTCGCCATTCCCATACGCATTGAGAAGGTTGATGATCTTCCCAACGTATTTAGGTAAGTAAAGTGATAGATATCTAGAGGCAATAGTGACTATAATACCAAAAATGAGCTGCCATTTATATTTGACAAATAGCCTGTTGAGCTTCTTTAATTCCTTCATAGGTACTTGGTCGTACTATTTACTTATTAACGATTGAAAATTGGCTTTCTCCCATTGTAGTTTGGATTAAAATCAGATTACTTTTGCATCGCAAAATCATATACCCTTAATGGGTGATACCATGTCTGAAGACTACACTACATTAGAAAAAATCATCAATCAAGATCCTGTTTTTGGACAGTTGTCCTTCAACGATCATGAGCAAGTTGTTTTTTGCAACGACAAAGATACAGGTTTAAAGGCCATCATAAGTATCCATAATACGGTATTGGGACCTGCTTTGGGCGGTACCAGAATGTGGAATTACGATAATGAATGGTCTGCTCTCAATGATGCGTTGCGACTTTCTCGTGGGATGACCTACAAGAGCGCGATCACAGGCCTTAATCTAGGTGGTGGCAAGGCTGTTATAATAGGTGATTCCAAGACACAGAAAACACCAGAGATGATGCGCAAGTTTGGTGAATTTGTACATAGTCTTAGTGGTAAATATATCACTGCAGAAGATGTAGGTATGGACACTGTAGACATGGATCTAGTGCGTGAAGTCACACCTTACGTTACAGGAATCTCAGAAAATAAAGGTGGTTCTGGTAATCCTTCTCCCATCACAGCCTATGGAGTTTTCATGGGAATGAAAGCTGCTGCACAGTTTAAGTATGGTAGTGATGTGTTAGAAGATAAAGTAGTTTTTGTTGAAGGTGTAGGTCATGTGGGTGAAACACTTGTGGAGTACCTCACTCAAGAAGGTGCAAAAGTCACAATTGCAGATATCAATCGGGAACGCCTGGAAGAAGTAAGTTCAAAATATGGAGCAACGATTTATCAGGGAGCAGACCTGCATGCAGAACCTATGGATATCTATGCACCTTGCGCGCTGGGAGCTACAATTAATGACAATTCTATCACCAAGTTACAGGCTAAAATTATTGCTGGAGCAGCGAATAATCAGCTGGCAGATGAGGCAAAGCACGGCATGTTATTACAACAACGTGGTATTGTGTATGCACCAGATTTTCTAATAAACGCCGGTGGTATTATCAATGTCTATGCAGAGTTGGAAGGCTATGACCGTTCAGAAATTATGCGCAAGACAGAAAATATCTATACCACGACCTTGGAAATTCTCAAAAAAGCTACCGCAAACAGCACCACCACGCATACTGCCGCCTTGCAAATTGCCCAGGCGCGCATCGATGCAAGACGTGCAGAACACAACGCCTAATCCCATTATTAGTATTATTTTTGCTCTCCTCAATCAGTAATTTGTATTGAGGATAATGATAATTACGCTTTCGCGAAAGCTGACTAACCACCAGCCGCGTTGCACTTATAAAATTCGTTCTTATGCTTACCCGTAGACATTTGCGCATCAAGGTCATGCAGGCCGTTTTTGTCTTTCAGAGACAACGTCCCGATGATCTCAAGGAACTCGAGAAATTCCTTAATGGTAGTATGACGCAAACCTTTGTTTTGTTTCTGTACATGTTGCAGCTACTGGTAAAAATCCACGAACTGGCAGAGCAGCGTTTCAAACTTGCCCAAGAGCGATTTACAGGATCTGAAGCGGTCAAAAACCCGAGCCGTGCGCTTATCGAGAACAAAGTGCTCATCGAACTATCCAAAAGTCCAGCACTTAAAGAAGCCCTTAAAAAACGCAAACTCAACCCATGGCATCTTGATTCCAAATACGTGGAGCGACTTTATGAGCAAATTGTTGGAGACAAGATTTTTGTCATGTATGCCAGTGAGGAAAGTGACAGCATTAAAAAGGATCAGAATTTTGTCAACGCGATTTTTTCTGAAATCATTGCGCCAGATGATGAGTTGATGAGCTATCTAGAAGACGCTAATATTACCTGGATGGATGATTATCCACTTGTGAATACAGAAATCATCAAGTTTGTTAGAAAGATTAAGGTCAATAAAGAAATCAAGCTACCAGAATTAATTAAGGATAGCGAGGACATCAAGTTTGCAATGGATCTTTTTAGAAGAACCGTGTTGAATCATGACCAACTCTGGAATAGGTTAGAAGGCAAGACACCTAATTGGGATTCTGAACGTATCGCACAGATTGATGGTGTCATGATCATGATGGCACAGTGTGAGTTTTTATATTTCCCAAGCATTCCCGTAAAGGCATCGTTGAACGAATATCTTGAAATTTCAAAAGATTACAGTTCGCCAAAAAGCCGCATATTCATCAATGGTATTCTGGACAACTTGTTAAAACAGTTCCAAAAAGACGATATGATCAACAAAGTAGGTCGCGGCACCATGTAACGGAACGATTTTTGTCGTTGTTGATCCACAAGCATTTATTATCTTTGAACGCTTTTAAAAATTAAAAAAATGAAGAAAATAGTTTTATTATTCGCAGCTGTTGCTGCCGTTTCACTTACTAGCTGTAATGAGTCTGCATCTGCAAAGATCGATGAGGCTAATCTTACTGCCGCTGCAAACCGCGAGTCAGTTGAAGCTAATTATCCGGTCATGTCTTTTGACGAGTCAGAATATGATTTTGGAACCGTAAATGAAGGTACCGTTGTTGAGAAAGAATACAAATTTAAAAATACAGGAACTTCTCCATTGATCATTGTCAATGCAAAGGGAAGCTGTGGTTGTACTGTTCCTACATGGACTAAAGAACCAGTAGCTCCAGGAGAAGAAGGATCTTTATTGGTAAAATTCAATACTAGTGGTAAGCCTAACGCGCAGAGCAAGTCGGTAACTATTACTACCAACACTGAAGCTGGTACTGAGGTTATCGTTATCAAAGGTTTCGTTACTGGAAAGTCCAGCGCACCTAACGCTTAATTCCCTTTATGGATCAGTTTATAGCATTTGCACCTTACGTAGGTATCGCCCTGATATTTTATTTTCTAATAATCAGACCGCAATCCAAGCGTCGCAAAGAAGAAAAACAATTTGCAGAATCTCTTAAAGTAGGTGATCGAGTTATTACGACCAGTGGTATCCACGGTAAAGTAAACCAGATCAACGGCGACAAGGGAACTGTAATGATTGAAACTGGAGCTGGAAAAATGCTTTTTGAAAGAACAGCCATTTCGGTAGAATTGACTAAAAAGCTTAACACTCCAACGGAAGTCAAGAAATAAATTACAATTTAAAATACTATAAAGCCCTTGAGAGATCAAGGGTTTTTTTGTGGCCTCTTAAGAATGCACAAGCATTCCCGGCAACTCCTTCCAACTACCATCTTCCGCGGTATTTTTCAAAGCAACGTTGCGTTGTTCCAACAATCGTGTCATATACCTTTTCAGGAAAAGGATATCGGCGAGATGGCCTAGAAATCCTAGTGGTGAGTCGTAATCAAAAATATCTTTCATTGTGGTGATGCCATATCCATCTTCAGAAAAATGATGTTCGTGTCGGAATCGTTTGAAGGCACCACTAACCATTTCATCAGCAAAAAAATGATGTGGTTGAACGTCCGTAATTAAACTGGTGAGTTTCTGTTTGATCCCAAAGTGTACCGCTTGCCAGGTAACAGTTTCACCTTCTTCTACAAGTCCACTAGTTCTACCTGCAATCGCTTTTTCGCTGGTGTGCTGCAAGGAACTTTGATGGAGATCGATACTGCGGGAAAGATCAAATACCACCTGAATAGGAGCTTTAATCTTAGTAGTTAGAACTATAACTGGCATGAAAGCTTTTTGTAAAGATAGACTTCAAAATCTGAGAAGGTCGCAATCGGTTTCGTAAAAAATCAAGGAGCAGTTGTGCGCATTTATTACATTTGGATAAACCTTTCCATCCATGAATCAAGAACGTGTAGTTATAGAAAATGTCCAGCCTGTTGTAAATGCTGGCCGTCATCCCATCAAAAGAATCACCGGTGAAACAGTCCATGTGAGCGCGACGGTTCTGGTAGATGGCCACGACGTCATTCAAAGTGCAGTTCTATATAAGCAGGAGAAAGCTAGAAAATGGCAGGAAGTGCGCATGGAATCAGCTGGTAATGATGAGTATGGAGCACATTTTCAGGTAGAGAAAACTGGGAAATTTCAATATAAGGTTCAGGGTTGGGTAGATTATGCACTCAATTGGAGACACGGGATTTCCAGAAAGTTAGCAGATGGTCAACACGTCAAAAGTGAGTTGCTTGATGGAGTGATTCATTTGGAACACGCTTACGCGAAAGCGAACAAAACCGAACAAGCATTGCTACAATTCGGGATTGAATCTTTCCAGACTGATTCTAGATATGATGAAGCTGTGGAAACCGCAATGTCTGAAAAACTAAAAGAGATTTTTATAAAATATCCAGCAAAACAGTTTGCTGCAGAAAGCGACTTGTTCATTTGTAGTGTGGATCGCCAGAAGGCAAGATTTTCCACCTGGTATGAGTTTTTTCCTCGCAGCGCTGGTGAAAACTACGAGCACGGTACCTTCAAGGATTGTGTGAAATTATTGCCCTACGTTGAAGAAATGGGATTTGATACTTTGTATTTCCCACCAGTCCACCCAATAGGTGAGGTCAACCGTAAAGGAAAAAACAATACAACAACATCTCACGGCGATGATGTAGGTTCTTGTTGGGGAATTGGTTCAAAAAATGGCGGACACATGTCGCTGCATCCCGATCTAGGTACAGAAGATGATTTCAAAAAACTAGTGGAAGAAGCAAAATCTCGAGGTATTGAAATCGCGATGGATTATGCGCTTCAGGCTGCACCAGACCATCCTTGGGTAAAAGAACATAAGGAATGGTTCAGGTGGCGACCAGATGGTACGGTCCAATACGCAGAGAATCCGCCGAAAAAATATCAAGACATTCTACCTATCTACTTTGAGACCACTGACTGGAAGAATCTTTGGAAAGAGCTTTTAAGGGTTGCTTTGTATTGGGTTGAGGAATTTGACATTAAAGTTTTCAGAGTTGACAATCCTCATACAAAACCTTTCCACTTCTGGGAATATTTGATAGGTGAGGTAAAGAAAAAGCATGATGATGTTATTTTCCTTGCAGAAGCTTTTACAGCTCCCAAGGTGATGAATCAGCTAGCCAAAGTAGGCTTTCAACAATCTTACACCTATTTCACATGGCGTAATAACAAGCACGAGCTGCAGGAGTATGTCCATGAATTGACCACCAGCAATCAGCGTGAATATATGCAGCCTAATTTCTGGCCCAATACGCCAGATATCAATCCATTTCATTTACAATCTGGAAACGAAAGCATTCACTTGCATCGCTATGCACTAGCGGCAACATTAAGCTCTAGCTTAGGAATCTACGGTCCTGTATTTGAGCAAATGATTTCAAGCGCGTTACCCGGCAAGGAAGAATATTTAGATTCAGAAAAATTTCAGATTGCAAATCACGATTGGGAAAAGAGAACCAAGCTTACCTTAATCATCACAAAGATCAATCAAGCACGTAAAAACCTTGCAGCTCTACAACAAACCAATAACATCAAGTTCTTACATCAAGACAATGATCAGTTAATCACGTTCTATAAGTGGAGTGATGATAAAAGTAGCGAGGTGATCGTGGCGATAAATCTTGATCCACATTATGAACAAGAAACATGGGTTCCTATGCCATTGCATGAAATGGGAATTGATGAACATCATGGTTTTACTGTAAGAGATGTGGTTACTGATAGCAGTTATCACTGGAGCGGCACTCATAATTTTGTGAAAATTAATCCAGTATTGCCTTTCCATATTTTTGAAGTGAAGCGATAATTTTAATATAGATCACTTATCTTTTTATATTTATCTTATAACCACACGATATCCTCAAGAAGAATCTTATATTTTTGAGATATTATCAACTCTGCTAAAAACCTGTGTCCAAAACAAAGCTCAAAAACCCCAAAACCTGGGAACAACTTCTAGATGATAATTCATTCAAGCAACAATTGACTGAAGATATTCTGGAGAGCTATGTGGTACAGCAACGCTGGTATGGTGGTAAGAGCAGCACGCTCAAATATCTAGAAATCAGTGAGTTTTTTACTATTGCTCATAGAGGAGATCATTTCTACGGCTTATTGCTGGAAGTCAATTTCAAGGAAGCTTTTTATCAGCATTACTTTTTGCCTTTGGGTTTTGTGGTCGATAAGTCTGCAGCGGCAGAAGGTTTGATATCGCCCATAACTCTTGGCGATCAAGATGGCTATTTAGTGGATGCTTTATATCTGGATAGCTTTAGAAAAGTTCTTTTTGAGAAAATCATTGAGTCAGAACCAGTCGAAGGATTAGGCACGATTACCTTCCATGCAGGTGAAGATCTGGATGAAACTAAATACATTTCTAGCCGATTTTTGGGCGCAGAACAGTCCAATACGAGCATCATTTTCAACGATAAACACATCATTAAATTCTTTCGAAGGATTTATAGCAGTACCAATCCAGATTACCAGATTTGCCGTTATTTGACTGAGGAAACCTCATTTGATCGTTCGCCTACCTACACCGGTTCCATCAATTTGAATATTGTCAAAAGGCACGATGTCACGCTGGCTTTAATGCAGCGACTGGTCGAGAATGATGGTGATGGATGGGAATGGATGCTGGATGAATTGAAGATTGTTTTTAGTACGCTTTCGCGAAAGCGAATTGATATCAAATCGTTACCAGACGTCAAATTGTTCGCAAGGTTGAAACTTCATGAAGTCCCACATGAAATCGTGGACTGGACTGGATTGGATCTTTTGAAAAGAATTAGAACATTGGCGTTGAGAACAGCTCAATTCCATGTCGCCATGGGCGGTGAGCGGAACGATTTGAAGTTTACGGCAGATAAATATAATGGAGATTATAACGTTTGGCTTAAAAATAGACTGCTTTACATGTTCCAGAACAGACTCAACACCGTAGAGAATAATCTACATAAATTGAGCGGTGAGGCGCTGGATCTAGCACAGGAATTACTGGAGCGCAAAAACGAGATACGTAACCGTTTTATACAGTTTGACTGGCACCACATGAAAGGTGAGCGCATACGTATTCATGGAGATTATCACTTGGGTCAGGTATTAGTGGACGGCGAGGATTTTTATCTTTTGGATTTTGAAGGTGAACCAGAAAGTACCATTCGTGATAGGAAGGTGAAACAAATGCCGCAGAAGGATCTTGCAGGGATGTTCCGTAGTTTTCATTATGCCATTTATTCTACAATTTTTGATCAAGGAGAAGCTACAGGTATATCTAGGGAAGATCTAAATCACGCTGGTGAACTGCTTTATAAGTACTTGATTTCCATATTTATGGATACTTACCTGCATCATATTCATAATAATAATTTGAATATAGGCTACCGTAAGGAAGTCAACTTCTTGCTACAGTTTTGCCTACTGGAAAAGGCTATTTATGAATTGGGCTATGAGTTCAATTCAAGACCTAGCTGGGCGATCATTCCATTGCGAGGTATACAAAGTATCATGAACCACAAACAACAAAAAGTATGAGCCAGGTAATCACGCACTCGCTGTTTACAGATTTTGACATTGACCTTTTCAAATCTGGAAAGCATTACCGGCTTTATGAAAAATTCGGCTCGCACATTATTGAGAAAGATGGCGTGAAGGGAACTTACTTTGCCGTCTGGGCACCTAGCGCCAAAGCTGTAAGTGTCATAGGAGACTTTAATTTTTGGGTAGAAGGTGAGCATCAATTACAGGTGCGATGGGACAGCAGCGGTATCTGGGAAGGATTTATTCCTGGTGTCGAGCAAGGCGCTACCTATAAATATAAAATCCATTCCTCACACAACGATATAAAAACAGAAAAGGCAGATCCATATGCACGTCGCTGCGAGCATCCGCCTAAAACAGCCAGCGTGGTATGGCAATATGATCCCAAATGGAGCGATAGCAAATGGATGCAAACCAGAGCAAAACACAATGCGCTTGACGCACCATATTCTGTCTATGAAGTTCATCTAGGAAGCTGGAAACGCAAGATTGAGGAAGATCGTAGTTTGAGTTACCTAGAGCTGGCAGATGAATTGGTCGCTTACGCGAAAGCGTTACAATTTACACACGTTGAATTTATGCCTATCATGGAGTATCCCTACGATCCTTCTTGGGGATATCAATTGACCGGTTACTTTGCGCCTACATCGCGATTCGGTTATCCAGAAGAGTTTGCGCAGCTGGTAGACGCTATGCACAAAGCGGGAATAGGAGTGATCCTAGATTGGGTACCATCCCATTTTCCTGAAGATGCCCATGGATTGGGATTCTTTGACGGCACAGCACTTTATGAGCATCCAGATAGAAAACGAGGTTATCATCCAGACTGGAAATCCTTGATTTTCAATTATGGTCGCAATGAAGTCAAAAGTTTCTTGATTTCCAATGCGCTATTCTGGATGGATCAATATCACATTGACGGCTTGCGAGTAGATGCGGTGGCGAGTATGCTGTTCCTAGATTATTCCAGAGAAGATGGCGAGTGGGAACCTAATGTTTTTGGAGGTCGTGAAAACCTCGAGGCCATGGCGTTTTTACGCGAAATGAACGAAGCGGTTTATCTCAACTATCCAGATACACAAACCATCGCCGAGGAAAGCACCAGCTTCCCAATGGTAAGCAAACCGACTTCTATAGGCGGCTTAGGTTTTGGAATGAAATGGATGATGGGCTGGATGCATGACACGCTGGAATATTTCAAAAAAGAACCAATCTACAGACGCCACCATCAGAATGATTTGACCTTCTCGATGACTTATGCTTTTACAGAGAATTTTATGTTGCCATTATCTCATGATGAGGTAGTCTATGGAAAGAGTTCCATCATAGGTAGAATGCCAGGTGATGAGTGGCAGAAGTTTGCTAACCTAAGACTGCTTTACAGTTATATGTTCACGCATCCTGGAGGAAATTTATTGATGATGGGATCAGAATTTGGTCAGCATGATGAATGGAAGTTCAACGGCAGTCTAGACTGGCACCTAACCGAGTTTGCAGATCATAAAGGCATTTTAGCTACCATAACCGATTTGAACAAGCTTTACAAAAAACAACCAGCACTACACGAGAAGCAATTTGATGCTGATGGATTTGAATGGATCTCCCATGAAGATGCCGATAATAGCGTGATCAGTTACGTTAGAATCGGTAATGATTCAAAAGTTATTGTGGTTTGTAACATGACGCCAGTTCCTAGAGAAAACTATCGTGTAGGATTACCTGAAACTGGAAAGTACAAACTATTGTTCAATAGCGATGACTCAAAATATGGCGGATCTGATTACAAGGTCAAAAAATCATTCACTGCCCAAAAGGAAAACTGGCAATACAGAGATCAAAGCGTGGAGCTGAACTTGCCGCCGTTGGGAGTTGTGGTTTATAGTATTTGATTTGAAACCTGACAAGGTGTGGATTTTATTCCGCACCTAAACTGTTTTGCATACCTAGATTGAACTGCGTTAAACTTCCCACAATCAATCGTATACATGGCTTTCATTTTTTATTTTAAAGCAAAATATAAAGACCATGAAAAATTTAGGATTACTGGCAACATTACATGCCAAACCAGAACAAGCAGATACCGTAGCTAACTTTATCAAAGGAGCGATCGATCTAGCAAAGAAAGAAGAGAAAACACTGACTTGGTATAGCTTTAAAATTGATAAAACGACATTTGGAATCTTTGATACTTTTGAAGATGAATCTGGACGTGAGGCGCACTTGAATGGCGAGATTGCAAAAGCTCTTATGGGTAAAGCAGATGAGTTATTGTCCCAAGCTCCAGATATTAAGAAGATCGATATTTTATCTGCAAAGTAGATTTCACTGAGGAATCAAAGAAATAGAATTAAGAATCAAGACAAAAACTCATTATGAATATTACATTAAAACAAGCCGAGGCTGTCATAGAAAAGGCCAAGGCAAAGTCAAAAGAAATAGATACTAAAATGAATATCTGCGTTGTGGACTCTGGTGCCAACCAGGTTGCATTTGCCCGTATGGATGGAGCATGGTTAGGTAGTGCAGATATTGCGCTCAAAAAGGCCAAGACAGCTCGATTTTTTGATATGCCATCTGGTGAAATAGGGAAGTTATCTCAACCAGGAGAATCACTGTTTAACATTGAGAATTCAAATGGTGGATTGATAAGTTTCCCAGGAGGATTACCCATCAAAAACAAAGATGGAGAGATCATAGGAGCTATAGGCGTTAGCGGTAGTTCTGTTGAGAATGATCATATTGTTGCAGAAGCTGGAACTAAGGCGATCTAGTATACTATTTCATCGTAAAACATAAAGTCCGCTATCATAGCGGACTTTATTTTTAATAGATTTTTATCTCTAGATATTACCTACGCCTAAAGAGATTTCATGAGGTTAGTTAAGATTCGTTTCTCCCAATTGAGTTACTTCACCGTTGATAACAACAACGCCTTCAATAACCACGGTTTGTAAATTAGCATCAGCATCAGGCGTTAGTGTGATGTCATATGTTCCATTAGGTACAGCGCTTAATCTAAAAAAACCATTTACATCAGTAAATGTGTTTATTTCATCAAGTCCGTTTGAAGCTGTAACTAATACTTGAGCATTGATTGGTGTAACTTTCCCTGAAATTGCACCAGTAGCTGCTACAAGTTCGACTCTGATTACCGGTTTTAGAGAATAACCGCCATTACCTTGACGTACAATAGATTTGTCAGCATCAAAATCCAAGATATATTCATATAAGATACCACCTTCAAGCTCTTGATTAACGTTGAGTTTCAAGCCAGATTGTTGTGCGCTTGGTGTTGATAGAGGAAATGTCTGACCATCTATTACAACTGTATTGTCATCGCCAAGAATCAGTCTAATTTGGTTGATTCTACCTGATGGAATTTCATCATCAGCGAGGACAATATTATTACCACCAGTCAATTCAAGGATGTCGTAAACACCAGTATTATCCATATCAAGGATAATTTCTTGATCATCTGTATCGCCATTAAATTTTATAACGACACTTTCTATATCGATAAACACATTGTCAAAATCTCCAGGCTCATCTACAAGTTTAATATTGATCCTTGCTGGCTGGCTGCTGTCATTATTATTATCATCGCTACAAGAAAATAACGTTGAGGTAGCGATTACCAATCCAAGTACACAAATTAATTTTTTCATAATAAAGGGTTTTCAATTTTAGGGTTGCACAAACGTAGGTGACTTGAAAATCGAACAATCATATGAATTTGTTAATTCCTGCGGGTTTACCTATCCGTAAATATTAGCAATACAAATCACAAGAGCTGTGATCACGAAGTTGCTAATGCGATCTGTTGAATTGAAATGTTGTTAATGTTACAACAATTAGAGTTTTTGTAGGAAAATAATGCAGCTTCTCTGTGTAAATTGAAATAAAAACAATCATGAAATTATTTAAAACAACTCTACTTGCTATAGCGGTAACCGCAATTTATAGCTGTGGACCAGGAGTGACCACGGTTAAGCCAACTAACGATAATCTAAACAAGTATCAAAGTTTTTCTTATTTACCTAATTCGGCTATTGAGATGCCAGATATGGCTATGAACGATGATGTGAACACTTTAGTGATTCAACAAATCAACGATAGAATGATGGATGCTGGATATGAGCTTGATAGAGCAAAACCAGACCTTCTTGTATTAGTGAGCACTAAAATTGATGAGACAACAGGAACTACGACTGATCCTGTATATGCTAGTTATGGGAGTTACAATCGACCAGGATTGCGTGTAAATTCTTATTATAACAACTTCTATTATAATGCTTATAACTCAGTTCCTACAGTTGTGGGATATGATACTGACACTTATAATTATAAGGATGGTACTTTGATTATTCAATTGGTAGATCGTAAATCCAATGAAACCGTATGGAAAGGTGTGAGTAGCGAGAGCATTTATAACAGCGGCGACACGGCAACAATGACTAGTTTGGTAAACACGATATTTGAGGAATATCCGTTAATGAAATAATTGAATAACATCACTTATCAAAAATGCCCGTTTTTAGAAACGGGCATTTTTTATGGCGAAAAATTTCTCTTTAGATTGGAGTGAATCAAATTAGAAATAATGATGTTTTGGCGTGTTGATGTTAATGATTCCGTAATCGAACAAAGTATATATTTCCAAATTCTTACAAAAACATTATTTTACACTAGGCTGTTGGGGAGTACGCTTTCGCGAAAGCGAAATATTCTAAAATCATATGAAAACGGTTGCGTAACTAAACGGTTTTTAGGACACAATTCCAGCGGTTTTTTTATACTTTCCCGAGTTTTAAACGGTACTTTCTAGTACTTTAAGATTATCGAATAACATCATTTTATGATTACTAATACAGAATTACACAAATCCGGCAACGTTTTTCCCGGTATGCTTACCAGTTTTACGCATGTGGTTGACACTTTAATCTTCAACTCAGATAACGGCGTTATTTTACAAGTTCAGGTTTTAAGAGATAGTGTGCTTAGGTTCAAATATGGAACTGGCGGCAAGATGGAAGATGACTTTTCCTATGCGATCGATGAAGGCGGAAATAGAGGATATAACAAATTAAAGGTTACAGAAGAAGAGGCTTATTATGAGATTACGACTTCTAAGATTGTGTGTCAAATTGCCAAAATCGATTTACGCAGTCGCATTTTTGACATCAATGGTAAAATAATCTGCGAGGATGAATTAGGCTTTCATTATGAAGAAAGCTATGAGTATGGTGGTGAGGTTGTAAAAATGTCTAAAAAAGCCCAGCCAGCAGAGAGTTATTACGGACTAGGCGATAAGCCGGCAGATAACAACATGCGCGGCAAGCGATTTGAACTTTGGGGTACGGATCAGTACGCCTTTGGCAAACAAACAGATCCTTTATATAAAAATGTACCTTTCTATTTAGGCCTACAGAATAAGATGTCCTACGGGATCTTTTTTGATAACACCTTTAGATCCTATTTCGATTTTGCACAGGAGCGTCACCACGTGACCAGTTTCTGGGCGCAAGGTGGTACGATGGACTATTATTTCATTTACGGTCCTGATGCTAATAGCGTTGTAAGTGGTTATACAGATTTAACTGGTAAGCCAGAATTACCACCATTGTGGGCTTTAGGGTTCCATCAATGTAAGTGGAGTTATTATCCAGAAAGTAACGTTCGTGAGGTGGCGCAGAAATTTCGCGATCTAAAGATTCCATGTGATGCGATCTATCTAGATATAGATTATATGGATGGATTCCGTTGTTTTACTTGGGATGACGAGAAGTTTCCTAATCCTACAAAAATGATTAGCGACCTGCGTGAGGATGGTTTCAAGACCATCGCGATCATAGATCCAGGTATTAAAGTAGATCCAGATTATTATGTCTATCAAGAAGCTATGGATAACGATTACTTCTGTAAAAGAGCTGATGGTCCTTACATGAAAGGTAAAGTCTGGCCTGGTGAATGTTATTTCCCAGACTACACTAATCCAGAAGTAAGAGAATGGTGGGCTGGATTGTTTAAAGGACTCATTGCAGACAATGGTCTTGCCGGTGTATGGAATGATATGAATGAACCTGCAGTAATGGAGGTTCCCAATAAAACCTTCCCAGACGATGTACGTCATGATTTTGATGGTCATCCTTGTTCTCATAGAAAGGCACACAATATTTATGGTGCTCAAATGGCAAAGGCTACTTATGAAGGTGTGAAGAAATTCATTTATCCTAAGAGACCTTTTGTAATCACTAGGTCTGCTTATTCTGGAACACAGCGCTACACGTCAAGTTGGTTTGGTGATAATGTGGCTACTTGGGAGCACTTGAGCATAGCAAATATACAGGCACAGCGCATGGCGTTATCAGGAATGTCTTTTGCGGGATCTGACATTGGTGGTTTTGCAGAGCAGCCTACTGGAGAGTTGTTTGCTCGCTGGATAGCTCTTGGGATATTCCACCCATTCTGTCGCGTACACTCTAGTGGTGATCATGGAGACCAAGAACCATGGACGTTTGATGATAACATTACTGATATCACACGTAAGTTTATTGAGCTTAGATACAAACTGTTGCCTTATCTATACACCACGTTCTGGCAGTATGCAGAAGAAGGTACACCTATGCTCAAGTCATTGGTACTTTACGATCAGGAAGATCCACAGACACATTATAGAAATGACGAATTTATTTTTGGTGACAAAATGCTGGTTTGTCCAGTGTTGGAACCTAACTCTAAAGGCCGTCGCATGTATGTGCCTAAAGGTGAATGGTACAACTTCTGGACTCGCGAGACTATAACTGGTGGCAAGGAAGAATGGGTAGATGCAGACATTGACCAGATTCCGTTGTTTGTCAAGGCTGGATCCATTATACCGCGTTATCCTGTGATGCAATATGTAGGTGAGAGCAAGATTGAATTCTTGACTCTTGATGTTTATTATACCTTGGGATCAGATAAATCTGTAGTTTATGAAGATGCGTCAGACGGTTATGACTACAAGAAAGGACGTTTCAGTTTACGTAACCTTAGATTTAAGGGAACTAAAAATCAGATGACCATATCGCAGTTCAAGGATGGTAAGTATATTACAGAATATGAAACACTGCGTTTTAATTTCATAGGCCTACCATTTGAGATCGATTACGTAGAGGTGGACAATGTGCGCATATCATTGGAAGACCTTCAATATGATGCCAAAACTCAAACCATGCTAGTCAACAAGGAGTTCAGTGAATTCCATGTGGTTGGTAAATAAACTGTTGTAGCAGCGTTAGTTAGCCTGCACGATATGTTTTTATAAGATAAGAATGTTGGGGATATCGCTTTCGCGAAAGCGAACTTTCCTCAACATTTTTGTTTTTAATAAGGTTTGCATTAATACAAATGATAATAACAGACCCTAGCTTACTTCATGTTTAAACAAAATGGTAAGATGGTTGTTGAATGCCACAAAGTGGAATTGGACTTATGTCTTTACCGTTGAACTAGGCTCGAATCTTAGGTTGTTTTCCTGTATGTGAAAATTGCCTTTGAGTAATAAATAATATTGAAAGCTAGATGTGGGTCTAAATCTTACGGTAGAGGTCCTGCTAAAACACTTACCTGATAAAATATGATTAATTGTTAAGCGCATATTTAGTTCTCATTTCAAAATGTTTTACTTTGTTAGAAATTACCCATAGATGATAACATTACTACAAGGCGTTCTGGAACCTAAGCCAGACGTTAAGGGCGAGATAGATGTAAACCCTACCAGTTTTATAGAGAAGATCGATACCTGGCTGGATGGCTTCGTGAAGATTCTTCCCAACGTTCTTATCGCCATAGGCTTATTCATTGCTATGTTTTACATAGCTCGATGGATAGGTAAAACGGTACGTGAACAACTTAAAAAGCGCAATAGATCCAATTTTGGAGAAGTATTAGGAAGCTTTACAAAGTGGATTCTGATTATATTCAGTTTTGCTGTTTGTGTCACCATTATCGCTCCTAGTCTAAGCTTCGGTGATTTGATTGGTGGTTTGGGAGTTAGTAGTGTGGCTATAGGTTTTGCCTTTCAAGATATTCTACAGAACTGGCTAGCGGGAATTCTAATTCTTACTAGACAGCCTTTTAGAATAGGAGATGAGATCGAGGTTAACGGTATGAAGGGTCGCGTGGATCGTATTGAGACTAGAGCAACCGTTATCACCACATATGACGGTATTGATATCGTGGTTCCCAACAATACTATTTATACGAATGCCGTGAAAGTAATCACAGCTCACGATTATATCAGATCTCAATATGATCTGGGATTAGGATATGATCAACCCTATGATGAAGCGGTGAAGATTTTGAGAGAGACCTTGCAAAGTATTGACGGGATAGCTCAGGATAAACCCATTGATATTTTGAACTGGGACCAGGCAGATAGCTGGCTTACCATTAGAATGAGATGGTGGACAGATTCAAAACGCGGTAACGTGGTAAAAACATTTAGTGAGGTAATTGCCAAAACACAGCACGCCATGGATGATGCTGGTATCGATTTACCGTTCCCAACAATGGTAGAAGTGAAAGATGCACACGATCTCAAAGAGGCTCAGTCTCGTGCAGACCGTAAGAATGCAGACATCATTAAGGACGATGAAAAAAGGCAAGGTCAGAACTCAAAGAAAAAAGAGCAAGAAGATTACACAGATAAAAAGGCTGATAAAGTAACTACAGAACAAGCTCTAGACAAAGAGGATCGTGAAGGTGATTCCAAGTATACTACAGAATAATTTTTTATCCATTATAATAGAAAACGAGCCGAAAGGCTCGTTTTTCATTTCTCTGAATCTTATCTCAAAAGATCGTAGGTGCAGAATTTTCAAAAGTTTGTTTTCCAGCTTTCCATCCTGCCAGCGCTTGCGGAATCGTGCGCACCGCACTCGCAATAGAATCTGTATTCCACAAGACAAGATCTGCAGGTTGACCAACTTCGATTTTTCTGGAACTCCCTAAGATCTTGTAAGCATTTGTGGTGATCATTTCAAAGCATTGATCCATCTCAGCATCTGTAGAAAGTTGGCTTACGTTTGCATATAAGTTAGCCATACGCAGCAAATTCCCATCACCATATGGTGTAAAAGCATTCAATATATTATTGCTGCTAATAGCAGCATTTAGATCCAGATCCTCAAACTCGGTAGCTCTCAAAACCCCACGCGGAATCATTTTGTCGCTATCACGACCGTTAAGAAAAAGATCAGTCGCAGGCAAAACACAAACCGATACGTTATGATCTGCCAGCAGCTTTTCCAATCTCTTGCGTTTTTCAGTTTTAAAAGCCATGAGCTTTGTCACATGTCCTATGGAAACTCGATTTTTAAATTGTGTTTTGTCAATGACACTACATAAATATGGAATGGAACTATCGCTGTCTTCCAGATCAAAATCCATATGAAAATCTACATGTAAATCGTATTCTAGAGCAAGTTCAAAAACGAGATCGATGTGTGCTTCGGGATTTTCATCCTTATAAGGACAGCCACCAATTGTTTGAACACCAGAATCAAAGGCTTTTTTCAATAATTCAATAGTTTTGGGTGCGGTTGTCAGGCCGTTTTGCGCAAATGCCACAATGTCTAGGTCTACTTGATGGGCGACATCATTCTTTAGTTTCTGTATCGCTTTCAAACTATGCAACTCAGTTTTTGAATCGGTTTCTACATAGGTTCTAACGCTAGTGGTGCCGTTAGGGATAATCATTTGAATGACCTTAAGGGCTCTTTGGTAAACATCAGCTTCCGTAAATTTATCTTTTGCTTTTCCCGTTTCTTCCACAGCTTCATCTAGGGTTCCTTCCTCAATGTCAGATCTCTCGAGAATGCAAGCTTTATCTAGATGCAAGTGACTTTCTGCAAGTCCAACGGTGATTAATTTTCCGTTGTAGTTTGTCTGACCTTTAGGAGTGCTGACATGATCTGCGATTTTAGAAATCTTCTGATCATTGATATGAATATCAACTGCCGTTTTGCGGTTTTCCAGCTTGCAATTATATAGAATCGTATTACTCATGAATTTATTTCGAAGTTGGTTAAAGATTCACGCTTTCGCGAAAGCGAACTCTACCAAAATAAAAAAGACGCTCCAGAGAAGCGTCTTTATATTCCAAATTGTGATTTCTTTATTTTTTCTTCTTTGCAACAAGCTCTGCAATACGTACAATCACTTTACTTGCAGCGATCATACTTTCAACAGGAACGTATTCATAAGGGCCGTGAAAGTTATGGCCACCAGCAAATATGTTGGGACAAGGTAATCCCATGTAACTTAGCTGCGATCCATCCGTGCCGCCACGTATAGGTTTGATAATGGGTTCAATATCTAGGTCCTTCATCGCTTGTTCTGCAACATCAACGATATGCATAACGGGCTCGACCTTCTCACGCATATTGAAGTATTGATCCTTGATTTCTATGCTCACAGCCTCACGTTCATACTGGGCGTTCATGTCATCAACTAATTTGTGCATCACATTTTTACGCGCTTCAAAATGAGCTTTGTCATGATCGCGAATGATATATTGCAATTCGGTTTTTTCTACGGCACCTTTCATGTTATGCAAGTGGAAAAAGCCTTGATAATCTTCTGTATGTTCTGGAGTTTCCATTCTAGGTAAGGAATCAATGAACTCTGTAGCGATGTACATGGAATTAATCATCTTGCCTTTAGCATATCCTGGATGAACTATTTTTCCGTGAAAGGTTACCACAGCTCCAGCTGCGTTGAAATTCTCATATTCCAACTCACCTATCTGGCTACCATCCATGGTATAGGCCCAATCTGCACCAAATTTATCTACATCAAACTTATGCGCTCCACGACCTATTTCTTCATCAGGAGTGAACCCTACTTTGATCGTTCCGTGCTTGATTTCAGGATGATCCAGCAAATATTTCATCGCAGTCATGATCTCTGTAATTCCAGCTTTATCATCTGCAGCAAGTAGGGTAGTACCGTCTGTTGTTATTAAGGTCTGTCCCTTATATTGTTTCAGGTCTTCAAAATAATCTGGAGACAACACAAGATCACTACCTTTTAGTGGAATATCGCCACCATCATATTTTTCAATGATTTGTGGCTTTATATTTTTACCCGTAAAATCTGGAGTGCTGTCAAAGTGCGAAATAAAACCTATGGTAGGTACTTGATGATCAACATTGCTGGGAAGCGTCGCCATCACATAGGAATTATCATCAATCGTGACATCCTGCATTCCCATGTCCAGTAATTCTTGGTGTAATTTACGAGCTAGATCCCATTGCTTTTCTGTACTGGGCGTGGTCTCGCTAGCTGGATCAGACTCTGTATCGATAGTAATATAACTTACAAACCGTTCAATAATGGCTTGTTTTTCCATAACCTAATTTTAATGGCTAAAGATATGTTTTGGCCTATGGAAAGACATTAACTATTTACTAAAAAGCTAATTTTATAGGTTAAAGAAAGAGGATTAAAAAGGGATTGATGATGGGTTCGCTTTCGCGAAAGCGTAACAATTCAAAGTCACCTATCTAGAATTGACTATTTGCGGAAAACGGATTTTCTACCTGCGAAAAAATCGTATTCCTTCCAGCCTCGTAAAGTGCTGGGTTTTGGAGTTTGAATTTAAGAGCGTACTCATCAAGCTCTGTATAGTTGATGACCACGTTTTCATATAATCTCGAGAGTCTATCGTCAACGTCAGCTAGCAAAACCATAGGTTGAGTGCCGTTCAAAGAAATGTTTTGTGAAAGCTGAAGACCTTTAGCTATCAATTTAAAATTGGCAGGATTTTGATTCTTGAGTAAAGGAGTTCTAATAGGTTGCGGTTGATACGCCGCATTAGATTTCATGGACGGTTGAGTTGCTGATTGATTGGATTGAGCAACCGCAAAACCGCTGACCATCAGGCCTAGTACAAATGAAAATCTTAACTGCTGAAACAACTTCATCTATCTAATTTAGATAAAATTACTGAACGATATTAGGTTTTAATCCCAATTTTTGACCCTTTTCAATCATCAATTGAAAGGCTGCATCATGTTCATTGGGAATATCACCATCAAGAATAGCTTCCTTTATAGCTGATTTAATCAACCCTATTTCCCGACAGGGTTTCAATTGAAACGTCTCCATAATTTCCTCACCAGTGACTGGTGGTTGAAAATTGCGAACGTGGTCACGTTCTTCTACCTCAACGATTTTGTCACGTACCTTCTGGAAGTTATTGTGGTATTTCTTAAAACGCTTAGGATTTTTAGTTGTGATATCTGCCTCGCACAGAGTCATTAGATCCTCAATATGGTCGCCTGCATCATGTACCAAACGGCGCACGGCGCTGTCAGTTGCGGCCTCGTCAATAACGGCAATAGGTCGCGAAGACATGCGCACCATTTGCTGTACAAATTTCATCTTATCATTGAGCGGCATACGCAATCGCTTGAAAAGATGATAGACCATTTTTGATCCCTTGAATTCATGGCCATGAAACGTCCAGCCTACTTTTTTGCTAAAACGCTTTGTTGGTGCCTTTCCTATATCATGAAGCATGGCTGCCCATCTCAACCAGAGGTCATCTGTATTTCGGGAAATGTTGTCCACTACTTCCAACGTGTGATAGAAATTGTCCTTGTGTGTTTGACCTTCAACTTCTTCAATTCCTTTTAATGCCGTGAGTTCTGGTAAAATCAACTCTAAAAGACCTGATTTTTCCAACAATAGAAAACCATGTGATGGTTCAATACACATCATGATTTTATTAAGCTCGGTAACGATACGTTCATTGGAAATGATGCCGATTCTGTAGGCATTTTTCTTTATGCTCTTGAATGATTCTGGCTCGATGGTAAAATCCAGTTGGCTCGCAAACCTTATCGCTCGTAACATGCGTAATGGATCATCACTGTAGGTGATATCTGGATCAAGAGGCGTTTTTATTACTTTCTTTTTCAAATCTTCCAGACCGTTGAAAGGATCTAGCAAATCACCGTAGTTATCAGGTTGCAAAGAAAAGGCCATGGCATTAATCGTGAAATCACGACGGTTTTGATCATCTTCTAGAGTACCATCCTCAACGACTGGGTTACGGCTACCACGATCATAACTTTCCTTTCTGGCGCCAACAAACTCAAGTTCAAGATCATTAGTCTTGATCATTGCAGTTCCATAATTCTTGAAGACACTGATTTTAGTACTTTGAGGTAAGAGTTCTTTTGTCTTTTTAGCCAATTCAATACCACTACCAATCGCAACAACATCAATATCTTGCTTATTGCCTCTTTGTAAAATATAGTCGCGTACAAAACCACCTATCACATAGGCATCAACGCCCAATTCTTGAGCGGCCTGACTTAAAGTTTCAAATACACTGGATTGTATGGCTTCCTTAAAATTATGCTCGGGCATATTCTTACTTTCTAATGACCTTGATCACGCCGTTGTTGGAGATTTTCATGATGGCGCTAGGTTTGATGTTTTTGGCAGGCAATGGCAAGTCAACAATGTGATCTACACGTTGCTTTAAATCTTCAGAAATATCTTCAAAATGAACTGGAGCAGGTTGACCACTTATATTAGCACTTGTGGAAACAATGGGCTTACGCAGTCCTCTAATGATCGCACGACACAGTGGATCGTTAGTTACTCTTATCGCTAGGGAATTATCGCTTGCGATGAGGTTTTCTGCGACACTTTTAGGCCGGTCATAGATTATGGTCAAAGGATCTTTATTTACCTTGAGAACTTCCCACGCCATATCAGGAACCTCTTCAATATATTGATCCAGCATAGGGAAACTGTCCACTAATATAAGCAGCGATTTAGATGGATCACGCTCCTTAATTTCATAGATCTTTTCCACAGCTTCATAATTAGTAGCGTCGCATCCTATTCCATAGATCGTGTCTGTAGGATAGAGGATCGTGTTACCTCTTTTGAGTTGATTGACCGCTTCCTGCACGATGGCTTTGGGAACTTCTATTTCTGGTCCTTTAGTCTTTTTGTTTTCACGACCTCGAACTTGATCTCTTCTTTTGCTATGTCTATCGCTTTTGCTCATTGCTGCAAAATTACGGATTCTGTAGGCATCGTAATAAATATTGGACTGCTATTGTACAATAAGCAGACTAGTTTAAAACTCTTTGAATTAGTAATGATCTAAAATTGTTACTTTGCAATTTAAACCTGAAGGGACCATGCGCAGTGAGATATTTGTGAGTAGTACGCTTTCGCGAAAGCAGTTTCAAACAATCCTTGAATTATTTCACGAATCTGATCACAAGTTAGGCGACGACCGCAATGAAATTAAAATTATTGAATTTGAAGGTAAGCGATTGGTTGTTAAGTCCTTCAAAGTTCCCAATATAGTTAATCGCATCGCTTACCGTTTTTTTAGAAAATCCAAAGCAGAGCGATCCTATCTAAATGCTAATTATTTAAAAGAACACGGTATTGGCACTCCAGATCCTGTAGCTTTTTTAGAATATAGGAGTGCGCTGGGATTTTATGAA
This sequence comes from Nonlabens sp. Hel1_33_55, assembly GCF_900101765.1. Lineage (NCBI taxonomy): Bacteria > Pseudomonadati > Bacteroidota > Flavobacteriia > Flavobacteriales > Flavobacteriaceae > Nonlabens > Nonlabens sp. Hel1_33_55. Next base: position 167,282 of record NZ_LT627735.1, read on the forward strand.
AGTTACTATGTAAGTGAGTATACCGATCATGATTTTACCTTCCGGGAATTAATTCATGATAGTTCTATTGAGAATAAACAGGGAATACTTGAAGCCTTTACCCAGTTTGTCTTTAAAATGCATGAGTCACAAATCTACTTTTTAGATAATTCACCAGGAAACACCTTGATATCAATCAAAGAAGGTAGCTATGAATTTGAACTGGTAGATTTGAACCGAATGAAATTTTATGAAATCCCTGTAACTGATAGGCTTAAAAATTTTGAAAGACTGTCACCTCAAAAATGGATGTACGATATTATGGGCGCTACTTATGCAAAATTAGCTGGTCTGGAAAAGGACGATACGATTGAAACCATGTGGCATCATGCCAAAAAATTCAGACAGTATTTTCAGAACAAGAAGCGTTTGAAAAAGAAATTTAAAAAATTCATCTAATATGAAGCTCAAAGAATGGCCATCGTCCCTTTACCAAAGTTACCGGTTGAAGAGGACCCACATTTCAAAACTTATTGATAGAGATGTACCAGAAATTGACGCTATCGTTTCCTTGACGTCCATACCATCACGATTGGAAACAATTCATATTACCTTGAAAAGCGTCATGTTGCAAGATTGCAAACCAAAGAAAATCGTTCTCTGGCTTCATGAAGACTTAAAAAATGATTTACCTAAATCATTGACTGACTTAACTCAAGGCTTTCTAGAAATAAGGTATTCAAAATATACATTCTCGCACAGAAAGTTGATTCATAGCGTCCTTGCATTTCCAGATGATATGATCATAACGGTAGATGACGATATCATATACCATCCAACTACCTTGCGCAAACTATATGAAGCAGCGGTAAAAAATCCAAATAAGGTAACATCGCATCGAGGTCGTAATATATCTTTTGATAGCGCAGGAAAAGTGTTGCCCTATTCGAAATGGAACTACGCCAATAAGGAAACTGCAGATAAAAATTGGTTCATGCCTATAGGAGCCTTTACGGTGGCTTACCCAGCTGGAGTTTTGAGTAAACAAGTGAACGATGTTGATACCTTCATGAGAATCACACCCAAAAACGATGATCCATGGTTCAAGGTTATGGCTCTCTTGAATGGGAATAACAGTGTGATTTCTGGATACGACCTTCCAGAACCGACGCCTATTTCAGGAACTCAGAAGATTTCTCTTAAAAAAGTAAATGTTGATAGGGATTTCAATAGACAGCAAATGGAAAATATATTGTCAGAGTTTCCAGAGCTGCGAAAACTAATCAATACCGCGTCGTAATAACCATAATTTTACGTAGCGCATAAAAACCATATAGCCGCGTAAATAGGCGATTGTTAACCCTACAAAACCATCAAGAAAACCTAATTGGATAAAGTAGTGCTTTGTAAAAGACCATAAAGGCTTGATGATAATGTGGAAACCAGTAATCTTACCGGTTTTTTCATCGTAGTCCTTTGCTTGATGGGAAGCGTATCGTTGGAGCTTTTTTATATGTGCATCCATACCAACATATTTATAGTGGGTCAGCTTATTTTTTAAAAAACCAACCGTACCATCTGCAACGATTTCTGAATGTACATGTTTGTCTGCGTAGCGACACTTTGATTTTTTAAAGAATCTGATGACCTTATCATTTCTCCAACCGCTATAACGCACCTGTTTACCCATGAAAAAATTGAGTCGACCTATCCAGTATCCTACATGAGGCTGGTTATCAATGTTTTCAAAAAGCGTTATGATTTCCTCCTTTAAGGCAGGAGTTACTCGTTCATCTGAATCTACTAGTAAAATCCATTCATTTTTAGCTTGAGGAATAGCCCAATTTTTTTGACTTGCACTATGGATGTATTCTCTTACCAATAGCTTATCAATATATGGTTGGGCTAATTCAACCGTATTGTCTGTACTGTTGCTATCTACTAAAATTACCTCGTCACAAAATTCAACCGTTTTAAGTACCTCGACTATATTGTGAGCCTCGTTAAAACAGGGAACTATGGCTGATATCTTGTATTTGAGCATGAAAAGAAATTCTCTTTGCGAACAAAAATAAACTTGTTACTGACTTCTCCTACATGTATTGCGTATTTTTCCCGAAATTTGTTAGCCAATGGTTGAAGACCCTATCATATCTGTAATTATTAGTACTTATAACTCCCTGGAATGGCTAAAGAAAACGCTGTGGAGTTATGAGCAGCAAATTTTTAGAAATTTTGAGCTGGTTATAGCCGATGATGGTTCTAATGAGGAGACTGCTAATTTTTTAAAAAACTATACCTCTGAGACCGATAGAAATGTGATTCATGTATGGCATGAGGATAATGGTTTTCAGAAAAGTGCTATTCTCAACAAAGCACTACTTGCTTGTAATGCAGAATACATCGTAATGAGTGATGGCGACTGCCTTGCTCGTGAAGATTTTCTTCAAGTGCATTATGAAAGGCGCAAACCAGAATATTTTCTTTCTGGTGGATATTATAAGCTTCCACTAGAACTATCAAAGAAGATCTCCAAAGATGATATTCTAACTCAAAAATGTTTTGATTTAGCCTGGCTCAAAAGAAATGGATTACCAGAAAGCTATAAGTCACAAAAACTCACCGCAGGTTTTGTTCAGGCGAATATCATGGAAAAACTTACACCGACAAATGCTAGCTGGAATGGTCATAATTCTAGTGGATGGAAAACCGACCTTCTTGCTGTAAACGGCTTTGATGAGCGCATGCAATATGGTGGTCAGGATCGTGAGTTAGGAGAACGCCTCTTTAATCACGGTATAAAATCTATTCAAATAAGATACAGTGCGATTTGTCTGCATCTAGATCATGAACGCGGCTACAAGAACACCGAATCTATTGAAAAAAATAAGGCGATACGTAAGAATACAAAGACCACAAAATCAGACTTTACAGATTACGGTGTGGTGAAAAATTCAGTTGAAGAATCTTCAACAAGCAGTAGTTAGAGTGTAGCAATCAGTAACTTATTTATGATTTTATCTTTTGAAAAAAAGAAAGGAATCAGTGGACGACTCGAATTAAATCAGGCTTTAGCTTGTTCTTTTTCTTAGCCAATTAATAAAGAAATCTAAGGTTTTTTCAGGACACTGATCTAGACTTTGTAAACCCATAAATAGCTTCTCTGCAGTTTTATTTTCCAATTTGTATTTATACCACCACAACGGTTTTTTATAAGATCTGAAATAGACCAACCTTAGGTCACTTTCCAGATAACAGGTTTCGTTTTTAATTTCAAGATGATTGGATAGGCCTTGTGGTAAAAACTGAGTTTTCTTTCTAAACCTATGCTTGATATTTTCTAAAAACTCATTCTTGTTTTCTGAAAAGTAATTTGCCAACGTAGATTTTCTCAAAGGATGCGGCGTGTGTCTAAAGTTATAATACTTAGACATTCCGGCTCGTTTTGCAGAACTTTGTTGAGCGTACTTATGACCAAACCTTTGTTTGGAGAACTTCTTATAGAAAATATTTTCATCAAAATTCAACCATTTTCCGCGTAAGACTGGAAGTCCGTTTCTGAAAAAATCTGTAGGTTTCGTTTCATTGATGATAAAGAAATCATCATTCATATAGATGAAATGCTCCGCAAGATTTGGTATCCTGTGTATGCAGCTCTCTATAGATCTATTGTTGAAAGTAGGAAGGAACTCTTCGTATCCTTGAAAAATTTCCTTGTGGTCTACGATCACCACCTTATCGTAATTGTTTCGGGAAGTTTTGTTTTTATAGAAGTTCGGGATTTGATCATCGGTTACTATGAAAATGTTTCTAATGAATGGTGCAAACTTCAATATGGAATTGACCGTAAAATCAATTTCATTGACTTGATCGAACCTAGTTCTAAAACCTTCTTCATTTATTTTAGAAGTCACCTCTAGATAGGGAAGCATTTTTTGTCGGTGCTTCTCATCATTACCATCTACCCATAAAATGACAGCATCTATAATGGTATCTGTATCAGTCATAGATATGGAATAATCAATTTTATATTGAAGTGAGTATATTCAAGTTTTACTACGGGAATTTAGTAATAGGCTCCTTTTTATTATTGAGCTCTGGTAAGACAAAATAATCACCTACGATCTTATTATATTTTTCTGGAAGCCATTTAAGTCTCGCGTCTGCTGGGTATAGAGTAAGTTCTCCAAAAATTGTTTTCCCATCAATAGAATAAAAATCAACTCTTACAAAAGGTAGGTTTTCAGATAGTTTGGTAGCTAGCCTTATCATTTCTGCAAGATTACTTGGCTTTTCAATCGCTTCAGCTTCATTGTCATGAAGTGTTTCATGACCGAATGGTAGTAGATTAAAATTTACATCATAAGTGGTGTGATTGTGACCTGTAAATCGATCTAAGTGAGCCGTGAAGAACTTGATTTCTCCGTTAAAACAATAAAACTTGTAATCGACTAAAAATGACCTTCCTTCTTCTTCAAGAAATTTCTCTACGACAATTCTAGGTTCAATATCCTTATAGGCCCATTCTTGACCCTTGCGGTAATACTGATTTATTCCCAGCCACTTGTTGAGTTTCTTTATGGTTTTTTCTCTATCCAGATTTGATTTATCGCTTACTATAATATTAAAGCCACTAGCGTGTGTCGCTTTAATGACAAACCTGTCAGGCAATTCATCAAACGGAATTTCCTCACCTTTTTTATAAACTCCGTAAAGCTCATTGAGATATTCTGAACCGATTTTTTCCTCAACGTAGGCTCTAACGGCATATTTGTCTGCTAGTTGGTTTAAAATTTTTGGATGATAAAAAACCTTGTACCATTCTAATTTTTCATTGAATTCGACTGGATTTTCAAGATCCATTTTCTTTCTTGAAAAATACTCATAATGACATTTTACGTAAAATTTTGGTGGTAGCCAGCGCATCTTTCTTAAGGTACGCATTGCAAAATGTCTAAGCATGTTTGGCATTTTCTGTCTTAATCAAGATTAAGTTTTAATTCGAAATAGTATTTACTGAATGGTTTACACCGCTACATTATACTCGCGCAATGCATCATTGAGTGAGGTTTTTTTATTGGTGCTTTCCTTACGGGTTCCTATAATCAATGCACAAGGAACATTGAATGTACCAGCAGGAAATTCTTTAGCATAGCTTCCTGGAATTACTACAGATCTTGCAGGAACGACACCTTTCATTTCTTTGGGCTCATCACCGGTTACATCAATAATCTTTGTGCTTGCGGTAAGTACAACGTTTGCACCTAGAACAGCTTCTTTCTCTACTCGTACACCTTCCACAACAATACATCTGGATCCTATAAAAGCATTGTCTTCTATAATTACTGGAGCAGCTTGTAATGGTTCCAAAACACCACCAATACCAACACCACCGCTAAGGTGAACGTTTGCACCTATCTGGGCACAACTTCCTACAGTTGCCCAAGTGTCCACCATTGTACCTTCATCAATATGAGCACCTATGTTGACGTAACTAGGCATTAAAATAACACCTTTGGAAATGTAGGCTCCATGTCTTGCTACAGCATGAGGTACCACTCTAATTCCCTTGTCTTTATAGCCTGTTTTCAATGGTATTTTATCATGAAATTCTAGTGGGCCACATTCTATGGTTTCCATTTTTTGAATTGGGAAATAAAGCACCACGGCTTTTTTTACCCATTCATTTACCTGCCATCCATCGTCATTTGGTTGGGCTACTCGCAGCTCGCCACTATCCAATAGGTCAACTACATTGCGTATCGCGTCCTGAGTTACTTTGTTTTCTAAAAGCGTGCGGTCTTCCCACGCGTTCTCGATGATATTTTTTATCTGTTCCAAAAAATTGTGCTTTAAAATTCAAAGATAAACCCTTAAACCGAATTAGAAACCCCATTCAAGAACTGCGCTATAATGCCTATTTTTGCAAAATATGGGACGCATCATGGCGATTGATTACGGGAAAAAGCGCACGGGAATAGCCGTCACTGATCCCTTGCAGATCATCGCATCAGGTCTGTGTACCGTACCCACTTGGGAGCTTAACAAATGGTTGGAAGACTATATGTTGCAGGAAGATATAGATACGATTGTCATAGGTGAGCCCAAGCAAATGGATTATACAGATAGTGAGTTGGGTGGCGTGATTAACGCTTTCGCGAAAGCGTTACAAATTAAAAACCCTGCTATCAAGATAGAACGCATGGATGAGCGTTTTACCTCAAAGATGGCTTTCCAAACCATGATTGATAGTGGTCTCAACAAGAAACAGCGTCGTAATAAGGCGCTCGTCGATGAGATTGCTGCGACCATCATCCTTCAATCCTATATGGACAGAATTAGATAAGAACTGAAAAAGACAACAATGATTTTACCTATAGTTGCTTATGGTGATCCAGTATTGCGCAAGGAAGCGCAAGAGATTACTCCAGAATATCCCGATTTGAAAGAAACTATCGATAATATGTGGGAAACTATGTATAATGCTGCCGGTGTAGGACTTGCAGCGCCACAAGTTGGTTTACCCATAAGAATGTTTATGGTGGACACAGAGCCGTTTAGCGATGATCCTGACCTCACTGAAGCCGAACAAAAAGAACTAGCTGGTTTCAAGAAAGCATTTATCAATGCTCAAATTATTGAAGAAACCGGTGACGAGTGGTCCTTCAATGAAGGTTGCTTAAGTATTCCTAATGTGCGTGAGGACGTTTTTAGACCAGAGAAAGTTACCATTGAATATCAAGATGAAAATTTTGATACGCATACTGATACCTATGACGGTCTAATAGCTAGGGTCATTCAGCATGAATATGATCATATTGAGGGAATATTGTTTACAGACAAAATTTCTAGCCTTAAGAAGCGTTTGATCAAGAACAAACTGAATAATATTTCAAAAGGGAAGACCAGTGTGGATTATCGCATGCGTTTTCCAGACGCAAAAGGCCGTAGATAACCTTGGTTTTATATATTTGCGACCGCTTTAAAAGAAAAAGAATATGAGTTTAGACAGCATTTTATCCATTACTGGAAAGCAAGGATTATATAAATTGAAGACAAAAGCGCGCAGCGGCTTTGTAGTTGAGTCTTTGATTGACAATAAGACTTCCATTATAGGGATGAGTCATAACGTGAGTGTATTGAAGGATATCTCTATCTATACCTATGAAGCTGAAGTTCCTCTAAAGGAAGTTTTCAATAAGATTGCCGATAAGGAAAACAAAGGTGCCGCTATAAGTCACAAGGCTTCTAAAGATGAACTAAGCAACTATTTTAATGAGGTTTTACCAGAATACGATGAAGATCGTGTCTATGCCAGTGACATAAAAAAAGTAGTACAGTGGTATAATATTCTCCAAGAAAATGATTTACTCGCTGGACTTTCAGAAAAAGACGAGGAAGAATAGAGAAGTACTCAATGATATTTGAAATGCCTTTTCATTTTATGGAGAGGCATTTTTGTTTGTGTCAAGCTTAGACTTTGATGATTAATAAACCAAGTTCCAAGTTCCAAGAATCGTTTAAAAGCTCCAAACTATTCGATTTATAATCAAACCATAATTCATAGGATGCTCTATAAATATTAAGGCTAGCATTAATTACTGATCAATGAAAATTTGAAATCAATCAAGGATCAAATGCCTTTAAAAAAGATCTATTTCAATACGAATCATCTGCAAAGAAAAAAACCACGGCTTCGGGTTTTCACCTTGAACTGAGAACTGCGATTGAAAACTAAGAATTCAGTACTGAGAACTGCGAGTGTCAAACGGAATTGCAAACTAACCTTAAAGCTTACCTTTTATAAAACGGAATGCGATAAGAAATGCCATAAGAATAACCAACGCCTATCTCACTGGTATCATAAGTTCTACCAAATCCAGGGACGTATAGGTTATCAAAATTATCCGGCTGATCCTCTGCAACTAATCGTTTCAATTGAACATTGATAGACAGATATAGATTGTTTAATACTTCTACTTTAACTCCTGCTTGAACTTCTGCCCAGAAAGATGTCAAGCCAGAAAATTCTTCATTAGGAAATCTGCTTTGAGTAGGGAAAGCGCCTATATCTTCATAAAAGTCAAACCTCTTCAAAGTTTGAGAATAGCTAGCCGCACCAGCTCTAAAACCTACATAAATCATATTATCCAGATCCAGCCAATTCCCATAAAAATTGTAGTCGGCACCTGCTTTTAAAAAGGAACCATTGGTTTCAAAGTCAATTTGATTTGTTTCTCTATCTAGGATTTCGGTTCCTATTTCTCCTGCGATGTACCAGTCTTTGGTAAGGCGATAATCTGCCATGATCTGGAATCCAGTGTATTCATCGTCGATTGCCGTTCTTATGAGACTAGCGATATCTACTCCTGCACGCAAACCATAATCTGCCTTGTAAACGATACTATCGTTTGCTGCAGGTCGTTGGTTAGATTGTGGCTCAGTTTGCTGTGCGTTCATCATGTAAAACGACAGTAAGCAGAATAGGCTAGTGGCGTATTTCAACATGAATGTCATTTTTTGAGGTTACGTCTCGATCTCTAACGGTTACATTGGTAATCCATGGATTTGCTGGATCTTCATCAGGTCTGATAGCGGTTAGATCCAAAAATGTTGCGCCATAACCACAGGCACGGTTCAAGTAAATTTCTTCTTGTACGTATTCAAACCTAATAGGGTCGCCATTTACAGCTCCATTTAGAGTTCTTGTAAATTCAAAATCAGTAAAATTTTGATCAATTCTTAAAGGTATAGCGATGGAATCTACTTGAGTAAGAGTCAAAGCTCCAGTTCCATCAAGTGCTACAGCAACACCTGCCTCTTCATTGATCACTTGGAGACTTTCTACCGGTTTACGCAGCAGTGAGTTTCTCGCATCAACAAAAACAATTACCAGTCGTGGTATGTCCAGCTCTTCTGGAATACACAAATCGTCTTTCTCGCAAGATGAAAAACAACATGCGATTACCAGTAAAATAGCTATGATTTGATTTCTATTCATTGATAAGCTTTGTCAGCAATTCTGTTGTTGCTGGGTAACTAGGTCTGTGAATATAATCAGATAGAACGATCTCACCAGATTTATTGATCACTGTATAGGTTGGAAAGCCTTCCAATTCAATCTGCTGGCTAATTATTTTTGATTCCTCATCAGATAGGAAGTAATGTTTCCCTTTGATTTTAAATTCTGCAATAGAAGGAAGATAGGCACGTCGCTCGCTATTATGACACAAGTAAACAAACTCTACGTCATCGTTAAATTTGTCATGAAGTTTGGGCGAGGCCTCTTTAAATTCTGACTTGCAAGGCCCGCACCAGGTGGCCCAGTTGTCAATATAAACGACCTTACCGTTCGCATTATCTACAATCTCGTCAAGATATGTCGCTGCGTTAGCAGATTCAAATTCCAGTAACTCTGCCTCTTCAGGTAGCTCTGGACTTTCCAATAATTTTTTCTCGGCCTCGTATCTGGAGGTAATGCTATTTTTTATTTCTTCATCTTCAATCTTTGACAAGAACTGCTCGTTTGTTGATTCATATATCTCAACATTATGATCCTGTAACTGGTTAAGGTAAAATTCATGAGTCACCAGATCGTGAAGTAGGGAACCGTCAGATCTTGCAGCTGCCAGTTCGAGTGCTTTCTTATCAATACTATCGCCATCATCGACTAACAATCTCGCCTTACTTTGGTAATGATGTTTCAGGGTGTAGACTAAACGCTGTATCAGCGTCGTGTTTACCAGATCAGACTTTTCGATTTCTGGAATTTCATCAATAAAATTGAAGTATTCACCATCTGCGGCAGGAGTTTCCAGTCCATAATAATCTCTATACATTGCATAGTCGATCTTTGAATTTGGGAAGAAAAATTTCTCTCGTGCATTGATGTAATCTTGCAATATTGGATCCTCGATAGACGACAAAAAAGTTTTGTTGTAGTCTATGATTGATTGTTGTTCCGCTTTCGCGAAAGCGGTAAACTCTTCAACAGCCTGGTCAGCCTCATTGTTATACTGCGCCTGCACATCTACTGGAAATCCACGCAGATAACGCTGCAATTCATTGTTAGTTGCTGCTCGATCTCCCGTAAAATAGGGCTCGATCAACTGGGTAGAGTCTGCAGCTTTTGAAATCGCCACATAAATGCTATCACCTGGCGCGGCAAGCACGCTAAAAGGCCTGGAGGCAAATACGGTCACTTCTCTAGGGTCACTCAGTTCCATCTCCAACTGGAAAGAGCCATCTGCATTAAGATCTGCATTATATTCATCATAATCACTCTTTAAGTAATCATAAGCATAGACCTGGATTTGGGAAATGTCCAGCGAGTCTGCAGGCTCAACGATACCAGATATTTTGACAATTCCTGTGGTACTACCAACTTGTTCCATTGTTTTTTCCTTGCAACCAAACATTACGGCGACTGCCAAAAACAATAAAATTACTTTCTTCATTCTCATGACTTCAATTCTAATAAAACGACATTTTCAACATGATGCGTTTGAGGGAACATATCGACTGGACGCACTCTAACAATATCATATTTAGTATTTAATAACGCAAGATCACGCGCCTGTGTTGCACTATTACAACTTACATATACAATTCTGGGAGCTTCAAGATTAAGCAATTGGGCCACAACATCTTTGTGCATACCATCACGTGGTGGATCTGTAATGACCACATCTGGTGTGCCGTGAGTGTCGATGAAATCTGATGTAAATACATCTTTCATGTCGCCCACGTAGAATTCTGCATTTGTCACATTGTTTAATTCTGCATTTGCTTGGGCGTCCTCAATGGCTTGCTGTACAGACTCGATTCCTATTACCTTGGCAGCTTTTCCAGCAACAAATTGGGCAATGGTTCCTGTTCCCGTATACAAGTCATAGACCGTCTGTGAACCGTCCAATCCAGCAAATTCACGGGTTACTTTATATAATTCGTAGGCTTGTGCAGAGTTGGTCTGGTAGAAAGATTTTGCACTGATCTTGAACTGCAATCCTTCCATTTCTTCCATTATAAAATCGTCACCATGATATAATATCACATCCTGATCATAGATGGTGTCGTTTGCCTTCTCATTAATGATGTATTGCAATGATTTGATGGCTGGGAATGAGCTTTTCAAATGCTCCAAAAGCGCGATTCTTTGGTCTTCCTGTTCCTGAAAAAATTGGATCACGACCATCACGTCGCCAGTACTGGACATTCTCAACATCAAGGTGCGCAAGGTTCCCGATTTTTCTCGTGGAGCGTAGTAGGAGATGTTTTCCGCTTTCGCGAAAGCGTGGACACTCAACCTAATCTGCTCACCAATAGCTGGGTGCAAGTGGCATTCATCCAGGTGCAAGATCTTGTCCCACATACCCGGAATGTGAAAGCCCAGCGCTTTTTTATCATCATCTGCCAACTGAACATCTGACTGAATCTCTTCCAGCGTCAACCAGCGATTTGCTGAGAAGCTGAATTCCATTTTGTTGCGGTAATAATATTGCTGCTCACTGGCCAGGATAGGTTCCACCTCTGGTAGATCCAGATGACCTATGCGTGTCAGGTTCTCGACAACTTCTTTTTGTTTGAAATAGAGTTGGCTTTCATAAGCCATTTCCTGCCATTTGCAACCACCACAGGTATCAAAATGTTTACATAATGGTTGCGTGCGACGGCTAGATCGTTCATGAAAATGGGTAACCTTTCCTTCATAAAAAGATTTCCTCTTTTTAAAAGTTGTGATGTCGACTACATCGCCAGGTATGGCGTCAGTTAGGAAAATCACCTCGCCTTCAGCTGTTTTGGCAACGCTTTTTCCTCTAGCGCCTGCATCAACTACAGGTACATTTTCAAAAGTTTTTTGCGCTCTTCTTCTTCTTTTTGACATGGGTTCAAAATTAAGGCAAATGCCACGACTAGAAGTGTGTCTCACTCATAATTTGAATGTGCCACAATCAAGCCGAATTAACGTCACCTAAACGGATTGCCCGTGGGCTTTTTTGTAATTTGCAGCTTAGAAATTAAAATAAGCCAATGAATATTACAGCGTCAAAATCAAAGGAATTAATAGAAATAGAAGAGAAGCATGGGGCTCACAACTATCACCCTTTACCAGTTGTACTGGAACGTGGTGAAGGAGTTTATGTTTGGGATGTAGAAGGGAAGAAGTATTTTGACTTTTTGAGTGCTTATAGCGCTGTGAATCAAGGCCACTGTCATCCTGCCATTATTGATGCCATGTCAGAGCAGGCAAGAACGTTGACACTTACCTCCAGAGCTTTTCACAATAATAAGCTAGGAAAGTTCAATAGCTACATTACTGACTATTTCAATTTTGATAAAGTCCTTCCCATGAATACTGGTGCGGAAGCTGTAGAAACTGCGATTAAAATTGCACGTAAATGGGCTTATGAGAAAAAGGGAGTTGAAGAAAAGGATGCGCAGATTATTGTTTGTGAGAATAATTTTCATGGCCGTACCACCACGATTATTTCGTTTTCCAATGATGAGAACGCCAGAAAGAACTTTGGACCCTACACACCAGGATTTATAAAGATTCCATACGATGAAGTAGAGGCTTTAGAAAAAGCATTGCAACAGGATAATGTAGCAGGTTTTTTAATAGAACCTATCCAAGGTGAAGCTGGAGTCTATACACCAGCAGATGATTATATGCGCCGCTGTAAAGAATTATGTGAAAAACACAATGCACTTTTTATAGCAGATGAGATTCAAACTGGAATTGCCAGAACTGGAGCGCTATTAGCTGTTTGTGGAAAATGTAATTGTCAAGGTTCTTGTGAGCGACAGGAAACGTATTCACGTCCAGATATTTTGATTTTAGGAAAAGCACTTTCTGGTGGCGCCTTCCCAGTAAGCGCCGTTTTAGCTGATGATCATATTATGAATGTCATCAAACCTGGTCAACATGGAAGCACTTTTGGAGGTAATCCTGTAGCTGCTGTGGTGGCAATTGCTGCACTTGAAGTGGTAAAGGATGAATCACTTGCTCAAAACGCCAGGGCTTTAGGTAATTACTTTAGAGAAAAGATCAATGAGTATATAGAAACCACTGACACCGTAAAACTCGTTAGAGGTAGAGGTTTATTAAACGCCATTGTTATCAACGATTCAGAAGACAGCGACACCGCTTGGAATATCTGTTTAAAATTACGTGACAATGGATTGCTCGCAAAACCAACCCACGGGAATATCATCAGGTTTGCGCCACCGCTCGTTATGACTAAAGAGCAGCTCGATGAATGTATTGAAATCATTATTCAAACTCTTAAGGAGTTTGAATAATTAGTAAGCTTTGGTCGAGTTACGATCTAAAAAATAAAAAAGGGGAAAACGTTAGTTTTCCCCTTTTTTGGTTATAATGATATTGTACGATTACATACAACCAGCTTCTTCCATGGCTTCGTAAAGCGGTGCAAGTTGTTCTTCTGTTACATTAGGATTATCTGCAAAAGCATCTATATAGCCTTGGTAAAAAGCACATTGATTGAAATAGAAGGCTACTAATAATCCGAGACCAATTAGAGAAAGAATCAAGGAAATAATAGCAACGGTTTTTGCCGTTTTCATGGCCTTACCATTAGAGTAAGCCTCTGGATTCTCGTTGTATTTTTTCAATTCTTTGGAAGCGATTACTAACGCTATAATAGCGGCTACAGTTCCAAGTCCGTAAACGCAGCAACATAAAAATCCTACAATTGATAGGATATAGACTGCCGTGGTATTGAGTTTTTGCATGATGGTTGGTTTTTTAGATAAATGAAATTTTGATGATGTAACTGGTGATGATCGTTCCTATGGCAATGATGGTTGCCCATAATTTGATCTTCTCACCATATTTTACATTGACAAACATATCAAAAATTAAGAAACCTAAAAGAAAAATGATGGGTAATAATGCTGGGTACATTAAAAAGGATTCTTTGATATCGCCATGTAAAAAAAGAGAAATGGACCGCTGGATACCACATCCAGGACAGTCCATTCCTATCATTTGTTTAGTGAAACAGGGCAGCATCCAGCTGTCGTCCACAATTGTAATCATAAACTCATTAATTAGAAATAATTACTTTTTGAGCCATCTCTTCATCATTTCTAGTAGCAACCTTCACTATGTAGATTCCAGTAGAGTATGATGTTGTATTAAAAGTAAATTCTTGATTTGCTTCCTTAGGTGATTGTTGAGCCACCAATCTTCCAGCAAGATCAAAAACGCTAATGTTAGAAACCTCTTTGCTTGCAGGATTAAGGATTGTCAATAAGCTACGCTCATTATTCTGGAAAATATTAAATGCATTGCTAGTAAGTATTTCATCTCCATTACTCAAAGTAGACTTTTCTTCAAAGACAATTTCATAGCGATCATCCACTAATCCTTTTTCAGTAGTTATTGTATAGGAATCGTTTAGAATATCGTGGTATGTGTTGGTTTGTTTGTCGTGAATAAGAACTTTTTCAGTATCAAAATTTATAGCAGTAGCAACGCGAATTTGAAAGGTCGCTGAATTATTGGCTGTTTTAAAAGCGACAGGTACTGCTGTTTCATTTTTAGAAAAAGGTACCGATTGAATTACGTATTCATTGTTCTCGAGTGGCATATAGATGTCGGTATTTACCCGATTTGCGTTATTACTTCCTTCAAGACCCCAATCATAACCTAAGGTAGCTCCTTCACCAAAGGAGAGTATCATTTGCCTGTTATAGCTTTTATTTATGAACGTATTAATGATAATTTTTGGCCTAACAAATGTGGTATTGGCATTTGTTGATTGATCACTTCCAGATCCTGGCGCAGCCTTAAAAAATGAATTGCTATTATTCTCTTTAACAAGATCCCTTTGTGAATTACTAAAAGTCGCCGTTCCTTTGGATCCTACAGCGAAAGGATTACCTGTAACATCATTGTCTCGTACGATCATGAATCCCTGACCTACTGGAGCGTACCTTCTAGTCGTTCCAGCTCCAACAGGAAAAGATGGCCCGCCCGTGACATCATCTTCAGATCCACTAATTGGTACACCATTTTCATCATACTTAATAAAGGTAGCAGGTACAAACTCACCGTCATCTCCCTCAATTCCCATTGCACCTGGAGTATAAACGCCGTAGCCACCTTCATATTCTATCAAAAGATGTGTTGTGGACTGCGAATCCCAAAAATAGATTTCAGGCGTAATTTCTGGATTGTCAAATAAAAAGTCTTTCAAATCCAATGCCGAAGGGTATGGGTTACCAATTAATGAGAAGTCACCTTGTGCCACTCCCACTTCAATATCTCCATTATTTGGAATTCCTCTAAAGTCATATCTCTGTCCTTGTCCAAGAGAAGAAGTTTCAAGATTAACCCCAGAATCTAAAATGACCCCTTTCATAGTAAAACCATACCCAGGAAGCACAGTTGCGGCAGAAGGCGCAAAACTTTGCCATCCGAAATATCCTTGAGTACCGCCATTCCCAGCACCATCTCCAACGCTATTATAACTATATAACCATCGAGAAGCAATTCTTAGTGGTTGATTTACTATCGTAGGCCCTGTTTGAGTGGTATTATTTGTATATTCTTGATTATCTGTTCGTCCATCTCTAACTGAGGTGTCAAATATAAATGCAGGTTCAGCATCTATCACAAAATCTGTTTCAAATGGAAAATTTTCCATAAGTAAAGGAAAATACATTTGAGTATTTTTAAAACCAGCATTGGATCCGGCTCCAGATTCACTTACTGGGGACGACCAATAATTATAAGTAAAATTATTTGCAACACCTTCTTGAAAAACAGATAGCGTTCCATTACCACCATTATTTCCTATAGGGTCAGATATATCAATTAGGGCAGGGTCTCCTTGAATAAGATGGGCTATATTCCCATTTCCCTTACCTGCATTTACACCTGTTTGTATTGCACCTTCTCTCAAATAAAATGCAGATCCATCACTGGCTCCTGGAGCACTGGGTGCATCTCTCAAGACCAGACCTTTAGTTATAAAAATATCAGTCCCTTTGGAATAGATAAATGCATCATTGTTAACCTGAACCTGAGCTATCGAACTACCAGCAACAAAAAGAGTTGCGATAAATAATGTAAAGTTTTTCATATTGTATAACTTTTACCAAGACAAAAATATACTCTTTAAAATAGTAATTTCGCTATTTTGAAATCTAAATATTCTTGGCATACTAACTATCGGCAAAATACATAAATATTCGATGAACGATAACAAAAAACAGCTATTTAACGGTATTTTAATCATAATCGGCGTCATCTTACTTGCTTATTCCCTTACAGTTACAGGCGTTAGCGTCTATTTGCAGATCGTCGGATTATTTATATTGATGATAGGTGCTTACCGCGCTAGTAAACATTGGGCAAAACATAAAAACGACCACCTTGATGAGTAGTAAGTTTACAAAAGGAGATAAAGTACTGGTCCTGGACGACGATATGAGTGGTGTGGTCGCTTTCGCGAAAGCGGAACAAATAACAATCACGACAGAAGATGACATCGACCTGATCTTTCATGAAAATGAATTAATTCTGGATCAGCGATTCAAGGTGAGTCATGTGGAAAAAACTGAGCCATCTGCTAAAAAGCCGAAACGACGCATTCAATCACGCAAAAAGGCAGCGTTCATTCCTGCTATGGAAGTGGATCTTCACATCCATCATTTGACCGATAGTGAGCGCGGTATGGATAATTATGATATGATCAACCTACAAATCGACACGGCACGCAATAAAATTGAATGGGCACATCGCAATAATATTCCCAAACTGGTATTTATTCATGGAGTAGGCGCTGGAGTTCTTAAGCAGGAGCTGGATTATTTATTTGCGCGCTATGACTACCTCAAACACTATGATGCCGATTTCCAGAAATATGGAAAAGGAGCTACAGAGGTATATCTGTTTCAGAACCCAAAAAATTAGAATCTACTGTGGCTCCGCAAAAACAGGTGTCAAAGTAACCTGGTAAGCAGGCCGTACGTACGTTCCGAAATTTTCAATCTGTTCGAAATTCTCAAACACAACCGTTTCTTCACCTCTTACTAATGTAAGTACCGGGATAGAGATCTCAATAACAGCTATGCGTCTATAACTGTGCTCTATAAAATTATCAATGGCAGGTGAAACAGCATTTGACACCAAATCGTTACGATAATCTGGTAAGGGATTAATAGTTTCATTAGCAATGTCGTTTGTAGGATCTAGATCGCTATCAGCATCTTCCTGTATCGTCAATATCCCATCATTATCATCATCATTATCTAAATAATCAGGAATGCCATCCTCATCACTATCTCTAGAAAGTGGAGAGATTGTACCATCATCATCGATAGTAACACCTTCCTCACTTGTTGGAACGTTATCACCATCATCATCTGCATCTATTTTGTCTGGTAGGCCATCGCCATCAGTGTCTTGACCAGACGGTTCAAGATAATTAGGAATGCCATCGTCATCACTGTCAAGACCTTCTTCCTCTTCATTATTGAGTGCGGCAGTAGAGGTTAGTACTTGATTCGATACAGTTAAGTTTACTTGCCCTGAACTAGAAATTAGCGCATCGATGACATTAGGACTAGTTGGTGGCAGCAGACTGCAGAAATAATCATCTCCTGTCGCTCCATCATATTTTCTATATTCTACACTGTTGTTGGAACCTATAGTAAAACTTGGGTTGGATCCATCTGTATCAAAGAAATTTGTGGTAGATGTTAATTCAATGCTTAAGCTTTCAAAGGTTGAATCATCAGACTTGTAGAATAAATAAGTTCCTGATTCAGAGGTATCATCAGGTAAACATGCTTCAACATCAATATCTTGAAAAGAAAGATCTTCCACAATAATGTCACCGTCATCACAAGCAAAGAGCGTTATACAAAAAAAGAGGCCAAATATTTTCTTCATATTTCAAAGGTAGCATATCATTATAATATGATCATGCGGTTTATTGTTTCCTAAAATTTTATTTTTGCCAGATGAAGCAAGTATATCTAGATAATGCAGCCACGACGCAATTGCGACCAGAAGTGGTGTCTCGTATGGTTGAGGTACTCTCAACGGTGCATGGCAATCCCAGTTCAACTCATAGCTATGGACGTAGTGCAAAATCGTTGATTGAAACAGCTCGTAAGAACATTGCAAAACAATTAAACGTTACTGCAGCCGAAATTATTTTCACCTCTGGCGGTACTGAAGCTGATAATCTGGCCATTCATAGTTGTGTTCGAGATCTAGGTATCCAGCGCATCATCACCACAGGAATAGAACACCATGCGGTGGTTTATATTGTAGATTATTGCAAGGAAAAGTACGGCACTGAGGTAGTACATGTAAACCTAAAAGAATGCGGTACGCCTGACTATTTTCATCTTGAAAAGTTGCTCAAAGAATCAGATAAAAAAACACTCGTATCCTTAATGCACATCAATAACGAGATAGGCAATAGGCTAGATATTGATAGAGTAGGTAAGTTATGCCGTGAGAATAATGCTTTGTTTCATAGTGATTGTGTTCAATCCATTGGGCATTACGAAATGGACTTGACCGCTACACCAGTTGATTTTACAGCAGTAAGTGCACACAAATTTCATGGTCCCAAAGGAGTTGGATTTGCATTTATAAGAAAGGGAACCGGACTCAAACCATTGATTCTAGGTGGTTCTCAAGAACGTGGTATAAGAGCTGGAACTGAAAGTGTTCATAATATCGTAGGCATGGATCTAGCCATGCAAATGGCGTATGAGCATCTAGAAAAGGATCGTGCTTACATTAAGGAACTCAAAGAATATTTTAAAAGTTCGCTCGAGGCGAAAGTCGACGGCGTCAAGTTCAACGGTAAATGTGGCGATAGTGATAACTCAACCTACACTTTATTAAATGTGTGTTTGCCGTGTCCAGCAGAAAAAGCCGCTATGTTACTCTTTACTATGGATCTTAAAGGTATTGCTTGTTCAAAAGGTAGCGCTTGCCAGAGCGGTAGTCAAAAAGGTTCTCACGTCTTATCTCAAATTCTTAATGACGAGGATCTCAATAAGCCGAGTCTAAGATTCAGCTTCTCAATTTATAACACCAAAGAGGAATTGGATTATGTGGTAGATGTATTGAAGGAATATCTGGAGAGCATCAAGAATTAAAACCTTGCTACAACCCTAAAATTCAAAACTCTTGGAGTTAAGAAATTCGGGATGGCAATTTGTCTGCTACTAGCAATGTCTCTTACCCAAATGTTTGTGATGCTATTCTGATTATCAAAGATGTTATAGATCTCTGCACCTATATAGAACTCATCAAAGTTGGCAAAGGTTCTGCTGTCGTTTTTCTCGTCTTTGAAAACGTAATTGATTCCTAAATCTGCACGTCTATAATCTCTCAATCTAAATTGAAAATCGTAAGGATCTGCATAATTAGGGGAGCCACCAGGTAATCCAGTATTGTATACCAAATTCAAGTACATGCGCAACTGAGGTAAGTTGGGAACGTAATCTTGAAACAACATTGCAAATTTTAAGCGTTGGTCTGTAGGTCTGGAGATGAATCCGCGGTCGTTTAGGTTTTCTTCGGTTTTAAGATAACCAGCACTGATCCAGCTTTCGGTCCCTTTGATGAACTCTCCATTAAGTCTCAAGTCTAGTCCGTAGGCGTATGCTTTTGCCTCGTTATTTGCTCGATATCTAATTCTGACATTTTCTAATGTATAGGTATTGACATCACTTAAGTTTTTGTAATAAGCTTCGCTAGTCAATTTGAAAGGTCTATCGTTCCAATTAAAACTCCAGTCATTTCCAACCACAAAATGAACGGATTGTTGGGCTTTGACATCAGGGACCACAGATCCATTTTCATCACGCAATTCCCTATAAAAAGGTGGTTGATGATACACTCCAGTGGAAATCCTGAAAAGCATGTCAGTATTTTGCCAGTACGGTTTAATAGCAAACTGACCACGCGGTGAGAAAACGGTCTGATTAGAATCTTCAAAAGCATCACCGCTCACAGTCCAGTTATGAAAACGCGCACCTAGATTCCAAAAGATCTCACTATTTCCCAAGTAACCACGACTGCTGTATTGTGCAAAACCTTGAACTCGCGAAATTTGAACTTCGTTATCTGCATTTATAGAAGTGAATGGAACCAATGGCGCCGTAAATGGCGTGTAGGGTTCATCATTTCTAAGGTTGCCGCCAGGTGGTCTAACATTAAAGCCAGCGCTGTCTACGACGGTATATTCTCTAACTCGATCTCTTATATCTTCAATATTGGCCTTAATTCCCCAATCCAGCTGATCATTAGAATTTCCTTCTTTCTTGAATACAAAAGTCCCGCGATGTTCTAGGGTTGCGATGAGTGCATCTAGATCGTTACGGCCGTGCTCCAATTCTGAACCTATACCGGTAACAAAATCAACCTGGCCAAAATCCCTGCTTCCTATATCTGTATTGGGACTACCTAATCCATATTGGGCAAGAATGTCAAAGTGCTCTTGCTCTTGAGTGTGATATACACTTGAAATCAAACGTAAATTGAGCTGATCATTGACATCATAACTTGCCTTCAACGCACCAAAATAAGTTTCATACTGATCCTCTTCTTGGCCCTGATAATCAATGACTACTGCAATAGGTTCTTGAATGGTTCCAAAATTGGTTTGTCTATCTCGCGGCTCAAAATCATAGCTGTTCACCGCAATGTTTCCCAAAAAGCCTAACTCAAACTTTGGATTTACTCGATAAGTGATGTAGGTCTGAGCATCAAAAAATCTCGGGACGGCATTGGACACCGTTTCCCTAGAGTTGATGAAAAGACTGTTGTCTCTATAACGTATTCCTGCTGTTGCTGTTAACGCTTTCGCGAAAGCGGTACCCTCAACAAACGCATTTGCACCCAACAAACTTGCATCTATACCAGCCGAAAAATCAGTAGGTCTGCGGTATTCCAGATCCAAAACCGAGCTGAGTTTATCACCATACTTGGCCTGAAAACCACCTGCAGAAAAATCTACGCTGCGCACCAAATCTGTATTAACCACACTCAAGCCTTCCTGCTGACCGCTGCGTATTAAGAAAGGTCTATATACCTCAATCTCATTAATGTAGATGAGGTTCTCGTCATAATTACCACCGCGCACGGCATATTGTGTACTTAACTCGTTGTTATTATTAACTCCTGGTAATGATAAAAGGATGTTTTCAACGCCAGGTTGTGCACCTGGAATTCTCCTAATGATTTGTGGATCGATAGTAGTAATACCGCTAAATTGACGGTCAGTAGTAGCGCTGACGATCACGGTTGCTATCTGCTGGACGTCAACTTTCATCACAGGATTTAATTCTAGGATTTCGCCAGCCTTAAGAATCAAATCATTTACAATAACCGAACTATAGGAAACACTAGAAAAGCGTAAATCTAAACTTGTGTTAGGATCGACCTTAAGTTCGTAATATCCATTGATATTACTAATGGTTCCAACGGTGCTGCCTTGAATACTCACATTGACATTTGCAATAGGCTGCTGTTGCTCGTTGAGAATAATACCTTGAATGGTTGCTTGCTGTGCATGAGCTGCAATGGAAACAATGACAAAAAATAGAAAGGATATATATTTCAATACGGTAGATTATTCCTTGCGACGGAAGGTAGCTTCAAATTTACTGCTATTTCCAACATTGTCTGTCACGATCACTACGAGATCATTATCGGTTTCAGTTACAACGCCATCGTCAAAGTTGTGGGTCAATAGGTCAGTCTTGTAATCGTACTCCATCAAAATAAATTTGCCATTTACCGTTGCGCGGTAAGCTTTAATGCCTGTATCTCTATCGTCAATTTTTAGTTTTAGAGTTTTGTTTTTGCTAATCCATTGACCATCCTTAAAATTGACTGGAGAGATGGTTGGATCTTTTGTGTCCTTACAAATCGCATAAGTTCCCAGCGTTCTGGTAAATGCACTTAAGGTATTTCCTTTCAATCTTGATGAGGTATAATAAGCCGCGCCCCATGACGTGGTGCGGGCAATATAATACTTGTCGCGATCCTCATCTGATTTACCAGCCATATTATAATTGATCACCATATTTTTATGAAGTGGTATCACATCATAATGGACTTTGAGCGTGTCAGATGATTGTTCAATATTCAAAAATGCATCTTCATAAAGAGCATCCTTAGGAATAGTAAGCGTAAAGGCACCTAGTGTTGTGCTGAAACTCTCGTTATGAGGTATACGAGTTAAATTTTTAGGCGTCTCGATACTCAAGTCCTCCACCTTTGCCTCATTTGTGATATCCATCAGGATCTCACTATCATTTCCTTTGAAGTCAGTAATATTCACTTTGTAGGCATGTGTAGAACCAGGATCATAAAGCTGCAGTTTCCCATTGTTATTCGTGTCTCTATATAGACTTAGTGGGCTCCCATCTGGAATGTAGAGTCTGGAAATTCTACTTTTACTTTTTTTGAAGTGTTCAAAATCAATCATCTGGTTGATATACCTAGATTCATCAAATGAGAATTTGTCAAAGGTCATTTCAAAATGAGGACTGCCGTTAAAATAGGTCTTGATCTCAAAAACACCATTCTGATTATTAGCGCCATCAAGTCGGTCACTTGTGTTGACGCCCATTCCTATGTTACCGTAAGCAGAGAAAGGCTCGACTTTGAATTTATTACCTTGTTGTGGTACGACTCGTAACAATTGCGCCTCGTTCTTCCCGTTAATGGTAGATTCTGCATCCAGTGGATATGCTTTGACTTGCTTCACGAGAGGACTTCTAGAATCTGGAACATCTATGCCAAAAAGCATAGGATTCATGGGGCGTGCTGCGCCATCACGTATCTCAAAATGTAGATGTGGTCCACCGCTACCGCCAGAATTACCGCTGTACGCCACGATTTCATCCTGATCGACCCGCAATTCTAGATCACCTGGATATAACTGTATCTCATAACTTTCATTGGCATATTGCTTTGCTTTCACATAATCCTCAATTCTTGGACTAAATTTCTCTAGGTGCGCATAAACGGTAGTGTAACCATTGGGATGTGTGATATATAAAGCCTTGCCGTAACCGTAGTGTTCAATTTTAATGCGGCTCACATAACCTGATGCAGCAGCATGAACGTTAGCGCCAGTTCGCTGATTGGTTTTTATATCTAGTCCACTATGAAAATGGTTGGAGCGTAACTCACCAAATGTCCCGCTTAGAATAAGCTTGATATCCAGAGGATGATGGAAATAATCCTGTGGAAGATTTTGTGAAGTTTGGCTTTCGCCAAAGCGAACTAATAACAACCCCAGTAACAGGAAAAAGACATATTTTCTTTGCATCATCTAAATATATGGTTAGGAAAGTGGATCGCAAAAAGGTTTTCAAACTTTGTTCCATAAATATTTGATTTGTCTGTGTGGAAAGTTAATTTTGTTGGAACCGCATTAATTTTGCCAGATGTCCAAGCTTTTGAACCGCATTGATCAGATTGAGCTTAAGGTGAAAGCCTTAATCCATGAAAATCAAAGGTTGAATAAAGAGTTAGGCTCAAAGCAGGAGTCTATTGAAGGATTCAAAAAGCAACTGGAAGAGGCGCAAGAGACCATTAAAAATGGTAGTGAGACGATTGTGATGCTTAAAACGGCAAATGCGATGCTAGGTAGTGATGATTACAAAACAAAAACAAAACTCAAGATCAATGCGCTGGTCCGTGAAATAGATCAATGTATTGCACAATTAGCATAAGTTGGAAGATAAACTCAAGATCAAGATATCAATTGCAGATAGAGTCTATCCTTTGACCATCGATCCTTCTCGTGAGGAAGGATTACGTAAGGCAGCAAAGAGCATCGAGGCGATGATCAAGCAACTAGAGCAAAGTTATGCCGTACGTGATAAGCAAGATGTCCTTGCCATGTGTGCACTGCAGTTTGCAGCGCGGTCTGAGCAACATACCATTGATAAGAGTGACGACAATGAAGAAGTACAGGACCGTTTACAGGTACTGGAACAATTATTGAGTCAACACTTATCATAAACGTTCTTTAAATAAACAGTTACTACCTGCACTTGTTTCATTTTTTGGTGAACTCAACACTTAATTCTTTAAAAAAAGTGAGTCGTGGTTGTAAAAGCAAGCCGTGCCTAGAGCCGGATCCTTGATCAGCCAGTTAGCTTTAAACTTTATTTTTGGAGTTCAGACAAAACCGAAACTCGTGCAGGTTTTTTATATATAACAACCAATGGATACTACAACAGTGATTATAGCGGCGATCGTCGCACTCATAATAGGACTAGCAATAGGTTACTTTATAGCCAAAGCCAAAGTCGAGAAAGGAAAAGCTTCACAACTCATAAGTGATGCTAAAAAAGAAGCTGAATCCATCGTTAAAGATGCAGAAACTAAGGGCGAAAAAATTAAATCTGAAAAGACCTATCGAGCCAAAGAGAAATTCATAGAGCTTAAATCCCAGCATGAAAAAGAAATCATGAACAGGGAAAAGAAAATGAGCGATGCAGAGAAACGTACCAAGGATAAGGAATCCAAGGTCTCCAACGAGCTGGCCCAAAATAAGCGATTGACCCAAAGTCTTGATAGTAAAATCAAAGACCTCGACGACAAAAGAGAAGCTTTTTCTAAAAAGCAAGATGAAGTTGAAAAGCTTCACGAGCAGCAGATCAAGCAGCTGGAAGTCATAAGCGGTATGTCTGGTGACGATGCTAAAAAACAATTGGTAGAATCACTAAAAGATAAAGCCAGAACAGAGGCGATGTCTATTATTCAGGATACTATTGAAGAAGCTAAACTTACCGCACAACAGGAAGCTCGTAAGGTGATCATCAATACAATACAAAGAATAGGTACGGAAGAAGCAGTTGAAAACTGTGTATCGGTTTTTAATCTGGAAAGCGATGACGTTAAAGGTAGAATCATTGGTCGAGAAGGTCGAAATATTAGAGCTATTGAGGCAGCTACTGGTGTCGAGATCATCGTTGATGATACACCAGACGCTATCATCTTAAGTTGTTTTGATAGTGTGCGCCGCGAGGTAGCAAGATTGTCCTTACACAAATTGGTTACAGACGGTAGAATTCACCCAGCCAGAATTGAAGAAGTGGTGAGCAAAACCAGAAAACAAATTGATCAAGAAATTGCAGAAGTTGGTAAGAGAACGGTAATCGATCTAGGAATTCACGGTTTGCATCCAGAATTGATTAAGATGGTAGGTAGAATGAAGTACAGATCTTCCTACGGTCAGAACCTTTTACAACACAGTAGAGAAGTAGCTAAACTTTGTGGAACCATGGCTGCAGAATTAGGCCTCAATGCAAAACTTGCCAAACGTGCTGGACTATTACATGATATAGGTAAAGTCCCAGAAACCGAAGATGAAACACCTCACGCTATCCTAGGTATGAAACTTGCTGAAAAGCACGGTGAAAAACCTGAGGTTTGTAATGCCATAGGAGCACACCACGACGAGATTGAAATGACTTCTTTGTTATCACCTATAGTTCAAGTATGTGATGCGATAAGCGGTGCACGACCAGGTGCTAGAAGACAAGTGTTAGATAGTTACATCCAGCGATTGAAAGACCTTGAGGATATAGCCTTTGGCTTTGGTGGTGTGGAAAAAGCCTATGCTATCCAGGCAGGACGTGAACTGAGAGTCATGGTAGAAAGCGAAAAAATATCTGATGAAAAAGCAGGTCAGTTGTCCTTTGAAATCTCACAGAAAATCCAGACAGACATGACTTATCCAGGTCAGGTAAAAGTGACTGTGATTAGGGAAACCAGAGCAGTGAATATTGCGAAGTAAGCAATTACAATTTATAAAATCAAAAAGCCGCTCAATGAGCGGCTTTTCTTGTTTCTAATGTCCCTAAGATCAGAAACTACAATTGACTATCAATCATACAACCTGACGGCTGCGTGAGCTGATCATGATCAACCTTGTCTACTTTATAATTACCCCTAATAACTTAAATAGACCTTCCAAAGATCAAGAGTAACTACTTAGGAATCAATACCCCATATAGGGTATTTTTCTAGTTTTCGTCATAAATATCCTTGTATCCTTTTTCAGGTACTTCAAAGAATTTTCCAGTCACATATCGATAATGTCTGTCTAAATCGGCTAGATCTTTTAAGTCTTGTTTATCAAAATTAACTGCTGCAGATGCGATGTTGGATTTGATATGTCCTTCACTGGTAGATTTAGGAATCACAGCGGTACCACGTTGGTGAGACCAGGCAATTAAAATCTGTCCAGGTTCTACTTTGTGTTTCTTGGCTAGAGCTTGTACCGTATCCAGCTCCATCATATTAGGTTCATTGTCTTGCTTCATTCCATCAGATCGATCTCCGCTACCTAGAGGTGAATAGGCCGTCATATGAATTCCTTTATTACTACAAAATTCAAACAACTTGTCCTGTTGTAGCAATGGATGTAGTTCTACCTGATTCATTTCAGGAACATCGTCTGTTTTGGCTAAAAGGTCATTAAGCTTTTCAACGGAGAAGTTAGATACACCTACGTGCTTTGTTAAACCGTCATTTTTCAATTTAGTCATAGCTTCCCAGGTATCGATGATGGGCGCTTCTTCTGGTGATAAAAAGTCTTCCGGTCCAGATGGATTACTTACATCTGGTTTGAAGGCAACGGGCCAGTGCATTAAGTATAGATCAAGGTAGTCTAATTGCAAGTCCTTAAGCGTCTTTTCTAAAGCTGGCTTAACGTCTTTAGGTAAATGCGCATTGTTCCACAATTTTGATGTGATCCATACGTCTTCTCTTTTAATTTTTCCTTCAGAGAATACTTCATTGAATGCTTCACCTATCGCGGCTTCATTTCCATATGTGGCTGCACAGTCGATATGTCTGTAGCCATTATTTAATGCCATTTTTATGGCGTCTTTTACTTTTTCATCAGATGATTTCCAGGTTCCCAGACCTATGGCATCCATTTGGTCGCCATTTGTAAATTTTAAAGTTTTCATGTATTGTTTTTGTGAAAGTTACGCTTTCGCGAAAGCGAACTCTACACAAACATCTCACTTTGACACAACTTTAATAACTGGCACGTGGATGGTATTTTTCCAATACTTCTTTAAGATAAGTGCGATTGACGTGGACATAAATCTCTGTGGTCGTGATACTTTCATGTCCCAACATGGCTTGAATAGATCTCAAGTCAGCACCGTTTTCCAAAAGGTGAGTTGCAAAAGAATGCCTAAAAGTATGCGGACTTATCTTCTTCTTAAGGCCTACAATTTCTTTCAAATCTTGAATGATAGTAAAGATCATAGCTCTTGTAAGACCACTGCCGCGCCGGTTTAGAAACAGAGTATCGGTATGCTTAGGTTTAACGGGAATATGGGTGCGAACTAATTTTATATAGTCATTAATAATAGAAACGGTAGAAGATCCAATGGGTACATACCTTTGTTTATCACCTTTACCAGTCACGAGAATGACTCCTTCTTCAAAATAAAGGTCGCTTATCTTGAGAGCGGTAAGCTCTGAAACGCGCAATCCACATGCATATAAGGTTTCTAAAATTGCACGGTTGCGCTCACCGTGTGGTGTCGATCTATTTATGGCGTTGATTAGTTTATCAATTTCATCGACGCTCAAAGTGTCAGGTAATTTTCTTCCAGTTCGCGGCGTATCAATAGTTTCGGTTGGGTTGTCAACACGGTATTCTTCCATTTGAAGATAATTGAAAAACCCTTTGAGACTGCTAATGATACGTGCTTGAGTGGTTGGTTTTATCTCACTAGCGATATGGTATATAAAATCTTTTATAATAGTCGTGGTTATGGTGACTGGATCTGCTTGAAGTTCTCGATCCTCAATCCAACTAGCAAGTTTTTTGAGATCTCTTATGTATGCTTTAATCGTATTGTCAGACAGACCTCGTTCTAGTCTTAGGTATAGTTTAAAGTCTGCGATATGTCTAATCCAATTCACAGGTTAAAGGTCGGTAATAATTTTAAGGACCATTGCTGAAATAACAGGTTTACCTAAAACTTTGAAAGAGATAAGTTTACAATCGTTAAACAATTCTATTGATAATACTTTAACTATATGAAGGTTTTTTTGATAATTTCTTATGATAATAAGATTGAGCAACAAAATAATATTGCAGTCTAAACTAAAATTAAATCAAATGAAAAAAGTATTAGCAATTGCAGTAGTAGCTTTAGGATCCATAGGATTTGCACAAGCACAGGAAATTGATTTCGGTGTACAAGTTGGATACAATATCGCAAACCTTCAAGGCGATGACGTAGAAGATGTAGATGCACGTAATGGTATCAACATTGGGCTTACAGGTGAGTATGAATTTGGTCCTAGTTTTGGACTTTTAGTGGGAGCTATATATTCTCAACAAGGTGCAGAAGGTAATGGTGTAACCTTAAAATTAGATTATATCAATGTACCAGTACTTGCTAAATTTTATTTGGGCGGTTCTGGATTTTCAATTGATGCTGGACCACAAATAGGATTCAATGTTAAGGATGAAGTTGAAGTGGATAGAGGTATTTTCGAAGGATCAACTTCTGATTTTGATGCAGAATCTATTGACCTAAGCATTGGTGGCGGATTGACATATAAATTTAGAGAAGGAAGTACTCTGGAAGGATTATCATTAGGTGGTAGATACATGGTAGGTGTCTCTAATATCTATGAAGATAATGATACATTTAGTGACGATGTTACTAACCAAGTATTTTCAATCAACTTGGGATATAAGTTCTAGGTAAAAACTTAGATTAAAATCAAGCAGCCTCAATATTGAGGCTGTTTTTTTGTTTTCATATGTGAGTATGTTCTTGTGCATAGTATATTCGACGTTTTAAAAACCAAACTATTCATGAAAACAATTATCTCAACCGCTGTTCTATTGATGGCAGCACTTTTTTCTCAAGCACAATTCTCTGGAGGAGATGTCACAGTAGCGCCTCATATAGGTCTAGCATTAGGAACTTACAGTACTGATGACAACGTAACCTATAATTACCGTGAAGCACTAGCTGTGGGCGCCTCGCTTGATTATTACTTTAGCGACAGATGGAGCTTAAGATCTGGATTGTTTTATGCACCTATTGGAGCTGAAGATGATTTTGATAACGTGGATAAATTGAATTATTTATCCATTCCAGTAAATGCTAATTGGCATTTTGGAAGTCGTCGTAACTGGTATTTGAATTTTGGTTTTTCTGCAAAATTCTTGTTGAGTGCAAAAGGAGAGCTTTCCACAGGTGAAGAGATAGATCTTGAAAACTTTATCAAATCAACTGATTTTGGCTTGGATTTAGGTATAGGATATAGATTTAACGTGAACGAAAACTTTATGCTCTTTGGAGAAGTACAAGGATATGGAGGATTCATTGATGTATTAGACATTAATGATGTCGTTACTCCAGAACTTAGAAACAGTTCATCAACCATCAATTTTGGCGCTATATTCAAGTTGTAAAGAACCAATTCTACCATTCAAGAGCCACAACAGGAGTTGTGGCTTTTTTTATTTTCGCTTTCGCGAAAGCGTAATTACCAATATCTTTCATAAATGAAATTACTTATAATAAATGGTCCCAACCTGAACTTGTTGGGAAAGCGCCAGCCAGAAATTTACGGGTCTACCACTTTTGAACAGTTTTTTGCAGATCTTCAATTTCATTTTCAAGAAATAGAGCTTGCAAGCTTCCAGTCGAATGTGGAAGGTGAGTTGATCAATAAACTGCACGAGGCACAAGAGGAAAACTTTGATGGTGTCATCATAAATCCTGGTGCGTACACACACACATCGCTAGCAATAGCAGACGCAGTTTCATCCATTGAAACCGCCGTGGTTGAGGTTCATATTTCTAATGTGATGGATCGCGAAGAAATCAGACATATATCAATGATTTCAAAGAATGCTGCTGGAACGATTGCCGGATTTGGCCTGGATGGCTACAAACTAGCTATCCAATCTTTTTTGAACATGAGAGATAAATAACCGAATTCAATTCCAAATAAAAAACCCGCCTCAGTAAAAACTGAGACGGGTTTTTATGTTTCTAAAATCTTATTTATAGACCAGGATATCTTCCAGTAATGATGTCTATACCATCAATGATCCAACCTACAAGGAAGAAACCACCAGTTAAGATAAATGCTAGATTCCAATACCATGGGCTACCGAGGAACCAACGGTGACCTGCCAAGAATCCTGTAATAGGAATAATCCACAGCACAAATGCGATGGTTTGATCTTCTGACCAGTCTACAGCAGCTGGTGAACTTAAAACAGTTTCGGTTTCTTCAATGTTAGTAGTAGCGTTAACTGTAGTTACAATATTACGTTCTACTGGAAACGATGCGTAGCTAAATGAGCCTGCAAGCATAAAGATGCTCATCAAGGCAAGAGTAAGTTTGAATTTCATAAGCGATAGTTTTGTTAGTTATCTTTACCAAATATAGTTTTTTGCATGCGCCTACTTTTCTTCTTTGTATTTTTTCTAACGTTTTTCCCAGTAATAGCCCAGCAACGTGTTGATTATGTAGGCCTACTAGCCTTGCAGGACAGCACCTTTATTTCCTATAAATTAGAGCTTGTAGAAACCGATGGGATTTTAAAAGGATTTTCTTATACAGATCTTAATGGACCCCATGAATCTAAGAATACTTTAGTAGGTAGGTACAATTCAAAGGATAATAAAATAGAATTCCGTGAGGTTGATATCGTTTACACTAAATCACCTATCAAGGAGCTTGATTTCTGCTTTGTTTATTTTACAGGCAGTTTGCGCAATTTAAGAGGGAAAGCAACATTAGAGGGAAACTTCAAGAGTTATTATGACGATTTACAGCCATGTATCGATGGTAAATTGATCATGCAGGGTGAAGAAAAATTTACTCGAAAAACAGAAAAGATCACTAGCCGAGTTGAAAAAATGGATAAGATTCCAGACAGTGTAAAGCAACGAATTGCTAATAGTAAGTTCTTAAATTCTAGTGAGCGACAAGGATTAAAAGGTGGTGAGACCTTGAACGTCTTTTGGGAATCAAAAACAGCTTATCTAGAAATCTGGGATCCAGGAAAAGTCGATGGTGACGCGATGTCTATTGTTTTGAACGGAAAAGTGGTGAAAGAAAATTATGCACCGCTCAAGGCGAAAACTAAAATACCACTCACTTTCAACAAAGAGATCAACACTTTAGTGCTCAAAGCACTCTCAGAAGGTACTGATCCACCCAATACCGCCCAGATAAGAATCACAGACGGCAACGGAAAGGAAATAAGCATGCTTTCCAGCTTTAAAGTAGGTGAGCAGGTTAAGGTAGTTTTCTACCAGAAGGATTTAAAATAATTAAAATCCCTTGTCATGCTGAACTCGTTCCAGCATCTCCTCAAATGGAGTCCAATAGCCTAAGATTAATTGCGTTTGAATTTAAAAAGTTCAAACTCAAATATTCATAAGACCCTGAAATAAATCCAGGGTGACAAAAGGAATTTCTCTTTAATAAAAAACGCCCAGAATCCGCAAGGATCTGGGCGTTTTTATTTTTATTACTTAAAGGTGAACAATCAGAAATCAAAAACCTATAAGTGAATCACTTCACCATAAGCATCTGCAACGGCTTCCATCACCGCTTCACTCATCGTTGGGTGTGGATGTACTGCTTTTAGTACTTCGTGACCTGTAGTTTCTAGTTTACGTCCTAAGACCGCTTCAGCGATCATGTCCGTTACACCAGCGCCTATCATGTGACAGCCTAACCACTCGCCATACTTGGCATCAAAGATTACTTTGACAAAACCATCTTTCGCTCCAGAAGCACTTGCCTTACCTGATGCGCTAAATGGAAACTTACCAACTTTAATATCATAACCAGCTTCTTTAGCTTGCGCTTCAGTTAGACCTACACTGGCAATTTCTGGAGTAGAATAGGTACATCCTGGGATGTTGCCGTAATCCAATTTCTCCACGTGCATATCTGCTATTTTCTCAACGCATAATATTCCTTCTGCACTGGCAACGTGAGCTAATGCTGGACCAGCAGTGATATCACCTATCGCGTAATAACCTGGAATGTTGGTTTGGTACCAGTCGTTGACTAATACTTTACCACGATCTGTAGAGATTCCTACTTCTTCCAGACCAATGTTTTTTATGTTGGTTTCAATACCAACGGCACTCAAAACAATATCTGCTTCGAGAGTTTCTTCTCCTTTTTTGGTTTTGACAGTAGCCTTCACGCCATCGCCGCTTGTATCAACTCCAGTGACCTCGCTAGAAGTCATGATATTGATTCCAGCTTTCTTAAAGCTACGTTCCATTTGTTTGGATACATCAACATCTTCCACGGGAACGATTCGATCTAGGTATTCCACGATGGTCACTTCAGTTCCCATAGAATTGTAGAAATAGGCAAACTCAACGCCTATAGCCCCAGAACCTACGATGATCATTTTCTTAGGTTGCTTGTCAAGCGTCATCGCCTCACGATAGCCTATTACTTTCTTACCATCTTGTGGTAGAGAAGGCAGCGCTCTGGATTTTGCACCAGTTGCAATTATAATATGATTTGCCTCAACGGTAGATGTAGAATCATCCTCAGTTTTTACTTCAATTTTCTTTCCTTTCTTCAATGTTCCGTAACCCATGATCACGTCAATTTTGTTCTTTTTCATCAAGAACTGGACACCTTTGCTCATTCCATCGGCTACATCTCTAGAGCGCTTTACAACAGCTCCAAAATCTTTATCAGCACCTTCCACCTTCAATCCATAATCCTCTGCATGGTTCAGGTAATTAAAAACATCGGCACTTTTAATAAGCGCTTTGGTAGGAATACAACCCCAATTCAAACACACACCACCTAGAGATTCCTTTTCCACGATCGCCACTTTCATTCCCAATTGGGAAGCGCGTATCGCAGTCACATAGCCACCAGGACCACTACCTAAAACGATCACATCATATTTACTCATATCTATCCATTTTTAAGAGACGTAAAAATATAGAATAAACGGGTAACGATTGTATTTTTGACCAACCCATTTGCCATGTACAAATCCATCATCCGTCCACTTTTATTCCGCTTTGATCCAGAAGGCGTGCACCATTTTTCCTTCAAAGCCATAAAGTTTTTCAGCAAGGTGCCTGGTTTTAGTTCGCTTTCGCGAAAGCGTTACAAACTCCAACATCCTGCATTAAAAAGACATTTATTTGGATTGGAATTCGATAATCCTGTGGGCATGGCCGCAGGATTCGACAAAGACGCCAAAGCATTTGCCGAATTCTCCAATTTAGGATTTGGCTTTATCGAAATAGGAACACTGACGCCAAAACCCCAAGAAGGCAACCCAAAAACACGACTTTTCAGGCTAAAAGAAGATGGTGCCATCGTTAACCGGATGGGCTTCAACAATGGTGGCGTAGATGCAGCAGTGGAGCGATTAAAGAAAAATCCACCGGTCACTGAGCGTAGCCGAAGTGAGCGCAGTCGAAGTGAGCGTAGCCGAAGTCACACGTTGATTGGAGGAAATATTGGAAAGAACAAAACCACGCCCAATGAAAATGCGGTCGATGACTATATCATCTGTTTCAAAAAACTGTTTGATCACGTGGATTACTTCACAGTAAATGTGAGTTCGCCTAACACGCCAGGTTTACGCGAGCTACAAGATCGCAAACCACTCACGCATATTTTGCAGATCTTGCAAGATTTGAACAACGCAAAACCGGTTCGCAAACCAATACTTCTCAAAATCGCTCCAGACCTGACAGATAATCAATTACTCGACATCATTGGAATCGTAGAGGATACAAAAATCGACGGCGTCATCGCCTCAAACACAACCATCGAGCGCAAGGATTTAAAAAGTGATATCACACTTCAAAAAGAAGCTGGTGGCCTAAGCGGCGCACCACTTACAAATCGGGCAACTGAGGTGATTTCTTTCCTACACCAAAAAAGCAACGGCGCTTTTCCCATCATAGGAGTCGGCGGAATCATGAGCGCCCAAGACGCGATTGATAAAATCAAAGCAGGAGCAAGTTTAGTACAACTCTACACTGGCTTTGTTTATGAAGGGCCAGCGTTGGTTCGTGATATTAATAGAGAGATTATCAAACAAGGATTGTAGGTCGTGACTTGTCATGCCGCATTTATTGCGGCATCGGCTAGAATCGTACTCTTATAGATATGTTTGCAAGTAATTTCCACGGATGTCATCTTATTAAAATGATCCTGCAAGAACTAAAGAGACGCTGAAATAAATTCAGCGTGGCAGGGAAAAAAATAACACATATAATTGTCATGCTGAATTTATTTCAGCATCTCCCAGAGATATACCCCAATGCTAGAATCCTGTATCGCATTCTCACTAGCTGCATTTCTCCTTGCATTATCACCTGGACCAGATAACGTATTTGTCCTCACACAATCGGTCGCACGCGGAGCGAGATATGGAATCGCCGTTGCTAGTGGACTCATCACAGGCTGTATTTTTCATACCTCAGTAGTTGCTCTGGGATTTGCCGTAATCCTGCGTGATAATGAGTGGTTGTTACTGCTTATTAAAATTGCTGGTGCGATCTATCTCCTGTTTTTGGCTTACAAAGTGTATCGTTCGAGCGATAAAATCAAATTGGATGAAAGCACTGTAAATCCAGACTCCTGGTGGAAGCTTTACAGAATCGGCATCACGATGAATCTGCTGAATCCAAAAGTGACCTTATTTTTTCTAGCCTTACTACCCCAATTTGTAGTTCCAGCAGCTATGGAAGAATGGATGCAGATATATATATTAGGCGGAATCTTTATGCTGGTATCCTTGATTACTTTTTATACGATAGCTTTCTTAGGCGGCGGCGCTGCTAGATTCATTAGAAGCTCTAAATGGTTTGCGCCAGCCATGAAATGGATTCAGATTATCGTTTTTGTTGGAATTGCGGTGGCGATATTTGTTATTTAGTTTTTAACTAATTTGATGGTTTGATTTTTATTATTTTCATCTTTAATTACAATTAAATAATAGCCTGAATTTAATTTAGAGGTGTCTAATTTAAAGGGGCTTGACGATAGATTATTTTTAGCAAAAAGTAATTTTCCAGTTATATCAAATAATTGAACAGATTGAAGGCCATATTTAGAGTCGATAGTGACTAAGTTGGAAGATGGATTAGGATACACTTTGATGACAGGCTGTTCACTAGAGCTGGGATTAACTATTGAAAGGGTGAAGTTTTCAATACTACCAGAGTATAATTCATATCCATTATTTTCGGTATTTCCCCATAAAAAAATATTTTCATTATTTACTCTCATATGCGTCCACTCGGGTGAACGACCATCTTCTAAATATTGTAAGTCGTCATTTAAAACATTAAAGTTGATGATCTGTTCCTGTTCAGTCTCATCATCGTGAACGACCACACTTCTTATACCTCCAGAAGTTATAATCGCGTACAATTTATTTTTGGAAGAAATAAGATCAAAAAACAATTTGAAGCCAGTAAAGTCAGAAAATATCTCTTGACTTACACCATTTACAAGCTTAAAGATTTTACGGGACACTCGAGAAAATCGTGCGTCAGAATGTTCAGTAACGTAAATGTTCTTTTCTGTCGAGATTATATTATTTATCAAATTCCCACTAGATCCAAGAAAATTCTCTGATATTCTTTCAGTTCCGTTGGTTGTTCCATCAGTTTTATAGAGAGAATATCTCCCAACGTTGAAATACATTGTTCCATCTAACAATGCAGCATGTCGAGAATCGATAAAATCACTTTCTGACTGAGAAAATTCTTTTAAAATAACAACTTCATTATTAACTAGTTTGCACACCTTATAGATGAAATTAAAGTCGTCATGTTTTAGAACAATCAAAGAATTTTCCAGAATAAATGTGTTTACTATATCTTCATCGAGGACTCTAACATTTGACACTTCATCTGTAAAGTCGAACTGCACTAATCTGGTTTCACCAGATAGTGCTAATAAATTAGCGTAGTAGGTATCAACTAAATAATAAATATTTTGAAGTGTGCTATTTTCAAACCCTGCACCAAAATTTAATTCTTTGGTATTTTCAACACTACCATCGGTAGTAAAGATTAAATTTTCATCATCTGTATTACCATTAAAAAAGAATTTATTATTGGCTACAAATGCATTTTTACGCCCAAAATCAAAGTTGCCCGAGACCATACCATCTCCATTTGGATTGATATCTTTTAATAAAAAAGTACCACTTTGTGTTCCATCGGTAATCCATGGTTCTACACCTTTATTCCTTGTTTCAGCTGCAAAGAAATATTTGCTATCATTAGATATATTTGGAGATGACTTTAAAATTCTATCAAACTTATCACCATTTCCTTTTAAAAATAGATTGTTTGGCGGCTGGCTATTTGCAAAAACTAAGCTAGAGCCTGATTGGGATCGTATCCCATTAAATCCTTGAAAGAGGACGCCATCTTTAAAGGTAGAGATTATATTTTCATCAAAACGAATTCCTGAGTCGCTATGGTTCAAATCTTGGACAAGTTCAACTGTACCAAATGTAGAATCATAACTAAAAAGCTCAAAACCAGTAGTTTCATCATTTGCCACAAGATAAGTTTTCCCATTTAATTCGAGATATTCATTATCCACAGCGGTAGTTTGTGATGAGCTGATGGCATTTAACATAGTAATATTGTCGGAGTTAGGGTCTGTTTTGAAAAAAAATCCAAATTCTCTATTAGGAGTAAACCGATTTGCAAAGATAATGGTGCCGTTTGTGCTCGCGTGAATATCATCAGTCAGAATATTATCGACTCCGGTTTGATTTGTCAGTTTTTTTGTTCCAGAAATTGTACCATCTGTTCTCCATATGTTACTAGTATCCCGACTATTCCCGTAGAGAAAATAAATGTCACTGTCAGTCGCTACAATTTGCTCTTCTACAAATATGCCGGAACTACCGTTATTTGAAGTTATGAACGTTATCAGTTCAGTGCCTGAAGAACTACCATTAGTTTTCCATATTTGGACATCAGTACCTTTTTCACTAAATATATAAAGCTGGCCATTTAATTGAGCGGCAGTAATTACTCCAGAATCGGAAACTATTCCACTATTGTTTGAAGTAATGGGTGATGTTCCCATTGCGCTTCCATCTGTTTTCCATAATGCAACTTCAGTTCCATTAGTCGATGGAGTATAACCTAAAAAAAGTAAATTGTTATTTATGGGGTCATTATAAATGCTATTTGCTCCATCGCCTGATGCATTGATGTCCAATAATAACGTTGTTCCATCTGTTGTTCCATCAGTTCTCCATATTTCTTGACCATAAATATTGTCATCAGCTATAAAAAAAACAAAATTATTTAATCCAACAAATGATTGAAAGGTGCTACTTCCATTAGTATTTATATCCTTTAAAAGAAATGTCCCTTCAACTGTTCCGTCTGAAACATAAGGTTCAAGACCATGATTTTCATTATCTAAACTAAAATATGCCTTACCATTGTAATCGTAGAAATTACTTAAAGTATTTGTAAACGTACTAGGTTCTAGTATAATAATTAATTGACTCGTATTAGATATCTTATCGTACACAAAAAGCCTTTCCACTCTACTACGCCTATTCCTTTCTAAATAAAAAAGTTTGTTATTTGACGTTCCAGCTAGAGTTAAATCAATAAAATTATTTTCAGCATTTGATATCCCAGTGAACACTGTTTTATTAAGTGCTTCATCAAAGTAAAAAACACCCGTTTTAACGTTTGGATTGTCTGCTAGAAAATAAAAGCCATCAAGATCTTTTGTTAGTGATCTTGGTTTTGAAGAGCCGTAGTCATTAATTTGATTCAAAGTTAAATTCAATTCTTGAGCATAGATTAAACTTTGACTCATCACTATTATTAATAATAAGTAAATTGCTTTCATATATTTATTGCTGATCAAAATCTCAAACCTTTATTGACTCAATTACTTAGCTAGATTATCTAGTCATGAGGAACATTTGATATTTTTTTTTAAATATTATCAATTATAGACAAAATAATCA
Organism: Nonlabens sp. Hel1_33_55; assembly: GCF_900101765.1. Lineage (NCBI taxonomy): Bacteria > Pseudomonadati > Bacteroidota > Flavobacteriia > Flavobacteriales > Flavobacteriaceae > Nonlabens > Nonlabens sp. Hel1_33_55. The sequence goes on from NZ_LT627735.1 coordinate 205,333, forward strand.
TCATTAAAACTTTCAGCTATTCCGCTTTCGCGAAAGCAAACTCCTTACTAAAATTAATAGCCGTTTCAATCAATGCTAAGTGTGAATAGGCCTGCGGGAAATTCCCTAGCAATCGCTTCGTCTTGAAATCAATATCCTCGCTAAATAATCCCAAGTGATTGCTGTAGGATAATAACTGATCAAAATAAGCGCGCGCTTTCTCGGTCTCGCCAATTTTATGCAGGCTATCAATCAGCCAAAATGTACAGATCGTAAATGATGAACTAGGCTCACCAAAATCATCATTATTCTTGTAACGATACATCAAACCATTATTACACAACTCTTTTTCAGTAGCCTGCACGGTGCTGATAAATCGGGCATCGTCAGCCTTGATGAATCCGTATTGCTGCATTAAAAGGGTTGACGCATCCAGATCTTTGGAGCCGTAAGATTGTGTGTATGCTTGGACTTCTTCATTCCATCCATTCGTATAAATATCATCGTGAATCTCACTGCGCAAAGCGCGCCATTCTTCTAAGTATTTAATTTTTCCTAATATTTCACTGATCTTGATGGCTCTATCTATCGCAACCCAACACAACAATTTGGAAAATACAAAGTGGCGATCTTCAGTTCGTAATTCCCAGATTCCTTTGTCGGGTTCTTGCCAGTGTAAATTCACAATGGAAGTAATGCTTTTAATGATGGTCCACAATTCTTCACTATTATCAAGACTGGTCTCAAATTGAACGAACTGTTGGTAGATAACTTCCATCAATATACCATAGATATCATTTTGTTTCTGGATGTATGCAGCGTTCCCAATTCGTACAGGGCTGGAATCCTTGTAACCAGAAAGGTGATCCAGAAATTCTTCAGTAAGGTCCTTCTCACCATTGATACCATACATAATTTGGATCTTCTCATCCTTTTCTGGAATGGTGTTTACTATAAACTGCAAGAACCTCCTTGCAGATTTCATATGACCCAATCCAGCAATTACACGTATCACCATTGATGCATCACGTATCCAGCAAAACCGATAATCCCAGTTTCGTACCTCACCTATGGTTTCTGGTAAGCTTGTCGTGGCGGCCGCAAGAACGGCTCCTGTTTTTTCGAATGTCAATGCTTTTAAGGTCAGCGCGCTTCGTACAATTTCTTCCTGATATAATGGATATCGAGTGGTGCGCTCACTCCAATTCATCCAGTAGGTTTTGGTACGTTGGAACTTTAGATAAGCTCTATCCAGCGTTTGTGCTGTCAGTTTCTCGTGATAGGATAACAACAAGAACGCATTGGTTTCTAGAGTAAATTGATTTCCAGCAATGATGTCCTCATTGTTGAGATCGCTGTAGAGAAATATAGACTCATATTCTCCTTCTGCAGTCATACTGTGGATATACTCGCCTTCATCAACTGTTGTGGTTTTTCCTGCAGCATATTTCAGTTTTGGATCATAGTTGATCTTAAACTGAGGCTTTCCTTTTAGTAAACGTATAAATCTCACGATATCTGGTGGCGCATAAAAACTACCATCATTATGTGGATAGCGCGGCATAAAATCGATAACCTGAAAGGCATCATTACCGTTGTCAAAATTTGTCGTCAATATGTTGGTCTGCCACAAATATTCCTGGCTTATCTCATAGGAATCGTCCAGTTCAAAACCTAGGCTTCCACCTATTTCATCGTCAAGAATCTTGGCAAAAACAGATGCACTGTCAAAGATGGGTAAGCAACACCAGTCGATTGATCCACGATCAGATACCAGGGCAGCACTTTTGCAATTTCCAATGATTCCGTAGTTCAGGTTTTCCATAAAAAAGATAAGGTTATCTATAATCCATTGCGGATTTTATTCTCAATTGTCGAAATTTAAGGATTAAACAACCATTCACATAAAAACACTCCATTTTATGAGTAAAACTATCATCGTTTCCAATCGCCTGCCGCTTCAACTCTCTATTGAGGATGGTAAAGTAAGTTCAGAACCCAGCGTTGGCGGCCTTGCCACGGGACTTAAATCTGTACATAGGGACAGCAATGGTATCTGGATAGGCTGGACAGGATTGACGCAGGAAGAGACGCCATCAGAACTAAAAGCAGACATTGACAATGCTGTTGAAAAAGAGCAATGTGCGGCTGTGGAACTTACCCAGAGCGATATGGACGGCTTCTACTACGGTTTTAGCAATCGCACCATCTGGCCCCTGTACCATTATTTTATGGAATATGCAGAATTTGATGATGAAAATTGGGAAATCTACAAATCGGTTAACCAGAAGTTTGCTGATGTTGTTTTGGAAAACATTGAAGATGGTGATACCGTATGGGTCCACGATTATCAGTTGATGTTGTTACCGCAAATGATCAAAGAAAAAAGGCCTGATGTTTCTATCGGTTTTTTCCTCCATATCCCATTTCCTTCCTATGAGGTTTTCAGGACGTTGCCCTGGCGTGACCAGATTTTGAAAGGGCTTTTGGGAGCTGATTTGCTCGGTTTTCACACCTATGACTACGAGCGTCATTTCCTGAGCTCGGTCAGTAGAATTTTGGGCTATGAGGTGAGTTTTAATGAAATCACCTTCAAGGACCGTCACATTACCGTGGATAGCTTTCCGATGGGAATTGATTATGAGAAGTTCCACGCTTTCGCGAAAGCGAACTACGAACAAACTGATAAAACACAGAGCGAGCTTCAACGTCGACTCGATCTACACGCAACGGCAACACCAGACGCCAAAATGATTTTATCCATCGATCGATTGGATTATACTAAGGGAATCGCCAGCAGGCTCAAGGCATTTGAACATTTTCTGGAGAAATATCCGGAATATACAGAGAAGGTTAGATTGGTGATGCTCGCTGTTCCCAGTCGTTCCAATGTTCCTCAATACCAGGTTTTGAAAAAAGAGATCGATGAGCTCGTGGGAAGCATCAACGGTAGGTTCTCTACCGTGAGTTGGACGCCAGTGTGGTATTTCTATAGATCGATGCCGTTCAATAATTTGATCGATTTATATACCTCGTGTGATGTGGCATTGATCACACCTATACGTGATGGAATGAACCTCGTGGCCAAAGAATATATCGCCACAAGAATCGATCGTACAGGAGTGTTGATCTTGTCAGAGATGGCTGGAGCAGCAAAGGAAATGAATGAGGCATTGTTGATTAATCCCAATGATATAGGCCTGATTGCAGATACCATTAAAGAAGCGCTGGAAATGCCAGAAGAAGAGCAGAAGAAGCGAAACAAATTTATGCAAAAACGCCTGGAACGTTACAACGTAGAAAAATGGGCAAAAGACTTTATGAATAAACTAGACTCTATTAAAGGAATACAATCACAAGCCAAAGCGCAGCACATTAACAACAGTAAGCAAGAAGAGATCTTGGCCAAATTTAAAAATGCTAATAAGCGCATTTTCTTCCTTGATTATGACGGCACCTTACGCGCTTTTGTCAATAACCCTGGTGACGCAAAACCAGACCAGAAATTATTGGATTTAGTTACAAAACTACAAGCCGAAGAGAAGAATGAAGTCGTCATTATTAGTGGTCGTGATTCTGGAACCCTAGGAGAATGGTTCAAAGATGTACCGGTGACACTTATTTCAGAACACGGTGTTCTTAAGAAAACTTATGGTGGAGAATGGGAATTGACTGAGTCAATGAACAGCGATTGGGTACCAACAGTACAACCCGTATTACAGACTTTTGTGGACCGCACACCGGGAACATTTATTGAAGAAAAGAAATATTCCATCGCCTGGCATTACCGCAAAGCAGATCCAGACCTGGGAGAACAACGTGCGAATGAACTTTCCAATGTAATTCGGGAATTGACCAGCAATCACGGTTTGAGCGTGCTTTCAGGAAACAAGGTATTGGAAATCAAGAGCAGCAACGTTCACAAAGGAAAGGCTGCAACCAATCATATCTTGAACCAAGAGTACGATTTCATCTTCTGCATAGGCGACGACTGGACAGATGAATTTATGTTCCAGGATCTACCAGAAGACGCCATCACAGTTAAAGTAGGCGTCGCAAATACCGCAGCGCGATTTTACGTGGACGATACAGATCACGTGAGAAAGATCTTAAACGCCTTTGCAGAATAATTCATTGGTTCCGTGAAATTCAAACTTGGTATAATTAACAAAATGAGTTGGTTTGGCTTCTTGTTCATCTTCGTCATGGCCTGCCAAACCACCAACCATCAGTTGCCATCGCAGCGTTACAAGCAATTGTCTTTGGACAGTGGTTATGAAATTTCTGGTGATACTTTGATCATCAACCTACAAAATCCCGTTCACGCGCCAATGCGTTATAAGATTTCAACAGATGACCCTAATCTTAAAAGACTAATTCCCACGAACTGGATACAATTGAAATCTTTAGAGGATAGTACTATTGTTTTGAGGGATTCCGCTTTCGCGAAAGCGAACACATCTCAAATACAGATGTCCATATTATTTGGTGATCCAAATGTAGAGGTACGTCCGCATCCAATCCACCTTCCAACCGCATTAAATAAACCGGTGGCGATGATGCAGGTCTATAATGGTAATTTCTCTCACTTCAAGACAAACTCAAGGTACGCATTGGATTTCACGATGGCAGAAGGTGATACCGTCTATGCCGCAGACGCTGGTCGTGTGATAGGCGTCATCAAGGATTATGAGCGCGGCGGCAATGATGTGAAATGGACAGATTTTGCCAATTTTATAACGATCTACAATAATAAAGCGAACTGGTTCACCCAGTATGTTCATTTGAAAAAGAATGGAGCTTTTGTGAAAATAGGCGATAGCATCGTGCCGGGTCAACCCATTGGACTTTCAGGAAAAACGGGCTACACCAGTAAGGAGCATTTGCATTTCAACGTTTTTAAAACGACAAATGAAGGTAACGGTATAATTTCAATGCCAGTAACCTTTTTTTATGTAGGCAAAGGCGCAGATTTGAAACAAGGTGAAATGGTGACGCGCAGTTCTGCTCAAAATTCTGCATCAAAGTAGAGCGTGTCTTATCTTTACAGGAATGGAGAAAGTCAAAATCATAGAATGTCCACGTGATGCGATGCAGGGAATCAAGGATATGATTCCAACTGCAGATAAGGTTCAATACATACAATCGCTGTTGCGGTGTGGTTTTGATACGCTGGATTTTGGCAGTTTTGTTTCTCCACGAGCGATTCCGCAAATGGTTGATACCGCAGAAGTTCTCGCGCAACTGGACCTCTCAAAAACCGATTCCAAACTTCTAGCTATCGTAGCAAACTTGCGAGGTGCGCAAGATGCCTGTGAGCATCCAGAAATTGATTACTTAGGTTATCCATTTTCTATTTCGGAGAATTTCCAAATGCGGAATACCCACAAAACCATTGCACAGTCGGTTGAATTGTTACAGGAAATTTTAGATCTCGCTTTCACGAAAGGGAAAAAAGTCGTCGTCTATATATCCATGGGATTTGGAAATCCTTACGGTGACCCTTGGAATGTAGATGTAGTAGGCGAGTGGACCGAAAAATTAAGCGCCATGGGCGTTGAGATCTTGTCATTATCAGACACCGTTGGAACCTCAGATCCAGAATCTATTGATTATCTATTTTCTAATTTGATTCCTAAATACCCAAAAATTGAATTTGGCGCACACTTACACACCACGCCAGACAAATGGCATGAGAAAATAGATGCTGCTTACAAAGCCGGTTGCCGCAGATTTGATGGAGCGATACAAGGATTCGGCGGTTGTCCGATGGCAAAGGACGAACTTACCGGCAATATGCCAACTGAGAAAATGGTAAGTTATTTCAACGCTGTAAAAGCAGATTGCAACGTCAACGCGATGCCTTTTGAGAGTAGCTATAATGAGGCTACCAAAATTTTTAGGCAGTATCATTAAGGTCTCAGGAGTAAATTTCAAATTCTAATTCCAAAATATTCAAGACTGGCTTTGTCATGCTGACGCAGGTCAGCATCTCCCATTATAGAGTTCAAGCGCATGTCGTCTTATACAAATTCATGAAAGTAATTGGTAAGAATCGAATAGTGGAAGTAGTAAGCAGACCCTGAAATAAATTCAGGGTGACAACTTGAATACTAGAGCCTGATCTGTATTCAAGTTCACGGTTATTGGACAAAAAAGTAAAGTCATTTAAAAGATTCCTGTTTCGAGCGTAAGTAGAGAAAACCAATGAGCAAGATTTCTGTGTGTTAATCCACTTGCACATCAAACTAACAAGTGTTAGTTTCGTAGGGAATTAACGACTTAATTAGAGTGAACAAATTCCACGACATACGATTATCAGAGGTTTACAAAGAAACCGAAGACACTACAGTACTTGCTTTTGATGTGCCTGAAGAGCTAAGATCTGACTTTGATTACCGTCAAGGACAGTTTTTGACCTTGAGGGCAACTATCAATGGCGAAGACGTGAGACGCAGCTATTCGTTGTGTAGCAGTCCGCTGGATCAAGAGTGGAAAGTGGCCGTCAAAGAAATATTTGAAGGGAAGTTTTCTACCTATGTCAATCGTGAACTTAAAACCGGAGACACATTGCAAGTTGCTGCTCCTAGCGGTGATTTCGGGATTGAATGCGTCGATGAAAAGCAGACTAAAAACTATATTGCTTTTGCTGCTGGTAGTGGTATCACGCCTATGTTGAGTATTATTAAGACGCATTTACAAAGCGAGCCAAATGCCAAATTCAAGTTATTCTACTTGAACCGCACGGCAAAATCCATTATCTTCAAAGAAGAGATTGAGGCTCTGAAAAACAAATACTTAAGTAGGTTTGAAGTCTTTTATTTTTTGAGCAGAGAGCATAGAGATATCCCTTTGTTCAATGGAAGATTTGACAAAGAGAAATTACAACAGCTGACTCAAACTTTGATAAATGCTCCGCATACAGATGAAGCTTTTATTTGCGGTCCAGAAGAGATGATTTTCTTGATTAGGGACGAATTGGTTGCCGCTGGAATGGAGAAAGAAAATGTTCATTTCGAACTGTTTGTGAGTGGTTTGAGTGATGCAGACAAAGCCAGAGCAGCCGCTGCACTAGAGAAAAAGGTTCAAGGTGTAGACGTGACCATTATTGATGGTAGTAAAGAGTTCCATTTTGTTTTGGCAGATGAATTTGACAACGTTCTCGATGGAGCGATAGCCGCTGGTGCAGATTTACCATACGCCTGCAAAGGTGGCGTTTGCAGCACATGTAAATGCAAGGTAGAAGAAGGAAGTGTTGAGATGAAAGTCAATTATGCATTGAGTGATGATGAGGTGGCAAAAGGCTACGTGTTAAGTTGTGTAAGCGTACCCACCAGTAAGAAATTAGTAGTGAATTATGATGTTTGATGTCATGCTGAACTCGTTTCAGCATCTCAATAATTAAATAACGATGTTGAAGTTTAGTTCGCTTTCGCGAAAGCGAGATCACGAGAAACACGTTAACAAGAAAGTAAGCAAAGCCGTCCTGTGATGGCTTGAAGATAAAAGAAATAGTAGGCATCGAATCAAAGAGATTCCTGCCTGCGCAGGAATTAAAAAATAGAAACCATGAGCGAAGCAGAAATCAAGAGTTTAGAAGAGCAATTTGATGCAAAAATTGCCCGTGACGAGAAAATCGAGCCCAAAGACTGGATGCCAGAAAAATATCGTAAAACGCACATACGCCAGATTTCCCAGCATGCGCATTCTGAAATTGTAGGGATGTTGCCAGAAGGGAATTGGATTACTCGTGCTCCATCTTTACGACGTAAAGTGGCTTTGCTTGCCAAGGTTCAAGATGAGGCTGGACATGGTTTGTATTTATACAGCGCTTGTGAGACTTTAGGCATCACGCGTGAGCAGATGTATGAAGATTTGCATTCAGGTAAAGCAAAATATTCCTCCATCTTTAATTACCCAACGGTTACTTGGGCCGATATGGGTGCTATAGGTTGGTTAGTTGATGGTGCAGCAATTATCAATCAAGTACCGTTATGTAATACGTCTTTCGGACCTTATGCTCGTGCGATGGTGCGTGTGTGCAAGGAAGAAAGTTTTCACCAGCGTCAAGGTTACGAAATCATGTTATCCTTATGTAATGGTAGTGAAGAGCAAAAAGCTATGGCTCAAGATGCATTGAATCGTTGGTGGTGGCCATCACTAATGATGCTAGGCCCAACAGATGCAGAAAGTACGCACACAGAACAATCCATGAAATGGAAGCTGAAACGTAAAACCAATGACGAATTACGTCAGCAGTTTATTGATCAAACTGTACCACAAGCAGATATTTTAGGCTTGACCATTCCAGACACCGATTTGAAATGGAATGAAGAGACAGGACATTATGATTTTGGCGAGATCAATTGGGATGAATTTTGGCAAGTAGTAAAAGGCCACGGACCAATGAACAAGTCAAGACTGGATGCAAGACGTAATGCTTGGGAAGGTGGATCTTGGGTGCGTGAAGCAGCTACGGCTTATGCAGACAAGCAACGAGCGAGAAAAGAACAAGCAGTGCAAGTATCATAAACTAAGTCAAGCCGTCGCAGGACGGCTTCGCTATTTATAACATATATAGATTTAGGAAATGTCAGATAAAAGAGAAATTCCACTTTGGGAAGTATTTATAAGATCTAAAAATGGTCTGGAGCACCGTCATTGCGGTAGCCTCCATGCCGAAGATGCAGAAATGGCCATGAACAATGCTCGCGATGTCTACACAAGACGTAATGAAGGCGTCAGCATTTGGGTAGTGGAATCTACCAACATCACCGCAAGCAGTCCTGAGGATAGCGGTTCTCTATTTGAACCAGCTAACGATAAGGTCTATAGACATCCTACTTTTTATGAGTTGCCTGATGAACTTAAACATATGTAGTTCGAAAAATAAAAATAAAAGGAAAAATAAAAGAAATTTAAAATGGGCGATAAACCTTACGATGTCGAAGAACGACTAATTGAGTTTGCAGCGCAGGTTACGATAGAATTTAAATTTCCTCTTAAAAATTATGCTTCAAAATATTATGCAGAGCAACTTATCAGATCATCGGGTAGTTCCGCTCTGAATTATGGCGAGTTTGCTGGAGCATCAACGATAAAGGACAGAGCGAATAAATTAAGAATCGCCTTCAAGGAAATGAAGGAATGTCATAACAACCTGCGCATTCAGCAACGAGCTAAGTTATTGAAAGAAAAACAAGTGGATTTGATAGATGAATCTTTACAGCTTTGTAAAATCCTATCCACAATTATTAAGAACCTAAAATAATATTGAAATCTAGCGAAGCTTATTTTTCATTTTATTTTTCATTTTATTTTTATGGCGAAACCAATAAAAGAATTAAACCCAACTTTCCTAGAATCAAAGGAAAACAAACAACTCCTAATAAATTACTTATTAGGAGTAGCTGATAATTACTTGATTCTTGGTCAGCGATTGGGCGAGCTTTGTGGTCATGGGCCTAATCTAGAACCAGACATTGCAATTACCAATATATCGCTGGATCTATTGGGACAGGTGCGCAGTTACTACCAATACATTGCACAGTTGAAAGGTGATAAAACGACTGAAGACGATATTGCCTTTTTGCGAACTGAACGCGAATACAAAAATGTATTATTGGTAGAGCAACCCAATACAGATTTCGCTTACGTGATCGTACGTCAATATTTCTTTGATGTTTACAATCAGCTTTTCCTAAACGCGCTACAGCAAAGTGCTGATGAAACTTTGAGAGCGCTAGCTTTTAAAGGAATAAAGGAAGCGAGTTATCACGAGCGTTTTTCTGGTGACTGGCTCAAGCGTTTGGGTGACGGAACCGAAGAGAGCAAGGCCAAAGCTCAAGAAGCGGTCAATAATCTTTGGATTTTCACAGATGAGCTTTTCCACAAAATGGAGGCTGATACCGCAATGGTAGAAGCTGGAGTTGCTCCAGATATGCTGCAGCTAAAGGAATATTATTACGAGAAAATAGAAGAACAACTGACGATAGCAACCTTAGGTATTCCAGAAGTAGAATACTTTCAGAAAGGCGGTAAGCAAGGCATTCACAGTGAGCATATGGGATATTTATTAAGTGAGATGCAATACATGCAGCGCACGTATCCTAATTCGCGCTGGTAATTTTAATATTTGTTCGAGCGTAGTCGAGAACTTTTTAATAACGTCAAATCTATATTTCAAATGATCCAGAACTTCAACATAACTCCAGAACTCCAAGAAATTCTTGAATCCGTTATGGATCCAGAGATTCCTGTATTGAATGTGGTTGACCTGGGAGTGATCCGAGAGGTTAAGGTTGATGGGAAGGAAATTACTATCAAGTTAACACCTACCTATAGCGGTTGTCCAGCGATGGATGTGATAGGTGATGATTTGGAACGCGCTTTCGCGAAAGCGGGCTACACCACAAACGTACAACTCATTATGAGTCCGCCGTGGACTACAGATTGGATTACAGAACGTGGTCGCAAGGCTCTGGAAAAGTACGGTATCGCTGCACCATTGGAAGAATCTGCAGACAAGGACGTATTATTAAACGATAAGAAATTAGTAAAATGTACCAATTGCGGTTCTAAAAACACCAAATTGGTCAGCCAATTCGGTTCCACAGCTTGCAAGGCAATGTTTCAATGTGAGGATTGCCAGGAGCCATTTGATTATTTTAAATGTTTGAAATAATCCTGCTTTCGCGAAAGCGGAACAATTTTCAACCTTAATTTCAAAGATTAAAAAATGCCGTACACTCACGGTTAGATCCCAAATTATATGTCAGATTCCATCCAACTAGAAATTAATAACGGCATTGCCGAAATTACATTCAACCGCCCTCAGGTCTTCAATTCCTTTAATAAGGAAATGGCCTTTGCGCTGCAAGACGCTCTAGATCGTTGTAAGAAAGATGATGTGAGAGCGGTAATGATTACAGGGAATGGCAAGGCATTTTGCGCAGGTCAAGACATTCAAGAAATTACAGATCCACAATTGAATCCAGGGTTTGAAGCTATTTTAGACGATCATTACAATCCAATTGTGGTAAAAATCCGCAATTTGGAAAAACCAGTTGTTGCGGCTGTAAATGGCGTTGCCGCTGGTGCTGGAGCCAACCTTGCATTGTGTTGTGATATTGTGATAGCGACTGAAAGTGCCGCTTTCATCCAGGCATTTTCCAAAATTGGTTTGATTCCAGATAGTGCTGGGACGTTCTTTTTGCCACGTCTTATCGGTTTTGGCAAAGCAAGTGCTGCCATGATGCTCGCCAATAAAATCACAGCAACTGAAGCTGATCAATTGGGAATGATATACAAAGTAGTAAAAGATGAAGAGTTTCTCGCTTTCGCGAAAGCGACCACAGAAAAGCTTGCGTTGCTACCCACAAAAGCTTTGGCTAACACGAAACAAGCCTTGAACGAATCCATGAACAACAATCTAGAGCAACAATTAGCGCTAGAATCCAAATTACAAATCCAGAGCGCCAATACGGCCGACTATGAAGAAGGTGTGGCAGCATTTATGGAGAAAAGAAAGCCGAATTTCAAAGGCAAATAGTATTTACAACAATCACTTTCTAAACCGTTAATTTAATTGGATAGCTTAACCCAAATCGTATTAGGAGCAGCAGTAGGCGAGGCTGTTTTGGGTCGCAAGATCGGCAATAAAGCGATGCTATATGGAGCGATTGCTGGCACCATTCCAGATCTGGATGTGCTAGCAAGAAATTTTGTTGATACGATTACTGCAACCGAAGCGCACCGCGGCTTCAGTCACTCCATCCTGTTTTGCGTTCTTGTCGCACCGATTTTTGGCTGGTTGGTCAATAAGATAGAGGTCAAGAAAAAATTGGGATGGAAACCTTGGGCGTGGTTGTTCTTCTGGGGATTCTTCACGCATCCGTTGCTTGATTGCTTTACAACTTGGGGAACGCAACTGTTCTGGCCATTTGACTGGAGAATTGCCTTCAACAGCATTTTTGTTATCGATCCGTTGTATACAATACCGTTTATGGTTTGTGTGATTTGGGCGATGTTTTTGAAGCGGACTTCCTCCAAACGCAGGAAAATTAATTGGGCAGGAATCATGATCAGTTCTACCTATCTGGCGCTGACGGTAGTTTTGAAATTGGTCGCTACTCAAAAATTTAAGGACAGATTAGATAGTCAAAACATAGAATACAAAGAGATATCCACCAGACCTGCTGCATTCAATACTATTCTTTGGAATTCAAATGTTGAAACTGCGAATTCCTACTTGCTGGGTGACTATTCGTTTTTTGACACGCAACCCATCAAGTTTGATGATTATCCTAAGAATAGACGGGCAGAGCCTGTTTATGAATCGGCACAGGCAAGAGAAGATCTAGAAAGGTTGAAGGACATTGCTCAAGGCTGGTATTTGATGGAAAATAAAGATGGGCAGTGGTACTTCTACGACCTGAGATTTGGATTGAGACCTGTTAATGAGGAGGAAGAAGCGTTTGTATTTGCCTATATTGTAGAAGAAGGTAAGGACGGCTTGATCGTAAATGAAACCGAAAAGAATCTAGAAGATGCTGGTTTGATTTTCAGTCAATTATGGCAGCGTACACAAGGCAATTAAATGATATCTGATTTAGGATATTTGATATTAGATTTTTGATTTATTACTTTTATGAAAGCACAAGATTTAGAGGATAGATTGATAGAATTTGCAGTTTCGGTGATCAGAGCTTGTAAATTTTTGGATCAAAGTTTCGCTTCTCAGCATCTCTCAAAGCAACTGATCCGATCAACAACATCTGTCGCATTGAATTATGGAGAGGCACGTGGTGGAGAATCTACCAGAGACTATTTGCACAAAATGAAAATTTGTCTCAAAGAATTAAGAGAGTCTTACATCAATTTAAAAATTCAAAAAGGTGCGGATCTAATAACTAATATTGAACTTATCGATTCCCTACTTGATGAAAACAATCAATTGATATCGATTTTTGTGGTCAGTATCAAAAACACGAAGACTATATAGAATGACAAATCAAAAATCAAAAATCAAAAATCAAGATTCTTCAATCAATAGGGTAGGAATAATAGGCGCTGGAACTATGGGAAGCGGTATTGCTCAAGTGGCAGCTACAGCAGGATGTCAGGTTAAACTATTTGACCTGAATGAAGAACAATTGAAGAATGCAGAATTCGCTCTAGAAAAAATCTTAAGCCGATTGGTTCAGAAATCTAGAATTGATGAAACCGAAAAAAGTCGGATTCAAAGTAATATTCAATATGTCAACACGCTAGAAGATTTATCAGACAGCGACCTGACCATTGAGGCGATTGTTGAAAACCTTGAGGTAAAGAAAAAAGTCTTTGGCGAACTTGAAACCTTAGTATCCGCCGATTGTATCATTGCATCCAACACCTCGAGTTTGAGTATTACCAGTATTGCCGCGTCGCTGGAAAATCCAGAACGCTGCTTAGGTATTCATTTTTTCAATCCAGCGCCATTGATGAAGCTCGTAGAGATCATTCCTGCAGTTCAAACTGATGAAAGTATCACTGACATGTGCGTCTCCACAATTAAAAATTGGGGTAAGACAACTGCAGTAGCAAAAGATACACCTGGGTTTATAGTCAATCGTGTAGCGAGACCTTTCTACAGTGAGGCTTTAAGAATGTATGAAGAAGGAATGGCAGAGGTTCCTATGCTGGATAAAATTGTGCGACAAATGGGTTTCCGTATGGGGCCTTTTGAACTCATGGATTTTATAGGTCACGACGTAAATTATGTGGTAACCGAATCGGTTTTTGCGGCATTCTACTTTGATCCTCGATACAAACCGTCATTGACCCAAAAACGATTGGTAGAAGCAGGCTGGCTGGGAAGAAAATCAGGAAGAGGTTTTTACAAGTTTGAAGACGGTAACAAAATCGAACCAGACCACGATCCAGAAATGCTCACTGGCGCTGATATCAAAGCGATCCAAGACCGACTCTTAGTCATGCTTATCAATGAGGCCGCAGATGCATTATACTTGAAAATTGCTATCGCAAAAGATCTAGACAATGCAATGACCAAAGGTGTGAACTACCCTAAAGGATTACTCGCCTGGGCCGATGAAAAAGGACTGCCCTGGTGTGTACAACAGCTAGATGCTTTGTATGATTTCTATAGAGAAGATCGCTACCGATGTTCACCTTTATTGCGCAGTAAGGCAAGTAAGAAAGAGAAGTTTTTTCCAGTATGATAGAAGGAACAAAAATCCCAGCCAAAATGCTTTCCTTAGATCCATTTTCTAAATGGCTAGGTATTGAAATCATTAGTGTTGAAGTAGGCAGAGTGAAATTAGGAATGACCATTAGACCAGAAATGCTCAATAGCATGGGCAAAGCACATGGAGGTATTACATACGCTTTGGCAGATTCTGCCTTTGGGTTCACTTCAAACACGCATGGCAAAAAAGCAGTTTCCATCGAGACCAGCATCAATCACATAGAAGCGCTGGAAGCAGGCGATTACATCACTGCAGAGTGCACGCTGGATAAAACCAAAACCAAAGTCGGTTTCAACATCGTTGAGGTGAAGAAAGGCGATGAGCTAGTAGCACTTTTTAAAGGTGTAGTTTATAGAACAAATAGAGACTGGGAATAAGTTCGCTTTCGCGAAAGCGTTATAGGTATTAGGCTTTTGGTATGAGGGATTAGTATCTTTGAGATATGAAAAGTGTCTATCATTTCAAGTTTGAAGATCTATTGGTTTATCAAAAAGCCATGGACTTTGCAGAAATGGTAGATGAAATCACCAAGACATTTCCACAAAGAGAATTATACGCTCTAAGCTCACAATATAGACGTGCCTCTGACTCGATAGGTTTAAACATCGCAGAAGGTTATCCTGGTAGTGACGGCCAGTTTGTGAAACACATCAATCACGCTATTCATTCTGCAAACGAATGTGTATCTGCATCGACGAAAGCTTACCGTAGAAAATATATTTCTTTTGATCAAAATGAAGAATGCCGCAGGCGATTGGTTGAAATAACTAAAATGCTATCTGGCCTAAGGAGAAAGATTCTGGAGCGCAGTAGTAAAAACTAATGCCTCATCCCTAACAACTAATTCCTAATAAATGAAAAATACATACATCATAGACGGCATAAGAACAGCTGTTGGTAATTATAAAGGAACTTTAAGTGCAGTGCGTGCAGACGATCTTGCGGCACTCGTGATCAAAACCATTGTTGAAAACCATCCAGAAATCCCGCGAGAGGATTATGCAGATGTCATCATGGGTTGTGCGAATCAAGCTGGTGAGGACAACCGCAATGTGGCACGTATGGCGGGATTGCTAGCCGGTTTACCATTCAGCGTTCCTGGCGAGACTGTCAATCGCTTGTGTAGTTCTGGTTTGAGTTCTATTGTGCATGCCCATCGTGCGATTCAAACAGGGGACGGTGATGTGTTTATATCTGGCGGAGTTGAAAATATGACGCGCGGGCCATTAGTTATTGCAAAGCCAAGCACGGGTTTTGGAACTGACGCTAAGATGTACGACTCGAGTTTTGGCTGGAGGTTTGTCAATCAGAAAATGGCCGATATGTACGGCGTTGACGGTATGGGAAACACAGCTGAGAATCTGGTAGAGAAATTCAATATCTCTCGGGAAGATCAGGATACCTTTGCCGCTTGGTCACAGCAAAAGGCCGCAGCGGCTCAAAAATCTGGAAGACTGGCTAAAGAAATTGTGCCTGTAGAAATTCCGCAACGCAAGAAAGACCCGATTATATTTAAAGACGACGAATTCATACGCGGTGGAACTACAAAGGAAATATTAGCTAAACTACGTCCAGCTTTCAAAAAAGAAGGAGGATCAGTCACCGCAGGAAACTCCAGCGGCTTGAACGATGGCGCTGCGGCTACTATCATCGCTAGTGAGGATGCGGTCAAAAAATACGGACTCAAGCCTATGGCAAGAATCCTGAGCAGCGCTGTGGTAGGCGTTGAACCTAGAATAATGGGAATAGGTCCTGTTGAAGCCAGTAATCGAGCTCTTGAAAAAGCAGGCTTAACCATGGCAGATATGGATGTGATTGAGCTAAACGAGGCTTTTGCATCACAAGCTTTGGCGTGTATCCGTGAATGGGGACTTGATGATGATGACCCTAGAATTAATCCTAATGGTGGTTCGATCGCTATAGGTCACCCACTTGGAATGACGGGAACCAGACTCGCTTATACAGCAGCTTTGGAATTATCTCTTTCGCACAAGCGATATGCACTTATCACAATGTGCATAGGAGTTGGGCAAGGTTATGCCATGGTGATTGAGAATGTGAGTAAATAATTTTAAACAACTTTGAATAAAAAAAAATGCCTTCTTGAAAAAGAAGGCATTTATCTTTTAAGGGTCTATAATTTATTTGACCACAATTTTCCTTGTAACGGTTGATGTAGGAGTTGAAACCTTGACGATGTACATATTTCCTCCTGATAATCTGGCTGGAATAATAGTAGAATTCATTAATTCTTTTGATCTAAGATCAAACACTCTTTGACCTAAGGTATTATAAACCTGGATAGAGGCGGTTCCTTGATAACCTCTAAAATTCAGACCATTAGAGTTGTAAAAGACTTTTAAATTCGTTTTTAAATCATCTGCTACACTTGCAGTAGACGCGTAGGTAAATGCATTTTCAAAACTAAAGTCATCACCTCCTATATTATCTGCAATTGCAGATGATAGGCCATATCCTTCGTTTGAGGTAAATGCATTCCCTGAGTTTCCGTAAACGCCCAGAAAATCAAAACTATCAGTAGCCTCTAACCCTAGATCAGAAAAATTAATTGTAAAATTCACGACAGTACCGTCATTATAGTCAAGATTAGCACTATTGACGAAAACCAATTCGTTCATACCAACTGTTCCAGTACTAGGGATCTGAAAAATTCCTGCAAAATCAGAATCCACGTGTACAGCATAGCTAGCCTCAAAACCAGTCGGGAAAGTTACAATGGAGCCGTTGCCTTGATCGTCTGCATTGGAAATAGCCCTGCGACCTGAATCACCGGTATCTTCAACATCAGTATCAATCACATTGCGACCGGCTGCACCAGTATCAAAGTAAAAAACAAACCCATCATTGAATCCGGTATTTTGACTTGTGAGGGAAAAACTTATTGTAGTACCATCATTGGTGACATTCAAAGAACTGTTCCCAAAAAAACCGCCAAAACCACTATTACCATTAGCTTGGTAATCTTGCTGAGCAACAGCTAAATAACCTAAGATTAAGAAAAGAATTGTTGTGTAATTTTTCATCATATATAAATTTTAAAGTTGGTATTAAATATATAAACCTGATAGCAAGTTTTGGAGTTTTGCCACTAAATTTCAACTATAACGTTTTCGTATCGTGGATTTTCAAGGCTAACATTTTTTGAAGATCAATAAATGAGCCGTTTTTAATCTCATTATACACTAACAAGTGTTAGTCAAATTTAATCGTTTTCGTATTTTAGCAATAGAGGTTGTTAGCTATCTCGCTTTCGCGAAAGCGAGTTCAACATCAACCACTTTACAAACAAATTTCTATGATCTTAAAAAGTTACATCAACGGTCAATGGCAAGCTGGTAAGCAGGACGGAAATGAGCGTCTCATGTGGGATGCGATTACTGGTGAGCAAATAGGCGCAACGTCTACAGCAAATCTAGATATCGCTGCCGTGTTACAATACGGCCGTGATCATGGTAAAGTGTTGCGTGACATGACGTTCCAGCAACGCGGGAACATGATCAAAAAGTTGGCACTGTATCTTGAAAAGCGCAAGGCCAAATTCTATGAAATTAGTTACCGTACTGGTGCTACACGAGCAGATAGTTGGGTAGATATTGAAGGTGGTTTTGGAAATCTATTTGCTAACGCAAGCTTGCGCAAGCTTTTCCCAGACCAGAGTTATGCAGTAGAAGGTGATCCCATCGATTTATCTCGCGGTGGTCGCTTCATGGCGCATCACATTCTTGTGCCTCGCAAGGGTGTCGCGGTACATATCAACGCATTTAATTTCCCAGTTTGGGGAATGTTAGAGAAATGTGCGGTCAACTGGATGGCTGGTATGCCAGCCGTAGTATTACCAGCACCACAAACAGCCTTCTTGACAGAAGCCGTCGTACGCGAGATTATCGCTAGCGGTATTTTACCGGAAGGTGCATTGCAGCTCTTAAGTGGTCTGACAACTAGTGTTCTTGACACCGTGAATTCCACAGACGTCGTCACATTTACAGGTAGTGCTGCGACAGGAAGAAAGCTTAAATCCCATCCTCGATTGTTAGAAGAATCGGTACCATTTACTATGGAAGCTGACTCTTTAAACTCTTCAGTATTAGGACCAGATGCGGTTCCTGGAACAGCGGAATTTGACATATTTATCAAGGAAGTCCGCAAAGAAATGACTTCCAAAGCTGGTCAAAAGTGTACGGCAATCCGCAGGATTATGGTGCCAGAAAACCTGATGGAAGATGTGCAAATTGCTTTGGGGAAACAATTATCCCAAACTGTGATAGGCGATCCATTATTGCGAGAGACTCGCATGGGCGCGATGATCAACAACAATCAGCGTGATACGTTGAAAGAACAAATTCAGAAAATATCCAAAACTGCTGAAATCGTTTACGGTAACCTTGATGAGGTTCAAATTAATGGCGATCGTGCGCAGAAAGGTGCTTTCATGTCGCCCATTTTGATGCGAGAGGACGAGCCATTTAAAAATAAGGCGGTTCATGAGGTGGAATGCTTTGGTCCAGTAAGCACTTTGATGCCTTATAAGGATCTGGACGAGGCGATTGAGCTGGCTCACATGGGTAAAGGCTCGCTGGTGAGCAGTGTGGTTACTGGAGATGACGCTTTCGCGAAAGCGTACACCATCAACGCCGCATCTTCCCACGGGAGAATTTTGACATTAAACAAAGAAAGTGCGCCACAATCCACAGGACACGGCTCGCCATTGCCACTATTGGTTCATGGTGGTCCAGGACGCGCTGGCGGCGGAGAAGAAATGGGAGGTTTGCGAGGTATTAAGCATTACATGCAACGCTGCGCAGTTCAAGGAAGTCCGACCTCACTGACCGCAATCACAGGAATATATCAGCCCAATGGCGCTTATCAGGAAACCGAAAAGCATCCGTTTGCGTACCATTATGAGGACATCCAGCCAGGAATGTCGCTAGAAACCCATAAGCGCACTCTAACCGATTCTGATATTCAGAGTTTTGCAAACCTCACTTGGGATCATTTTTATGCGCATACAGACATCACCAGTTTAGAAGGTAGCATTTTCAAGAAACGAACGGCTCACGGTTATTTCATTATAAGCGCTGCAGCAGGACTTTTTGTATATCCCAATAAAGGACCAGTATCGGCCAATTATGGCTTGGAAGACATCAGATTCCTACGCCCATTGTACCACAACGACACCATTTATGTGCGTTTGACTTGTAAAGAAAAACGCGAGCGCGATGTATCAGGTCGCGAGCATCCATCGGGAATCGTAAAATGGTATGTAGAAGTTTTTGATGCAGAACCAGTAGACTACGAAAACGGTAAAACCGATGAAGAAGCAGAGTCTTTAGTGGCAATTGCAACGATCTTGACCATGGTCGAGAAGAAGCAAGATGTTTTCAAAGAAATAACCGAGAATTATATCAAAACCGCTTTCGCGAAATTGCACTTCGACACAAAACCTCAATGGGGAACGATGACAGCGCAACACATGGTCGAGCACCTTGAAATGAGCTATCGTATCGCAAGCGGAGAAAAGCAGGATTTTGATGTGGCCACTCCAGAAGAACATTTAGAAAAAGTCGCGGCAAGTTTATGGGATTACAGAAAAATGCCTAAAAATCACAAAATGCCGCTCATGAAACAGGATGGTACGCTAGAAGATTTAAAGCATGAAGATCTAGAAACCGCCAAAGCTAAAATGTTAGAGGCAAGGAAAGAATATTTAGACTACTTCAAAAAGAATCCGAAAGAGACGACTAAAAATGCCGTTTTTGGAGAATTAAGTAAATATGAATGGACGCTGCTGGAAAGAAAGCATTTGAATCATCACTTTGAACAATTTAATCTGAAAGATTAAATTGTTCAAAGCATCCGCGCAGGCTCACGGAAACTAAAATGAATCTGAGATAAAAGCTACACCGATGCCGATCTACATCAGCAGAACAGCGAAATACCGGCTATTGCTGGAGCCTGTTGATCTGTCAAGCCGTCGCAGGACGGCTTCGCTGACTAACTGCCGGAATGACTAAAAAGAAGGATTATCCGCAATGAAAATTATGTTCACTTACATTATTGCTCATATCAAAAACAGATTATTATATGTAGGTGTTACAAACGATATCAAGCAGCGTGCATTCGATCATAAAAATGCGACCTTTGAAACTCATACCGGTCACTACAATATCAAACAATTGGTTTGGTACGAAAAGCATAATCATCCATTGGATGCAATCAGGCGTGAAAAGTTGATCAAAAAATGGAAACGAGAATATAAGATAAATTTGATTGAAAGCATAAATCCAGAATGGATAGATCTTTCAGCTGATTGGGATTTTACTGGATTTGTAACAAGTAAAAAGAGATTTGAAAATAACGATTGAACGAAGCCGCTCTGCAGCGGCTTGACTAAAACACTAGATAGATTAAAAAGATTTTTGCCTCCGCAGAGAATGATCAACCGAAGCCGTTTTGCAGCGGCTTGACAAAACAAGAAGAATTGAGCGATCCATATGTAAAAACAACAACAGAAAACGCAATTACAACCATAGAATTTTTCCACCCAGCGCACAACTCGCTGCCAGGAGATATTCTAGCAAAACTGGCTAGTGAAATAACTGCTGCTGGAAATGATGATGCTACTAAAGTAATCATCCTCAAATCTGGTGGTGAGCGTACGTTTTGTGCAGGCGCTAGTTTTAAAGAATTGATAGCGATTGACGATGAAAAAACTGGCGAGATCTTCTTCAGCGGATTTGCTAATGTGATCAATGCGATGCGCAAGTGTCCTAAGTTCATCATAGGTCGCGTGCAAGGAAAAACAGTCGGTGGTGGCGTTGGTGTAGCAAGTGCTACAGATTATTGTTTTGCTACCAAGTTTGCTAGCATCAAGTTGAGTGAACTCAATATTGGTATTGGGCCATTTGTAGTTGGGCCAGCTGTAGAGCGCAAACTTGGTCTAAGTGGTATGAGCCAGATTGCTATCAACGCTAACGAATTCTATTCCCCAGAATGGGCAAAAGAGAATGGCTTGTTTGCAGAGGTTTACGAGTCTACAGAAGCCATGGACACCGCCATTCAGTTATTTGTAGAGAATTTGTGTACTTACAATCCTGAAGCCATAAAGCATATGAAAGAAATGTTCTGGTCAGGTTGTGAAAACTGGGATGAGTTGCTTGCTGAAAGAGCAAAGATTTCTGGAAAACTTGTGTTGAGTGCTTTTACTAAAGAAACTTTGAAACGTTTTAAATAATCCTAACAACTCAGGCTGCAGCAGAGTGGCGTGACTTAATTCTAGCGCAATGGCTATTTACAGTTTTAAAGGACACATTCCAGTAATTCACGAGAGTTCGTTTGTACACCCACTGGCGGCGGTAATTGGCAATGTGATCATAGGGGAAAATTGTTATGTAGGTTCTAGTGCTGTGATACGCGGCGATTGGGGCGAGATCATTCTGGAAGACGGCGTTAATGTGCAAGAAAATTGTACGGTGCATATGTTTCCTGGTAAGAGTATTCGCTTTCGCGAAAGCGCACACATCGGTCATGGTGCTGTAATTCATGGAGCCAATCTTGGTCGCAATTGTTTGATAGGAATGAATAGCGTGATTATGGACGATGCCGTTATAGGCGATGAATGCATTGTAGGAGCGATGTCCTTTGTAAAGGCCGAAGCTGTTTTTGAATCCAGATCACTAATAGTCGGAAATCCAGCCAAAAAAATCAAAGAAGTAAGCGATGCCATGATCGCCTGGAAAACAGCTGGCACAAAACTATACCAACAACTTCCAACTGATTGCCAAGAAACCATGGAAGAAGTTGAACCGTTGAGAGAAATTCCAGCTAATCGACCAGTGCAAGAAGATTTTTATAAGACACTGCAGGAGATTAAGAAAAAGTAAACTTTAGGTTCAGAGTTCAGAGTTCAGAGTTCAGAGTTCAGAGTTCAGAGTTCAATTGTCAGGCTGAGCCTGTCGAAGCCGAGTTAAGTATTCAAAAACTTGGTCGAGCGTAGTCGAGACTTTTTTTTGATGTCGCATTGACCTTGTAAAGTTCTTAATGCAACAAAACCTTCATCATTCCGCTTTCGCTAAAGCGAAATCCAACATAATCTTCACGACTAACAACTGTTAGTTTTCGTAAATTTGAGTCATGGCAAAAATGACTGATTTTATACTGCCCAAAATGGGCGAATCGATAACCGAAGGAACCATTCTGAACTGGTTAGTACAAGAAGGCGAATCCTTTGCGGAAGGTGATATTCTAGTAGAAGTAGGGACAGACAAGGTAGATAACGAGGTGCCCGCACCATTTGACGGGATGATGATCAAGCATTTGTGCGAGAATGGCGATGTGGTGGAAATAGGAAAGCCGGTAGCGCAAATTGAGTCAGGTGCTGGCGATGCAAAAGAAGTTACTTCTTCAAAGCTAGATGCTAAAGACCTCAAAAAACCCAGCGGATTAGAAGATTTAGATGAGAAATCGATTCTTAGTTCTAATACTCAAAAGCAGACCCGTTCGAGCGACAGTCGAGAACGAGTCGGCTCAGGAACTCAAAAACCAGTATCAAGTTCGTACATCAACAAAGACTTATTCGTCAGTCCATTAATAGATAAAATCGCCCGAGAGAATCACATGTCTTACGAGGAACTTGCGCGAATTCCTGCAACAGGAGCTGAAGGCCGGTTGCGCAAGAGTGATGTAATACAGTATTTGAACGACGGCAGGCCTAATCAGTTTGCGCAAGCGGTAAGCAATGAGCCAGATCCTACAGCCTATCGCATACCTCAATTGAAATTTGATAAAGGCACTGGTAAGATTATCGAGATGGACCGCATGCGATCCATGATCGCAGATCATATGGTGTACTCCAAACATACGAGTCCGCACGTGACAGCTTATGTAGAAGCAGATCTAACGGATCTCGTAAACTGGCGAAATGCGAACAAAACAGCCTTTCAGGAAAAACATGAGGAGCGATTGACGTTCACACCTCTATTTGTGGATGCAGTAGCGAGAGCTATTAAGGAATTCCCGAATATCAATGCGAGCGTTGACGGGAAGAACATCATCATCAAAGAAAATATTAATGTGGGAATGGCAACCGCTTTACCTTCTGGAAACCTCATAGTTCCCGTAGTAAAAAATGCAGACCAGAAATCTTTGCCTGAAATAGCAGCGGACGTTAACCGAATGGCAAACTTGGCCAGAGAAAACAAATTAGGTGGCGACGATATCAAAGGTGGAACATTCACGATTTCAAACGTGGGAACCTTCGGCTCACTCATGGGAACACCGATTATCAATCAACCAGAGGTAGCGATACTTGCAACGGGAATCATTAAGAAAAGTGCAGAGGTCATGACTAGAAACGGCGTTGATAGTATTGAAGTGCGGAGTATGATGATGCTTTCATTATCGTTCGACCATAGAGTAGTGGATGGATTTCTAGGAGGAAGTTTCTTGAAGCAAGTAGCCTTAAACCTAGAGGAAGCTCCGCAAACTAATTATTAAGCGAAGCCGCCATACAGCGGCTTGACTATAAAAACAAAGATTTGGAAAAGTCAATATTAGAAAAAGGATTTCGCAATTTGGCAACCGCTAAAGCAATGACAGAACTCTATGAAGAGAACTTCAAAACGGTTTCTAAGTATGTTCATGCGACCAGTCGTGGTCATGAGGTTATTCAGACCGCCGTTGGAATGCAACTGTTACCGCAGGATTACATGTTTCCTTATTATCGGGATGATTCTATGTTATTAGCGATAGGCATGAAGCCTTACGACTTGATGTTGCAGTTACTCGCAAAAAAAGCCGACCCGTTTTCTGGTGGTCGCACGTATTATTCGCATCCATCTTTAAATGATATTGACAAGCCTAAAATCCCTCACCAATCAAGTGCTACGGGTATGCAGGCGATTCCTGCGACTGGGGTGGCTTTAGGATTTCATTACCGCGAGAGCTTGACGGAAGAGCAGCGAGCGGCCGTAGATGCTAGTTCAGAAACTAGCTTGAGCTCTGATTCTATAGTTGTCTGTTCTTTAGGCGATGCCTCAGTAACCGAAGGTGAAATCGCTGAAGCTTTTCAAATGGCAGCACTCAAGCAATTGCCTATTCTTTATTTAGTGCAGGACAACGGCTGGGACATCAGTGCCAATGCTGCCGAAACCAGAGCTCAAAACGCTGCGGAATATGCTGCAGGTTTTCACGGTATAGAAGCGATTTCTATTGATGGGACTGATTTTGAGGAAAGCTATAATACGATTCAAACGATCATAGAAAAGATCAGAACTGAACGCAGGCCCTTTTTGGTTCACGCGACCGTCCCCTTATTAAATCACCACACCAGCGGTGTGCGCATGGAGTTCTATCGCGATGATTTGGAGGAATCTCGGGAGCGCGATCCATATCCTAAAATGAGGCAATTATTACTGGACAATGGTTTTACAGTGCAGGATGTTGATGATTTTGACGCTTTCGCGAAAGCGGAAACTAAAAAAGCATTAGAGCAAGCGATGGCCATGCCAGACCCAGAACCTGCGGACTTGTTCACGCACGACTTTGCACCAACATCCATAACAGAAGAACGCGGCGAGCGATCGCCAGCGGGCGCAGAGAAAGTGGTGATGGTAGATTGTGCGCTATTTGCCATTGAAGAATTGATGCGCAAGCACCCAGAATGTTTGCTGTACGGGCAAGACGTAGGCGGCAGATTAGGCGGCGTTTTTAGAGAAGCAGCAACGCTGGCACAGAAATTTGGCGATAACCGAGTTTTCAATACACCTATACAAGAGGCATTCATCGTAGGAAGCACTGTAGGAATGAGCGCGGCAGGATTAAAACCCATCGTTGAGGTCCAGTTTGCAGATTATATCTGGCCTGGATTGAATCAGCTATTTACGGAGGTTTCTAGATCTAATTATTTAAGTAATGGTAAATGGCCGGTTTCCATGATATTGCGAGTACCGATAGGTGCTTACGGTAGTGGCGGACCTTATCATTCCAGCTCGATGGAAAGTGTGGTTTCTAATATTAGAGGTTTAAAAATCGCCTACCCATCTAACGGTGCCGATTTAAAAGGCTTGATGAAAGCTGCCTATTATGACCCAAATCCGGTAGTGATTTTTGAACACAAAGGATTGTACTGGAGTAAAGTAAAAGGGACTAAAGGAGCGACGAGTGTAGAGCCTAGTGAGGATTATGTATTGCCTTTTGGTAAAGCTTGGGTCTTACAAGAGATCTGGAAAAAGGAAGAAGAAGAAACCTTGAGTATCATCACCTACGGTATGGGCGTGCATTGGGCGATGAACGCCACGGCAGAGCTTGGTTTAAAAGATCGGGTAGAGATAGTCGACCTAAGAACGCTGCATCCTTTGGATTATGAGACCGTTTTTTCCAGTGTCAAGAAATGCGGCAAATGTTTGGTTGTGACTGAAGAACCTAGCGAGAATAGTTTCTCTCGCGCACTACAAGGTCGCATTCAAGAGGAATGTTTCAAATATATCGATGCACCAGTGATGGTCATAGGTTCAGAAAACATGCCGGCGATTCCGTTGAATTCGGTTTTAGAAGAAACGATGATCCTGTCAACGGAAAAGATAAAGGTGAAGATTGAGGAGATTTTGAGGTATTAGTTAGACATTCAGGAGCTTTTTAAGAATGAACAAAAAGACACTCAGTTAGAAGAGGACTTGGAGACAGTGGAGAACTAAAAATTACGTATTCGCAATAAATTATTAAGTCGATTAGTATCATTGAAGAAAAAAATGTCTAATGTTTAGGATCATATACATCTCACTCATAGCTTTTATATTTTTATTATTTTCCTCGTTTATACAGTTGCCCATTGAGAAAGTAAACTTCAAAAAATCAGATCTGGTTGAATTATCAAAAGTAGACACGACGTTTAGATTTGATATTAGGTATGCAACTACAAACAATTTTGCAGGACAACCAGTTTATAAAGAAGCACGAGCTTTTCTACAACAACCAGCTGCCGAGTGTTTGAAGGAGGCACATGAAGAGTTGAAATCCATGGGATATGGATTGCTGATTTTTGATGGCTATAGGCCCTGGAGCGTCACAAAATTATTCTGGGATATAACACCAGCAAAGAATAAAATGTACGTTGCGAAACCTAGTAAAGGCTCTAGGCACAATAGAGGTTGTGCAATCGATTTGAGTCTGTACGATTTGAAAACAGGCAAGGAAATAGAAATGACAGGTGCTTATGATGAAATGAGCGCACGATCGCATAGGAGTTATACCGGAGGGACATTAGAGCAGCGTAAAAATAGAGACCTACTTATCAAGGTGATGAGAAGCTATGGATTTAGTGTTCACAGATATGAGTGGTGGCACTTTGACTATATGGATTGGAGAAACTATGCTATTCAAGATATTCTTTTTACGGATTTATGATGGTTAATGTATTCATTAATAGATTTTATATTTTTAAATAACGTTCATCTCCTGAGAACCAATTCGATAGCTATTTAAATTATTTCCAGCAATTGAAACTGACTTATTTTAAATAGGATTATACGCGCGTTCGTATAATAAGGTTTTGAGAAACATATTGTACAGTTGACCATCAATCACTCGCATAAAAGATTGAAAAAAGATGAGTCTATTTAATCATCGTTTAATCCGTTTTCTTAAAAATGTTAGGTATTGAACACGACAATTCATTATGATTGCCGACCTTTCTTGTTTAAATACATTTTAATGAAAGTTACCCTAGAGAGAAAAAACACAGAATATCTACTAGAAGCCAGAGGAGCCTCTGGAATTCCCGTGATGATTGACAATAAAGGAAGTGAAGTCGTTCAGGGATCTAGTCCCATGGAATTGATATTAATGGGCGTAGGCGGTTGTAGCGCGATTGATATTATCTCTATACTCAAAAAACAGAGACAAGAAATCACTTCTTACAAAGTAGAGGTAACTGGCGATAGAGTAGAGCAGGATGGTTCTAAGCCATTCAAGGCTATTGAGGTCGTCGTTCATCTTGAGGGCGATATCACTCCAGAAAAAGCGCAACGAGCCGCTGATTTGAGTTTCCTGAAATACTGTAGTGTTTCTAAGACTTTTGACAGCGTTGTAGACATTACTTACCAAGTTTCACTCAACGGAAAACTTATTTCATGAAGCATTTTGAAACTGAAGCGATACGCGCACAAATGGAGCGATCGCATAATCTAGAACACTCCACGCCGGTATACTTAACATCTAGCTTTGTTTTTGAGGATGCAGAGGAGATGCGAGCATCATTTGCAGGAGAGAAGAAACGAAATCTTTACAGTCGCTTCACCAATCCCAATACTTCAGAATTCATAGAGAAAATCTGCAGGATGGAAGGCGCTGATTCTGGCTATGCTTTTGCTACTGGGATGTCTGCAATCTTTACAACGTTTGCGGCTTTACTGGATAGCGGTGATCATGTAGTGTCCTGCCGCAGTGTTTTTGGTAGTACACACTCACTATTTACCAAGATCTTTCCCAAATGGAACATTTCCACCAGCTACTTCAAGATTGATGAGCTGGATCGAATAGAGTCTTTGATTACTGACAAAACAAAAGTACTTTACGTAGAATCGCCTACAAATCCCGCAGTGGATGTCTTGGACATGGCGGCGATTGGTGCTATTTGTAAAAAGCACAATATTATTTATATCGTAGATAACTGTTTTGCAACTCCTTATTTACAACAGCCTATCAAATTTGGTGCAGATCTAGTCATTCACAGCGCAACTAAATTGATGGATGGACAAGGCAGAGTTTTAGGTGGCGTGACGGTTGGTAGGGCAGATTTAATGGAAGAAGTGTATGCTTTTGCCAGAGCTTCTGGTCCAGCAATGTCTCCGTTCAATGCATGGGTGCTTTCCAAAAGCCTGGAAACACTCGCCGTTAGAGTCGATCGTCATTGCGACAATGCTTTAAAGGTGGCAGAGTTCCTGGAGCAACAGGATAAAATAGGAATGGTAAAGTATCCGTTTTTGAAATCTCATCCTCAATATGAGATGGCCAGGAAGCAGATGAAAAAGGGTGGTAGCGTGATTGCCTTTGAATTGAAAGGTGGTCTTGAAGCTGGAATAACATTTCTCAATGCGATTGAGATGTGCTCGCTAAGTGCCAATCTGGGCGACTCCAGAACCATTGTTACTCATCCAGCATCCACAACTCATGGTAGGCTAGCAGAAGAAGACCGACTGGAAGTAGGAATTACAGATGGTCTGGTGCGTATCTCCATTGGTCTTGAACATCATGAAGATATCATCGCAGATGTAAAACAAGCGCTGGCTGCTGTCTAGAAGTTTAATTGCTTTATAAAAAAAACGCCCTATGCATTTTGCAAAGGGCGTTCTTCTATTTGAATAAATATAATTAGTTGGATCCAGTCGTCGCTTTAATCACCACGTTATTGTTGGCATCCAAAAGAGTCAAAGTCCCATCTGTTTTTTGATAGGAAGTCACCTTTTCCACCGCGGCTAGAAAATTATTCTCCATACTCATATCTGGACAAGACATTCTTGTAAGAGCTACGTTACCAATATTTAGCTGATAAGTTTCAATGGTAAATGGAGCATTGTAGGTATTACATCCAGCGTTGCCGCTTATAGTTTTGGCTAATCCGTTGAAGTTAATTGTTTGGCCAGCACTTACGGTGTTACCATTAAGTTGATTAACGTTGTAGCTACCGTTCAATTCTACACGGCTTCCCGTATTTAAAACCTGACGTGTCTCATCACAACTAGTTGTTGAAATGAAAAGGATAGCAACTAGGCAAATTGAAAATAATGATTTCATGATTTTTATTTTAAAAGTAGTTGGATTGCAAAGTTTAAGGTCTCAAATATTTAATAAAAAACGGTCAGCGTCATGAAGATACTAACCGGTTTATGATTTTCTGTTTGAGAAATATTATCTCTTAGCTTGTGGTGGGAATTGCATTAAAATCTCACGTACCATTTCATTGGTTCGCTCTACTTTTTCCTCTGGTGAAGATTTTAGGGAAGCCGTTCCAACACCTTGCCATATCAGTTCCTTATCAGCTGCATCAATCAGATCTATATATAGAACACCTTCTGTCGTTCTGTTGACATTATTGTTGAACGGACCGTTGAAGCCAAAACCGCCCCAACCCCAACCGTAGCCAAAGCCCCAGCCAAAGTTGTTATACACATCAACGCGTTCCTTAGTATCTGTAAATATGCTTACTAAAATATCTGGAGTTTCAGATTTGGAAAATCCTCTTGCGCTCATTTCGCTATCAATGGCTCTCAAGATTCTTTTTTTATCCAACTCAGAAATTTTGGCTTCATCGACACCTTTTTTAAAGTAGGCGTACGTTTTATATTGGTTAAAGTCTGTTCCCAGTGCATAATCTTGGGAAACTCTTACGGTTTGACAGCCAACCATCGCAGTCATGACGAGTAGTAGAAGTATTATCTTTTTCATAGTATGGATTATTTGATATTACGCTTTCGCGAAAGCAAAAACGCTGACTAAAATAATATCAAATTTAATGCCGAAAAGTAGATTTATTAACCTCTAGCTTTATCAAAGCCGTAAGGACAGTGGCGACAACCGCTCTCGCAACAATAGCCTCGTTTTAAGTGATATTGCTCTGTAAAACATCGATAACCGTCTGGAGTTAGATAATAATCACCGTCTTCTATAGGAATATGTTTTTTCACAAAACAAAAGTAGCAGATAATTGTAGGTAAATAAAAAAACCGCTATGAAGGCAGCGGTGTTTTTATAGAAGTTCTATGTTACCTGTGTATTACTGCTTGAATGCTATCAAATGTGGTTTCACCAAATCTCATACGAAAATCAAAATCTGCACCAAAACCTAGTGCCGATAAAGTAAAGGAATGCGTACCTGCTGGTAGTTCAACATAACCACTACCGCTTAAATAATAAAAGCCTGATGCGTAAGTACCATTTGCCGATGCTCTATTTGTATAAGTACCGGTGTCATATCCATAATGATTAGCATTATCACCATTGACAGTAAACCATGCTCTAAATAATCGAGGAGCACCATCTGTAATAACGCCACCGTTTGATCTATTGACTCCTACACTAAATTGATAGGAATATTGAACTAATGAAGGCTGTGTCAAAGTAATCGTTGATGTGTTTAAATTTGTCTCTACACCTGAGCCATTGTTTGATGTGATGGTGACACCAGGTGTAAAGTCCCTCAAATTCAAGGGCATTTTACTTTGAACTAAGGATGGCTGGGTAATTAAATCTCCATCTGTATTGACATACACTGGAAATGCATCATCATCAGCAGTGGTGTAAACATTACCGTTATTTGCCGCATTCAATCCATCAATTCTCATGGTAGAATTGGCACCTGCAATATGTATTTCTCTTTTTGGGGCATTGTTTTTTACACCAACATAACCTGAAGGGTTCAGGTTAATATCATCATTAAAGCCATTGTCACCATCATTTTCAATACCAATGGTTAACAAAGCATTTTCTGTGCTTGAACCATTTCCAGAACCGTCATCTTCGAACCTGATATATCCATAATCACTATTGATGTTTTCACGACTTCTAAATACAATGGAAGACGCTCCACCTGCATTGCCATGTTCAAGCGTAATAGAGCCATTAGCGGCACTTCCAGCATTTCCAGTAGCTTCAACAATATGCAGTGAAGAAGAGGGATTATTGGTGCCAATGCCTACATTGCCATTGGTCCAGATGTTATCGTCAATACTTGCAGGAGCAGTCGTTGTATTAGAAGTAAACCAATCTGCATCACTATCAATGACAGGAGCAGAACTAATGACATTACCAGCGGCATCTAGACCTAAAATTCTAGTAGGAGTTTCGTTCTGGAAACTACCAACATAAGATGGTAAAGCAAGCTGAGAAGTATTAAGAATTGTCAATGCATCAGTATTATCCGTTCTAAAATTGAAAGCATTGTTTGTTTGAAAAGTAAAAGGAGTATTAATATCTGTAACGTCTGGTTGCAAAATATTTAATGGCCTCCCAGAAGATGTATTTAATTGAAACATTAAGTGTTCAAAGTCTGAAGAATCTTCATCAATCTGTAATCTGGCATTTGGGGTAACCGTTCCTATTCCTGTATTTCCATTAGCCTCTACTCTAAAGTTTCCACCGGTATATGTTCCATTCGTATTCGGAGTGGTTCCTAGTTGAATTCCTCCTGTGGACCAGTAGTCATTATCGGTAATATCGACTCCCCAAAATGGAGCTCCTTCATCTACAGTTCTACCAGAAATCCAATATTTGTTAGCTCCAGGATCAGAAGATGTACTTGCCAGCTCAATAAGGCTAAAGCCATCATCACCACTATTTATAGGGCCGCTTTTGAAAACTTTAAGAACCGAGCTGTGATCTTGACCACCACCACCTGCGTCCTGATCTTCAATGGTGAAAACGTCTATTTCTCCGGTCAAATTATTTGATTGAACAAAGTTGAAGGAATTTTCATTTCCATTACCTATGACATCTAAGGTGCCCGTAGGGTTGGACTTATTGATTCCAAAGGATCCATTTGTAAAATTTAGATCTTCAGTATTTAAATCATAGGTTCTAGTCTCTGAGTCTTGGGTAAGGTTAGTTGTAGCAAGATTTGTATCGTCACCAGAATTCACTGCAACCCATACAGATCCATCCCAATAATAAAAACCAACAGAGTGTGCACCAGTTGCGTTAAATACCATGGTTCCTACTTCAGGTGTAGCTGTTAAAGGTGCCTGTGTACTAAGATCGTCAATCTGAACTTTAGGAATCAAAATACCTTTATCACCATTCCCGTCGTCGACATGCAGTAATGTACCAGCAGAAGGAAAAGTAGTCCCTATTCCTACTTGCGCAAAGGTGAGCACTGGTAAGACTGCTAGGACGATTAATAGAAGTATTTTTGTTTTCATTAGTTGAATAATAATGATACAAAATTATGCTTAAACATCGATTAAATACAATAAAAACAGATTAAAAAAGATTAGTATATTGTAAAACACTGAACAACAGCTATATAAAAAATAACATGTCTGAGTCAATCGTGTTGTTCATCGGTAATGAATGTTTTACAATTAGTTTCATTCCTCTAAATCAATGATTTAATTTTATTTCATGTCTAGATTTTTTCTTGTTTCCACTAGTATTTTAGGTAAGCTAGGAATTGCTGGAATATGCCTGTATCCTTTTGTGATTGTATCTAATGAATCACACAAAGAAGATATGCGCTTAGTAAATCACGAGCGCATTCATTTGAGACAACAGATTGAACTGTTGATCTTGCCATTTTATATTTGGTATTTAATAGAGTATGTAATAGGGCGTTTTACTATGAGCCATGATCAAGCCTATCGCAATATTGTCTTTGAGCGTGAGGCCTATGCTCGTGAAAGTGATTTAGACTATCTCAAAAAGCGATCATTATGGCAGTTTTTAAATTTTTATAGAGACTCTTCAAAACATGAATTATTTAAGGAGGCAACATCAATAACTCAATCATTTAAAACATTTCCCGATAAAGAGATAATACTAGATATAAAGAGAGAAGATCAATTGCATCCCACGGTATCTGGTAATAAGGTGCGAAAACTTAAATACAATCTGGACCACGCCCTAAATAGTGGATTTGAGCAAATAATCACATTTGGCGGTGCTTACTCAAATCATATTGCTGCAACCGCTGCAGCTTGTGATATACTTGGTCTACGATCGGTTGGTGTGATTAGAGGTGAAGAGTTGGGTGCAGATCTACAGAAAACCTTATCAAACAACATCACGCTCAAAACAGCTGTTGACAATGGAATGGAGCTGGCTTTTGTTACCAGAGAGGAATATAAAATGAAGGATCAACCGTCATTTATTTCGCATCTTTTAGAAAAGTACGGTTCCAGTTTTATCATTCCAGAAGGTGGAACCAATGAGTTGGCAGTCAAAGGCAGTGCGGAAATATTATCGCAGCAGGACCAACAAAACTACGAGTTCATTTGTGTTGCAGCGGGCACCGGCGGCACGGCAGCAGGAATTATAGAAAGCTCGCATAGCAATCAGCATGTGTTTGTTTTTTCTGCGCTTAAAGGCGATTTCCTCAAGAATGAGATTGAAAAGTATACCGACCGTAAAAATTTTACGTTATTCTCTGAGGACACATTTGGCGGTTATGCAAAATCTACGGATGAATTGATAAATTATATGAATGCACGCTTTCGCGAAAGCGGAATTCCTCTAGATCCTATCTACACGGGAAAAATGATGTATCGTATCGAACAGATGATTGCAAGCGGCTATTTTACCGACAAAACTCGTATTTTAGCCATCCATACGGGCGGTCTTCAGGGTATTCCTGGATTCAATCGCAGACTTAAGAAAAAAGGACGTCTACCACTACAGTATGAAGATCACATTTAAGACTTTTCTCATTTTATTTTTAGCTGCAGGCCTATTGGTTTCCTGTGGTTCAAAAAACAAAGTAGTCACTACCAAAAAACGCAACCGTACCTCAAGAACGGTAAAAAAAATACCTGAAGAACGCGTTGTTGACGTCAAGGAAACTGATGAAAAAGTAACGAGAACCATCACACCTTCTGGAAAGGATGATGTGAGTACCTATATCGATAATTTTGCCGCAGATGCGATGAAGGAGATGCAGCTGTACAAAATTCCTGCGAGCATCACTCTTGCTCAAGGAATTCTGGAAAGTGGCTCTGGAAAAGGCCGACTTGCAGTGGAGGCGAACAACCATTTTGGCGTTAAATGTCACACAGGTTGGACCGGTAATAAAATCTATCACGATGATGATGCCTCTCAAGAATGTTTTAGAAAATACAGAGATGCGTCATATTCATATAGAGACCATTCTCTTTTCCTAACAGAACGCTCCAGATATAGCGGGCTTTTCAAACTGGATGCAGATGATTACAAAGCTTGGGCAAAAGGTTTGAAAGATGCCGGCTATGCTACCGACAGAAAATATCCAGACAAGTTAATTTCCTTAATAGAGAGATATAGATTGGATCGATATGATGCACAGGTTTTAGGTAAAAAGCCTATGGAACTGCCAGCAGAAGCAGGTGCTACAGACCAGATCCAGTATACTATCATTAAAGGAGATACACTATACGGTCTGGCCAAAAAACATAATACTACCGTGGATCGCATCAAACTTATTAATGGTTTGAGAGATAATTCCATCAGCATAGGTTCGACCATTTTGATCGAGCCGGACACAAAAAATTAAGCATGTCATTTACCTATAAAAGAAGCAGCTCACTTTTTAGTGAGGCAAAACAATATATTCCTGGTGGAGTCAACTCGCCAGTAAGAGCATTTAATGCGGTAGGCGGCGATCCAGTATATGTGAAAAGCGCCAAAGGCGCCTATCTCCATACAGAAGATGGTCACCAACTTATAGATTATATCGCTTCCTGGGGTCCCATGATTCTAGGACATGCTTTTGATCCAGTGGTAGATGCCGTTGTAGAGGCGACCAAGAATGGAACCTCTTATGGAATGCCTACTGAAATTGAAACCCAAATAGCAAAATTAGTAGTATCCATGGCGCCCAACATCGATCAGGTGCGCATGGTGAATAGTGGTACAGAGGCTTGTATGAGTGCCGTACGTCTCGCTCGTGGGTTTACCGGTCGTGAAAAGATTATCAAGTTTGCAGGTTGTTATCACGGTCATAGCGATTCGTTTTTGATACAGGCTGGTAGTGGTGCGGTTACCTTTGGTAGTCCTAATAGTCCAGGCGTGACAAAAGGAACAGCACAAGACACCTTACTAGCAGATTATAACAATCTGGATCAGGTCGCTGAAATCTTTGATAAAAACAAGGATGAAATTGCCTGTGTCATCATCGAGCCTATAGCCGGTAATATGGGATGCATCGTTCCCAGCGATGGATTTTTGGAAGGAATACGTGAATTGTGTGATGCAAACGGTGCTCTTTTTGTTTTTGATGAGGTCATGACAGGATTTAGACTGGCTCGTGGTGGTGCACAAGAAACTACTGGTGTGAAGGCAGATATTGTTACCTATGGTAAAGTAATTGGTGGTGGATTGCCCGTTGGTGCATTTGCGGCGAGGCAGGAAATCATGAATCATCTGGCGCCTTTAGGTCCTGTGTATCAAGCGGGAACATTGAGTGGGAATCCGCTGGCGATGAGCGCTGGTCTTGCGATGCTGGAACACTTGAACGACCACCCAGATATTTTTGTCAATCTCGCTCAAAAATCTGAGCATCTACATAAAGGAATTGCTGACGTTCTTTCGGCTAAAGGGATCGATCACCAGATCAATAGGTATGGGAGCATGATATCAGTACATTTCACAGATGAACCTGTCACTGATTTTGCAAGTGCCGCAAAAGGTAATAACGAATGGTTCAAAAAATACTTTCACGGGTTGTTGGAACGTGGCATTTATTTGCCGCCTAGTGCTTTTGAAAGCTATTTCTTAAACGATGCCTTGAGCTATGAAGATATCGAACGCACGATCACCGCGGTTGAAGATGTGGTTTCTAAATGGTAGGATGATGAAGGTATTTTCGCTTTCGCGAAAGCGAATTTCCTAAGAATCTAAAGGAACAACCACCAACAATTTGCGATAGTTTTCCTCACCTAGCAACGATCTAAGTTCAAATTTGTATTTGGTCTCCAATTCTTTGAGTTCCATCTGTTGCTCGCGAGTAAAGGTTTTGCTTTTCAGATATACATTGGATTCCTTTGCGTGGAGATGCACCAATTTTTTCAATTCAGGAATAGTTTCCTTGTCTAATTGCGTTTTAGATAAAATGAGTTTCGTTTCTTTTTTTGCATCTACTGGTTTCAAGGTATTCTTGATAGGATATTGCACCTCAAAACCCGAATCCTCATCAATTGAAAGAGTAGTTTCTTGAGCAAATAAGCTCATTGAGATAACAAAAAAAGGGATCGATAAGAATATCTGTAAACGAGTCAAAATGTAGCGGCTTTACAACTGCTAACGTAATATAAATAAGGATCGTATAAAAAGAAAAACTCTGGAATCTTTGTTAAATTCCAGAGCCTCTCATCAACCAACTACTACTTATTTTCTAGATCTGCGCGCTTCATCTTTACGCCCGCGAGATCTATGCTCTTTCATCACCGCCATTTTTTCAAACTTGGTGTATTGGTCATCATTTAAAATCTCTTTGAAAGCTCTTTTTGTAGCGATCTTTTGATCCATACGAGCCTCTGCCATCGCCATTCTTTCTTCTTTAGAAGGCTTGCTGTTTTCTTTGTTTGCTGCTCTATTAGCCATCATTTCTTTTCTCTTGATAGCATTGTTCAACATCACTTTCTCCACTTGAGCTTCTTGTTTATTAGTAAGATCCAGTGCTAGGGTCATTCGTTTTGCTTGCATGGAAGCCATTGCTTCAGGTTCCATTTTTTCTGCACGAGCAATACGTTTTTCCATACGATCACCACGATCACGGTCTTGATTTTTCTGTGCTTGTGCTGTGAATGCAAGTAGCATCAACAAGGCAGGTAGGATTAACTTTTTCATTTTATTTTGTTTTAATTTGTTCAACGACTTTGTGACGTCAAATCAATAAAAAAGTTTGATGTAGCCTTTTATTCAGTATAGAAATTGAAAAAATAATTATTACTAAAACTAACTTGTTAAAGCAAGCTAGTTAAATGGATTTAAGCTAATTGACTTTTGAATCCGCAATTAATTTAGAATGTATTTTTGTGACGAAATGTTCAATTTTTATAGGATTGAAGGATTCTAAAATTGCGTCCACTCCATATTCAGAACCTTTAATGTTTCTGCCTATGCTGTGCAATCCATCAATTGGTTTTCCATCTACTAGATGAGTGTTATTGATATCCACATGGATCCCTAATTTGTCTTCCACCTGTTCCACGAGGTCATTTTCTTTGAGATTTCTTATGAGTGGCGATGCCATTTCTTCCAGATTGGGAGATGACAGGATAGCATCAATTAATGCCTCACAGGTTATGGAGCCATTCTTATTTTTCAGCTGAAATCCGTTCGGGATTAATTTTAAATCAGGATCGTTGACAAAATCTAGATTCATGATTCCAGCTTCATAAAGAGCAATAATTTGTAGAATACTTTCTACCGGCGGGCCAAAGCTGTAGCGCTTCGTTCCCTCATCCACTTGTATAAGCTCAGACATCAACTTTGGTGGTAGTTTGTGGCTATAGATGTTATATAGATCGGGTTGTAGCTGGCGCCATACTTGACCAATCGTATAATCCAAAGAAAAGGCATGAATCCCATAAGCCATTTCACAAGTGCGTTTCATGTATTCAACGACAGGCAAATTAGCATCTAGAATATGGTCATGCTTTATGGTAGGATCCACTAACCAATCCACAATCAGCGAAACCAACCCAGACTTCCCGATAGAAGTATCATCAAACCTATCTTCCAAAGAACTGTAGATGTCAGCGATTACTGTGGCGATGGGTTTAAGCAACTCTTTGATAGTAAGGTTGTCTGTGTTTCCTAATTGCTTATGCAGTTTAGCGAACAGGTCTTTCTTTTGTTTCTGATCCAATGAAAAATGATCATCTACATTCTTTCCTAAAGGTTTTGGTACAATAGGTAAACCATCCAGCGAATATGGAACCATCAGTACATCTGCTCCTTTTAAGGTATAGTCCAAATAAATAGAATCCTCTTGTTGCACAAAATCACCATCATAATGATCCATGATCATACGCATGACATCGACCATAGAAAGCCCTAAGCCTTTGATCGCAAAAGTGCTTGCTGCTCCATAAATTTCCTTTGCTTGATTTGAGTAGCTGTTGTTTGAAAAGTATAGATCATTATCTACTGCATGTTTTTTGAATTTTTGATTCTCGTCTGACATTGCCGTAGAGACATGCCCTATGGCTATTAGCACATTAGTAGATTCAAAGAGGCCGTCATCTTCAGTAAAAACCTGAAATTTTCCATTGAGTTTTTCAATGTTGTCCACTTTAGAGCGAACCAACTCAATCACCTCAAGCGTGATCAATCGCTCTATAAAGCTGTTGGCTCTTTGCGACAAATAGGTGCCCATCACTCTTCTGGGCTGGAATGCATCTTTAGTGTAATTTGGTTCATGATCCATAACAGTCTCCAGCCATTCAAAATAACATGGAAACTCTGGAAAAGTGGTGCCTTGTAAATCAAATGCTGGCCTTGCTGGAAAATCTTTAAGTGCGCGGTCAGTGATATTACTTAGATTGGAAGGTGTTTGATCTACTTTCCAGGCGGTTCCAGTTCCCAGCACGTCACTAGATTCAAAAATCAAGATAAATGGTAATACCTTCAGCTCACTTCTGGAAAAGGAAATATAGAGTTGTTCAAGTGCAAAAAGTCCTCGTGGACCTAGCCCAATAAGGGATAAAAAGGGATTGGATTTCATGGGACAAAGAACGTTCAAGGAAAATATAATAGTGGTAAATAATACCCAAACCATTTTTATGATTCTACCATGAGTTCAAGAAAACTCCTTGGTTTATAATCAATTTCAATCAAGCGAACATTGCAATTGAATTTCGCTCGTCAGTCTAAAGTTTTGCCAATCCACCAACAAGCCGTTTTTTCCTACGTTATCTTTAAAAGAAAAAATGGGAAAGTTCTCAAAGATGGCCATACTCGCAAAATTAGGATGGAAAGGCTTCAAATGGTATCGTAAAAGACGCAAGAATAAAAAGTTGAAAAAGCAAACTAAACACTCGAAGTAGGAATTTATAAAGTGATCTACACGTGATTAAATAATCGCAATGAGTACTTCTTCTATAAACATTTATTGGTTTAAAAGGGACTTGCGACTTTCAGATCTAGAAGGTTTGAAAGCGTTGGAATCTGACACTATACCGCTATTGCTGGTTTATATTTATGAACCTAGCATTTGGCAAAATGCTCATTATTCTAGTCGTCACTCAGATTTTGTCAAGCAGTCCATTGCAGACTTGAACACTCAACTGGAGCCTTTTAATCAGGAAATTCTCACCGTGGAAAGCGAGGCACCTGCATTTTTTGAAAAGTTGTCTCAATTGGTCAATATCAAATCTATCCACAGTTCCATGGAGACAGGACTTGATCTCACTTATAGTAGGGATTTGGCCCTAAAAGACTATTTCAACAATGAGGATATCGTTTGGAATGAATATCAAACAAATGGTGTTTTTAGAGGTATTAATAATCGAGATACGTGGAGTAAGGATTGGTACAATTACATGAACCGTTCGTTATGCGATGTGGATTTGAATAAGTTCGCTTTCGCGAAAGCGGAACAATTCTCCAACCATGTCAATTTATTAAATCTAGAAACCTCGACCGAAGTATTTCAAATAGGAGGCGAGTCGCAATCTAAATTATGGGCAGATAGTTTTTTCAATCACAGGTTAAAGTTCTATTCCAGTTTCATCTCAAAACCATTGCAGTCCCGCATGGGTTGCAGTCGATTGTCGCCGTACATTTCATGGGGAAATGTATCGATACGGCAGTTGTACCAGGGAGCCAAAAAACTCAAAGAACACACGACCCACAAAAAATCGTTGAATGCCTTTAATAGCAGATTGCGCTGGCAAAGCCACTTCATACAGAAATTTGAACAAGAACCACGTATGGAATTTGAGTCAATCAATAAAGGATACCTCGAGTTGCACCAAACGTACAATGAAGAGTTTGTCACTGCCTGGAAAGAAGGGAAAACAGGCTATCCATTAGTCGATGCATCCATGCGTGCGGTTAAACAAACAGGTTATATCAACTTCAGGATGCGGTGTTTGGTAACCTCATTTTTATGTCATCACCTATTTCAGCATTTCACAACTGGAAGTGCTTTTCTGGCCGCTCAATTTCTGGATTGGGAACCTGGTATTCACTACGGTCAATTCCAGATGCAGGCTGGACTTACGGGAACCAACACTTTACGTATTTACAACCCAACCAAAGGTGCTCATGATCATGATCCAGATGCGTTATTCATTAAATATTACGTTACGGAATTGAGTCATTTACCACCACGATATGCCATCGAACCATGGCTCGCAGAAGAAGAGTTGCACGAATACGATTTCAATTACGGAGTCGATTACCCGCGTAGAATCGTGGATATAACAGAAACTCGTAAACAAGCTCTGGAAAAAATTTATGGATTGCGAAAGAACCCTTTGACACAATCAGAAAAGAAAAGGATTTTGGCAACACATTCCATGAAACGTAGGATGGCATGAGCAACGCAAGCATTTATTGGTTTAAGAATGATCAACGTCTACTGGATAATGAAGGATTGTGTCAAGCGGTCGCTTATGGCCAACCAGTATTGTCAATATTCATAATCGATCCTAGATGGTTCAACACTATAGTCTACGGTGAGCGCAAGGCAGACCGGTTGAGGTTTGAGTTTCTAGTTCAATCATTAAAGGACCTTAAAAGTAATTTGAAGGAGTTGGGAGCAAACCTGGATATTCAAGTGGGACATCCTGAGACCATTCTGCCAAAACTTTCCAAGGAACATCACATTAGCCACATCTATTGTGAACAAGAATATGCTGATGAGGAACTGCGACTGCTCGATAGAGTAAAGGCAAACCTATCAAAGGAGACAGAAATAGTCACCTATTGGGGCAAAACGCTTTATCATATTGATGACATACCATACACTATTGAGGAACTTCCAAAAACTTCAAAAGCGTATCGCATCAATACCCAGAAAAAAGCAGCAGTGCGTGAAACCTTTGAAAAGGTCGCTCCATTTGCAACCATTGATAATTATAAATACGGTGATATTCCTGATGCTATGGAAGTTGGCTTTGAAACCAATGAATGCGAACTTGAAACCTTTGTAACAGCAGGAGAAACGGCAGCGCTTGAGCGATTGCATTACTATACTTTCGGCAGTCAATTATTGACTGGTTATAAATGGAGCAGGAATAAATCTTTGGGTTTGGACTACAGCAGTAAACTATCACCTTATCTCGCTCTAGGAAACATATCGCCTAGAACGATCTATGAGAAAGTAAAGCAATATGAAGCATCTATTAAGAAAAACACTAGTACGTGGTGGCTCATATTTGAAGTGGTCTGGCGAGACTTTTTCACTTTCAAGGGAATGCATTACGGCAATGTCATTTTCCAAACGCAAGGCTTCAAGAATAAAAAACTAGAATTTGAAAATGATCCCAAGCTTTTTGAAGCTTGGAAAACCGGAACCACTGGAATACCTTTTATAGATGCCAGCATGCGCCAACTTAACCAGACTGGCTACATGAGTAACCGTGGCCGCGTGAACTGCGCTAGTTTCTTAATTCATGATTTGAAGGTTGATTGGACTTGGGGTGCGGCCTATTTTGAAACTAAATTGATTGATTATGACGTTTCGGCGAACTGGCTTAATTGGCACATGCAAGCCTTTGAGATATGGTACACCAATCCCGTGAATCAAGCTCTGAAATATAAAGCCGGTCCATACATCAAAAAGCACATCAAAGAATTAGAACCCTTGACTGATGAGCAAGTTCTGGCTCCATGGTTATTTCAACGCAATACCGATTATCCTGATCCTGTTGTGATGTTCTCTAAATGGACCAGGGCAATCAATTTGATCAAGAAAGCGAATGGATTGGAAACCTAGTTTAGCTTAATAGAAGTCATTTTAAGAAGTTTCGCTTTCGCGAAAGCGGAAAAATAAAAATCATTGAATAAACTAAACCACCTCAATAAACAATCCACCATCCGTTTTTGAAACTTTGGCGACTTTTTTTCCAGTAAGACCTTTTACGGCTTTATCCCATTTTTTATTGGACAATCCAGCTTCTTCTTTTAGAGCGTTGAGGTCTACTTTTTCATGTTTTTTCAAGCGCTCAAAAACCACTTTCTCATCCTCATTCAATTCGACACCGGCTTTTTTCTCTGGTCGCATTTGAGGGAAGAATAATACTTCTTGAATCGATGGATTATTGGTTAAGAACATAATCAGACGATCCATTCCTATTCCTAATCCAGATGTAGGAGGCATTCCATATTCCAATGCTCTCAAGAAATCCTGATCGATAAACATCGCCTCGTCATCACCGCGATCCGCAAGAGCGGCTTGTGCTTCAAAACGTTCCCGCTGATCAATAGGATCATTCAATTCTGAATAAGCATTAGCGATTTCCTTACCACAAACCATAAGCTCAAAACGCTCCGTAAGCTCTGGGTTCTCGCGGTGTGTTTTACACAGCGGACTCATCTCTTTGGGATAGTCAGTAATAAATGTGGGTTGGATAAAGTTTCCTTCACATTTTTCGCCAAATATCTCGTCAATTAATTTCCCTTTTCCCATGGATTTATCGACGTCGATGTCTTGCGCTTTCGCGAAAGCGAACAACTCATCCTCACTTTTTCCAGTAATATCAAAGCCTGTAAATTGTTTGATCGCATCGGTCATTGTGACTCTTGGATAGGGCGCTTTCCACTCAATCTCATGCTTGCCAAAAGTGCTGGTCGTCTTACCATTCACCTTCATGGCACAGTGCTCCAATAGACTTTCAGTGAAATCCATC
This sequence comes from Nonlabens sp. Hel1_33_55, assembly GCF_900101765.1. Lineage (NCBI taxonomy): Bacteria > Pseudomonadati > Bacteroidota > Flavobacteriia > Flavobacteriales > Flavobacteriaceae > Nonlabens > Nonlabens sp. Hel1_33_55. The sequence goes on from NZ_LT627735.1 coordinate 248,114, forward strand.
ATCCAATTATAATCCTTGTAGGAAACGTAGATTTCCATAGCCGTGAATTCTGGATTGTGGGTACGATCCATTCCTTCATTTCTAAAATTTTTGCTGAATTCATAAACGCCATCAAATCCGCCTACAATCAAACGCTTCAAATACAACTCATTCGCAACACGCATATATAGCGGTATGTCCAGCGAATTGTGATGGGTAATAAAGGGTTTTGCAGCTGCGCCACCTGGAATGGGTTGTAAGATGGGTGTTTCTACCTCAAAATATTCACGCTCGTTGAAAAATGATCGCATCGCATTGAAAAGCTTGGTACGCTTGACAAATACGTCTTTAACTTTGGGATTGACCACAAGGTCTGCATACCGTTGACGGTAGCGCATTTCAGGATCGTTAAACTCGTCATAGGTGTTACCGTCGGCGTCTGTTTTAGGTAATGGCAATGGTCGCAGTGCCTTGCTCAATACTTCAAAATTCTTGACCATAACGGTTTGCTCTCCCACGTTTGTCGTGAACAACTCGCCCTCAATTCCTATAAAGTCACCTATATCAAGCAATTTCTTGTAAACGTCATTATATAAAGACTTATCCTCACCAGGACAGATCTCGTCACGGTTAAAATAGACTTGGATCTTTCCTTTTCCATCTTGGATTTCAGCAAAAGAAGCCTTTCCCTGAATTCTTCTGGACATCAATCGGCCAGCTATGGTAACTTTCTTGCCGTCTGCAAAATCCTGTTTTATGAATGCTGTGGTGGCATCAATGTGATACTGCGCTGCTGGATAGGGATCGATTCCCATCTCACGCAATTTGTCAAGTTTTTCACGTCTAACGATTTCTTGTTCAGAAAGTGGCATTGGTCAATTAATTTAAGCTTGCAAAGATAACTTTGTATTATGGTGTGGCAAAGCGGTTATGGTTTTGCTAACAAGAGGTTGATAAGCGCGCTTTCGCGAAAGCGTAACTCCAAATAATCTTCAATCCATAATGTAACAATTTTCAAGATTTACGGTCTATTACTACAAACCCAGTTACTTTATGTCCATTTGGAGAGTTATTCTTGCTGTTATTTTGCCACCGCTAGCCGTGCTTGATAAAGGATGTGGTTCGATAGTTATCGTATTTATATTGACACTTTTGGGGTGGATTCCTGGCGTGATTGCAGCATTGATTATTTTGAATAACCCCAACAGGTAATCTATCACAGTAGTTGTATGTGGTAAAGTTTAAAAAGCCTTTGCCGTACCTTTGCACCATGAACAAAACCGTCCGTTTTCAAGATCTAGGTCGTAAGGATTACAAGGAAACTTGGGATTATCAAGAGCAGCTTTTCAAGGAGATTCTAGATACCAAAATCAAGAATAGGAGAGAAGATGCAGGTCTGGAAACCGACAATCATTTGTTGTTCGTAGAGCATGACCATGTATATACGCTAGGTAAAAGCGGCGATGAAGAAAACCTGCTGGCAAATCAAGATCTGCTTAAAAAAATAGGAGCTACTTATTATAAGATCAATCGTGGTGGTGATATCACTTATCACGGTCCAGGACAGATTACCGGTTATCCCATTCTAGATCTAGAGAATTTCTTTACTGACATTCATAAATACCTAAGATTCTTAGAAGAAATCTTCATCACAATATTAGCCGATTATAACCTCAAAGGCGAGCGCAGTCCGGGCGAGACCGGAGTTTGGTTGGATGTAGGCACTCCATTTGCCCGCAAGATTTGTGCGCTGGGCGTGCGAGCCAGTCGCTGGGTTACCATGCATGGTTTTGCTTTTAATGTCAATACAGATTTGGGCTATTTTGACCATATTATTCCTTGTGGGATTCAGGACAAAGCGGTCACTTCACTGGCATCAGAATTGAAACGAGATGTTGATATGGATGAAGTCAAGGAGAAAATTAAAAAGTATTTCGCAGAAATGTTTGAAGCACAACTTACCGATTAGAATAGCGCCTCATTTTAATTTGGCTATTTATTAAGTGTCCTATTTTTCCTACTGATTTATTTTTAGGTCATGACGCTCACTCCCGAACAAATCACCAACGCACTAGCTGAGCCAGAAATGGCGGCACACCTTGCAGACCTTGTCTATATACAGGACGAGCACTTATCCATTCACCGAAAAAAATATGGTAAGGGCTTTACTTATTTGATCAATAATAAGGATCGAGTGACTGATAAAAAAGAGATTGATCGCATCAAGGCGTTAGTGATACCGCCAGGTTGGAAAGATGTGCGTATCTCTGGAATTGAGAATGGCCACCTGCAATCTGTGGGACGTGATGACAAGGGCCGCAAGGTGTACAGATATCATGACTTGTGGAATGTTCTTAGAAACCAGACAAAGTTTTTTAAAATGTCCGCTTTCGCGAAAGCGTTACCCAACATGAGAAAACAGCTAGAAAAAGACCTCGAATTAAACGGTATGCCGCTTAACAAATGTCTTGCCATCGTACTGTCTGTAATGGATGCGACGCACATTAGAGTAGGTAGTGAGCAATATGCGCGCAGGAATAAAACCTACGGGCTGTCCACACTTAGAACCAAACATGTGGATGATACGGCAGACGGTATCGAGTTTCATTTTAATGGCAAAAAAGGCGTACAGCAAACCAAAAATATAATCGATGCAGACCTGGTGGAGCTCATTCATCAATGTGAGGAAATTCCAGGTTGGGAACTTTTTCAATATTATGATGAATCAGGCAAGCATCATGGTATCGATAGTGGAATGGTCAACGATTACATCCATAGAATAGGCGGTGAAATTTTCACGGCCAAAGACTTTAGAACTTGGGGTGCCACCACCACATTTTTTGAAACGGTTCTAGAATTACCTAAACCAGAAAGCGAAAAAGAAAAAGACAAGAATATCCTAAAAGGCTATGATGCCGCTGCAGAAGAATTGGGCAATACACGTGCGGTTTGCCGCCAGTACTACGTGCATCCTGAAGTTCCAAATATTTATCAGGATGACAATTTTGAACCCTATCGCAAAAAGGCGAGAAACTACAAGGATAAGAATCACATGACCGCGAGTGAGCGTTGCGTGCAGGAAATCATCGAGAATTTTGAGATTGAGTTCAAGCTAGATGAGTAACTACCACTTATAGATCAGCACTTCATTATTGTCTAGAGTGACCAGATATCTGGACTTTCCACCTGCAATTTGTGCCATCGTATTGCCGTAAACGGGTAAGAAAGGAATGGTTTCACCTTGATTATTCAGAATGAACACCTTGTTTTCCCCATTCTCAATTACAGTTACATAATCCTTACCGTTGACTCTAGATATTGTTGCGGGTAAGTATGTGCCATAAGGTAATGTGGTTTTTGCGCCATTGATTTGAAGCACATTTTTGTTTTGAATAAGCTGGCTTCTCGAGGTGAAGCCTATTTGTGAATCAGTATCCAGTGATGTGTTTGTAGTAGTTACTTTACCTGTGGTTGGATTTACGTGCAGTAGTTTGTTATCAGCATTAACCAATTGAATCAGATTATTAAAGAAATATAGATCAGATTTTGCGTCAATTTTAGTCTTCACATTAGTTCGTGTTGAACCGGTACGAGTGAGAAGTTTCAACTCGTTTTTGTCTGTAGTAAAACCAATATAATCCTTATTACCTTTTCTAAAATGCTGCGGACTATTCAAAATAGTACCATCAGATTTGTAATCAAAACCACTCACCTTGTTCCCTTTTGAATCTAACATGGTGAGATCTTTACCTGTGGTCACTACAAATCGATAGTTGCGATTATTGTCATAATCAAAAATGCTCAACGGCTGGCTAATTTGATTCTTGGGACTGAAAGGGAATTTATCGACGTTCTCACCTTTTCGGTCCAGTAAATAGACTTTTTTTGAAGTAGCAAAAAGTAACTGCTTGCGATCGTTTTTGTAAACATCTACATTTTCAATATCGCCCAGGATTTTGGAATCCAGTTCTTTGGTCCAGTGCACCTCACCACTTTCAGAAATCAATGACAATTTGAAGTCTTCGGTTTGAAAAGCAACGTCATAGGTATTGTTCAAATGATTAGGAAATAGAAATGGACCAGCAATGATATTACCTTCTGGTTTGAAAGAACCTACTTGCGCTACTAAGGGTTGTTCTGCAGCAGTCGTTCCATAAGGTATTTCCAGTCTGTAAAAGGCATAAGAATCTTCATGAACGTATTGACTAATAATGGCTTTGAACGATTTCTCGTCCATGGTTTTCAATGCTTTCTCATCATTCTCGCTAATGGTAATAAAAGGTTGTTTCAATTTTTCAAAACTGGTGATGTTAAGAAGTGAGCTGCTGCTGCTCATTTTTTTACGAGCTTCCATCCACCAATTCTGTTTAGATAGAGTAGTACCGTTTTGATAGCTAGCGATCACTTCTTCCAGCGTTTCCTGCTGTGCAGATAATACCATGAATTGATCCATGACGGTGACATAACTCAAGGATAGTTCTGAAACCAAGGGTTTCATGCTGCGAGTTTCAATAGGGTCTGCAATGGTATAAAATGGTACATCGCGATAGGTACTTTTTGCCGCGCTTATACTATCAAGGTCGACAAATAGATCCTCATAAGGCATCAATGTAAAAGCGATGGCTTGACCACTTTCCAATTCAATAGCTGACACTTCTTGTGAATTGAGCAATATGTCATTCAGTAATTGAGGAACAGTAACTTTCCTGTTATTATATTGAGACAGATTACTCAATAATTGTTCTTGATCGCTATAAGTGGTAGAAGACAATGATTTGAAATTTGCAGGCGCTATCTGGTCAAGTTGGTTTTCTCGCGCATCTAAATCATTATAGATAGTTTGCTTCTGGTTCAAGCTATCCTTGTAGACGATCAATCCATCCATATAAATGGAATTGCCATTTATTTTAGGCTCTAGTTGATACCAGTCACCATAATTACGAGCATTAGTTTTGTTTCTTCCCAGCAGGAATTGATATAGCCATTGCTCATCAGACGCATTGATGTAAATGCTTAGGTCGTCATGGGTACGTTCATAAAGTGTAACAAAGGACTTGTCAAAAACATAATCGGTTAGATTGCGGCGTATGAGACTTTCAACCACTAGAATGGAAGAACTTGCGATGTGTGTTCCATTTTTATCTGCGGTGTAATAGGTATTACCATCGGCAGTTTTTTCTTGAATTTCTGTATCGTTGTAATCGATGCGTTTCACGGTAGAACTAGAATCTGCGGTACTTTCAAAAGTCTCTGTCAATAATGTGATGGCCACTTGGTTTTTACCTTCCATACTCAAAGCCACAAAGGATTCTGACTTGAGTTGATAGTTACTTAAAAACGAGCTAGCGCCTTTGATTTCTTTAATTCTGGAGAGAGATTCCAGTTGCTCATATAATGGGTTGCTATCCAATAAATCATTGATCTCCTGAATATCAGAAAGTGCAATGAGAACTTTGGAATGATCAGGAATACTATAAATAAGAGCTGTGTCTTCCATTTTAGGATCACAACCAATAATTACCGTGAGAAGAAAAAAGAAGGCTAAAAATCTGTTCATACCGTGGATAAATCGCATGACGCAAAAATAGAATTTATGAGTCCAAACCACTCTGTTTTAAGAAACTTATAGAGGCAACTGTAGTTGCTCTGGCAATAATTTGAAACTCATGCGGTGATAAGGTGTCGTTCCAAATTCCCTGATGGCCGCTCGATGCTGTTTAGTGGGATAACCTTGATTCTGTTTCCAGTGATACATTGGGAATTCTTGATCCAGCTTTTCCATGAATTCATCGCGATGGGTTTTTGCAAGAATGGAAGCAGCAGCAATATGTAGATACTTACCGTCACCTTTTATCACTGTTGTTGAAGGGATTTTAGGAAAGGCGTGAAAACGATTGCCGTCAACAGCAATGTGTTCTGGAGCTACATTCAAACCCTTAATCGCATGATGCAGTGCTTGAATACTCGCATTGAGGATATTAATTTCATCGATTACAACCATGTCCACATGAGCAACATGGTAAGACAAAGCCTCTTTCTCTATGATTTCACGCAGATGGTTTCTACGCTTTCGCGAAAGCGTCTTACTATCATTCAGCCCTGCACAGGTAAATCCTGGAGGTAGTATCACAGCTGCAGCAGTTACTGGTCCAGCAAGACAACCACGGCCAGCTTCATCAGTACCGCACTCTATGAGTTCAGGATGTATTTTTTCCAACAGCATGTCCTGCAATGATATGGAATTTATCAAATCTCAATGATTATGGCAATATCCAACTCATATCAAAGTTGATAAAAGGTCGCGTTTAATTGGACGCGGCAATATGTATAATACCTATTTTTGGCATCGTGTCACGACTCATGAAATCCTTACTATTATTCCTGCTGTTCCTAGCATCAACAAGTGCATTTGCATTACAGCAACCTGTTCGTACACTCGACAATGGGAACCAGCAACGACCTCTTAATAATAAAGAAGTAAGTGTAGAAGGCGAGAAGCCGCCTATTACAGATTATTTGATCATAAGCCAGTCCAGAGATACCACTTATGTAGATACCACGCTTAGCATGGCCAAAGAATTCAAATTCAATTACCTGCGCAAGGATAATTTTGAATTGATGCCTGGAGCAAACATAGGCCAACCTTATAATAAGTTGATCAAGAGATTTGATATGGAACAGCTCACACCCAGAATGGGAGCAGAGGCACGCCATGATAATTATTATGAGATAAGCGACATCAATGATTATTATGTACCAACACCGTTAACAGATCTTTATTTCAAAACTGCCATCAATCAAGGCCAGCAGTTGGATGCGCTTTTTACTTCCAATATTTCACCTCAATTTAATTTCTCAATTAGCTACAAGGGAATGCGTAGTGCTGGTGACTATGTAAATACATTGACTAGTACGGGAAACTTTAAGTTTACGGCTAATTATTTTTCAAAGGATAATAGGTACTGTATGCGTTTGCATACTGTATTTCAGGATTTGAGCAATCAAGAAAGTGGTGGATTGACACCAGATGCTTTGAATGGATTTATAACAGTAGATGAGGATTTAGATGATCGAGGTAGACTAGAACCCAATCTGGATGACGCCGTAAGTTTATTGGACGGCAAGCGATTCTACATCGATCATGATTATGAATTACTAAAATCGACTGACAGTCTTAGGAATTACAGTTTGCGTGTGACTAATAAAATGTCTTTTGAAGATAAGTTCTACAGGTATCAAGAAGCTACCGCATCAGAAGAGTTTCTAGGTGAGGCGTTTCAGGCGACGAATATAAAAGACAAAACCAACCACGAAGAAGGTTATGTTGAATTGGGTGCCTCACTTGATCATTACCTATTTGGTAACATCAAAGCAGCTATAGGAAGGCTGGACTACACTTATGGATACGACCGTGTACTCAACCGTGGAACAGAAACGATCCCTAGCAGGTTAAATGGAGAAGTTTATCAATTCAAAGCAGAATTTGAAAAGCGATTAGGCGTGTTTCAGTTTGAATCGCATGGAGGTATTAATGTTGCAGGAGAACTGGATGGACAGTATCTTAATGCAATGGCTAGCGTGAACTTTAAAGATTTTACAGTTGCGGCTGGCGCAGGCATAAGCTCTCGAGCACCTAATTTCAATTTGTTATTGCACCAGAGTGAATACAGAGAATATAACTGGCAGAACTCTGAGTTTAGCAACGTCAAAAAACAGCAACTCAAATTACAGGTCAAATCAGAGAAATATTTTGATCTTGATGTCGAGGTGAATACGATTCAGGATTATGCATATTTCCAAGAATTAGCAATCCCAGATATTACAACTGGCTTGACTGTTTACAATGCGATACCTGTGCAAACCAATGAAGAGTTGATCTATTTAAAAGTAAAAGCACATAAGTCCTTTGAATTCCTAAGATATTTTGGAACTGATCATACACTAGCATTCCAGACGGTTGATCAGACTGATGGTATCATCAATGTTCCTAGTTTTGTCACGAGAAACAGTATTTACTATAAAGATCGCTGGTTTAAAAAGGCTATGCTGGTGCAAACAGGAATCACGCTCAAATACTTTGATGAATACAATATGGATGGCTACGATCCAGTCTTAGGAGAGTTTTATACTCAGAATACGGTAGAATTGGGAGCCTTTCCTTTAGTGGATATTTTCTTCAATGCAAAAATCCAGCAGACACGAATTTTTGTGAAGCTGGAGAACGCAACTTCTCCTTTGGGCCAGCCCAATTACTTCAGTGCGCCTAGAACTCCGTTCAGAGATTTGAGCCTCAGGTTTGGTCTTGTATGGAATTTCTTTCTTTAGTACCCATAGGATAGCAGCCTCTAAAATTAAAGTTTTACTAAAAGCGTTAAATGTTGTATGTACAAGGATTTGTGCATGAGAGAGTTGTAATCAGTTTTTGTTAAATTTTGGTTTTCGTTGAGAAGTCCTTAGGAACTAGTGAGCCTTATGCGGCGTATGTTTGGCAAAAAATAGATAACTATGAAATTTACCAAATTAACAATCGCCATTCTATCTGCAGCTACAGTGTTTGTGTCATGTAACGATGACGACGATATCACTGAAGGTCGTTTTGACCGTGCAGAATTGTACGCAACAAGTAACACAAGTGGCGCAATTACCGTTTATGACCTTTCTGACGGTGATGATCCAGAAACTACTACATTTAATGTAGCTGGTACTCAAGAAAATGAGGGTATTGTTTATGATCCATCTACAGATCAAATAATATTCGCCTCAAGAACTACAAACTCCGTTCATATTGGTGACAATATTGAAGACATGATTGACGGTACAACTCAGTCCTTGACTGTAACCGCTAGTAATTCAGAATTATCTAGTCCAAGATCTGTCACTGTCAATGGTAATTTTATTGTGGTTGCAAATAACGTTTCGAATCAACTCTTTATTTATGAAAGAACTGGAAGTACTGTAACCTTGAGAAATACTTTGCAAGTTGGTTTTGCTTTATGGGAAATACAGTTTGATGGTGATGACCTATTTGCAGTCGTTGATAACACAAATGGTATTGCAGTTTTCAATAATTTAATTACTGCTAATACATCAAACGGAGCTGTACAACCAAGTAAGACAGTACTTATAGAAGGTATTCAAAGAACTCACGGGTTTGTTTACAACGCAGAGGATGATATTGCTATAGTAACTGATATTGCTGACGCAACAGTTTTTGACGATGGTTCATTCCATATCATAACTAACTTCTCAACTAAATTTGACGCCGTTACTAATCTTGGAACTTTACCAGTAGCAGGAAATCAAGTTGAAGTTATTGGTGCATCAACATTTTTAGGTAATCCAGTTGCTGCTGCATATGATGCTGAAACTAATACGATTTTCATTGCCGAAAATAGAAATGGTGGCGGTCGTGTTTTAGGTTTTAATGCTAGCGCGAGCGGTAATGCATCCCCAATTATTGACAATTCCTTGCCACGTGTAAGCACAGTATTCTTCTATGGTGAGGACTAATTCTCAATAGAAATTGATATTATTTGAAAGCCTCCCAATTTTGGGAGGCTTTTTGCATGCAGTATTTTTTATCCTTATATATTTGTGCTGTGCAAAAAATGAAACATTTTATTTCTGCTGGATTGATTGCGTTGCTTTTTGCGATGCAACTGGCTACACTGCATCAGTTTTCGCACGATGATTCTTCAACGGTTTGTGACATATGTTTGGTCGCACAACAGGTTCAGTCTTTAGATTATACGCCTGTAGACGCAGCAACTGTTCCAATCTATATTCCTATTGAGGTACCTCAAGGGATTGTAAATGAGTACGCTTTCGCGAAAGCGGAACTTCTTTCCTACTACCACCTATCCAGACCACCACCAGTAGATTGCTAGAAAATTAAGGACACGTTTCTAAGTGTCAATTTTTAGTAATCAATACTTATATCATGTTTAAACAACTAGGTATAGCAATGGCAATGATTTGCTTTGCATATGCTGTTAATGCTCAAGACTGTCGCGTTGAGCTCAAGGGAATTGTAACAGATTTCCACGATGGTGAGCCGCTGGCTTTTGCCCAACTTTATATCAAAGACCTACAGAAGGGTACTTCAACCAATGAAAATGGAGAGTACGTCCTTAGCAATCTTTGTGCGGGAACTTTTGATATGGTCATTACTCATCCTGAATGTGAGACCAAAACAATTCAAATTGAAGTTCAAAACGATAAGATTCAGAATTTTACGTTAGAGCATCACATCAACGATCTGGATCAAGTCGAGGTTGTTGCAGATGTTCACGATGATCATGAGAAAACGCAATCATCCACTAGAGTCAGTGAAGAAACCATTAACGAGTTTAGTGGTGCTACCCTAGGTGATGCTCTTGCTACTGTTCAAGGTGTTTCGGTTTTAAAAACGGGTAACAGTGTGACAAAGCCTATCATTCATGGACTATTTGGGAGTCGTGTTACTATTGTCAACAACGGTTTGCGACAACAAGATCAGGAATGGGGCGTTGAACACGCGCCCAATATTGATTTGAATACTGCCAGCAATATTCAAGTGATCAAAGGTGCTAGTGCCTTGCGTTATGGCGGTGACGCCATAGGTGGTACGATCGTGATTGATCCTGAACGTTACCTGGCAAAAGATACGCTCAAAGGTCAGGCAATAGCTCAATTACAATCCAATGGTCGTGGTGGTAGCTTTACTGGTTCAGTTAGTAATTATAAGAAAAGCGGCTGGTATCAGCAAGCTACGTTGACTTATAAGAAGCTTGGCGATTTTGAAGCGCCAGATTATGTGTTGAGCAATACAGGCAGTCAGACTTATGCGGGAAATTTTGCGATAGGTTATCACAAGTTTGAGTATGGCGCGAGCATTAGGTATTCGTATTATAATACAGAACTTGGAATTTTGAGAGCCTCGCATTTAGGGAATTCAAGCTCATTGGTTACTTCCATTAATACAGGAGTACCATCAGTGATTCGGGATTTTACTTATAATGTTGATCCGCCTAAACAGGATGTGGAACATCATGGACTCCAACTTGACGCCTACAGAAGAATTCAAGGTTTGGGAAAATTGGAATTGAATTATGCGTTTCAATTTAATAACAGACTGGAATTTGATATACGTCGTCAGGCTTTTGATGGAGAAGCGTCGCTAGACCTGGACTTATTGACTCATACGCTCGCTGCTTTTCTCGTTATTGATTCTATGGAAGATACTGAGGTTGAATTGGGAATTGACGGATTGTATCAAAACAATTCTCCAAATCCAGCAACTGGAATACGACGATTGATACCAGATTATGAGAGTCAAAAAATAGGCGGTTTCGCTAGTTTCAATCATCAATTGAGTGATCAATGGTTGTTCGACGCTGGCTTAAGATATGATTATTACAGAATCGATGCTGATAAATTCTACCTTCAAAATAGGTGGGAAGGTTTAGGATACGATCAGCAATTCCCAGAATTTGAAGTCCGGGAAATTGATAATCAGATTTTGACAAATCCAGTATTTGATTACCATCTGTTTGCGTTTAGTGCTGGCGCTAAATATCTTCTGGAAGAGCATTATGATTTTGCTCTTAATTTAAGTACGGCAAACCGTGCGCCTAATCCTTCAGAATTATTTAGTGATGGTTTACACCATGCGCTAGCTTCTATAGAATTAGGGCAATTAGACTTGAGAAAGGAGCAATCCTACAAGTTGAATTTTGTAGCACATGCGGTACATGATAATCTGGACGTTGAGGTGAATCCTTATCTGAATATTGTGGAAGACTATGTACAATTGATTCCTAATGGGATTGAAACCACTACACGCGGTGCGTTTCCAGTATATCAATACGAGCAAGTAAGTGCCGTATTAGCTGGGGTTGATGTTGGGGCGACATGGGATATCTTCAAAATTTACAGTGTAGATCCTGAAAGACAATTCTTGGATCCAGTGATTGAGAAACACTTGTCACTCAATTCTAGATTTTCATATATCTATGGCCAGAATCGTACGAATGATGAGCCCTTGATCAATATGCCACCTACACAATTCTTTAACGAGTTAGTATGGACTAATGGTATTCTAGATAATCTAGAACTTAAGATTTCTAATCAGAGTACGCTTAAACAAACTAGATTTCCGGATAATGATTATGAGGTTGAAATACCCGATGATCAAGGCAATACTCGTATAGAAACCGTCAGGATTTCTGAATCACCAGCAGGCTATAGTTTGTGGAATGTTGGTGCCGGCTACTCTTTCGCGAAAGCGAAATTAAACTTAAGAGTCAACAACGTTTTCAATACAAACTATCGCAATTATTTAAACAGACAACGCTTCTATGCAGATGACATAGGAACCGATGTACAATTACAATTCATCTATAATTTTTAAAAACAAATTCAATGAAAATCAAATTTATAAAATCACAAACCATGAAAACTCAAATTTTAAAACTGGCTTTTGCAGCTGTTCTTGTAACATCATTGACAGCTTGCGGTGATGATGATGCTCCAGAAATTATCAATGAAGAAGAGGTGATCACAACAGTAGAATATACATTGACAAATTCAATTGATGCTAATAACGTTGTCGTTTACAGATCATTTGACGCAGGTGGTGGAGCTTCACCGGCAGTTACCGTAACGGGAACTTTACTCGCAAACGCTAACTATAATGGAAGCGTTAGATTTTTGAATGAATCTGACCCACAAGATGCAGACAATATTACTGAAGAGGTGATGGATGAGGCTAATGATCACGAGGTGTTCTATGCGACTCCTGTCGCTGGTGTAATTATCACAAAGCAGGATACGGATTCTGACGGAAATCCATTAGGATTGAGAACAAACTTCAACACAGGTGCTGCCGGATCAGGAAACTTAACCATCACTTTGATCCACTTGCCTAAAAAGCCTAATAACAATACGGTGTCTGATGCAAGGTCAACAGGTGGTGAACCAGACGTTCAACAAACGTTTTCACTCAACATTCAATAATTAGTCAGCCCTTAAAAAAGGGTATAAAAAAACCGTCCCGATAATTAAACTATCGGGACGGTTATTATTTTAAAGAAGAATAGATTTAATCTACAGCATCTTCAACATCATCAGCAACGTCTTCCATTTTGTCGCCTACTGAATCGTTTTCTTCTCTGCAGCTTGAAATGCTAATCGCAATTAAAGCTACCATACCTAGTACTAAAAATTTCTTGATCATAATATTATATTTTATAATTGATTGATTAAAAAATGTACGTTTAGTTACAATGGTCTGCGACCAGAGATAATATTTATTAGTATCACAATTACAGCAATTACTAATAATACGTGAATTAAGCCACCAGTTCCAATTCCAGGAATAACACCTAGAAGTCCTAGCAACCACACAACGATACAAATTACGGCTACAAGCCAAAGAATACTTCTCATAATAGTTAGTTTTTTAGTTAACGGATTGAATTTACTTACATTATTTGCAGCCTATTGTTAATGAAATGGCAATTAATTTATATTTAGTAGGAACTAGTGTAAGGTTTTGATTGATAATTGTGACTACTAGCTTTGCTAGTAATTTTCAGGATTCTCAATCACATCTCTGGCTCTTTTTTGGTGAGCGTCAATAACTTCCTTGTCCATTTTCTTAAGTAACGCCATCATCATATTCATGCGCTGATTGTTATCAAAATATTCTTTTTTCTCTTCCAGGAAATTCCAATACAAGGAGTTGAAAGGACAGGCATCATCTTCTGCTTTTTTCTTTGAGACTTTATAGGCGCAACCCTTGCAATAATTACTCATTTTATTGATGTAGCTACCGCTGGAAACATAAGGTTTAGTTGCAACCAGGCCGCCATCTGCCCATTGCGACATGCCACGAGTGTTAGTAATCTCGACCCATTCAATAGCATCGATATAGATTCCCAGATACCATTCATCTACATAACTGGGATCTGTCATGGTGAGCAGCGCATAATTTCCCGTGATCATCAATCTCTGGATATGATGCGCATATGCGTTATCCAGAGAGTTGTTGATCGCGTTACTCAAGCAATTCATTTTAGTGTCACCAGTCCAGTAAAAATCGGGTAGTGGGTTTTTGTTTTCTAATTTATTAAGGGTTTGATAGCTGGGCATTTCCTTCCAATAAATACCGCGCATGAATTCTCTCCAACCTAGTATTTGTCTTACAAAGCCTTCGATTTGGGAAATATGTATGTCGGTATCGCTTTCGCGAAAGCGTGCTACAGCAGCCTCAATAACTTCCATCGGGCTCAAGAGTTTGCTATTCATGGCAAAGCTCAATCTGGAATGATATAAATATTCCTGATCTGTATGCATAGCGTCCTGAAAATCACCGAAACGTATCAACAAGTGCTCACAGAAATAATTTAAAACATCTAGTGCATCTTGTCTGGTGGTGGGCCAGTTGAAGTTTTTCTCTTCAATTCTTCCAAAGGTTGCTACATTTTCCTCCTGCAACAATTTCACGATATGACTCACATCTTTGCGAAAGCCTTTCTCATGCGGGATGCTGGTGTCTCCATCCCATTTCTTACGATTGCTCTGATCATAGTTCCATTTTCCACCTTCGGGTTCTTTGTCGCCCTCGATCATGATGTCGTATTTCTTGCGCATATCGCGATAGAAATATTCCATCGTCAACCTTTTTTTTCCTTCAAAGAACTTTTTTACATCCATTCTTTTGGTGAGGAAATGTTCTGTATCAAATCCTTCCCATTCAATATCTAATGATTTGCAAAACTCCTTGAGCTGTTGATCCAGTCTCCATTCATCAGGTGCCAGATATTCAAACTTTTCAATGTCGTGTTTGTTGATGAGGTCATCTAGGTTTTTGACTAGATCCTGAGAATTCTCCTTATGATTCAATTCATAATAGACGTTTTCAAAACCACGATCATCCATCCAATCCTTGAAGGACCTCATGGCACTAAAAAACGCCACCACCTTCTGAATATGATGTTTTACATAATCAGTTTCTTGGCGCATTTCTGCCATGTGATATATAATGTGTTCCTGATCGCCATTGAACCAACTGTGCTTATGATTGAGTTGATCGCCTAGAATGAGTCTTAAGGTTTTAGGAGAATTTGACATGTTGTAACAACTGGTTGATTTAATTTACTTATAGGTATAACCTTTAAAATTTCAAGTTATGTCAACTAAGAAATATCTACCGTTAATCATATCATTAATTTATGCGGTAGGATTCCTTTTGTATGCCATGTTAAACGACATAAGTGGAGTTGATATAGCCATCTATGCTGTTTTAGGATATGCCATTGTTTTGCCTTTCGCAACAAAATGGGCGTGTAGGAAATTTGATTGTTCTCTTTTAAATAAAAAAACTACTCATGAATAGCAGTCTCAAAAGGTGGCTTTATGGTCTGACCGCTCTGTGGTTAATCGTCCTAATTATCTGTGCTTTTATAATAGAAGTTTCGCAGACGACTTTAATGATGAGTTATATAACCGGGCAAGGTTTTCTCATAGCGCTATTAATACCTTACTTAAAGCAACGCAAGAGTTGTACATCTAAAACTAAATGAAAGTAGTTTTCAAAGCCACAAATTTCTATACTCTTTATCGCTATCATATCGATCTGCTTGTGATTGAATATTAAAAGTTCGGTTTCTGGGATCGTTTCCTACACCGCTATTGTACATCCAGTTTCCATAATTCGAATGAACATCGTAGTCTATAAGGATATGTTCAAAATAGGCCGCTCCTAACCGCCAGTCCTGCTTTTGATGCATGGACCAATAACTGGCCACATTTTGCCTACCTCGATTACTCATAAAACCTGTGGCTGCGATTTCGTTCATATTAGCATTTACGAAATCTTCATGGGTTTCACCATCGATCCATTTGTCTAGAGCACGATCGCTGGATTTCCAATCATATTCTTTCTCTAGAATTCCGCTTAAGGCAAATATTTTTTCCTGATGTTTTAGAGAAACATACTTGAAAAAATCTCTCCAGATCAATTCAAAGATCAACCAATAAGTATCCTTGTTTTTTGTGATCTCGTCCTCAAACTTTTTCACCTGAGCATAAATCTGTCGTGGCGAGATACAACCTATCGCTAACCATGCGCTGAATTTGCTGCTATAGTCCGTGCCTACTAGACCATTTCTAGTTTGTTTATATTCTTGTAGTTTTTTTGTTTCCCAGAAATAATGGTTCAAACGTTCCCAGGCGCTGCTCTCGCCACCATTCCAGGGGAAGGCACTGCGAGAATCTTTTTCAAACGTTTCTAATCCTAAATCATTTAAACTTGGCATTTCAGTATCAGGGATTTCTGGCATCTTTTGGTGGTAGCCATCAATTCCAACAACCGCTCTAACGCTGCTTTCTTTTTCAAGTTTTTTGCGCAATTCTGTAAATACTCTTGGGATTTGCGAGATTTTAAAAGGAATATCGTCTGGATGATAAAGAAACTGATCATAAAATCGATGACCCTTTGGCTTACTCTCTAGTTGGTATAAAGCCTCACCTAATAGCTCTTCTTGCTCCGTTTCATCACGAGTCCATTCTTTTTGTAGATAGATATGCTTGATGTCATATTGCTTAACCAGATCTGGAATAACCTCGTGCGGAGCATCATGATAAATCAAAAGCGGTATGCCATGTTCCTTTAGATGACTACTCAAGTCTTCAATCGCTTCTCTAATGAATTGCGCCCTGAATTTTCCCGTTTTACCAAAAGGTAAATCCACATCTAGATCCATCCCAAAATCACTCTCCTGATAATATCGTGGATCAAAAAAGTAAACGCCTATAACATCACCATCGGCGTCGCAAGCTTCTTTCAAGCTCTGATTATCAGCTACTCTTAAGTCATTTCTAAACCAAACTAAATTCATATTCTGTATTAATTTTATTTTGCAGCGCTACACTTCTTGCTGCAATACTTCACGTTCTCCCAATTTTTCTCCCATTTCTTGCGCCAAGTAAACTCTCGCTCACAAACAGGACAAACCTTGGTAGGTAGATTATTCGGATTTCTCGCTTTTTGTTTCATAATTCACTTTCTGCACCTCATGCAGATTATGTTTGTTCAGAACTCAATGTTTATCAGTTCAGAGTACACATTCAGTCAAGTATCTCTACTTTATACTTAAATCTCAAATTCTAAATCGGTCAGTTCTTTTCCAACCTTAGCATAACTCAATCGTTTCTCGAGGTTAGCCGTTGAATATCCGTCCAGTCCATTAATGGCCATACTACCTGCTTTTTCTAAATGGATCCAGCCGTCTTTTGCCTGGATTCCTTCTTTCAAGAAAATATCAGTAATGCGGCAAATGACCAGAATGCATTTGTTCTCTTTTAAATAATACTCACTCTCATAACGAGCGCTTACTTGGATTTTAGCAGCTTTCACAAATGGCGCCTCAATACCGTCTCGCATCTCTTTTTCAATATCTAGATGTTCAAATTCTGAGATAGTGGGATCATATTTCGCGCTGCTTTGATGTGCGGCTTCCAGTATATCCGTGTTGATATGGTTGAGTGTAATTTGACCAGTTTCTTTCAAGTTTTTGTAAGTATCGCCAGCGCCATGTCCTAGAGGTCGCTGTATAAAACTGAACATTGCGGGATTACTTCCCAGGTGTGTAACACTGCTAAAAATGGCGACATTGTCAACTCCATTTTTTGACCTTGTTGCCAGCAGGTTAGCGCTTTTGTAACCGGTAACACTGTTGATTAGATTGCCTCGATAAATGCGCTCCATACCTTCAAGATCTCGGTTTGTAAAATGTTTCATTAGGGCGCTTTTCTCTCAAAGGTAGGATATAAGGCAAGCCACATTCAGCCCAACTATTTTAAAACTTTGCTAAATTGCCCAATGGACCATCAAAAAGCTTTTTCAACAAACCGCGAGACTTGGAACGCACGCACGATGCTACATTATAACAGTGGTTTCTATGATAAGTCCGCTTTCGCGAAAGCGAGAAATTCCCTAAACCATTACGAACAACGAGCATTAGGTGATATCACAGGCAAGAGTTTGCTACATCTTCAATGTCATTTTGGACAGGATTCATTGAGTTGGGTGCAAAAAGGAGCCATCGTCACTGGCGTTGATATTAGTGATACGGCTATCGATCTGGCTAGAAACCTAAGTGAACAACTTGAGTTGCCGGCAACCTTTGAGTGCTGCAATGTTCTAGACACATCATATCATATAAAGAATCAATTTGATATCGTTTTCACGAGTTATGGTGTGATAGGCTGGCTGCCTGACTTAAAACCTTGGGCACAGATGATCGCCCAGCGACTCAAAAAAGGAGGTCAATTTTACATGGTAGAATTTCACCCCATCGCATGGATGTTTGATTACCAAAACACGCCGCCTACCATATCCTACCACTATGCAAATAAGGAAGTGATTCATGAGGAGTATCAAGGAAGCTATGCCGTTGATGATAAGGGTCTTGACAGCAATGAATACAGCTGGAACCATAGTTTGAGCGAGGTGGTTCAGTCTTTAATCGATGCTGGTCTACAAATTACAACCCTAGCAGAACATGATGGTAGCCCTTATAATATCTTCCCAGGAATGCATAAAAAGGATGATTTATATTATCTCAAAGACCAACTATACCCAACTATATTTGAGATTCTCGCCGTGCTTCCCTAAGCTATGGTTAAAGCTATATTAAGTTTTGACCTAGGTGAATTGCCGCTAATTCTATAATCTTATTTTTGGCCAAAATCTAAACCATGGCCATCCTAGGACCTATCATTAAAGCTGCTCTCAATATTCATGAGTTTTTCACTCACGTGGATGACCACAAAATGGCACAGCAAAAAGTGCTGAAAAAATTGTTGGAAACAGCTCAGGACACAGCCTTTGGAAAGGAATATGATTTCAAAACTATTCTGGAAGATGACAATGTGCATGAGGCATTTGACAATGCTGTACCATTCCATGATTATACCAGTATGGATTCAAAATGGTGGAGCAGAATCAAAAATGGTGAGGAAAATGTGACCTGGCCAGGAATGCCTGGATATATGGCACGTAGCAGTGGTACCACTGGAAAAAAGAGTAAGATGATTCCTGTTACTGACGACATGCTGGATGCGATAAGCACCGCTGGAACACGGCAGGTAAGTGCGCTGACCAACTTTGACCTAGACGCAGAGGTTTTTGAAAAAGAAGCTTTAGCCTTAGGAAGTTCAACAGAACTTGAAATAGTTGACGGATTCAAAGTAGGTGAGATTAGCGGTATTGCCGCAAGCAATATTCCAGAGTTTTTGGAAAGCAAATATCGTCCAGGACAAGACATCGCGAGAATCGACGATTGGGATGAGCGTGTTCAAAAAATTGCAGAATTGTCTAGTGAATGGGACATCGCAATGATTAGCGGCATTCCGTCATGGCTGGAATTGATGCTTAAAAAAGTAATGGATTACCACAAAGTGGATTCCATTCATGAGGTATGGCCATCCTTGAGTGTTTATACTACTGGTGGCGTTGCATTTGAGCCTTATCGCAAGAGTTTTGAAAAATTATTTACAAAGCCCGTTACTATTGTGGATACCTATCTAGCTAGTGAAGGTTTTATCGCTTGCCAGCAACGTCAGGAAACTGATGCCATGCAATTAATAACAGATGGTGGCATTTACTTTGAATTCGTTCCCTTCAAGCCAGAATATATTTTAGAGGATGGAAGCCTACGACAAGATGTAACCACCTTAGATATTTCTCAGGTAGAAGAAAATGTGGATTATGTATTGATTATCTCAACAGTAAGCGGTGCGTGGCGCTACTTGATTGGTGATACCATAGCTTTTACTGACGTGAACCATGCAGAAATCAAGATTACTGGACGTACCAAGTTTTTCTTGAATGTTGTTGGTAGCCAGTTATCCGTTCTTAAAATGGAAACTGCATTGAATGAATTGCAAGAAGAATGTCATGCGAGCATTAAAGAATTTACGGTTTACGCTCGTAAGATCGATGGAGAGTTTTACCACAAATGGTTTCTGGAAACAGAAACAGATAAGTCTGAAGAAGATCTCGCCGACTCATTAGACCAAAAGCTGAAAGAGGCTAATAAAAATTATTCAGTTGCCAGAAGTAAAGCTTTAAAAGGTGTGAAAGTAACTAAGGTTCCAGAAGGGTTCTTTAACGACTGGAACGCACACCAAAAGAAAATGGGCGGTCAGGTGAAAATGGCCAAAGTTCTAAGCGATGACAAACAAGATGAATGGGAAGAGTTCGTAAAGGAGAAGTTGGGAACTGATTAGGAAATAGTCTCAGTCTCAGTAATCCATTGTGAGAATGGCTAGCGACAAATATCTTTAAGCAAAATTTTACTAAGGCAATCTGGGAATTGCCACTGAAAACTGAATACTCAAAATTAACTCAACTCTTCCATGGTAGGCACCTGACCTGTTTCACCATATCGATTGATAAGATCTGTAATTTCTTCTGGCGATAGATAGAATTGCCTCATGTGATTCTTATAGCTATCAGATAGGCTGGTGTGATTAAGAATGAAATTTTTGGTTTTCAAAATATAATCGCCCATTCCGTGTTTTACGGCATAATCGTCTGCCGCCCGTTCTACCTCTTTGATGTGCGTTTTGGAATACAAATACTTGAGTCCAAAAATTAGCATTCCAATGGTGGAACGACTGCGATAGTCCATCACGTGACCCAATTCATGACCTAACCATCCGGTTAATACGTCATTGGGAATCTCGTCAATGGTAAAATAATTGTCCTCTACTTTGAATTTTTTGCTGATTAAAATGATGTAAGCTCGGTTTTTTCTTGAGCTTAAAATGCTCTTCCACTTAGGTTGCGCCTGCATGAAATTCTTGCGTACCATATCGTTGTACTTGAATTCCACCTCGGTATCAGCGAGTTCTGGGTAATAGGACATGGCTAGTTCTGCCTCTTCACGTATATTTTCTGGTACGATTAATTTTGGGTACTTCATGGACGGGAAAGATAGCCGTTGGAGCGGTTTTAGCCGTGAAAAATGCGTTAAAACAAAATCGGCAGGTGATCAGTTCCTGCCGATTGTTGTGTGCAATGGGATTGAGATTGATATCGCTTTCGCGAAAGCGTAACTTCTCAAAAATCCTTAGAACTGTGCCACAATGCCGGCATTTATACCAAACGGGTGACCAGGACGTAAGCCAGCAGGTTGCCTGGAAACAGCATATTCATTGTCTAGAATATTGATGATGTTTGCCGTTATGGACAGATAATTATTGACGTGATAGCGACCAGAAAGATCAACGATAAAATTGCTGTCTACTTTATTTGAACTAGCGATGCTGCCTTGCCCGGCGATAGTCCTCATAGCACCTACAAAGCGAGCGTTGAGGTTGACGTCAAAGCTGTTATGGGAAACGCCAGCAAGTATGTTGAACTGATTTTGCGCGATGTAGGGAATTTCATCACCTATTTCTACCTCGCCATACACGTCACTATCAAATGCATTACGGAACTGCGTGTCAGTGAAAGTATAGTTCACACTAACGGGTAAGGACCAACTATTATTCATTTCAAGAAAATCATAGTTCAAGCTAAATTCAAGTCCTGCAACGTTTGCTGCGCCTGCGTTGAACTGGTCTGTCGTGCCACCACCACCAGCTGCGGCTAGATCACTTCCCAAAAGGTTGGAATAATCATTGAAAAATACAGTGGTCTCGCCACGTATTCCTGCTAGGTTGAATCTAGTTCCCAACTCATAATTGACGCTTTCTTCTGCATCTACATCTGGTGCGCTTCCAGGTGGTGAGAAACCTTTGTGAATTCCGCCAAACATGGAAATACTGTTGTCGAACTTGTAAAAGGCACCTACTCCAGGAATGAAAATATCAATGTTGTTCTCTCTGGAGCTTAGCTCTGATCCAGTACGTTGAGGATCTGCGCTTCCATAATTATCTCTGGTCAGCTTAATGTTTTCATAACGCAATCCTGGTGTTATGGTCAATTTACCAGTTGTAAACTTATAGAGTGCATGTGCGGCGATGGCGCTTGCCTCGCTTATTCGATTAGCATCTGTGCCTGGAGATCCTGGAGATGTCAAAGCAAGCCTGTTATTTTCTACAGCATATAGATCAACGTGCTGGTAGCGATCTTCTTGATCTTTATGATAGCGCAAACCTACTTCTAGTTCACTTCTAGTTTTTGAACCGAAGAATAGGTTCGCTTTAGATTGAATCCCACGACCGTAATAGCTGCGGTTGTTTGCTTTGACTCCTAGTACATCATCTGCAGTATCTGCACCACTGGATAAGGCTAGAAATTCATTTTGATTGGTAGCAGGATCGCGCAATATTGAGGCGATGCCTACATTGCCATTTCCAGTATTTACATAATCCAACTTGTACCAGTTGCGTGCAAAATTATTGGAGTAGGCCGTGGTGGTAATGAAAAGGTTTTTGGCAGGTTGGATCAGGTGTGTGAGTTGGATTTGATCGTGTTCGGTTTTGATGAAATCTTCTGCGCTGCCCAGATATCTTCTGTAAGGATCATTTTCAAAATCAGTTTCGGTAAGTCCTAGGTATGTCTCGTTGTCTAGGCCTTCACTGTATTGAAGTTTGAGCGTCAGTGATTGATAGACGTCAGCATCTGCTTTTGTAGAGTAGCGAACTTTTGCACTATAGTCATTGCGGTCAAATCCAGTATTGCCGCCACCATCAAGACTTTTGAATCCATCACTATTAAAGTTAAGGTATTCTACTACATAGCCCAGCTGCTCACCGCTATCACCTACACGCAGTTGTGTCTGGCGAGAGTTATAGTTTCCAAAATTCATTTTGGCATACCCTTTCAATTCATTTGGGATATTCGTTGATACAAAGTTGATCGCGCCGCCAGTGGTAAAAGGACCATACTGAACTTGGCTGCTACCTTTAAGGACTTCGATCGCTTCCATACGAGCCACATTAGGAAAATAGTATGCTGCTGGAGCAGAATATGGTGCTGGAGCTATAAGAACGCCATCCTCCATAAGCGTGATTTTAGCAGATCGTTCTGCTTGTGTGCCTCGTAGTGAGATGTTGGGTCTCAGGCCAAAACCATCTTCTTCAGTAATATTCACGCCAGGAACTGTAAGTAAGGCTCGATTGACGTCAGTATATTGAAACTTGGCTAAGTCTTTAGCCGATAAAAAATAGGAGGAACCCGTGCTATTTTGTGCTTCAAATTTGCTCCCAAACAATGAGTTTGACCTCAGTTTAATGGAATTCAGATTATTGATGGAATCTTGAATTGTGGTTTGCTGAGCGTTAGCAAAAACCATTGCCAGCACTACGAACAAAGAAGAAAAATATACTTTCATTTATTTAGACTAAATATGAATAGTTGTTTTGGGTATGCAAAACTAAAACCTTATTTAGATTAAATAAAAATTATTATTGAGTTTTTACATTGATAATCTCAATGGAAAGCACGTTTGTGATAGATGATGACTTTCTCTATTGAATTAGAGTTATTTATAAGCCTATAATTCTTTTGAAAGTTGCAAATGTTGCTGAATGCAGTCACCGATAGAAACGCCATAAATAAAGTTTCCAGCTACATGAAATCCGTGATTCTGGGTTTCCCAGTTTTTGATTTGATTCATTTTATTTTGATGTCCCACCACTTTTTGCGGAATGGCCTGCGGCCAGAATCGGCTATGGATGAGTTCTAACTTAACATCGATTCCCGTCCATTTGCGAAATAAAGGCACACAAAGATTATCAAAAATCACCTGCGGATCCTGGGAATTACAGTGATCTGGTCTGACGAAAAAATTCATTAATGCGTGATCACCAGCAACGGCTGTTTCAAATACGTTTCCATTGAAAAGTACGCCTATAAAATCCTTGCGTTCAAACGATGATGCTAGAAAACCAAAACCCGTTGTTTTTGAGCGCAATTCTTCTAATGTGATTTTGACTTGTAGCGTCAACATGGGATTGTAAGAGACTGCGATATTTGGGAAGTCTGTCACGGACAATACTTTTGTCAATTTATAGTAGGGTAGTGTAGAAATAATTTTATTAGCGATAATTTCCTGACCATTCTCCAAAGCTATCTTCCAGGCATCAGCTTCCTTAACTATTGACTGTATCGATTTGTTGAGGTGAATATGGTTATTGAGCTTTCGCGAAAGCGAACTAGTCAAAACCTCCATTCCACGGTCAAAGCTAACAATTTTGCGAGGTGCAGATGGCGATTTCTTGAGAACTTTCAATAGGCTGCCGTGTTCCCTTTCCAACTCCACAAATCGCGGAAACACAGATGCCATTTCAAGCTGAGCAGCATCGCCTGCATAAATACCGCTAACAATAGCTCCTGCCATGCGCCTTGCGACTTGCTTACCGAATCTGCGAGTAAAAAATTCCAGTACACTTTCTCCTGCTGGCGATTTACTGGTGATGAAAGGCTCCTTGAGAATGCGGAGTTTTGCGCCCAACGAAATGAGATTGGTAGAAAGTAGCGTCAACGGTGATGCCTTCAGGGTATGTAGTTGATCATCCCAAAGTATCTGGCGTATTTTACTTTCTTCCAATGCCGGTAGTATGCGGTCTTCAATGTGTAATTCTTGACAGAGTGCTTCTACTTCTGGCGTGAGTGCCATGCTGTTGGGCCCATGTTCCACTAACAATCCATCGATGACCTCTGATTCTATGACTCCGCCGCAGCGATCGGTGGCTTCTAGGATGGCAAAATCCTGTTCAGATTTGAGTAGAGAATATCCAGCGCTTAGGCCAGAAATTCCAGCGCCAAGTATAACTACATCATAGTTTTGCTTCAAAGTCATAAGGCAAAGGTAACCGTTGTCAGGATCAGATACCAGTTGCTATTCATTGGGTTTTGGTTCTAGTATTTGGGAGCTATGAAGTAAAATAAACCTTATGAGTTTTAACTAGAATGTTATTATGGATTAAAGCCGAGTTATGCATTTTAGGTGATCTAGTTTTGCGACCTATAAATCTTACTTCATTTGTAGAACAATTTCATATAAACTCAACGATGACAACCATGGACTAGCATTCCTTAAAGTCGTACCTTTGCATGCAATTAAATTGAATTGCAATGATCTCACACGATGCTAAGTTTGTAGGTGAAGGCCTTACTTACGACGATGTACTTCTTGTTCCTGGCTACAGCGAGGTACTCCCTAGAGAAGTTAGTATACAAAGTAAATTTTCCCGTAACATTACCCTTAATGTACCCATAGTATCTGCCGCAATGGATACGGTAACTGAAAGTCGTATGGCTATCGCCATGGCGCAGGAAGGAGGAATAGGGATTCTACACAAGAACATGTCGATAGAGGCACAGGCTCAGAAAGTGCGCCGTGTCAAACGTGCAGAAAGCGGTATGATCATCGATCCAGTAACCCTTACTGAACAGGCTACCATTGGCGATGCAAAAGCCAGCATGCGCGAGCACGGTATAGGTGGTATTCCTATCGTTGATGAAGGAGGATTCATAAAAGGAATTGTAACAAATCGGGATTTACGATTTGAGAAAAAAGATAGCCGCAGTGTAACTGAGGTAATGACTTCAGAAAATCTAGTAACGGCAAAGGCAGGAACTTCCCTGCAGCAGGCAGAAATCATTTTACAGGAACATAAAATTGAAAAGCTTCTGGTCGTTAGCGATGATGATAAATTAATTGGTCTGATCACTTTTAGAGATATTACCAAGCTCACACTACAGCCTAATGCCAACAAGGATCAATACGGTAGATTGCGTGTTGCTGCTGCGATAGGTGTTACTGGTGATGCGGTAGATAGAGCAAGAGCTTTAGTTGAGGCTGGTGTTGATGCGGTAGTTATTGATACAGCACACGGTCATACCAAAGGTGTGGTTGATGTATTGAAAGATGTAAAAAAGCATTTTCCAGAATTAGACGTTGTTGTAGGTAATGTAGCTACAGCTGCCGCCGCAAAGTATCTAGCAGATGCTGGTGCAGACGCCGTCAAGGTTGGTATAGGTCCTGGGTCCATTTGTACGACACGAGTGGTTGCAGGAGTAGGTTTTCCACAACTCAGCGCTGTTATGGAAGCGGCTCATGCTCTCAAAGGCTCTGGAGTTCCTGTCATTGCAGATGGCGGAATACGATACACGGGTGATATTCCTAAAGCTATAGCTGCTGGTGCAGACTGCGTCATGTTGGGTTCTTTACTTGCTGGTACTACAGAATCTCCAGGTGAAACGATTATCTATGATGGTCGTAAATTCAAATCTTATCGTGGTATGGGATCTGTAGAAGCGATGCAGACTGGATCTAAGGATCGTTATTTCCAGGATGTGGAAGACGACATCAAGAAATTGGTTCCAGAAGGAATTGTGGGACGTGTACCATTCAAAGGTGATCTTGTAGAAAGCATGACACAATTTATAGGAGGTCTACGTGCAGGAATGGGTTATTGCGGAGCTAGTGATATTGAAAGCCTCAAGGATAAAGGTCAGTTTGTAAAGATCACTGCCGCTGGAGTTCATGAAAGTCACCCACATGATGTAACGATTACAAAAGAGGCGCCTAATTATAGCCGCAACTAAATGAAAATCATTTGTATAGGCCGTAATTATGTGGAACACATCAGGGAGCTCGATAGCGAGCGACCTGATGAACCCATTGTTTTTTTAAAGCCAGATACGTCTATTTTATTGGATAAGAACCCGTTTTTTATTCCAGACTTTTCTGATGATGTCCATCATGAAATTGAGGTTGTTATCAAAATCAATAGGCTAGGAAAACATATAGACGAGAAGTTTGCGCACAAATATTACAACGAGATAGGATTGGGTATTGACTTTACCGCAAGAGATCTTCAAAATGAATTAAAAGCTAAAGGCCTTCCATGGGAAAAGTGCAAGGCATTTGATGGCGCTACCGTTGTTTCTAGGACTTTTATCGATAAAAAAGAATTGGGAGATCTTGGCCAGCTCGGTTTTCAACTATACAAGAATGACGTTCTACAGCAGGACGGCAATACAAACTTGATGTTGTGGAAGGTTGATGAGCTCATTGCATATGTCAGTAAATTTTTTACTCTCAAGATAGGAGACCTTATCTTTACAGGCACACCAGCTGGAGTTTCTAGAGTTCAGGAGAATGACTCTCTCAAAGGATTTCTAGCAGGAAAGGAATTATTTTCAATACGCGTTAAATGAGTAAATTATATAACTTAAGTACTATAAAGGAATTGTCAGAAGATGATCCAGAATTCATCAAGGCAATGGTCGATACTTTTATAGAAGAGATACCGCAGGATCTGGAGCAACTTGCTTTGGGAGTCGTGGAGGATGATCGTGAAATGGTTCACGAGTACGCCCATAAGATGAAGCCTACCGTTGAAATGTTTGGACTTTCTTGTCACTATGACGTACTCGTCATGGAGGCTTGGGGAAAGTCAGACGATCAAATGGATATCAACGAGCACTTCATGCGAGTGCAGGAAGACCTACAGAAAACCGTCACACAGCTCAAGGAAGATTTTTAACCCATGAAAGCAACGGTAATTACTATAGGCGATGAGATCCTCATAGGCCAGATCGTTGATACAAATTCTGCTTGGATGGGTAAGGAGCTCAACAAGATTGGGGTTTCTGTCTATGAAATTATTTCTATTGCCGACGATAAGGATCATATTTTGTCCGCTTTCGCGAAAGCGGAACAGCAATCAGACGTAGTGCTCATCACCGGCGGCTTAGGTCCTACCAAGGACGACATCACAAAATCAACCATCTGTGAGTACTTTGACGATGAATTGGTGCTGAACGAATCTGTTTTAGTACATATACGTGAGATGTTTGCTAAGTATGTCAAAGATGCTATTGTGCCGGCTAACGAGCTGCAGGCTATGGTTCCCTCTAAAGCCAAAATTCTCAACAACGCCTACGGTACCGCACCAGGAATGTGGTTGGAGAAGAATGAAACTGTTTTTGTTTCCATGCCAGGTGTCCCTTTTGAAATGAAGGCATTAATGAGTAATGAAGTATTGCCGCTACTGGGAAAAACCGAAGGTTTACCTTTAATTTATCACCGTACGATATTGACAGCTGGTCAAGGTGAGAGTACCATAGCGGCTCGAATTGAAAAATGGGAAGATGAATTACCGGCAGATATCAAACTGGCTTATCTGCCTAGTTTAGGCTCCGTGAGGTTGCGTTTGTCCAGTATAGGAAAAGACCGTGATCAAGTGAGGTCTGCCGTGGATCAAAGAGTATTGTCTTTATATGATCTCATCGATGATATTATCATAGGAGAAAGTAATGATGAATCCTTAGCCCAGCAAGTATCTGCACTTTTCAAAAAAGCGGGACGAACTCTGGCAGTTGCAGAAAGTTGTACAGGCGGTCAAATCGCACAACAACTAACGGAGCATGCAGGTGCCTCTCAGTTTTTCATGGGTGCATCTGTCACTTATGCTACAAGATCTAAGATTGATTTATTGGATGTCGATCCATCGATTATAGAAACGCACAGCGTTGTCAGTGAACAGGTAGCAATGGCGATGGCAAAAGGTGCACGATTAAAATTTCATTCTGACATTGCAGTTTCTACCACAGGCAATGCTGGACCCAGCAAAGGCGATAGCGATGCAGACGTTGGAACAGTGTTTATAGGTATAGCAACGGCATATGAGTGTTTTGCGGTCAAGTTCAACATGGGGAATCATCGCGAGCGAGTGATCCAGAAGACGGTCAATAAGTCGTTTGAGTTATTACAGAAAGAAATATTGAAAATACACGCAAATTAGGTTTGTGTGTTCCAATTAATATTTGTTATTTTGCAGTCCGATTTTAAACACAGATAATCATGTCACGAGTTTGTGAACTTACTGGTAAGAAAGCGATGAGTGGAAACAATGTTTCCTTCGCTATGAATAAGACGAGACGTAAATTTAACGTGAACCTTTTCAAAAAACGTTTTTACCTTCCAACAGAAGATAAGTGGATTACCTTGCGTGTATCTGCAAAAGCATTAAAGAACATCAATAAAAAAGGAATTACCGCTGTGGTAAAAGAAGCTCGTGCTAACGGGATTCTTTCCAAGTAATTCTATAGAAGAGCACTAAGATGGCAAAGAAAGGCAATAGAATACAGGTAATTTTAGAATGTACCGAGCATAAAGCAACTGGTGAGCCAGGAACTTCTCGTTACATTACTACAAAGAATAAGAAGAATACTCCAGATCGTCTTGAAATCAAGAAATTCAACCCGATCTTGAAGAAGATGACTGTTCATAAAGAAATTAAATAATAAGACATGGCAAAGAAATCAGTAGCAACCCTACAAACTGGGTCAAAGAGATTAACAAAAGCCATTAAGATGGTTAAATCACCTAAAACAGGTGCATACACATTTGTGAGCGCTATCATGGCTCCGGAATTAGTAAGCGATTTCTTAGAAAAGAAATAAGTTGGTTAGTTAAAACTGAAAAGACCGCGTTGCAACAGCAACGCGGTTTTTTTATTTTGATTTTTCACGCGTTTATTCATTTTACTCCATTGTATTTATTCATTATTTAGAGTTAGCCTTCCTGGTAAGCGTATATGAAACAAAAGCTTAACCAAAATACGCTCAACTCATAACCAGCGATATCTTAACTTTGCCAGACCAACAATAGACTATGAGTTTTTTCAAGAATATATTCAATAAAGAGAAAAAGGAAAGCCTTGATAAAGGTCTAGAAAAGACCAAAACTAATTTTCTCGACAAGCTGGGTAAAGCCGTTGCGGGTAAATCAAAGGTGGACGATGATTTACTGGACGACTTGGAAGATGTACTGGTTTCCAGTGATCTAGGAGTAGCAACCACCATTAAGATTATTAAGCGCATTGAAGAACGCGTTGCAAGAGATAAATATTTAGGGACTGAAGAGCTCAATAAAATCATGCGAGAAGAAATCGCTGGATTGATGAGTGAGGTCAATAGCGGTAATGCCACCGAATTTAAAATACCAAAGCAAGATGGACCTTACGTGATTATGATCGTAGGTGTCAATGGAGTTGGCAAAACAACAACTATAGGTAAGCTGGCCCACCAATTTAAAAAAGCAGGCTTGAAAGTGGTATTAGGAGCTGGAGATACCTTTAGAGCTGCTGCGGTAGATCAGTTGCAAATCTGGGCAGATCGCGTAGGAGTTGATATTGTCAAACAAGCCATGGGAAGTGATCCTGCGAGTGTAGCGTTTGATACCTTACAAAGTGCTGTTGCTCAAAATGCAGATGTCGTATTGCTTGATACAGCTGGAAGATTACATAATAAGGTCAATTTGATGAACGAATTGACAAAGATAAAGCGCGTGATGGACAAAGTGATTCCTGAGGCGCCACATGATGTGATGTTAGTCTTGGATGGTTCTACTGGTCAAAATGCTTTTGAACAAGCAAAACAATTTACGGCCGCCACTGAAGTTACCTCACTAGCTATCACAAAATTGGACGGTACCGCAAAGGGTGGCGTGGTCATAGGTATTTCAGATCAGCTTCAGATTCCTGTTCGATATATTGGAGTAGGCGAAGGCATGGAAGATCTCCAGGTATTTAACAAGATAGAATTTGTAGATAGTTTCTTCAATTAGAAATAAAGCTCAATAACCTATAAAAACACTCGCAAGGACCTTATAGTTCTTGCGAGTGTTTTATTTTTAGAAAAAGAATTACCCATGAAAAAAATCTTGTTCCTTTTTGCTTTAACTGCTATCATAAGTTCCTGCAAAACACCAGAAACTACAACATCAGAAAATCCTGAGCAAACAAATGTTGCTGTGGAATCGGATTCTTTACAGCCTTTGGATTTGAAAGTAACAGATTCAAAATATATCACTAGAGATGATGTGTTTGCAGAGCTTAAAGACGAGGTGTTATTATTCAGTGAGAATTCTCCAAATGGAACTCGCAAAGCAGAATTACTAAATGAATTGGTTCAGGAAAAAAGCATTCCTCAAATTCAACGAGCTATTTATGATGGTAAGTTCAGTTATGAAGATTTGGCGCTTTACTACTTGAATAGAATTTACAAGTATGATAGGAATAATGATCTGTCATTGAATTCGGTCATTGCGCTCAACCCTAATGTACTGGATCAAGCAAGATCTGCTGATGCGACATTGGTTACAATGAAAGAATACGGTGAGACTTTAGATATTTATGCTATAACTGGTATGCCTATTCTTTTAAAGGATAATATCAATACTAGCGATATACCAACTACAGCAGGTGCAGCTGTTTTACAGGGAAACCAAACAGATGATGCACAGCTGGTCAAAAACCTCAAAAATGCTGGAGCAATTATTTTGGGTAAAGCCAACTTGAGCGAATGGGCTTATTTTTTCTGTGGAGATTGTCCTAGCGGTTATAGCGCCGTTGGTGGACAGACATTGAGTCCCTATAAAAGATTATATTTTGATACCGGTGGATCCAGTAGCGGTAGCGGTGTCTCGGTAGCAGCAAACTTTGCTGTAGCTGCTGTAGGTTCAGAGACTAGTGGTTCAATTTTGTCACCATCTTCCCAAAACTCTGTTGTTGGTCTTAAACCTACAGTAGGAACAATTTCGGGTGAAGGAGTAGTTCCTATTTCGTGCTATCTAGATACTGCAGGACCTATGGCAAAGAATGTCGTTGATGCCGCTATCTTGATCAATGCTATGCGTGGTAACGAGGCCGATGTTATAGAGAAAAACCTGATTCCTAAACTCAACGATTATTCATTGGAAGGAAAACGCTTTGGGATTTTCAAGAGGTTTATGGAAAACCCATTATATGCTGATGCCATTGCGACAATTAGAAATCAGCGAGCTGTGATTGTAGAGTTAGAAGAGAAGGATGTAGAATTAAATGGTTTCCTTAAACTACTTAATGCAGACATGAAGCAGGATTTGCCTGTCTATTTCAAAACCGCAGGAAATGATCAGTACAAAGATTGGAATGTTGCCAGAGTAATGCAGGAGAATTTAAAGGACTCTTTAAAATCAATGCCTTACGGTCAGCGATTATTTCAAGGGATTGTCGACGAACCAGAAATGACCGAAGAAGAATTTGCTACTTTCAAAGAAGGAATGACCAAAACGGCTCAAGATTATCTGAATTATTATTATTCCAAATACCGATTAGATGGTATACTGTCCATTAACAACTACACAGCCGGTGTAGCGGCTGTTGGCTTCTTTCCAGCCATGACAGTTCCTATGGGTTATGATGAGGATGGCAAGCCATTTGGGTTAACTTTTATCGCACCTACAAATAAAGATCGCGAGCTATTAGGTTGGGCAGCAGCCTATGAGCGCGTAAGTAAGAAGCGTAAGATGCCGACTGATTATCAAAAGTAAGCCATGACACAAGACGACAAGCCACCTATATTTTCAAACAAGAGTCTACGTACATTGACTAAAGGAGTAGCCATTTATGCGGGCTTCTATGTAGCTGTGGTTGTTGGTCAAACTATTAGCCAGCCGGTTAGTGAAAATTCTGCTGCACCGCAAAACGCATATATGCCGTTATATTTTTTAGCTGCGGCACATTTGCTTTTAGGATTGATCAATTTGGGTATCATTCTAAGTAAAAGATACAATTGGTTTGTTCCATCAATATCTGGGATTCTTATGATATTATCTAGAATTTATCATACCGAGCTCGAAATATGGGTTTGGAGCTGGTCGTAGAATAATTCGCTTTCGCGAAAGCGATATAAATTTGTACCTACAGACTCTAAAAGCGAACTGTTTTTGATAAGTAGATTGAAAACTCGTTGTAGGTTTCCAGTTCTTCATATTGGATTCCAATATCAACTATACGATTGTTATATTTTGTACCTAAAGTCCAATGATTTAAATCTCTATATTTTAAAAAGGAACCGTTGAAGTATACGCCTGAAGGTATATAGATAGAGTGTTTTATACCGTAGCCAAAGCTTTCTATATCTTCGTTACTATTGTAATTGATATGAGCTATTACGAGCGATGGGATCCATTTGAAAATACGATAATTGGTATATGGCTTTAAAATCAATTGATAATTGAAAAACTGATTGCTGTCAAAATCTGCTTTATGAAACGATACAGTCGCTGACAAATCCCATTCGTTTCTAAGAGTAAAAATTTTCTGTAACGATGCATCTGCACGATCATTTTTAGAAAAATTAGTGGCATAACCCACTTGTAAATCTGTATTTGCTAACACATTCAAAAAGCCAGTATTACCAAAAACGCCAATAGTATTATAATTAAAGCCGTAAAAAGCGCCTAGTTTACTGGGTTTGTAGTTTTTTGTAACAACAAGTATGCAACCAGGAATCAAATCAAGAGTAACCTTAATCTCATTTTGATTTGATACAACATATTTCTTTTTTCTGTAGTAGATATTTTCAATTTCTAAAGTATCGCCCACTTGAGCCCTAATCCAGAACCTACCTTTCTTATCAGTAACTTCAAATGGCTTTTTAGAGCTTAGATTTTGGATCCACGTGTCAGAAATACCTTTTCCTGCAGAATCTACGACTACGCCTTGAATCTTACATTGTCCGTCACATGAAAGATGTATCGCTAGAATAGCAACTAAAAAACACAATAACCTCATTAGTTAAAGGTATCTATTTTAATCGTCTTTAGTCTTTTCAATGAACGATCACATTTATCGTAAATTTGCAGCCGCTATGAGAACAAAATCAAGAAAGAAAAATCGCATTAATGTCATCACTTTGGGCTGTTCCAAAAATGTGTATGATAGTGAAGTGTTGATGGGTCAGTTGAGAGCCAGTGGCAAGGATGTGGTATATGAGGAAGAAGGCAACATTGTCGTGATCAACACCTGTGGGTTTATCGATAATGCCAAAGAAGAATCTGTAAATACCATTCTTGATTTTGTAGACCGCAAGAGCCGTGGCGAGGTGGATCAGGTTTTTGTTTCTGGTTGTTTGTCAGAACGTTACAAGCCAGATTTGCAAAAGGAAATCCCAGATGTCGATCAGTATTTTGGGACTACAGAGCTTCCATCGTTGCTTAAAGCACTAGGAGCAGATTACAAACACGAACTCATAGGCGAGCGTGTGACTACGACTCCTAAAAATTACGCCTACTTCAAAATTGCCGAAGGTTGTGATCGCCCATGTTCCTTCTGTGCGATCCCACTTATGCGTGGTGGACACAAGAGTACGCCTATCGAAAACCTGGTTATTGAAGCTGAAAAGTTAGCTGCCAAAGGTGTCAAAGAATTAATTCTTATTGCTCAAGATTTGACCTATTATGGTCTGGACCTCTATAAGAAACGCAGGCTTGCAGACCTTTTAAAAGAACTTGCAAAAGTGGACGGCATCGAGTGGATTCGCATGCATTATGCCTTCCCAACTGGTTTCCCGGTGGACGTTCTGGACGTGATGAATGAGGAGCCTAAGGTCTGTAATTATTTGGACATCCCATTACAACATATTTCTACGCCCGTATTGAAGTCGATGCGACGCGGTACTACGTTTGAGAAAACAAATGCGTTGTTGGATCGCTTTCGCGAAAGCGTGCCACAAATGGCTATTAGAACAACTTTGATCGTTGGTTATCCTGGAGAAACGGATGAAGATTTTGAGATCCTGAAGCAATGGGTCAAAGATCAACGCTTTGAGCGTATGGGCTGTTTTACCTATAGCCACGAGGAGAATACGCATGCATACAAATTAGAAGACGATGTGCCTGCAGAAGTAAAACAGGAACGTGCCAATGAGATTATGGAAATCCAATCCCAAATCTCTTGGGAGCTGAACCAGCAAAAAATAGGGCAACAATTTAGAGTCATGATTGACCGTAAGCGTGGTAATCACTTTGTAGGTCGTACAGAATTTGACAGTCCTGATGTGGATAATGAAGTGCTCATCGATGCGAGCGAGCACTATTGTAGTGTTGGTGAGTTTGTGATGGTAGAAATCACAGATGCAGAAGATTTTGACCTCTACGCAGTACCGGTAGCTTAACGCTCCTCATCCTTCTCACGTTCCGCACGTTTCTCACGGAAGCTTTCCCTAAAGTTGCGACGCTTGCGATTCTTAACCGATGTCTGTCGGGATTTATTCCAGCCTAGAAAGATGAAGAAGGCAACGATGACAGCTGCGATATAAATGTAGTCTGTGTACTGACCGAACATAAATTACTCATTATATGATAAAGATAGCAAAATTGCCGATCGCCTATTCGTCTTTTTATACTGTTGTATAGTTCTTCGAAAATTGAGGTATTAACCTTAAACGAAAAGAAGGCTTGATTTGAGTAAAACAAAATTTGTTAGGTTTCAATCCACTAAGAGATATTTGCCAACGATGACTGAGCTGAAATCTACCATTACTGCTTGATTATCGATTCCTTACATCACTTTCCACAACACCATCTCGCAGTCTTATGACACGGTGTGCATGCTCTGCAATGTCTTCCTCGTGAGTTACAAGAATCACAGTATTACCATCTGCGTGGATCTTGTCAAAAAGTGCCATGATCTCTATACCAGTTTTGGAATCTAGGTTACCGGTAGGCTCATCGGCTAGGATGATGGATGGATTGTTGACTAGCGCGCGACCAACAGCAACACGCTGGCGTTGTCCACCAGATAGCTGATTTGGTTGGTGATCCATACGATCTGCAAGGCCTACGCTGGTAAGAACTTCAGTAGCTCTAACGTTGCGATCTTTTTTAGACATTCCTGCATAAATCATAGGCAGCGCTACATTATCTAGTGCTGTAGTTCTGGGAAGTAGGTTGAAGGTTTGAAAAACGAAGCCAATCTCGGTATTTCTAATGTCTGCGAGTTGGTCATCGCTCAAACTGGAAACGTCAGTACCGTTCAGTCTATAGGTACCTGAAGTAGGTGTGTCTAAGCAACCTAACAAATTCATAAAGGTAGATTTACCAGAACCTGAAGGTCCCATAAAAGCTACATAATCACCTCTTTTAATGTCAAGATCTATTCCCTTAAGAACCTTTACTTCTTCCTGACCTAATTTGAAATTACGCACGATGTCGCGCACCTCGATGACATTTTCACTCATAGTTTCCATACTAATTATTCATAGGACGCAGGAACATGCCGCTCGTTACAATTTGATATGAAAAGCTTGTTGTCTTTGTTGTGGTCTAAAGAAAATGATTCCCCAATCATACGTATCGATGCTAACTGTGACCTTTGAGTGTTTTTGAAGTTTTTTCCAAGCCTTAGTCATTCCCTGAGACCAATATATATCATCCAGAATCACCACCGTATCCTCATGACAATGCGGCAAAATCTTTTCAAAGTAGTCCAGTGTAGCCGTGCCGTCGTGATGGCCATCAATGTAGATGAGATCATATCTTTCTTCTGATCTGGTATTCGACAATTCTTTAAAAAACTGGTCAAAGGTCTGCTGTGATACTTGAACGTTTTCAAGTTTGAATTCCCTAAACCTTTCTCGCGCATAACTAGCAACCTCTGCGCTGCCTTCTACCGTACGCACTTGATTTGCAGCTAGGGACAATGAAATGGTGCCAGTTCCTAGTGAAGTTCCCAATTCCAAAACTTGTTTTGTCTTGAAATAATCACCTATGCGGTAGAGCAACTTCATCTGTTTTAAGGAACTGCAATTGTGCTTTAGGATATTTGAAGTACTTCGAGAATTACTTTTGAAAACCCTGCTGCCAGCGCCGTGATCAATAATTTGTAGTTGCTGTGGATTATTTTTTACGCTTTCGCGAAAGCGTGAAAACTTCTCATACTCCTCAAAATAACGATCATCCTTTAAGCAATCGCGACTAAATTCAAATACAAAAGGCGAGTGGATCCCATGCAGGTGAACCGATTTCCATCGGTGGATGATGTAATGTTTGAGTTGGTGCAGCACGATTCAAAAATAGGTATTGCGATACATCGTTTCTTGTCACCCTAGATTTATTTCATCCTGTCACCCTGAACTCGTTTCAGGGTATATAGGTTTGTTTCATCCTGTCACCCTGAACTCGTTTCAGGGTTTTAGGGTTTTTTTCAGCCTGTCACCCTGAATATATTTCAGGGTCTCCTTTATTGATGTCTCCTTAAAGCCGCCTCATAATTAAACGCCCAACCGCTCCGTCAATTCCAGCCATTCCATTTCTTTCTCTTCCAGTTCTTCTTTAACAGCTCCTAATTTGATGCTGTTTTCAGTCATGGTTTCTGGATCGATGGACTCGTCAAGAAAGCTGTCTTGCAACTTTTTACGATCGATTTCCAATTGTTTCACTTTATTTTCCAAACGACTCAGCTCCTTTTGATCTTCTCTAGAGATACCTGCTGGCGCCGATTTTACTACCGGTTTAGGTGCTGGTTTAGCTTCTTGAGTTTTGGCAGCATCCTTTTCTAAAGCAATATCGGTTGTTCCCACATAAGCTCTAAAGTCCGAATAGTTTCCTGGGAAATCTGTGATCTCACCAGATTGATTGAAGACCAACAAGTGATCGACAATCTTATCCATGAAATACCTATCGTGACTTACCACGATAATACAACCAGGGAAATCCATCAAGAAATTCTCCAAAACGTTGAGTGTTGGAATATCTAGGTCATTGGTTGGCTCATCCAGAATTAAAAAGTTGGGGTTCTGGATCAAGATCGTACATAGATATAAGCGCTTGCGTTCACCACCACTTAGCTTCTCGACAAAATCATGTTTCTTTTTGTTGTCAAAAAGGAAACGCTCCAGCAACTGGCTTGCGCTAATTATTTTACCCTTATTGAGCGGTATGAATTCGCCGTATGCCTTGATGACATCAATTACCTTCTGGCCAGGTTTGATGTCTATTCCGCCTTGAGTGTAGTAGCCTATTTTGACCGTTTCACCTATGGTAACCTTTCCTTTGTCTGGTGCTAGATCACCATTAATGATGTTGAGAAAGGTGGATTTACCAGTTCCATTTTTCCCTATGATTCCCACACGCTCACCACGCTGGAAATTATAATCAAAATTCTCTATCAAATTCTTATCACCAAAGGACTTTGAGATGCTATGAAGTTCCACAATCTTGGTGCCTAGGCGTTGCATATTGATTTCCAACTCTACGTTATGTTCCTTACGACGATTGGAGGCCGCTTCTTTGATCTGGTAGAAATCGTCGATGCGAGATTTGGATTTCGTGGTACGTGCTTTAGGTTGGCGACGCATCCATTGCAGTTCTTTTTTGAAAAGCTGTTGTGCTTTTTCTTGAGTGGTTTGCTCAATCTCCAGACGCTCTTCCTTCTTTTCTACATAGTAGGAATAGTTGCCTTTGTAAGTATAAAGATTACCGTTGTCCAACTCAATAATTTCATTACATACACGATCTAAAAAATAACGGTCGTGAGTCACCATAAGAATCGTATAATCTTCCTGCTTAAAGTATTCTTCCAGCCATTCGATCATTTCAAGATCCAGGTGGTTGGTAGGCTCATCCATGATCAACAACTGTGGATCAGATAATAGAGCAATCGCCATGGCGATACGTTTTTTCTGACCACCACTCAACTTCCCGACTTGCTGAGAAAGGTCGTCCAGTTTAAGCTTGGAGAGAATTTGCTTGTATTTAGTCTCAAAATCCCATGCTTGAGCAGATTCCATCTGGTCAAATGCCTTTTGGTAGGCGTCTGCATCATCCATATTTTCCATTGCCTTTTCATAACGGGCAATAATTTGAATGGTAGGAATGTCTGAAGCAAGAATGACTTCTTCAATAGTCTGGTTGTGGTTCAGATCTGGTTCCTGAGAGAGGAAAGCCATGCGCAGGTCATTGCGACGATTCACACTACCGCTATCGGGTTGTTCTTTTCCGGCTATGATGTTGAGTAGCGAGGTCTTACCGTAGCCGTTTTTTGCGACAAAGCCTATCTTTTGACCTTGGTTAATACCTAGCGATACATTCTCGAACAACGCCTTATCCGCAAAGGCGCGTGATACATTTTCAACACTCAAATAATTCATGGAATACCTTCAATAATGGGTTGCAAAGCTAATTCATTTAAAGGCTTCGACATCTTCTTTGCAATAATTATGGTTGGTCTGATACTTATCTGAAATTAAATCCTAAAATGAAAGGTGGTGGTCACTTCCAATAGGATGAAATATTAGATTATAAGCCAATCGATTGCTCCTACATTGTCAACCTATTTAAAGTCTTATTAATGAATTATGAAGCCAACTTGCATTTTGATATTTCACTTGCTAGATGTGTTTTGTGGTTAATGGGATTTAAGTGAGCACGCTTTCGCGAAAGCGGAATTTAATAACGCAACGCAAACAATAAAATCGACGAATTGC
Source organism: Nonlabens sp. Hel1_33_55 (assembly GCF_900101765.1). Classification (NCBI taxonomy): domain Bacteria; kingdom Pseudomonadati; phylum Bacteroidota; class Flavobacteriia; order Flavobacteriales; family Flavobacteriaceae; genus Nonlabens; species Nonlabens sp. Hel1_33_55. Next base: position 287,361 of record NZ_LT627735.1, read on the forward strand.
AAGTTCAAGTGTAGAGCACATTTTAAAATAGGCTATCTATTAAGATAATTTTATATTTACAGGCAATTACCAATTTCCCTATGCGTCAATCGACACTGGTACTAATCATCCTATTGCTATCAATTGCCTCCTGTGTACCTACATCTAAGATCACGTACCTGCAGGAATCCAAGTCAACTGTAAATGACAGCCTGATGATGGTGCGACGTTTACAACCACCTTATCGATTGCAGGTGAATGATGTTGTTAATATCAATTTGTATCAAAGTGCTGATGAACGGCTGACAACCCTTTTCTCGCCGGCCAGTGGTGAGTCTGTGAGCAGTGCAGGCGTCAACGGTTATGGTGTTGACCTCAGAGGAGACATACGACTGCCAGAAATAGGTACTGTCAAAGCAATAGGCCTTACTACTGAAGAGTTGCAGGATAAACTGAAAGACATCCTGCTGGAAAAATATTTCAAACAGGAAGAAGAACTGTTCCTAACAGTCAAGCTGGCTGGTATATCTTTTACGATGGTAGGCGAGGTAAGCGGTACTGGAATTCAATCTGTGCAAAGAGAACAGGTCAATATTATTGAAGCAATTGCTGCTGGTGGTGGTGTCCCAGCCACAGGAGATCTCACCGCCGTTAAAATTGTACGTAATTATCCTGACGGTGTCAAGGTACATGAGGTAGATCTCACCACACTGGATGTTGTTTACTCACCATATTACTATATACAGCCCAATGATATGATCGTTGTGGATCCATTGCCGCAAAAACAAATAGGAATAGGGACTACTGGGCTATCTGCTTTTTCCACCATTTTTTCACTGGTAGGAACAATAGCGGCTGGAATATTACTGTTAACTAGATAGCAGATGGAAGCAGAAAATGAAGTTAACGCATTATCGGGCATTTTTGATGTCAAACAGTTTCTTCAAAAGCTATTGAAGTTATGGTGGCTTTTTTTAATATGCATGGCTATAGGATTGGGTTATGCCTATTATAAGAACCAATTTATACAGACGTTTTATAGAATTGAATCCCTGATCAGCATCAAGGATAATAACAACCCGCTGTTTACAAGTAATCAAAGCCTTACGTTTAATTGGGGCGGTACTACAGATAAGGTTACCACAGCGATTATACAGTTCAAATCTAGATCTCATGCAGAGGTTGTGGTGGATCAATTGCAATATTATGTCAATTATATCAAGGAAGGAGATTATTATAACATTGATGCTTATAAGCAAACTCCGTTTTTTGTTTTTGTTGATACTTCCTATGCTCAGTTGTATCAGAAAAACATTAGAATCAAAGTCCTGGACAATGATCGCTTTGAACTGAGTGCTCCTTTCAGCGGAACTACAGCTGGTGGGTTCGACTTCGTGAAAAAGGAATGGGTCTCTGTAGAAACCCCTCAAGGAGAATGGCAGCAGATATTTGAATTTGGAGAAGAAATTGACCTGCCTTTTTTACATATTACTATAGAGAGAACCTCAGAGCAGGTAAAGACAGGAGAATGGCTGTTTAACCTAGGCAACTATTGGGGGACCGTTATGCGATACAAAGGCATCGCTGTTAGTCAACAACCTACAGGATCTTCTATTTTGAGCCTTAGTATGCAGGGTTTGAACAAGAAACGCCTTATCGACTACATTAATAAGAGTAGCGAGGTACTTGTTACTGAGGAATTACGTAAGAAAAATAAATTTGCCGTCAGCACTATAAAATACATCGACAGCAGTCTACAGCAGCAAAGTAAATTATTGAAAGAGTCAGAAACGGAATTAGCGGCGTTCAGAGATAACACCCAGCTTATCGATGCCACTTCTCAAAGCACTGATTTCAATTCAAAACTGACCGGTTTTGAGATTCAGAAGCGTGACTTATTGAATAGGTTGAATTATTATGAGACCTTAGATACATATTTAAAGCGGCGTTCAGACTATACTGCTATACAGGCTCCATCTATTGTAGGAATTACTGAAGGTAGTATAGGTGGTTTCATAGGTCAGCTCATCGGTCTATCTGAAGAGCGCAAGCGATTGGAATTTAGTTTAAAGCCAGATGCACCGGCTTTCAGAGATATTGATAGGCAGATAGATGCTTTGAAAACGGTAATTTATGAAAACATCGATAATAGCACCTCGCTTTTAGAAAATGAACTGGGCCAGATCAATAGGGAGATAGGTAGATTGGAAAGCCAGATCAAGCGATTGCCTAAAGAACAGCAGGAGTTCTTAAAAATCCAGCGACAGTTTGATATAACTCAGCAGGCTTACAATGTTTTTCAGGCAAAACGTGCGGAAGCTGAATTAGTCAAAGCAGCCAATGTATCAGATGTTTATATCATTGACGAGGCAAAAGACACCGGTCAGGGCGGCAGCCAGCGAGATACTAATATTAACTATTTAATCGCGTTGCTGATAGGTATTGCGATTCCGGTTACAGTGGCTTTTGTACTGACCTTGCTGGATACATTTATCCATTCACCTAAGGAGTTGGAAAGGTTATCTCCAGTCCCTCTAATTGGCGTTATAGGACAGGTAAAACACGATAATAATCTAGTAGTTTTTGAGAAGCCTAGGTCTGCCATAGCAGAAGCTTTTAGGGGATTGCGTTCCAGCCTCCATTTTATATACAATCAGGATACTGCGTCAGAATCCAAAACAATTATGGTGACCAGTAGTGTTAGTGGTGAAGGGAAAACCTTTACCAGTATCAACCTAGCGACAGTTTTTGCCTTAAGTGGCAAGCGTACCATACTAGTAGGATTAGATTTAAGAAAGCCTAAGATATTTGACGATTTCAACATTGATAATACGATAGGTGTTTCAAACTATCTGGTAAAGGATGCCACGTTGAACGAGATTGTCAAATCTTCAGGAATAGAAAATCTGGACCTAGCCTTATCTGGACCGGTACCACCCAATCCCAGCGAGCTTATATTGAATAAGCAAACCGCCATAATGCTAGAGGAATTGAAGCAGTCCTACGACTATGTTATTCTGGATACGCCACCTTTAGGATTAGTAGCAGATGCCATGGAGATTTCAAAGCATTCAGATGCCAGCCTTTATGTAGTGCGTCAAGGTTATACTAAAAAAGGAATGCTGGATATTTTAAACGATAAGTATTCTAAACAGGAATTGGGTAACGTAAGTATGCTCTTCAACTATTTCAACGACCGTGCGAGATATGGACATGGGTATGGATACGGATATGGTTACGGTGCCTATGGTAATGGATATCATCAAGACAGTGCACCTCAAACGGCAGCTTATCGCTTGAAAACACGGATCAAACAATTGTTTTCGCTTTCGCGAAAGCGAAATTAATTACAGCCATTAATGGAAAATCAAGAGTGGTTATATGAAATTAAGCCTAAGGGAAAGCTTATTGACCTGAATTTCAAGGAAATATGGAGATATAGGGATTTACTGGTTTTATTTATTAAAAGGGATATTACCACTGCCTATAAGCAAACCATATTGGGCCCTTTGTGGTTTTTGATACAGCCGTTGTTCACAAGTGTGGTTTTTACCTTAGTATTCAACGAGGTGGCGGGAATAGATAATGGAGCCATTCCCAACTTTCTTTTTAATCTTACCGGACTTACTCTCTGGAGCTATTTTAAGGAAGTCTTGAGTGTTTCAAGCAGTGCCTTTACATCAAATGCCGGCCTGTTTGGTAAAGTATATTTCCCACGGTTTATTGCGCCAGCATCAAGAGTACTTTCTGGCTTGTTCAAGTTTGGAATCCAGTTGATTATATTGGTGATATTCTATGTCTATTATTATGTAAATGGAATGGATATTTTGCCCAGTACTGCTCTGCCGTTGATCCTGCTGGTGCTACTCAACGTTATTTTGATGGGAATGGGTTCAGGTCTTATCTTATCTGCAATGACGACTAAGTACCGTGACCTAAATGTATTGATAGGCTTTGGTTTGAGTCTTTTATTATACCTCAGTGCTGTGATGTATTCATTAGAAGAGGCAAAAAATAAATTACAGGAGTACTATTGGGCCGTAGAATGGAATCCTATCGCCCATGTTATTGAGAGCTATCGTAGTTTGTGGTTTGGCTCGTTGCCTATTCACTGGACTGGAATCTATGTAGGATTTTTTGTGGGAACGGTCCTGTTTTTAATTGGCTTGATTGTATTCAACAAGACAGAGAAAACATTTATAGATACGGTTTGATGAAAATATTAATGCAATGATAGCAGTAGTAGTTCCCTGTTTTAACGAGGCCCATCGTTTGAAAGCTGATCAATTCAAGGATTTCATTGAAAAAAATTCAAACTATCACTTCTACTTTGTTGATGATGGAAGCAACGATAATACATTTGAACTTCTAACCAGAAGTTTCAGTAATGTAAAAAGGTGTTCTATTTTTAACGTGGTTGAGAATGTTGGTAAAGGTGAAGCAATAAGAACTGCTATTAAACGGATCGATATTAATAGATACGAGTACGTTAGTTTTATCGATGCAGATCTTGAAATACCATTAAATCAGCTTATCAAGCTCTCTAAAAAGATTTCTACATACCCACGGTCACTGATAGTTATATCTCGAAGAACTAACAGAAATAAGGAAAAAAGATTTTTCATTAGAAATCTAGGAAGCAAGATGATATCCTTAATATCTCAGAAACTACTTAGGCTTAATAATCCTATTGTTGATACACAATGTGGTTGTAAAATGCTAAGGGTAGAAATAGTTCACATATTTGAAAAACCATTTATTTCCAGTTGGTTATTTGATTTAGAAATTTTACTAAGAATTCGTAATTATAAGAAACGTTCAGATCAATGGATTCATGAGGTTTCGTTGCATGAATTAAATAGCGTGAATGCTAAAAGAAATTATACTTTCAAAAGTGCACTTCATTTGACAAACCAGTTGTATAAAATAAATAGAGCTTACAATTGAAAAAGAGATTACTTGGAAATTTGACGGTAATTTTAATAATTTTCACAATTGTTGTTGTGCCTTTTGGGATGGTCTTTGAATACGTTCAGCTTTCGCAGGATGACTTAGGAAGAGCCTATTCAAACTTTGAAAATTACTCGCAAAATTTTGATTGGTGGATGTCTGCCCATAATGGTAGATTTTTTAATGCCTTGATTGCATTATTACCTATTTATTCTTCAATGACATCAATCAAGTTAATTCTTCTCCTAATTTTCTTATTGCATCCAGTAGTATTATATCTGGTTCTCAAAAAATATTTAAAATTTGTGGGGTTGCAAATTGAAAAATCTTCAATTTTATTATTGAGTATGATGTTTTTTTTTATGATGATCATACAAATGCCTCTCCTTGTAGAATATTTTTATTGGTATGCTGCCATGACTGTCTATAGTTTGCCTTTTTTAAGTTTTTTAATGCTTATCTATTTTATACTAGGTATTCATCAATCTAAAAAGGGTGCTCTGTTTGGCGCTGTATTTTGCTCTTTACTTTGCGTAGGTAGCAATGAAATGTTTATTCTAATTATCAATTTTTTATTGACGATTCAGATTCTACGTTATGCTCTGATGAATAAAATGATTTTATTTAAATATTTGATAATTGAATTATGTGTGCTGCTGTCCTCGCTTATAGTGATCTTTGCCTCCGGTACTTCACACAGGCAGGCAATAAACCAGTCTGGAGGAGATTTTGCTAACGCTACCATGCAATCAATAAAAGCAACCCTATCTCTTTTATTCAATCAGCTCAGTTCTTTTGAAGATATTACGGTTATTCTTTTAATTATTTTTTCAATAGGACTATTCAGTTCTAAAGGTGTGAATAGTTCAAGGCTCAAATACATAAATCCAATTATTTTACTTGCATTCAGTTTAATAATAATTTTTTTGGTACTATTTGTTCCAGCCTATGCCACAGGCGGCATAGGTTACAACCACGGTAGAATAGCAAACCTAATACAGATTTCCTTGTTGATGACATTAGTGATAAACGCTATAAATTTTGGAATCTATATTTTATCTAAAGGGATCAGATGGAATATTTCTAAATATTACTACGGCTATACTTGCCTTCTTGTGGTTTTCATAATTTTCATTTCATTCCGTGATGAAAATTTAAGAGGGCTGTATCAAGATTTTAATGAGAATAGGTTTGAAGTAGTCGAAGGAGCCATTGACCAGAGAACTCGAATATTATTGAAGGCAAAGAACGGTAAAGTTGAAGTTCCTAAGCTTTCACATTCCAACACTCTACCCTATATGGATATTACCGAGGATTCAAAACACTGGTATAATCGAGTATACGTCGAATATGTGAATCATAAATATGAAATAAATATTCAGTCTATAGTTTTGCAGTACGAAAAGAGCGATACTGAATTGTAATGTATGACAGGGCTTTCAAAAAGCTTTGATTTTTAAACATTAAAATTATACTCCAATGCTACAACTAAGAAAGCTTATAGGTATCAAACTAGTATCCTTCGTCATAGTATGCTTTTTTGTGCTTTTGCCTTTTTCATTTGTTACGAATTACGTAGACCTTTCTGAAGATGATTATGGTAGAGCCATATTATTTTTTGATAATTATTGTGTCAATTATTTCGTTTGGTTGAAACAGCACAATGGAAGATATATAAATGCAATGATTAGCCTTTTGCCCTTATATAGTTTACCCATTTTAAAGACAGTTTTGGGACTCAATTTCCTGATTACTCCATGGGTTATAAAAATGTTTGTGCAGCGTTTGAGTATAACTTTTGGCGTGCGACTTAGAAATATTAATTCATATCTGGTAGCAGTGGTATTGTTTGGTCTGATGATTTTCCAGATGCCCTTGTTGGTTGAGTATTTTTATTGGATGGCGGCAACTACTGTTTACTCATTTTCCTTTTTGAGTTTTTTGATGATCTGCTACTTTTTGTTTGATGTTAGGAAAGGCAGCAAAAAAGCTGTGGTGGGAGCAGCTCTTTTTACCATAGTGGCAACAGGCAGCAATGAAATTTTTTTATTGTTGACAAACTACGTCATCTTCATAAGTCTAATCTTATTCTGGATTAGTCATAAAAAACTAAACGTTCATCTTTTGGCAGTCCAAATTGTAGCACTTGTATCATCATCCATCGTAATACTTGCGACGGGTAGCAGCAATCGCAGAGACAATTATGCTGCAGGTGGAGATATTGTTGACTCTATTGTTTTATCATTAAAAAACACCGTTTCCATACTTTTCAACCAATTCACTACATTAAACGATGTATTGATCTTAATTGCGATAGGTTCAACAGCATTATTTGTAGCAACACAGACAAAAGTTTCAAAAAATCTGCAATCTCTGAATCCTATGCTTTTGTTGTTGCTAAGCATAGTAGCTCTATTTCTGATATTTTTCACTCCCAATTATGCTATGGGAAGCGTCTCCTATAACAATGGCAGGGTAGGTAACCTCATCCAGATCCTACTCTTATTTATTCTGTTTACAAACTGCTTAAATTTTATTATTTACTACAGGATTCACCAGACAATTTTGCCATTTGTAAACAGCCTGTTTTCTAGAATTGCCGTACTGGTATTACTATTTGCTACGACCCTTACTTCAGTAAATACTCAAAATCTATATTTGGATTTTTATGATGGATCATTTGCTAGATTGGAGCAAGATCGAAAATTGAGAGTTGAGACAGTTAAAATCAATCGGTCTAACCACCTAACTATCCCACCACTTTATAAAACAAGAACATTGCCTTATGATGGTATAACAACCGATCCCATAGCATGGCAAAATCGATATTACACTGAATATATCAATCAAAAATATGATCCGGATCTATTGAGTATAAGATTAGGCAAATAACACGTGTCGTTTACAGTGACAAGGAAAAATAAAACTTTAGAAGAGATCAGCACTAGAAATAAAATACGATTATACTGGTGGAGCGAGCGCCATATCCAGAAAAAGGACCACGAGAACTATGGTGATTTACTGGGAAAATATCTCGTCCAGAAAATCACAGGCAAACAAGTAAACTGGGTACGTGCCAGCCGTTTTTATCTCAAGAACTTATGGAAACCAGTTTATGTGACCATTGGCAGCGTTTTGGAACACGTAGGGAGCCACTGTATCGTATGGGGCAGTGGTATTGCCAATAGAGACGCGCAAATTCCAAAAGCTACCTTCATGGCAGTTAGGGGTCCGCTTTCGCGAAAGCGATTACTTGATCTGGGCCATCATTGTCCAGAGGTTTATGGCGATCCGGCGCTTCTATTGCCAGATTATTATAATCCACCGGTTAACAAGGAATTTGAGTTGGGAATTATACCGCACATCAGCGATCATAAACTTGTTGAAATACTGTTCAAAAAAAATGATTCGATTTCAATCATTGATTTTAGGACAAACGATATTGAGTTCACGACTAGTGAAATTTTAAAATGCAAGAGAATACTATCATCATCGCTGCACGGGATCATTGTTGCCCATGCATATCAGATCCCAGCGATTCAAGTAAAGTTTTCCGATAACATTTATGGCGATGGTGTCAAATATCATGATTATATGCTGTCTGTAGGAATTGAACCCTACACAGCAGAACTAATTAAAAGCGACAGACCTATCGAGGAATGGTTGAAAAAGTTTGAATTACAGCAGCATAAACAACCTAACCCACAAATTATAAGTACATTGAAAAAAGGGCTTATGAAAAATTGCCCGTTTTAATCCAGTAATTTATGAGTGACGTCATTTTAAAAATTGAGGATTTATCCAAACAATACCGTTTAGGTAACGTAGGTACTGGCACATTAAGCCACGACCTGAATCGAGCGTGGGCAAAAATGAGAGGAAAAGAGGATCCCTACCTTAAAGTTGGAGCCGTTAATGATCGTAATGCTTCTGCAACTTCGGACTACGTATGGGCTTTAAAAGACATAACTTTATCAGTTAATGAAGGTGAGATTATAGGCATTATAGGTAAAAACGGCGCAGGAAAATCAACCTTATTAAAAATTCTCTCAAGGGTCACAAGTCCGACAAATGGCCATGTCAAAGTAGGAGGACGTATGGCCAGTCTTCTAGAAGTTGGTACCGGAATGCATCCAGAACTGACCGGAAGGGAAAATATTTACTTGAATGGGGCAATACTAGGGATGAACAAAGCCGAGATCTCTACAAAAATCGATGATATTATTGAATTTTCTGGTTGCCAAATGTATATCGACACTCCAGTAAAAAGGTATTCTAGCGGTATGGGTGTTAGATTAGGATTTGCCGTTGCGGCATTTTTAGAGCCCGATATTTTAGTGGTCGATGAAGTATTGGCCGTGGGCGATGCTGAGTTTCAAAAGAAGGCAATTGGAAAGATGCAAGATATTTCTAATACTAGCGGTAGAACAGTTCTTATTGTTAGTCATAATATGGTATCGATTCAAAATCTTTGTTCAAGAGTAATCATTATGGAAAATGGACTGAAAGTTTATGATGGTGCGACAGACAGAGGAATTGAACTGTATCTCAAAACAAATGAACAAATTGAAAAGAACAATTTGCTCGATCTTGAAGATAGATCAGGTTCAGGCATCGTAAAGGTTAGAAAGTTTTGGCTAGAAAATGAATTTGCAGAAATTGTATCAACATTACTATCAGGCAAAAGAATTGCACTATGTTTTGAGTTATCTATTCAAGAAAGTAAGATTATAGATGGTGGAAAAATAGATCTGGGATTTTCTGTTCACGATGAGCGCATGAGTTCGTTGGCTATTCTTTACTCTTCTTATCAAAATATACAAATCACGCCGTCGGATCAATCAACAATTACGGTGAAGTGTTTAATCGACGATTTTCCATTTAGCGCGGGTAATTATTTAATAAAAAGTCGAATTCTTTATGACAAAGCAGAATCTGATTGGCTTAAAAATCCTATCGGTAAATTTGCCGTTCAAAAAGGTAATTTTTATGGTACTGGTAAATCTGGAGCGAATAGTATGAATACACCATTTTTAATAAAAGGAGAATGGGAAATCAATTAGTTAAACAGCTTCTATCGTTAATTACGCCATTGAGACTACAAAACATGTTCTTTAATGAGATGAATAAAAAAATATTGGACAAAGAAAAGTTCAAGAATCTATCCTATGCCCAAGAAGGCGAGGATTTAATTTTATGTAGATATCTAGATGAGAAGAGTGATGGCTTTTATGTTGACATAGGAGCTTATCATCCAAAACGATTTTCTAATACTTATTTGTTTTATTTAAGAGGTTGGACAGGAATAAATATCGATGCAAGACCTGGCTTTAAAGATCTATTTTTGAAAGAACGTCCTAATGATATTAATATCGAGTGTGGCGTCTCAGAAATGGAGAATGAGATGACTTATTATATGTTTGAGGAGCCGGCTTTGAATACATTTTCAAAAATGGAAGCAGATCTGAAAAGTAGGGTTAATAACTTCAATATTATTGATAAGCAGATAGTACAAACTAAACCTTTGAAGATAATATTCGACAAATATCTTCCTAAAGGCCAGATGATTGACTTTATAACCATCGATGTTGAAGGGTTGGATCTACAAGTTGTTTTATCCAATGATTGGGCTAAATACCGATCAAAATTTATTTTGATCGAAGATTTGAAAAGATCTGACATTGCTGAATTAATCGAGACATCACAGTTATACAAAAAGCTTACTGATCTGGACTATGTGCTAATTGCCAAAACTTTTAACACCTTGTTTTTTAAAGATAATTTACGATCGTGAGATTATTTCCTATAATTCTATTTGTTTACAATAGACCTGATCACACAAGAAGAACATTAGAGTCTCTATCTAAAAATGAAGGTGCAAAAAATTCTACTTTATATATATTTTCTGATTCGTACAAGGAGAATGCTCTACTTGAGGGGAGAGAAAAAATAATTCATGTACGAAGGATTATTAGAGAAAAGCAATGGTGCGGCAGGGTTATTATTTCAGAAAGCAACATCAATAAAGGATTGGCAAATTCTGTAATTGAAGGAGTTTCAGATATTTTAAGACTTCACAAAGCAGCGATAATTTTAGAAGATGATATAGTCACAAACTCCGGATTTTTAAAATTCATGAATACAGCCTTAAGAGTCTACGAAAAAGACAAAAAGGTTTATGGTGTTTCTGGGTATAAGTTTGATCATTATGGTGAAATTCAGGATGAAACTTTTTTTTTGCCTGTAATGAGTTCTTGGGGATACGGTACGTGGTCAGATAGGTGGGATAAAATCAATTTTAATAGCAATCATTTACTTGAAAAAATTGAATCATTAGATTTGGGTTCAAAAATGAGATTTGGATCGATTGACTATTATATGATGCTTAAGGCACATGTCGCCGGTAATATCAATTCTTGGGCGGTTAGATTTCAAACCTCTATGTTTTTAGATAAAGGTGTTTTTTTATACCCCAATACCTCGTTGATTCATAATATAGGATTCGATGGTAGTGGAGAACATTGTGAACATGATGATTCAAAAATGAATTATGATCAAGTAATTAGCAAAGCAATCAATATTATCCCAACACGTAAAAAAGTATTTGTAAAAACTAAAACGCTTAAGAAATTTAATGAAAAGCAAGCTAAAAAGAATTTTAATTTACATTTCCTAAAATTTAAATTATACCAAAAAGCTCATCATTTCTTACCTCCAGAAATCCTACAATATATCAAGCGTAAAAGGAAGAAAATTGATAAAGAACCTTATCAATGGTTGAGAAACATACCTAGATACAAGAATACTCAAATAATTTTATTTAATAAGCAAGTTACTATACCAGATTCCGCATCTTTCTTATTTATGTATGATGAAATCTTTAAAAAAGAGATCTACAAGTTTAAATCAGATGTAGACACACCATATATCATTGATGGCGGTGCCAACGTAGGTCTAGCAACAATTTATTTTAAAAATCTACATCCCAAATCACGCGTGGTAGCTTTTGAACCTGATTCAAAAATCTTTGAAATTCTCAAAAGTAATATTGATGCTTTCAATTATGATGATGTTCATTTATATAATATCGGTTTGCTCGATTATGATGGCGATATTTCTTTTTCTCAAGAAGGAGCAGATGCTGGAACTGTTGTTTTAAATGAAAATCAAGTTGGTTCAATTTCAACTATCAAAGTCGGTACATTAGGACCATTTCTTAAAAAAACAGTTGACTTTCTAAAGTTGGATATTGAAGGTGCTGAGACTAAGGTTTTAGTAGATATAAAAGACTCTTTGGAGAATGTGAAAAGAATATTTATAGAATATCACTCCTTTGTTGATAAAGATCAAACGCTGTATAGTATTTTAGAAATTCTTTATTCTAATGGTTTTAGAGTATTTATAAACTCTCCAGGTCTCCACAATCATCAACCGTTTATTAAGGTAGAAACCTATAATAACATGGATATGCAGCTAAATATTTATGGAATAAAACACTTATGAATGTTCTGATTATAAATACGTATTCCCATGGCGGTGCCGCTAACGCCTGTATACGATTGCATGAAGGATTGTTGGATTCAGGTGTGAATAGCAAATTGCTTTTTAAGGTCAAGTTAAAGAACGTTCGAGAGTCGTATTCTTTTCAGGAGACACAAATACCATATCCTGTTTTCAAGAGAAAGTATTATAAGTGGAGGTACATAATTTTGGACTTGTTGCCTCAGCGATTTCGAAAGTATTTCTTATCTCAAGAATACTATTTGAAGCAACGTCCCTCAAATTTGGAACATTTTTCTTTTCCAACTTCAAATTTCGACCTTACTAGAAATATACTTTACGAAGAAGCTGATATAATTAATCTTCATTGGGTTGCAGAATTTTTAAACTTTCAAACCTTCTTCACTAAAAATAAAAAGCCTTTAGTATGGACTCTTCACGATATGAACCCATTTACTGGAGGAGAGCATTATGAAGAGGAATTTTCTGGAATTGATGAAAGTGACACACTTAAACCTAGAATTATCAACCTAGATGATAAATCATTTTACGAATCGATTGTTAACGATAAAATAAAGGCCTTGAAGGAAACAACCCGATTGACTGTGGTAGCGCCCTCAAATTGGCTTTGTAATGAGGCTAAAAAAAGTCGGGTATTGGGTAGGTTTGAAACATATAGAATTCCATATGGTTTAGATCAAAAGGTTTTCAGACAATACGATAAGCAAGTTGCAAGAGATGTATTGAACATTAAAACTGAAAAGTCTGTTATTCTCTTTGTTTCAGATAAGATTGACAGTGAACGTAAGGGTATCAAGATTCTGCTGCGATCTCTACGTTTAATTAATCAAGAAAATCATCTTTTATGTATTGCCGGCGATGTTAAGGACTTGGATTTAGATGATTTTCAATGCGAGACTCATTTGTTAGGTCATATTAAAGACGATCGAATAATGAGTTTATGTTACAATGCTGCAGATGTTTTCATTATTCCATCACTTATGGATAATTTACCTAATACCGTTTTAGAATCGTTGATGTGCGGTACTCCAGTTATAGGTTTTGCTATAGGCGGCATTCCCGACATGATTATAGATGAGGAGAATGGAATACTTGTCAAACACATTTCTCCGCAAAATCTAGCTAAGGCTATTTCTGAATTTTTCTTAAATGCCAATACATTTGACCGCGAATCAATTAGTCAAAAAGCTATCGAAAAATACAGTCTTGAGATTCAGGCAGCTTCCTACGTAAAGCTTTATAATAGAGTCGAAAACGAAATATGAAATTATCTATCATAACTGTCAATCTTAATAATTATACAGGTCTGCAACGTACGCTGAAAAGTGTTGCAGGGCAGTTTTACAAAGATTTTGAACATATAATTATCGATGGAGGATCAACGGACGGTAGTAAAGAATATCTCGAAGCAAATACGGATTTGTTTACGAATTACATAAGTGAATTAGATGTTGGTATCTATGATGCAATGAATAAAGGTGCTGCTCTGGCAAAAGCAGATTACCTTTATTTTTTAAATAGTGGTGATGACCTCGAAGGAAAAACAGCACTGAAAAATATTGTGGCGTACCTCAACGGTGAAGACTTGATATATTTCGATATTAATGTTATCGATGGCGTCTTGACAAATATCAAGAAAGCACCCGCAAAATTAAGTTTTAGATACATTTACGATGACTTACCTGCTCATCAAGCAACCTTTGTGAAAAGGTCCCTTTTTGAAAGACTTAACGGTTACGATGCTAGCTTGAAGATTGTCGCAGACTGGAAATTTTTTGCGCTCGCTGTACTGAAATATGATGCCTCTCATAAGTATGTTCCAACAACATTCTCCAATTTTTATACTGGTGGAATCAGTTCTATCGAAAAGAATAGAAAAGCCTTGGAAAATGAACGAAAGCTAATTTTGGAAAAGGAATTCCCAATTCTGCTTGAAGATATCAGGCATCAATTCAAGTTGCAGCGTATACTGCGTAACCTCAGAAAATCAAAAAAAATACAATGGCTGCAGCGATTGGGTTTATTAGATAAATTTTAATGTTTGAAGTCTCTGTCATCATACCTGTTTTTAATGCTGATCAATTTATTGAAAAGGCTGTAAGATCTGCTTCAGAATTACCGCAGGTTCGTGAAATAATTATCGTTAACGATGGTAGCACTGATGGAACCTCTGATATACTAAAACGGCTGTCCGTTGAAATTGATCAAGTTTGTATTTTTCATCATGCGGATAATAGCAATAAAGGAAGGTCTGCCAGTAGGAATCTTGGGATTCAAAACGCCAAATCAGAATTTATCGCGTTTCTGGATGCAGATGACTATTACCTAGAGAATCGTTTTTTAAGGGATTCTGAAATTTTGAAAGGTAATATAGATTGTGATGGTGTTTATAATGCCATCGGTGTTGAATTTTATCGAGAAGAACGGCCTGGTGAGAGAGATAAACTTGAACTAATAAGCTTAAATAAAACTGTTGAGCCAGACGCCTTATTCGAATCCTTAATATCAGGTAATGACGGTTATTTTTCATTGGATGCGTTAACGGTTAGAAAATCTTTAATTCAAGCTGTAGGTGGTTTTAATGAGAAACTTGAAGTTTCAGAGGACACTGAATTAATTTGGAAATTATCCTTGAAAGGTGATCTTCTACCTGGTATATTGAGAGATCCTGTAGCTGTCAGGGGAGTTCATGATAATAATATATTCAATCAAGAGTCATCATATAAAAATTCTGAACTCCAGTTTTACATATCCTTATTTAAGTGGCATGCTAGAAACTTCAAATCGAAAAGTATCAGCGAGTGTTTATTGGAACGGGTTTGGATCATCAAACGTCAAGAGCAAGATAATATATTAGCAGAATTACTATTTAGCTTCCAATTGCTTTTTTCAAATTTCAGGTTTCAAACTTTTAATTCGCAAATAAAATACAATGCGATAACCATTTTGATGAAAAGAATCAAAAATCGTATTAAGCGAAAGAAGCATTATGCATAGAGATAAAAAAATCACCGTGATTATTCCTGCTTTTAATGTAGAAAAATTTCTTTCTAAATCAGTTGAATCCGCCTTGATTCAAAAAGAAGTTGGTGAAATTATCATTGTTGAAGACGGCAGTACGGACAATACATTAAAAATAGCAGAGTCATTTAGTTTTCGTAATAATAGAATAAAAGTTCTCACTCATCCTAATAATGTGAACAGAGGTAGAGGTGCTACTAGAAATTTGGGTATTCAAAATGCAAATTATGACCTAATAGCTTTTTTAGATGCTGATGATTATTTCTTGAAAGGACGTTTCACAAATGATTTGAATATATTAACGGATAAGTCAGTAGATGGAGTTTATAATGCTGTCGGATTTAACTTCTATCGGGAAATAAAACCAGGAGAAGAAATACATTTCAAACCAAACACATTATCAAAGAAACTTGCGCCAGAGAATTTATTTGAAGGTATTGTATCCAGTAAATATGGATATTTGCATTTGAATGGTTTGACAGTAAGAAGAGAATCTTTAATCAGGCTAGGTTTATTTAATGAGTCTTTGAAAGTAACTCAAGATTCGGACTTGATATTTAAGTTATCCTTGAAATATAGATTATGCCCAAGTATAATTGATATTCCCTCCTCAATGCGAGGAATACACGATGATAACGTGTTTAATAAATCTGAGGTTTATATTGAATACAATCCTAAGCTTTTCGAATCGTTAGTTGTTTGGTCTTTAGAAAATGAGATACCAATGGATCGAATAGATCTATTATTACAGTGGCTCTGGCACCATAAATTTAAACAGCGGCTAAATTTATTACAGGAGAGTATCTATTGGTTGAAATTAATAATAAATAACCCTATTTTACTCACTTCAAGTTTATCGATTAAGTACTTTCCAATAGTGAGAAAGCGCAAGCAGATTTTTAGTTTTTTATATCAATGAATTCACTAGTATCCATCATCACTGTGAACTATAATAATCTGAAAGGATTGCAATTGGCGATGGAAAGTGTTCTTGAGCAGAACTTTCAAGAATTTGAATATATTATTATCGATGGTGGATCCACAGATGGCAGTATAGAATACATAGAGAGCAAGAAAGATATTATTGACTATTTCTCAAGTGAACCGGACGCCGGTGTTTATGATGCCATGAATAAAGGCATAGCGGCGGCAACTGGGGATTATATCTTATTTCTTAATTCTGGTGATCATTTCGCTTCTTCCACCAGTCTGGCAAACGCAATACCGCATCTGGGAAATAAGGACATCGTTTATTTTGATTTAGGGGTTGTAGAAAATAAAACCACTTCAATAAAATATTACCCAGACGAGCTCTCTTTCTCTTATTTTGTAATGGATTCCCTGCCACATCCAGCAACATTTATAAGGCGTTCCGCGTTCGCGAAAGCGGGATTATACGACATCAATCTAACCATTTGTGCAGATTGGAAATTTTTTATGGATGCCATCTGTAAGTTTGGATGCTCCCATAAACATGTTGATGAAGTTCTTTCCACGTTTTACATAGGTGGTTTAAGCTCAGACCCCAAAAATTATGGTGTCAAGACAAAGGAGCGAGAGATGGTGCTACAGAATGGATATGCGCCGTTCATTAAAGATATAAAGGACGTTGTTTTGCTTAAAAAACAATTGAAGACATTGAGGTCTTCAAGAATCATCACAACACTTGTCAAATGGGGACTGCTCCACAAAATTGATGGATAAACTGGTTTCCATAATTGTACCATGCTACAAACAGGCTCATTTTCTTGCTCAGGCGCTGGAATCAGTCCTACAGCAAACCTACACTCAGTGGGAATGTATAATTGTTAACGATGGTAGTCCAGACCATACTGCTACCATAGCAAGAGAATGGGTGGCGCAGGATTCACGATTTAGGTATCTGGAAAAGGAAAATGGAGGTTTGTCATCTGCACGTAACGCTGGAATATCGATCAGCAATGGGCAGCTGGTCTTACCACTGGACGCTGATGACATACTGCATTCTGATTATCTTTCAAAACTTGTCCCTGGATTGACGCAGGATGAGCAGTTGTGCATCATTTCATGTTACACAAGTTTTTTTACTAGGTCAAAGCAGAATACCTACTTCAACCTACAACCCGCAGGATCCACAATCATCAACATACTGTACCAAAACCAATTGATTGCAACCTCACTTTTCTACCGGTCTTCATGGGAAGATGTAGGTGGTTACGACGAGCAGATGAAAACAGGTTTTGAAGACTGGGAATTCTGGTTACGCATTCTAAAGGCAGAAAACAAATCCTATAAAATCGTTCCCGAGGTTTTGTTCTATTATAGAAAATCAAAGCAGTCGATGCTGGTAGATACGCTGACTAACCATTTTGAATCCACTAAAAAATACATCATTCAAAAACATCCAGAACTGTACAAATCAGATTTTCATAATTTCACATCAGTACAATTTCACTATTTAGAAACGGCTAAGGCCCGTGAAAATAAGATCAAAAATTCCATGGAATACAAACTGGGCCGTATCATCCTGAAGCCTTTGAGATACATTTATTCCATGATGAGGAAAAAAAAATAGATTATCCAGAGTATGCTAAGTGTCGTCATAAGAACTAAAAATCAAGCTCCCGCACTCAGGTTTCTGCTGAAGAATCTAACAGAGCGCTATGCAGGCGACGTGGATGAGATTGTAGTAATCGACAACCTTTCCACAGACAACAGCCAGCAGATTGCCCTGAATCACGGTGCAAGATTTGAAACCATAGAAAAGTTCAGCTATGGTGGCAGTGCAAATTTTGCCGCCTCAAAGGCCACACATCCTATAATCGTTATCTTCAGCGCGCATTCCTACCCCATAAGTCATGACTTTTTTAAGCTCATCAAAAAAAGCTTTGATGCAAATCCCAACCTTGCTGGGATACGCTGCCTGCACAATTCCAGCGACTACCGCAACTAT
This sequence comes from Nonlabens sp. Hel1_33_55, assembly GCF_900101765.1. NCBI lineage: Bacteria > Pseudomonadati > Bacteroidota > Flavobacteriia > Flavobacteriales > Flavobacteriaceae > Nonlabens > Nonlabens sp. Hel1_33_55. Next base: position 305,764 of record NZ_LT627735.1, read on the forward strand.
ATCAATGGTGTTACCGTACAACAGGATCCAAATCGATCTGGACTGATTTTTTCTGGTTCCGCTTTCGCGAAAGCGATATGGCAAAAGCATCCCTTCAAGGAAGATGTAGCTACGTTTGAAGATAAGGAGTGGACTACACGAGTGGTAGCTGCCGGTTACGATATTGAGCTGGTTCCTGCTATTTTCAGCTATGAAATCAAAAGATCCAAAAATCAGGAGCTATTCCGTTTCAAAAATGATCTGGTAGGGAATTATCAATTGTGGCATCAGGATGTGAGTATTCTATCGGGACTTAAGGGATTTCTGGCGAGTATTAAACGCTATACCATTGATTGGATTGTAAGTATCTGGTTTTCCTTAAGGTGATTCATCGAAATAGTCCTATTCAACATGAATAAGCCTGAAAAGTTTTAAGAATGTTGTCAGAGCAATTAATAAGCGTCATTATTCCCTGTTATAATCAAGCGAGCTTTCTGAATGAAACCCTGGAATCTGTTTATGAGCAATCATATGCGGACTGGGAATGCATCATTGTCAATGATGGTAGCACCGATAATACGCAACAAATTGCTGAGCGATGGGTCAAAAAAGACGTAAGATTCAAGTACTATTTTCAGGATAACAGCGGCTTGAGTGCAGCTAGAAATAAAGGTTTAAAAGAGTCACGTGGTGATTTTATACAGCTACTGGACTCAGATGATCTAATTAACAAGGAAAAATTTGAGGTGCAATTGAATGAAATTAAAGAAAGTGATGTATCGATCTGCAATTATTTTCCCTTTATGCATGAAAATCCCTTACAAAAAGCTCCCTATCGATATTTACCTCCTTTCTTAGCTCCTGACAAATTGCTGAGAGATTTAATCATAGACTGGGAATATAGAAAATCCTTTCCACCACACTGTGTTTTGTTCAGAGCCTCTCTGGTTAAAGATAATGCTCTGTCGTTCGTCGAGGATCTTCCCAATCATGAGGACTGGGTTTTTTGGGTAATGTTGTTTCATAGCGCAAATTCTATTAAACAAACATCATCAATTTTGGCAAAATATAGGATTCACTCGAATTCAATGAGTACGAATTTTCATGAGATGCGTGCGGGATTTTTGCAGGCCACTGATTTTTTGGAAAACTATTTTTTGAAGATGAATGAAGTCATAATGGTTCGACTGATCCGTATAAAGCGCAAAGAGATCAAAGCCCGTCAGAACAGGAAAACGTCTCCATTATGGAATTTGGCGAAGCGTTATTACCGTAAAATTAAATCAAGATTCGTAGGCTGATATTTTTAATACGCAGTTTTTTATTTGTTTATGAATTTTAGGGTCTTCTTTTTTGCTCTCCGCAATTTCAGAATCAGTTGGGCCCACAAAGACGGTTTGTATTCTTTGACATATTGCTTGTTAGACAAACCCCCAAAATCAGTATCGTAAGTAAATAGCGCCTTATGTCGTACTGCTATTGTTTCATTTCTAGTGTAAGAAATAAGGGGTATGTTTCCTATCATCGATGCTGTGATTGCAAATGTTGAATATTTAGATGACATGTAAATAGATTGACATAGACTCAAAGCAAAGAAATCAACATACTCACCAGGAACTTCCTTACTGCAAATGGGATCAATTATTTTAATGGATTTATTCAGTTTTTTCCGTAAGACCCTTTTGTAGGACGACTGGTCTGAACAGATAAAAATATGCTTGGGTTTAAGCGTATTGATTAAGTTAATTGTTTTTGCGATGTAAAGATTGAACTCTTCATAATCTTTCATGAAGTGATCGTGGTTTTTTCCTATACGGTCCGTTCCTCGCAAATGGATACCTACTGGTTTGATATCATTTTCAAAAAAAATATCAAATGCTGGTTCGATTTTTTTGGCAGCTGCCAAAACCTCTCTCTGAGTTAAATTTTGAAAGTGTTGATTTTGTTTTTCTGGATCTACATTCAATTCTAATTCCTTCGAGGCTGGTGCATTTTTAAGAATTGAAACACGATCTGCGCTTAGAAAAATATCATAACTTCTATAGGCGTATTTATTTTCCCATATATAGTTGATTTTCATGTTCTTTTTCAACGAATATGCTTCCAATAAAATTATTTGCTCCAGTCTGTTGCCTATGCCATCAGGCCTTCCGTAAAAATTATAATCGACCATTAAACTCTTTATTCTATATTAGCTTGAAATTCCAAATACCCAATACTGATAAAGTCTCACGTATTGACAATAGATAAAACTTCAACGGAAATAGGGATTGGTACAAATCTAAGTGGTAATGGAGAAATATACTGTTGTTTAAAAGCAAGCCTTAGAAAATAGTGCATAAACAGATAATCTACGTATGCCTGAAAACAAAATCAAATCTATAGCCATTCATTTACCGCAGTTCCATCCCATTCCTGAAAATGATGGTTGGTGGGGAAAAGGGTTCACGGAATGGACCAATGTTGTGAAAGCAAGGCCATTGTTTGAAGAACATTATCAACCTCATCTACCCGCAGATTTAGGTTTTTATGATTTACGATTGGAAGAATCCCGACTTGCACAGGAAAAGCTGGCAAAGGATTATGGCATTTATGGATTTTGTTATTACCACTATTGGTTTACGGGTAAGAAAATACTTGAAACACCATTAAATCGCAAGCGGCAAAATAAAAAAGAGGACCTACCTTTCATGATGTGTTGGGCAAATGAAAACTGGACCAGAGTCTGGAATGGCGGTGATAAAGATGTTTTATTGGAACAAAAGTATTCCAGCGAGGATGATTTGAACCATATCCACCATCTTTTTGAATATTTTAAAGACGATAGATATATCAAAGTAGATGGTAAACCTGTATTTATTGTTTATCGACCTGACCTTTTTCCAGACATGACAGCCACGCTATCTTTGTGGAGAAATGAAGCTCAAAAAGCCGGATTTCCAGATCTATATCTAGGGAACGCTCTCTCATTTGAAGATGAGCAAGGCATATTTGATTTCAGCATCGATTTTCAACCTAAGTTTTCAGAACGACCACAACCACTTAGTTATTCTAGAATGAAAAACTATATAAGAGCGGCAAAGAATAAATTAGGATTAAACGACTCTAACAGTCTTGATTTGGTTTATGACTACGATGATTTTGTGGATTTACAAATCAGCAAAAGTTTTAAGGAAAAAAAGTATCCAGGAATTACTCCAGGTTGGGACAATACTGCCAGACGCAAGGAAGGATATTTTGTCCTTCATGACTCCACTCCAGAGAAGTATGAGAAATGGCTTGATCACATCGTGACAAACTATCCATGGAATGATATGCCAGAATCGTTTTTATTTATAAATGCTTGGAATGAGTGGGCAGAAGGCAATCATTTAGAACCATGTGCAAAATGGGGTCTTGATTATTTGGAGACAACTAACAAGGTCCTGAAAAATAACTAAACGATCTACGACATTATTTCATTGGAACAACAATTGCTGACCATCGTGATCCCTAATCGCAACCGTGATCTCAAAACGGTTAGGCGCAGTCTGGATTCCATCCAGCCGCAGTTGGGAAAAGGTGTTGAATTATGGTTAGTAGATTATGGGAGTAGTCTGAGTTATCAAGACAAACTTCAGACCTTACTCCTCAGCTTTCCTAAAGTTCGAATACTTCTATGTCCAGTACAAGGTCAGTTGTGGAATAAATCCCGATGTATCAATATGATACTTAAAGAAGCGACAAGCACATATTTTATGGTATGTGACATGGATATGATATGGCACCCTAGATTCCTGGATGAGCAGAGCCAAAAATGGCAGCGTGATCAAGCAAACTATTATAGTGTAGGAATGTTAACAGAGGAAGAGAGTCAGAAAAATCAAAAATTTGATGATTACGCCATTAGTTTTAAATCTTCTAGAGAGGCAACGGGAATTACGGTATTTGATACAGAGGCATTGAAATCCATCAATGGATTTGATGAATTTTATCACGGTTGGGGAGCCGAGGATACAGATGCACACGACCGTTTTAAGAATGCGGGTTTCAAAGTGAAGTTTGAATCAATTTCCACGTACTTTCTTCACCAGTGGCACCTGAGGGATTACAGATCTACCATCAGTTTTGCGCCATTTCATAAGTATCTGGAACGCATCAATGACAGGTACAGCGAATTCACTAGGGATTTGAACCGTATCAAAGCGAACGAAGCTCAAGAATGGGGAGTGATGTGCGGCAAAAATGCGTATGAAATGCTTCAAAGCCCTGATATTAGACTAGAAGTAAAACCTTTTCAACATGAAATTATAGGTATTGTAAATCAATTGCTGGAAATCAACATACCACAGACCGTTCACATAACGGTGCAAACTGAACCTCTTATACACATAATGAAGGCCAGATTGAAATCTATTATCGGTAAAGGAAAACCATCCTTATATATGTCTATGGAGCATGTCAACGAGCGTTTTCTTGAAATGCTAGTTTCCTTTACTCGCAATCATCCTTATAAATATAAATTTGATCGACAGAAGAGGCGTTTAGATTTCATCATACGTTTAAACAACCACGCTTGACTGACTCAACATACAGCCAAAGGAATACGGTACGCGATGATAATTCAATCGTTGTTGTCAGTGTATTTTTGCTCACCTTCAATCAGAAATCCTATATCGCTCAAACGCTGGATTCTATACTTGAACAGAAGACGCAATTTTCATATGAGATTGTGATAGGTGATGATGCTAGTACAGACGGTACATCTGAGATCTGTTTGCAATACAAAGAGAGATATACAGATCAGATTGATTATGTGCGCCACGGGACCAATATGGGACTAATTGCAAACTTTGTAGATACGGCAAAGAGACTCAAGGGAAAATATGTTGCTATCTGTGATGGTGATGATTACTGGACAGACCCTTTAAAACTTCAAAAGCAAGTCGATTTTTTAGATAACAATACAGAGTTTGCTATTGTTGGAACTCATTGTGCATATGAGGATGGTGATAATATTTTTACAGCAAAACAGGATAATACAATCGCATCCTATACTGTTGAGCAGATGGCATTAAAGAATAGAATAAGCGCTCCCACATCGTTATTCAAAAATTTTGATCGTTTACAGGATTTGCCCTCGTATTTTTTAAATTTTCCTTACGGCGACTGGCCGGTATATTTAATGGTTCTCCATTCTACTGGATCAAAGGCAGCAAAAATTCCTGATATTAGCGCGGTTTATCGTAGGCAAATAGGCGTGAGTGCAAGTATGCGCCTCAATGCAGTGGAAGTATCCTCAAAAAATGTTTTGATTCTTGAAGAATTAATAAATGATAAACAGTTGTCAAGCGTAAAAACACAGCTTATTAAGGGGCTAATCAAAAATAAAAGAGAACTGATAACTGCGCTAAACAGAAAGGGTGCTTATATGAAAGCTATCGGCAAGTTTATTGGACTGATGCAGTATCAAGCAAGATGGGCTCACGTTAAATGGTATTTTTATTCCATTAAAACCTCGATGAATAAATAAGATGAAGATATTGATGGTTTCGATGAATTCGATTCACTTCCGCAGGTGGAGTGAGCAGCTGCGTAATAGCGGTCATGAGGTATTCTGGTTCGATGTATTGGATCAGGGCTATGCGCCTTCAATGAGCTGGATGACCCAGATAACGGATTGGAAGAAGGGATTTTTAAAAAGCCGTGGACGTACGTTGTTTAAAAAGAAGTTGCCAACGCTATTTAATTTCTTATCCAATAGATTCGACCATAGAGTAGATACTGTTTTTGAAAAAACACTGAAAGTTGTGCAGCCAGATGTTGTTCATAGTTTTGCATTATATGTTTCGTGCACGCCCATTTATAACGTGATGGCTAAATTTCAACAAATCAAATGGATCTACAGCTCATGGGGTAGTGATTTATATTATTACAAAAACGAAACATCCTACTTAGAGGACATTAAGAGAATATTGCCCAGAATTGATTTTCTGTTTACGGATTGCCATCGGGATCATCAGACTGCGGTGAACTTGGGGTTTTCTGGCAAGTTTTTGGGAGTGTTCCCGGGCGGTGGCGGTTTTGATCTGGAATTTATTGAATCACAAACAATTCCTTACACAATGCGCGATGTCATTCTAGTAAAGGGATATGAAAATAGATCTGGACGATCTGTAAAAGTTCTGCTCGCTCTGGAACAAATTGCAGATTCTCTAAGTAATTTCAAAGTGGTGGTTTTTGGAGCAGAGGATCCTGCAGTATTACGTTTTCGTGAAAGCGATATTCCCAACATTCAGATTCACCATTTGCTACCCCATAAAAAAATTTTAAAATTGATGGGTTCTGCTATGATATATATAGGAAACTCCAATAGTGATGGGATGCCTAACACTATGTTGGAGGCGATGTGTGCCGGCGCTTATGTCATTCAATCTAATCCGGGTGGTTCAACTGAAGAAATCATTGAGAATGGAACGAATGGCAGTTTGATCAATGATTGTGAAGATGTAGAGCAAATTAAATCAGTAATCAATAAAGCCTTACTTTCTGTAGAGCATCGATCAAAGGCAGTCTCGTTTAATAATAACGAATTAGCACCAAAATTGGATCGAGATCTTGTCATTTCCCAAGTTATCGATGCATATCACCAAGTAGCGGAAGGATAATTCTTAAAATATGTTGACTTTCCACTAAATTGCGCCAGCAACCCCAACTACATGAAATCCATAGGTTTTATACCATTGCGCCAGGGATCAAAAGGGATCCCAGGAAAAAACAAGAAGAAACTTCTTGGCAGGCCTCTTTTTTGCTGGGTGGTGGGCGAGGCCATTGCCTCCGAATTGGATGAGGTTTTCATATACACAGATGATACAGAAATCATCGATTTCATTAATCGGGAATACCAGTGGACAAAAAAGATAAAAACCGTACAACGCAGTGAAGCGAGTGCAAGCGATACCGCAACAACAGAACTTGCCATTCAGGAGTTCATAGAAAATGAACAACCAGAATTTGACGTATTTTGTCTATTGCAAGCGACAAGTCCATTTACTGTAGCAGCAGATATTAACAACTGTTTGAAAGCCGTAGTCAATAAATCTTCTTATGATGCAGCATTGACCGTGGTAAACACACATAGATTTACATGGAATAATAACGGCACAGCAAGTAATTATGATTTTATGAGCCGACCACGCCGCCAGGATTTTGAGGGTCAACTCATAGAGAACGGAGCCTGTTATGTCACTACTAAAAAGGCGTGGAGGGAAAGCAACAACCGCATCAGCGGTAAAATTGCCACGATAAAAATGCCTGAAGACAGTCTCACCGAAATCGATTCCCTAACCGACTGGCTCATTGTTGAAGAACTCCTGGCAGCCAGACTTAAAAAGCAAAAGCAATCCAGCCGCATATCGCATTTAATACTTGACGTGGACGGAGTGTTTACTGATGGTTGCGTGTATTATAGTCGTGATGGTGAAGTCATGAAAAAGTTTGATATGCGGGATGGTATGGGACTGGAAATCCTACGTCAGAATCATGTAGAAGTTATAGTAATGACCTCAGAAGACTCTCAGATTGTAGCCAGCCGTATGAAGAAATTGAAGATTAAAGATGTTTTCCTGGGAGTCAAGGATAAATACAGCCTTCTATCAAGAATAATAGCACAGCGAGATTTAGATTTTTCACAAATCGCTTATATAGGTGATGATGTTAATGATATGGCAAACATCTGTGCCGCAGGATGGTCATTTGCTCCGGCAAATGCGACCATGGAAATAAAGCGTCATGCAGACCTCGTTCTTTCAAACCACAGCGCGGCAGGAGCCATACGAGAAGCCTGTGAGTTCATCATGAAGTATAACGATCGATTTAATCACAATTTTACGTGAGCTATAAGATGATTTATAGCTTAAGAATATCAAGTTCAAGAATTTATGGATTAGATTTTCTACGTTGTTTAGCTATATTATTCGTTGTTTTTGGCCATGGAGCATATTTGATGGAATGGGAAAACTATATGTATGTAAATTATTTTTTATTTGATGGTGTAGCGATTTTTTTTGTTTTAAGTGGGTTTTTAATAGGAAGGATTCTTCTCAACCTTGTTGAAAACCCACAATTTTCATATTTACATTTAATTGATTTTTGGTTGAGACGTTGGCTACGTACTTTACCAAATTATTTACTGATCTTGTTAATATTATTTGGTTTAAATCTATTGTTTACTAATGGGTTTCAAATCAGTAATTATTTCTCTTACTTCATTTTCTCACAAAATCTTATAAATAAACACCCAGATTTCTTTCCAGAGGCATGGAGTCTATCTATTGAAGAATGGTTTTACCTATTAACTCCCATTCTTCTGTTTGTTGGTATTGTAGTTTTTAAAATCAATAGGAGATGGGTGATATTTTACTCCATTCTTTTGTTGTTGATTGGCTCTACTTTTATTCGCTATTCTTTATACGCTCATGGAGAAATTGTTGACGGCGAGGCTTGGGCGAAATTGCTATCAGGACGTGTGGTAACAAGACTAGATAGTATTATGTATGGTGTAATAGGTGCAGTATGTTCAAAATATTATCGTGTACTATGGTTTAAATTTAAGAATGCTTTGTTTTTTGTTGGTTTATTATTATTTCTTTTTATAAAATTTTCGCCAATTGATTATAGCGCGATAGGTTTTTTTAATTCAGTATTCTCATTTAGCCTAATTTCTATAGCAACCTTATTTTTACTACCTTTTTTAAGCCACTTAAAGAATGGGAAAGGACTAGTTTATAAAATAGTTACATTCATCAGCTTAATTTCTTATCCAATGTATTTGGTAAATCTATCAATAGTCCAATATTGGATTTTGAACATTGTTGATTGGGATAGTATGACTTATTTCAATTCGTATTTTAAGGTATTACTAAGCTATTTTTTATATTGGTTATTAACTATTGGGTTAGCGTTTTTCATTTATAGGTATTTTGAAAAACCTATCATGCGCTTTAGAAGCAGATTGAGAATAATCTGATCTTATAAATTAGTAAAACTTATGAATAAATACCAACCACCGTTCACCATCGCAGAAATAGGTGGGAACCATAAAGGCGATATGGAAATCGCCAAAGAAATGATAAAGGTCGCCTCCATATTTTGCAAGGTGGATGCCATCAAGTTTCAAAAGAGACATAATATTGAATTGCTAACACAAGAGCAATATGAGGCGCCGCATCCTAATCCCGTTAATTCTTATGGCGATACCTATGGGGCACACCGCGAATTTTTGGAATTTGATGTAGACCAGCATGCAGAGTTAAAATCCTACTGTGAAGAAATGGGAGTTATATATGCTACAAGCGTTTGGGATGTAACCAGTGCAAAAGAAATCGCAACCCTTGAACCAGATTTCATCAAAATTCCCAGCGCCTGCAACAATCATTTTGAAATGCTGGGCTGGTTGTGTGAAAATTATAACGGTGAGATCCATGCCTCTACGGGTATGACTACACGTGATGAAATTAAAACCATCGTTGAGTTTTTTGAAGGTAAAAACCGTGCAAAGGATCTGGTTCTATACAACTGTACCTCAGGATATCCGGTACCTTTTCCAGACGTTTGCCTGCTGGATATTACTACCCTAACAAAAGAATATGGTGACAGGGTAAAATCTATCGGGTTTTCAGGCCACCATCTGGGGATTGCAGTTGATGTGGCGGCCTATACACTAGGGGCACACATTGTAGAACGGCACTATACGCTGGACCGTACATGGAAAGGAACGGACCATAGCGCGTCACTTGAACCGGCCGGTATGAGAAAGCTGGCGCGAGATCTCCGTGCGGTTCATCAAGCGTTGACACACAAAGAGACAGATATTTTACCTATAGAACAAGTGCAGCGCGATAAATTAAAATATCGAAAATGATTGTCAAATGAATTTACTTTCATTGTTTAAACGAGTGAAATTCAGGCTTTACAGTTATAAAAAAAAGGTAAAGACTATCACAGTGGACCGTTTGCTGGCTAATGATTTTTATTTTAAGTACGAGGGTTACTGTAATTGCTGCGATCAAAAAGTAACCTTTAGTTCTAGAAATAGCTGGCTCAGAGATTATTTTTTCTGTGATGATTGTAAGAGTATACCGCGTGAGCGAGCTCTAATGAGAGTCATTGAAGAGGAATATCCGAATTGGCGATCCTTAAAAATACATGAATCTTCACCTGGAAACAGGGGAACAAGTTTAAAGCTAAAAAAGTATGCAGCTGATTATAGTTGCTCACAATATTTCCCGAATCATAAAAACGGAAGCCAGGTAAATAATTGGATGAACCAGAATCTGGAAGATTTAACCTTCGAGGATAACTCTTTTGATTTAATAATCACACAAGATGTATTGGAGCACGTTTTCAACCCAGCAAAAGCATTTCAAGAGATCGGTAGGGTACTGAAGAGAGGCGGTGCACACATATTTACAGTTCCATTGGTCAACAAGCACCAAAAAACGGAGCGATGGGCTACTATTGATGAGAACGGTGAATTAAATTTCTTAGGGGAACCAGAGTGGCATGGAAATGTTGTAGATCCTAATGGTTCACCTGTAACAATGCATTGGGGCTTTGATATCATCGAATTTATTAAGAAATATTCTAATTTAAACACTAAGATTTTTCATATCGATGACTTGAGTAACGGAATTAGGGCAGAGCTGATTGAAGTTTTAGTAACTAGAAAATCATAGTGTGAAATCGATGCATAGTAAGAAAGTTTTCATCTTGTTCCCTGACGGTGTCGGTCTACGCAATTTTGCTTTCACCGGTTTCAAGGAAATAGGCGAGCAGCTAGATTTTGACATTACCTACTGGAACAATACGATTTTTCCCATACAAAGTGAATTAGGTTACAAAGAGCTTCATATAGGCAGCACGAAAATTCATCCCAAAACTCCAGTATTGAGTCATGCTCGCAAGAGGGTGGAATTAGCGCTTTCGCGAAAGCGAGCAAATGATCATGTTTATAACACCTATCGATTCCCATTGAAATGGAATGGACCTAAGCATTTCTTGAAAAGTGCCTTCGTGAAATTTCACGAAAGATTCAACGCCACACCGCATGGCTGGCAGCGCCTTATGGATCAAATGTATGCAGCAGAACGATCTACAGATAGATACCAGAAAGCCAAGACTCAACTGCAGGAACACCAGCCAGATTTGGTTTTTTGCACAACGCAGCGTGCCACACAAGCTATAGCACCCATGCTGGCCGCCAAGGATCTGGGAATCAAGACGGCCTGCTGGATCTACAGTTGGGATAATTTGCCCAAGGGTATGAGCACGATAGAGACAGATTATTATTTTGTATGGTCAGATCTAATGAAACAGCAAATGTTGGAATATTACCCAAAGACTGTTCCCGAACAGATTTTTGTGACGGGCACGCCGCAATTTGAACCTCATTATGATAATAGTATTCTGCTTTCGCGAAAGCAGTTTTGTGAAGAGCATCATCTGGATGAGGATACACAATACATCTGTTTTTCTGGTGATGATCAGACGACATCGCCGCTAGACCAGTATTATCTGGAGGACACCGCAATTGCCGTTAGAAAACTACGGGATGAAGGTTATAATTTGGCCATTATTTACCGTCAGGTGCCGATTGATTTCACAGGACGTTATGACAAGGTCCTTGAGAAGTATGCAGACGTAATTACTACTATCGCGCCCTTATGGAAACCTATGGGAGAGCATTGGAATCAGGTGATGCCTACAAAGGCTGATTTTGCTAGATTGGTTAACACGTGTTACCATAGCGAGATGGTGGTAAACATCTGTTCGAGTATGGTATTTGACTTTGTAATTCACGGGAAGCCGACCATCTTTCCCAACTATGAACAGCCGCAACTTAAAAAAGGGATACGTGACATAGGTCAAAATTATGAGTATATTCATTTTAGGTCTATGCCGGACCGAGAAAAAAGCGTGGTCTGGGCCTATAATAAATCTGAAATATATGAGGGAATCAAAGGCCTACTGGATGGAGCATTGAATCCAGTGTCCATAACAAAACAGTGGTATGAAGTCGTCAATAGATCTGATTCTCCTAATAAAGCCAGTGAACGTATATGGAAGGGTATTGCGGAAATATTGCCTAGATGAAATCCTTTTTAAAATATCTTTTTTTAACTATTTCAATAATTATCGTGGCAAATTTTATTCTAGGTGCGATAGTAGATTACAGTTTGCGCAGTATTTCTGGGAGTACACTTGAGGAACGGGATAAAATAGTAGAAGGAGAGATCAGTTCAGATGTCATATTGTTGGGTATCTCTAGAGGTAAAATAAGTTGGAACCTTTTTGTCTTTTAAAATCATCTCAATGCGTCAACCAATAATTTATAGTACCTGTGCTCGAGAAGTAATTAGTAGGAATTTATAATGACCATGAAAAAAAGATTTGAATTCATTGATTCATTGAGAGGTATAGGCATTTTAATGGTCATGGTTTACCATACATATCAAGACGTTTCAAAAATATATGTCCCAGAATTGTCCCTTTTTTTTTCCCAAGGTGCGAGAGGCGTTCAATTGTTTTTTATAGTAAGTGCCTTTACACTGTACTATTCGCAACAGCAAAGAGAAAGAAAAGGATCCAACACAATTGGCAGCTTTTTTTTTAGAAGGTATTTCAGGATCGCTCCAATGTATTACTTAGGAATTTTCATTTTTTCAATGATGATAATTTTCAACATTCATCATGAACCTTTGAGACATAATCAGATCACAATTTTCAATATAGTTTCAAATTTTGTGTTTTTGAACAGTTTGAATCCCGAGTGGATTAATGCGATTGTTCTGGGTGGATGGTCAATCAGTGTGGAGTTTCTATTTTATTTTATGTTTCCACTCAATTATAAATACGTAAGTTGTCTTAAGGGTAGCATTAATTTTTTGATGATCACTTTAATCATGAGTGCAGTAAGTAGTTTTGTAATGAAGCGTTTATTTCATTTTGAGCAAGTTTTATTACTGGATGAATTTTTGTTTTATAACATTTTCAATCAGTTACCTGTTTTTGCAATTGGAATAGTAGGATTTCAGATAATAAGAGAAAAAAAATTTTTCTCTAACGATTTTAGTTATCTACTCCTCTTGATGACCATCATTGTTTTATTCGTTTTTTGGGATGATTTTACGATGCATCATTTATTAAACTCCGTGGTATTTGCAACATTGATGGTGGCATTATCGATGGGTAAATTTGACTTCTTGAATATTGGATTTTTATCCTACTTTGGAAAGATCAGTTACAGCTGTTATCTGGTTCACTTTGCTGTGTTATTTGTTATAGTCAAATTCAATTTTATTCAAATTTTTGAGCCCACAACCTTAGTCTGGAATCTTTGTAATTACTTTGTCATGCTACTGATAATTTTAGGAACGACAGCGTTAATAAGCCAAATCACATATAATCTCATCGAACGACCCTTCATAAAATTAGGAAGATCAGTCCCATCACTTCTTATTAAATAATGCACATAGCCTTTCTCACACCTGAATATCCTCACGAGCGTATAGGCTCCAGTGGCGGTCTGGGTACGAGTATCAAAAATCTTGCGTTAGAGCTTGTAAGGTCTAATGTAACTGTCAGCATTATCGTCTATGGCAAAACTAAAACAGCAGAATTCAATGATGCCGGCATCCAATTTTATATACTGAAACAGAAGAAGTATCGTATAGGCGGCTTTTATTTGTACCGTATGCGTATCAATCGATTTTTAAATTATCTTATTAAAGATAAAGGGATCGACCTACTTGAGGCACCGGACTGGACTGGAATTACTGCCTTTATGAAATTTAAGATTCCTGTCGTAATAAGGCTTCATGGAAGCGACACCTACTTTTGTCATATTGAAAAACGACCACAGAAATGGAAAAACCGTTTTTTGGAAAAGTGTGCCGTTAATACTGCAGCTGCCTTTATCGCACCCACAGCTTTCGCATGCGAGCTGAGTGCAAAGCTGTTTAAAATAAAAGCTAGCCGTATTGAGGTAATACGCCACGGTATTCAGATCAACAAATTTAAAAATGAACGCCCAGAAGATTACTTATCCTATTCAATCCTCAACATTGGGACACTTATCAGGAAAAAGGGTATGTTTCAACTTATCCAGATCTTCAACAAAATTGTAGATGATTTTCCCGATGCGACACTTACTTTGGTTGGGGGCGATGCTCCGGATGTCGCAACAGGGAATAACTCGACATGGGAAATGATGAGAAAGCAAATGAGCCCTGCCGCAGTTAAGAATGTCGCCTATAAAAGTGTTCTACCCTATGAAAATGTCCTAGCGGAAATTAAAAATGCTCATGTATGTGTTTTTCCTTCACTTGCAGAGACTTTAGGCATGGTAACTATAGAATCCATGGCCCTACAAAAGGCTGTTGTGAATACTAATATAGGTTGGGCTCAGGATATCATTACAAATGGAGAGGATGGATGTATGCACCATCCAGATGACATTACATCCTATGTCAAATCCATTACTTCGATTTTTAATAATAAGAATTTGAGCCTTGAATTAGGCCATAAGGCTCGAATGAAAGTCGAAGATAGATTTGATATAAGAAAAATAGTTGACGACAATATAAAATTTTATCTAAAAGTGTTGGCATCATGATCGTTTTAAGGCATGAAAAAGGTAAAGTTTCTGAGGGTAACCATGCTGGTGAGAATGTGATCGAGGTCTTATATAAGACTGCCAAAAAGAACCCAGCTGAGCCGATCATCATTATAAAAAACAAACTTGACGCTAGCGAATTTATCGACGCAATCGGACAGAACCCGTCTGAGCGATCACTCATCTCTAATTATAATCCGCTCAATGACGGCCTGGGTTACGTAGAGGACAGTCCATTTATAAATGTTTCCAATAGCGTTAAATACCCTACTTGGATTAAAGGTTCTAACGCCATATACATCCATTCAAGTTTGGTAAATAAAATCTCGCATCAGCTTCCTGCTGGTAATGACTTGCTCTATTGGGTAAATTCAGTTGCCAGACTGCTACAATCTAAGGGAGTCTTGTGTTATCAAATCCCTATGATGCATCAGGATGAAAGGCTTTTGACCACAAAACTATATCAATTTGTAAAACAGCACTACAAGCGCAGGTGGACATTTTTTCTACTTGCCTGTCATTTGATTTATGAAAAAAGATTTCCAGTTTACGCTTTCGCGAAAGCGCAATTCTATAAAAGAAGAAATTTAGAGTTTGATCAACGTGAACAGAATGATCTGTCCTCTTTTATATTGAGAGAGAAACCCAAAGAAATACTGAATTACGACGTGATCATTCCCACGATGGGCAGACCTAAATATCTTTATGATGTATTGAACGATTTAAGCGATCAGACCATCCTACCCGTGAGCGTTATTATCATTGAGCAAAATGAAAATCCATCATCCACTTCACAATTATCTTATTTGAAGGATGAATCATGGCCGTTTGCTATTATTCATAATTTTATTCATCAAACCGGTGCCTGTAATGCACGCAATATGGCCATAGATTTATCAGCAGCGCCGTGGGTTCTATTTTTTGATGATGACGTGAACGTAAGCAAGGATTTATCGAATAACATCTCTAATTTTATCAAATCAACTCATTCTCGGGCAGTAACTTTTCCTTGTTTGCAGGAAGGAGAGGAAGAAAAACAAAAGGGTTATTTTCAATGGGCGTTCTTTGGTTCTGGTTGCTCTATCGTACATAGAGATATCGTCAATTGTTGCAAGTTTGATCCAGCCCTGGAACACGGTTATGGTGAAGATGTAGATTACGGTATGCAGATAAGGAATTCAGGTTTTGATATCATCTACGCGCCAGAAGTTCAAATAAGGCATTTGAAAGCGCCTTCTGGGGGTTTTAGAAGTGAATTTAAATTTCCTTGGCAAGATGATACGATTCAACCTAAGCCATCGCCGCATATTATGTATTTTAGAAAAAAAAGCTATACGCAGCAACAGCTCTTGGGATATAAGTTGGTACTTGCATTGAAATTGTTTTCAAACTCAAGAAATAAGAACCCATGGAAATTTATTAGGAAGTTCAAAAAACAATGGGAGTCCAGTGCAAAATACGCCTCGCGCTTAATTCAAACTGAATGAAAAGAATCAGCTTCTTGATAACACACTTTAACAGACCTGAGGCCTTGATGAAATGTATAGAAAGCATTTTATTAATTAAGTCTGAAGATGATGAGATTATAGTAAGTGATGATGCTAGTGAGGCCTATGTAATTGACAAGATCAAGGAATTTAAATACGATAATCTAATCGGCTCTAATATAAATAAGGGTCTAGCGGCGAACATCAATAAAGGTGTAGCTGCATGCAAGGGAAAATACATCATCTATTGTCAGGAAGATTTTATGCTTGATGCAAAGCTCAAAAAAAGGATATACCAACTATGCGATATGATTGATAATAAATCTATTGATATGATTAGGTTCAGTTCCTATTTCAAATTCAATAAGTTGATTCATTTGAATGATGAAATATCTGTGATACCTAGGTTTCATTGGAAAAACTTTCTGCAGAATTTTTATCGTTACAGTGATCATCCTTTCATTGCCAGAAATGATTTTTGGCAACGATTTGGATTCTATCAGGAAAATACCTCAGGAAGGTATGGTGAAACGGAATATGGAGTACGACTTGCCAATTCAAAAGCAACTATTGCGATAACACATGATCAGCTTGCACATTCCATTGAGGGGACAGCCTCTACCTTAGCCACAGAATTACCGACATCAAAAGCAGCTAAAATCACTAGTAAAAAGTTCTACCAGTATGCCAGATCATTACGTCTATATTTTGAATGGTTGATGTATACAGATAATAGGCGTGGCTTGATCACCTATAAAAATGCCAGATTAACAAAAAATGATTAGGCTCTTCACCTTCAAAGATCTATTGATACCAGAAAATAGAGGTTCTGTACATCCACTGATTTTTGATCTATGCTATTTTGAAAATGCCCATCAGAAAACCCATGAGCAATATTCACTAGTAGACGACCCCAATGAGGCTGATGCGTTCATATTTCCTATGGATTTATTATCTCAAAGGACTTCGAACTTGTACGCTGGGGAGTTCAACAAGATGCTCAGCTTAACTAAGAAACACAATAAGAAGCTATGGGTTTATACTGGAGGTGATTACGGTACAACAATACGGGACCCAAGTGTGTTGACTTGGCGATTATCTGGAAACCGATTCAGTAATTCCGATCAAACTATTATAGTCCCAAGCTTTATTAACGATCCCATCCAGCATCAAAAAGCTCATTTATCTTATTTAGCTTATGAAGAAAAACCTCATATTGCATTTACTGGGCACGCTACTAAGGATTTTTTTATTTCCACGCGTTTCATTGCTGCAACTTTCGCAGCTAATTTGAAACGGAGTTTTAAGGTAGATAAAAGCGATATTCAGCCTATATTTATCGCCTCTGCCGAAAGGTATCGAATTTTGAAAAAGCTGGAATCTTCCAAAAATTTTAAGACCAACTTTATCTACAGGAAAAAATATAGAGGTGGCGATATATCAAAAGAAGAGAGGTTACGAGGAACTCAGGAATTTTTTGCAAACCTCACTGGATCAGCCTACACGTTTTGTATGCGAGGTGCCGGTAATTTTTCAGTAAGGTTTTATGAATCCTTAGCTTGTGGGCGCATTCCCATTCTAATTGATACAGATGTGGCTTTGCCACTTGAGAACATCATTGATTGGAAAAAATCCATCTGTAGAATTGATCCAAAAAAAAACATTGAAGAGCAAATATTAAAATTTCACAAGAAATTGAATCCCTCATCGTTTCTCGCTCTACAGAAAAGCAATAGGAAGTTATATAAGGACTATTTAGTAAGACATGCGTTTTTTGAGGCTGTTTATAATCAATTAAAACAGTAAAATGAAAATATCCCTCATCATTTGTACGTATCAGCGGCCCATTGCGATTTCTAGACTTTTGGAATCAGTACGGCAGCAGACCGTGTATCCAGATCAGATTTTAGTGATTGATGGAAGCATCGATGATGAAACATTAGTTCGCTTTCGCGAAAGCGAAATTCCCAACTTACATTATTACAAAGTGCCGGAAAAAGACCGTGGTCTTACCAGACAACGCAACTATGGTATTGAGCGAGTGGATCAAGAGATGGATATTGTCGCTTTTCTCGATGATGATACGATTCTGTTAGAAAATTACTTTGAGGAAATAATTGAAACCTATCAGAAATATCCGGAAGCTATGGGCGTAGGTGGATACATCATCAATGAAGTGAATTGGGTAAAAGCAACAGAACCGCAAAGAGATGATTTGAATCATTTTTATTTTGATAACTACCGTCGCAAGGAAAGTTCCCGTTACAAATTAAGACGTAGATTAAATTTAATACAAAAGGAGCCTCCAGGCTACTATCCGGATTTTGGCCATGGAAGATCCATAGGTTTTTTGCCTCCATCGGGAAAAATTTATCAAACGGAAACCTTAATGGGTGGGGTTTCCAGTTTTCCTTATAATGTGCTCCAGACCCATAAGTTCTCGGAATATTTTGAAGGGTATGGGTTATACGAGGATGCGGACTTTAGCTTGCGTCTCGCCAAAATAGGTAAGTTATATGTAAATGCAGCTGCTCAATTGGAGCACCATCACGATGCTTCAGGTAGGCCTAACCTCTATAAATACGGAAAGATGGTGGTAAGAAATGGCTGGTATGTCTGGCGGGTCAAAAATCCCAAACCTTTAGTAAAGGATCAGACCAAGTGGTACCAGATCACGATACTACTCGCTGCCATTAGATTTCTCAATATATTTACTACAAAGGAGAAATGGCAGGCATTTGAAGAAACATCAGGTAGGGTAGTCGGGCTTTTCTCTTTATTATGGAACAAACCAAGACCATGAAATTTTCTAAGGACATCAAGCGATATACTGACTATAGTGGTAAAAGCGCATTGCTCATGTTGCTGACACAGCAGGGTTTATGGTCCCTTTTTTATTATAGGATCTTTAATGCCGCTTACCGCTCCCATATTCCTAATTTTTTTAAGAGAATTATTTTAATGATAGGGGTAGTGTTTCAAAAGAAAGTAGAAATATTTACCGGTATAACTTTGCCATATTCAGCAACGATAGGTGAAGGTCTTTATATAGGACATCATTCCGGTATTATCATTAATGCTGCTGCAGTTATAGGTGACAACTGCAATATATCACAGGGCGTCACCATAGGAGTTAGCGGTCGAGGTTCTAAACGTGGTGTTCCTACAGTAGGTGATCGGGTTTACATAGGTGTTAATGCCGTTATTGCAGGTGATATAAAAATAGGTAACGATGCTGTGATCGCGGCAAATTCCTTAGTAACCAAAGATGTTGATTCCGGAACAACGGTCATGGGAGTTCCAGCTTTCAAGGTAAGCGACCGTAACAGTCATGACTATATTTTATGAATCTTCTGGTAATTTCTGACGCACCTATACTTGAGGTTCATGGCAATAGGCAAGCCTATGCACCGTATGCCAAAGAACTGGATTTATGGATGAAACACTCTTCACAGGTTACTTTTATATGCCCGGATAAGTATTTGCATAATTTATTGCTCCGTGAATTAGAACAACAGGATTTTGAGCAGATAGCTGTAACTAGATTAGAATTCAATAATATAAAATCAGCCTTGACATCTATTATAGCCATACCCGCACAGATAATCACTCTCTACCGCGAGATGAAAAAAGCAGATCACATCCATTTACGGGCTCCTGGAAGCTTGACGTTATTAGCAGGATTGGTGGCGATATTGCTTCCGCGAAAGCGTAAATCCGTTAAATATGCTGGGAATTGGGACCCTAATTCAAAACAACCTTTATCCTATCGCTGGCAAAAGCGTCTCTTTTCAAGCCCAAAATGGAGTAAGAATACCAAAGTTATGGCCTACGGGCAGTGGAAAAACCAATCGGAAAACATAGCGCCCTTTTTCACGGCTTCGTATTCTAAAACTGACAGAAAGGTTTTCAAAAAAGAGTTGGTGAGTCCGGTACAAATCATTTTTGTAGGTACGTTATCAAAGAACAAAAACCCGCAATTGTTGGTGGAATTGATTAAGGGTCTTCACCAATGTGGTATTGAAGCACGAGCACATTTCTACGGCGATGGCCCCATGATGAGCCAGTTGAAAGAAATTGCCAATTCAACTTCATCAAAAGGGCGCAGCCTAGGTCAAGCCGAGAATGAATCAATATCTCATAGCAATTCAGTCTTGAGCGACAGTCGAGTAATGGATAGTGATTCAGGACCTCGTAGTAATCCGGTCTTGAGCGATTGTCAAGATACGGATGGTGATATAAAACCGTCCTCTTTAAAAAAGTCTCCGTCTCGTACAGAGCGTAGTCGAAGTGAAGATAACGCGGCATTCACCTTTCACGGTAACCAACCGTCAGGCGTGGTTAAAAAAGCATATGAAAAAGCTCATTTTGTATTTTTGGCTTCACAAAGTGAAGGATGGCCCAAAGTTGTGGCTGAAGCTATGTGGCATCGTTGCATACCCATCGTTACACCGGTAAGTTGTGTTCCATGGATGCTAAATAATTGCGGTAAAGATGATTTAAAATCAGCTTTCGCGAAAGCGGAACAACCCAGAGGACTCATCTACACGCAAATGGATAAAGTTATAAGAGAGATCATGTTCTTACTACGAAACCCAGAATATTACAAAGAAATGTCACGGTCAGCACAAGACTGGTCCCAACATTATACGATAGAAAAATTTGAACAGGAAATCGTAAAATTACTAAAGGTCTAATTTTACATTACATCTAAACTCCAAAAACCAAAACCAAAATAATTTTCCCTAAATGCGCGTATTACAGATTATAGATAGTCTACATCCAGGTGGTGCAGAGCGCATGGCGGTTCAAATAGCAAATGGATTGGTGGGAAGCATTGAATTTTCGGCATTATGTTGTACTAGGGAAGAGGGTTTATTGAAAGAACAGTTGAATAAAAGAGCTACTTATTTATTTGCTAACCGCTCCGGTCGAATAGGTTTATCAGGACTCAGGCGAATAAATGAATTCATTAATGAGAGAAAAATCACGCATTTGCACGCTCATGGAACTTCTTGTTTTACCGCTTTCCTACTAACAATTACAAGACCTAGGCTTAAGCTGATCTGGCACGATCATTACGGTAATTCAGAACAGTTAGAAAATAGACCAATACGATTGCTAAAATTTATTTCAAAGAAATTCAATGCGATAATAGTAGTTAATAGGCAGCTTCAATCGTGGGCTACGCAACGGCAGCTGAGCAATAAAATATTTTATTTAGCTAATTTCTCCAGCCTGAACAGCTCGACTACAATAAACGATCTTAACATACCAGATACATCTGATCACCGGGTAGTGTGCCTAGCAAATTTAAGACCGCAGAAGAATCATCTTATGTTATTGAACGTATGGCGAGGACTCACTAAGTCACATCCGGAATGGAGCTTACTACTGGTAGGTAAGGACTTTGAAGATGATTATAGTGCTACCTTGAAACAGTTTATCAAATCAAACAGATTAGAAGAAAGCGTGTTTATATTAGGTTCCAGAACTGATGTTTCCAATATTTTAAAACAATGCCAGATAGGTGTACTTAGTTCCATATCAGAAGGTCTACCATTGGCACTGCTCGAATATGGTACTGCAAGTTTGCCAGTAGTGACAACAGATGTAGGTGCGTGCAGGGAAGTCGTAGGGAATACAGGATTTGTAATTGAGGCGACTCAATCAGAAGATTTCAGTAATCAACTAGAGAAACTAATCACTGATCCAGAACTGCGACTGGATTTTGGTCATAAATTTTATGAACGAGTGAAAGCGAACTACGGTTGTGAACCGTATATCGAGAAACTTGAGGGTATTTATAAATCACTATGATCAAGGTAGAAAAACTTCCATATCCTATTCTAATAGCAGCTCATTTGATTATGGCTCTTATGGTGGTGTTGCTGCCTTTAACGGCAAAATTATTATTCTATGGTGTAACAGCGTATTTGTTTTTGAGGGTCATCTCAAGCAAAGATCGCAGTCAGGAGGCACTGATGGCGGCTTGTTATCTAACCTGTTGGGAAGTATTTCTGAGAATGACAGATGCCTTGTTTTTTTACGAGTTCATCAAGTACTTAGTCATAGTTTTTATGTCTCTCGGTATTTTTCAGAAAGGATTTTCTTTAAAATCCATACCCTATGTGATTTATCTACTGCTTTTGATTCCCAGTATCGTGGTGGCTTCTCAATCCATACCGTTAGGAGAGAGTCTGCGTAAGGCGGTGGCATTCAACCTGAGTGGACCGGTGACTTTAGGAATTGTGGCAATCTATTGCTTTCAAAGAACGATTACCTTAAATCGATTGGAAGAGATCCTCAAATTGTCGGTTGGGCCTATTGCAATGCTGACGTTGTATCTATTTCTGGTAACTCCTGATATTAGGGATGTGGTAACTAGTACAGCTTCCAACTTTGCTGCGTCTGGAGGTTATGGACCTAATCAAGTGGCGACAGCACTGGGTATAGGTATGTTTATTTGTTTTGTGAGGTTCCTGAGAGTTAGAAGTTTCTGGATGAATGTTATTGATATCGTGCTGCTTCTGGGAATGACCTACCGTGGATGGGTGACTTTTTCCCGCGGTGGCATCCTGACAGCGGCCATGATGATTGGGGCAACTATAGTCACAATCTTTCTTTTAAAACGATCTGCTTTTAGAATTGCCATGCTGCCTAAATTAGGTGTGTTGGTGCTGGGTCTCGGGATAGCATGGGGATTTACTTCACTGGTGACTAATGGATTAATAGACAAGCGTTATGCAAATCAAGACGCTGCAGGACGTGCAAAAGAAGATTTGAGCACTGGTAGATCAGAATTGATCAGTAACGAGCTGGAGGCATTTGTAGAGAATCCCATTGCTGGAATAGGGGCAGGTCAGGTCAAGTACTATCGC
The DNA here is from genome assembly GCF_900101765.1 of Nonlabens sp. Hel1_33_55. Taxonomy (NCBI): domain Bacteria; kingdom Pseudomonadati; phylum Bacteroidota; class Flavobacteriia; order Flavobacteriales; family Flavobacteriaceae; genus Nonlabens; species Nonlabens sp. Hel1_33_55. The sequence continues at coordinate 328,764 of NZ_LT627735.1, forward strand.
GCCCGAAATGGCGGTAACGCAGCAGCTACTCACAACGAGACCAGCAGACTGCTATCAGAACATGGTGCTATTGGTATTCTTTCTCTAATGGTTCTGATTTTAACGCCTTTGATTTATCGATTGTCCCATCGTGGAAATATTTATTTCTATGCTTTTTTGATATTTTGGTTTGTCACGATCAACCATAGCGCCATGCGTATTGCTGCGCCATCTTTTTTTTATGGATTGGCGCTGTTGCATGTGATCAAGGCAAAAAAGCCAATCAAGAAAGTGAGCACCTCAAAAATACCCGACCGTTTGAAGCTGCAAACAGCATGAGAATTCATATCCTTTATATAGGAAACAAGCTGGCTTCAAGGAATAGGACAGCATCTACCATTGATACCTTGGGCCCTCTTCTGGAACAGGAAGGTTATCAGTTGAAATTTGCCAGTTCTAGACCTTCCAAAATTATGCGGTCAATGGAAATGCTTGCGATGGTGTGGAAAAATAAGAAATGGGTAGATGTTGTCCTGATCGATACCTACAGCACTCTTAATTTCTGGTACGCGATATTCATCGGGAGGATGTGTCATTTTTTGAAGATTAATTATGTTCCCATACTCCACGGCGGTAACCTTCCTATAAGGTTGGAAACCCACAGCAGGGTATTGAATCATTATTTGAAAAATGCACACGAAGTAGTTTGCCCCAATGAATATTTGTATTCCGCTTTCGCGAAAGCGGGTTACTCAAATCTCCACATCATTCCCAACAGCATTGAGATAGATAATTACCCTTTTAAAACTAGGACCGAGTTGGAGCCAAAGCTTTTATGGGTAAGATCATTTGCTGAAATCTATAACCCGATGATGGCAGTAAAAGTTCTAGAAAAAATAAGGGTGGATTATCCTCAGGCCACACTCACCATGGTAGGTCCGGATAAGGATGGAACTATGAAGGAGTGTCGTCAATATTCTGATAATCAAGTACTTGACGTGAAGTTCACCGGATTGCTATCAAAGGGCGCTTGGGTAGAGTTGAGTCGTGAGGCAGATATATTTTTGAATACCTCAAACTTTGATAATATGCCGGTCAGTATAATAGAGGCAATGGCGCTGGGCTTGCCTGTTGTCTCTACAAATGTAGGAGGTATGTCTCATCTCATACAAGACAAGCTCAACGGTATTTTGGTTGATGAAGGTAACACCGATCAAATGGTAACATCCATTAAATTGCTTGTTGAGAACCATGAACTAGCCCAATCAATCTCGCTAAACGGTCGTAAACTTGTAAGTAAATTCTCATGGAGCGTCATCAAAAAAGATTGGCACAAGCTTTTAAAAACTTAAAGAATATATTTGACATAAGAATGCTAATCCCCTAAATGGCACCTTCTAACTCGATTCATTTTGATATTTCTGAACGTAAAGTCCTTTTACGGGTTATCGATCTATGTGTCGTTATTTGCTCGCTGCATATTATTGGCCTCTTATTCGACATGAATTATTTTTTGATCAATGTTGATCAGTGGTTTTGGTCTATATTTTTAGCTTTCTATATTCTCTTTTTTGCTACCGTTTTTGAATTGTATGATTTGCAAAAAGCCAGTCGCATCACTAGTACTTTACAAGGAGTTTTTTATACGGGAATGTTTACTTCAGTTGCCTATTTATTGACTCCTTTTTTTACACCTGCATTGCCGGACAATAGGTTACAGATCTTTTATTTCATCGCAACCATCCTAATTTCATTAATGAGTTGGCGATCCATTTATGTGAAACTATTTGCCAGTTCCAGATTTGATAAAAGAATTATAATCGTAGCTGATGCAGTAGATGCCGTAGAGATATCCAACCAATTACAGGCAGCAGATCCCAACTACACTATCATAGGATACATCAATACAGATCGGGAAATACAAATGGGACATGATGATAGAATCACTGTCCTTAAGGTAGATGAGGCAATTAGGAAAATTAAGACAGAAAATGTTTCTGAGATTGTGGTTGCGAGTATGAATTCTGCTGGTATTACCACTAAAATTTATACGTGGTTGATTGAGCTGGTAGAGAATGGTTTTTCGGTAAGGGAATATTCTCAGGTTTATGAAGAGATGACTGACCGAGTCCCAGTAAATTTTGTTGGGAAGGATTTTTATAGATATTTCCCTTTTGCACGAAGTAATCAAAACCGGCTTTATCAAGTTTATCATAGGATTTTTGACATCTTGATTAGCATTATTGGAATTGTTGGTTTTGTGATTATTGTACCTCTAGTACTAATTGGAAATCTATTGGCTAATCGCGGACCTTTATTCTATTCGCAAACTAGGGTAGGTCGTAACCGTGAGCAGTTTGAGATTCTCAAATTCCGTACAATGGTGACCAATGCAGAAATGGACGGTGCGCAATTTACCGTCAAGAAGGATGCTCGAGTTACTATGTTCGGTAAGTTTTTGCGTAAAACAAGATTGGATGAAATACCTCAATTTTTTAATATACTTAGAGGAGAAATGAGTGTGATAGGCCCCAGACCCGAAAGACCTGTGTTTGTAAAAAAGCTAACTGAAAAGATTCCGTTCTACGAAACAAGACATGTGGTAAAGCCTGGCTTAACAGGTTGGGCACAGGTGAAATCTTCCTATGGTGAGACTTATGATGATCATCTCAGGAAACTACAATATGACTTGTATTATATTAAAAAGCGCAGCATTTTTCTTGATATTCGGATTCTTGTAAAAACCTTGAGTACCGTGTTTTTCTTAAAGGGGCAATAGGATATATCAAGTTCCAAGTTCCAAGTTCCAAGTTTCAAGTGCCAAGATCTAGATTTAAAGCTTCAAACTGCGAAATGTAAATTTCAACTTGTCAAATCTTTGTCTTTGGATGTTTGAAAACTATCAAAATGTTTCAAAAAGAAAATTCATTGACAAATTATCTAACCACCAAATTATTAGAATCACTTCCGCTTCATGGTACCTCTTTTAAAAATCCCGAATAGCAAAATAAAGATGCCCATTCCCATCGCAATTCTTGCGATATAATCACCATGATTGGAGTAGAAGGTAAGTTCATCAGATAATCCAACTGTTGCTTTAATAGCTCCTTGTTTTTCATAGTCTAATCGTTCTGTAACGGTTCCAGATGGAGCTATTACCGCACTAATCCCAGTATTGGCACTGCGCGCAATCCATCTTCTGGTCTCAACAGCTCTTAATCTAGCTAGGCTCAGGTGTTGCTGGTGGCCTTGTGTGTTTCCCCACCAGGCGTCGTTGGTGATAATGGCGAGAAACTGGGCGCCATTTTTCACATAGTCGCTCACATAATCTCCATAAACCGATTCATAGCAAATGATGGGTGCTACTTTGCTTCCTTGGGCTGTTTCAAACACTGCTCGATCTTCTTGAGTAGTTTTGGTAGCAACCGTGCCTCCCAAATCTATCATCGCATCACCTAGTATGGGCTGTAAAATGCTTTTATAAGGAAAGTTCTCAACGCCTACTACTAGTTTTGATTTGTGGTAAAGCTCTGGAAGGGCAGCATCTTTCAAAAATAGCGCACTATTAAAATCGTTGTAGTAAAACTCACCTTGCGCATAGTAATTACTTTGTGTGGTAATTTTCTCTTCATCCCTAAATCTTTCCAGCAAAGAAATACCACCTAAATACGACATATTAGGTCGTTGCTGAATATATTGTTGCAGAAACCCCACGCTGGGTTCCAATTCAACGGTGCCGAGTTCGATAGATCTTGCAAGAACAGTTTCTGGTGCGATAATAAGATCTGTAGTTGAGTCTATATAAGGTTGAGAAAGCTGCAATAGAAGGTTTGCTATACTTAGATTATCTGTATTGTACTTTTCGGCATAAGGATCAATATTCGGTTGAATGATGACAACTTCGCTAGTATCGCCATCTAATGCATCGTCTGGCTTTAAGAACAAAGAGATCAAAATCGGAATTCCAATTAAGGTCAATGAGATGCGAGTTACCTTGACAGAAACGAAAAGATTGAATTTTGTTTCGCTTTCGCGAAAGCGTTTCCACAATAAATACAACGAGATATTTGTAGCTAAAACCCACAACGTACCACCAAAAGTTCCTGTGTATTCATACCATTGAATCCATGAGGTGTATTCGCTAAAGCCGTTCCCAAGGTTGAGCCACGGCCATGAAAAATCCCAATGTAGGTGCAGGTATTCAAACCCTATCCAGATGCAGGCAAGAAAACTAAGAGATGCACCGGTAGTCGCCCTGCGTGCAAATAAATGATAACACCAGAATACCAAGGCCATTAGTAATGAGTTCACTAGCACCGCAAACCACATCCCAAATGGTGTTGCAAAATACAACCATGATGTAGTCGCCATATTCCAAATAAGAAATGTCAAATAGGAAAACCCTAATACCTTCCAACCAGTGGCTTTAGCAGATTGTAGTCGCATATTGTACTCAACAATCAACAATGGTATGAACGCAAAAAACAATAATAGCGGAAACCCATAGGTGGGCCAGCCTAGCCAAAATAGTATTCCAGATAGTATGGCAAGTAAGAAATTCTTCAACATGAAATAGAAAGTTCAGACTACTAAAATAGCAGGTTATTGATAAAGGGAAAGGCTAGTATCCAGAAACCTATTGACCAAACACAGACAGATCCACATTCAATGAGAAAATGTTGGAATAAAGAGCCGCGCTGGAATCACCAATATCAGTAAGCGCATAGTCAACTGAGATTCCCTTGTACTTGAAACCAATTCCAATGTTGGGCTGGAACGTCACGTTGTCATTACCGTCCAGTTGCAATTCATTCTGGAAGTTTCCCATACCGGCACGCACAAATATCAAATCTGTATAGCCATATTCAAGACCCAAAGCTGGCGTGGCGCTCACATTGCTGCTGGAAATAATATCATTGGTCTGTATGAACCTCATATTGAGGTCAACTTCTGCAGTCAAAACATGGTCGTAGTGGAAAGTGAACTCTCTAGCAATCCCTAATTGTAACTTAGGTAGTGTAATTTCAGTAGTTTCTGGAAGGTCTTGGTTTTGGTTTTCAACAGCACCTTGTACCGTGGCAAATTCATCTTCATCAATGGACCAAGTATTATAGGTAGTTGTAATATCGCGCGCCATCAAACCTAATTTCCAGTCACCGCGCTGCATCTGCAGGCCTATATCCAGACCAAATCCTATGGAGCTCGCAAAATCACCAATGATTCTACGAATGATTTTGACGTTACCGCCATATGAAAACCCATCTAGTTTTGACTCACGCGCATAAGATAGAGTGAATGCCCAATCTGCTGTAGAGAAGGTAGAAATACGGTCATAATTGATATTCCCTTGATCGTCTATTAATTGGGTCGTGTTGAGTATGTCATCTACTGAAAACCTAATGATAGAAAACGCAAAAGCACTGCGATCATCAATAGGCATCGCATAAGCGCCATAGTTATATTGAGCGATATTGGCAAAATAGCTGGCATGCATGAGTGAAAGTTCTCGCTCTTCCAGTTGCATCAATCCAGCTGGATTCCAGTATCCTGAATTGACATTGCCGGTTCCCGCGACAACGGCATTGCTCATTCCCAGCGCAGCGGCGTCGACTCCTATATTTAAGAATTCGTTGGAATAGGCTCTTGAGGTTTGCGCTTTCGCGAAAGCGAAACACAGCAAAAACATAAATACAAGGGTACATCTCAAGGTAGCGACAATTCTAGTGGCAAATATCCAAAGTTATCCTCTAATAACTTCATAACCTTGTGGATATTGTCCTACATACATCATGATTCCAGCAGATTTTTGCCGCATATTTGTAGCTATGAAACAATGGATTCCAAATATCATCACTCTTTTCAATCTATTATGTGGTTGCATCGCTGCTGTGTTTGCTTTTAATGATGATTTGATTACTGCTGGAATTTTTGTTGCTGCAGGAATATTCTTTGACTTTTTTGACGGCCTTGCCGCTAGAATGCTCAAAGTAAGTAGTGAGTTGGGTGGTCAGTTAGATTCCATGGCAGACCTTGTAACAAGTGGTCTTGTGCCTGGAATCGCCATGTACCAAATGCTTAACGATGCGCTAGGTGTGAGCATTTTTGATGATGCGGTATCGTTTCAAACAGTAGCAAACGAATATTCTATTACCAGTCCTTACGTTCCCATAATAGGTTTCTTGATTACTGCGGCAAGTGCGTTGAGGTTAGCGCGTTTCAACCTGGATACCAGACAAACCGATTCTTTTATAGGCGTACCAACTCCAGCGAATGCCATCCTAATTATATCACTTGCCATAATTGTTCAAACCACGCACTTGGATTGGATTTATGGATTATTGAGTAATCCTTATATTCTGACTGGAATTATATTGTTGAGCTGTTATTTGCTTAATGCAGAACTGCCTTTGTTTGCATTAAAGTTCAAAAACTTTGGGTTCAAAGGGAACGAGATACGATGGATTTTCCTGTTGCTTTGCTTGATATTAATCATCACGCTACAACTTTATGCAGTGCCTTGTATTATCGTGTTGTATCTATTGATGAGTTTGCTTAACAATGCGATTACTAAGAATAATACGCTGTATTAATCAAAGATTTTCTTCTTTCTAAGTTCAAAGTTCTGTCCTAAATAAACTCGTCGTACGACTTCGTCTTCGGCTAGTTCCTCTGGATTTCCTTGTTTGAGAATTTTACCTTCAAACATGAGGTAGGTTCGATCTGTAATAGCAAGAGTCTCTTGAACGTTGTGATCTGTGATAAGAATACCAATGTTCTTTTTAGTCAATTGGGCAACAATACGCTGGATGTCTTCAACGGCAACTGGATCGACACCTGCAAATGGTTCATCCAACAATATGAAATTAGGATTTGTGGCTAGTGCTCTGGCAATCTCTGTACGGCGACGTTCACCACCAGATAATAAATCACCGCGGCGTTTGCGTCTGTCGGTCAGGCCAAATTCCTCCAGCAACATATCGCGCCTTTCCAACTGTTCTTTTTTGGAAAGATCAGTCAATTGCAAAACACCTAAAATGTTATCCTCAATCGATAACTTTCTAAAAACCGATGCTTCCTGTGCTAGGTAACCTATACCGTTTTGCGCGCGCTTGTACATGGCGTATTTGGTGATATCGGTATCATTTAGAAAAACCTTACCGCCAGTAGGTTTTACAAGACCTACCATCATGTAAAAAGTCGTAGTTTTTCCAGCACCATTAGGTCCTAAAAGTCCTACGATCTCACCTTGGTTTACTTCTAGAGATACGCCTTTTACTACTGGCCTGCCTTTATAGGCTTTCTGGAGATTATCTGCGGTTAACTTTTCTTGCATAGTCGACAAATTTAGTTGTTCCCATTCTGAATTCTCAATTCTGAATTCATAATTTAGCGGTTGTCACCTTAACACCAATAACCATGCAACTTCCTAGATTTTTAATGGGCGACCATTCTGAGCATCCTGATGATATCTTTGTCATTCATACAGAGTATCCTAGATTTATCATTAATCTGATTGATGATGAGCTTGAGTTTATAGATGATATCCAAAAGGATGATAAGGAAGAACTAGAAGCCGAAACCAAAAATCTGATTGAAGAAGCCAGCCGTTTCTACGACGAGCAAATGGAATTCTACGAGAATGAATGATCTCAAGGATCTGGATTGGGATGCCACGATCGCTCTTAATGATTGGGGAAACGATGTGGTTGACCTATTCTTTAACACCATCACCCACAAGTTGTATTCCATACCATTATACCTGGTTTTGCTCTATTTTTTCTATAAAAAACTGGGATGGAAAAACACAATGATTAGCGTTGTAGCCATTGCTATACTCATTGCGGCAAGTGATCAAATTGCTAATCTTTTCAAGGATGGTTTTGAAAGGTTAAGACCGTTTAGAGAACCGGCGCTTGATGGGCTCATTTCCAAAGTAGGTCGCAGTGGCGGCACCTTCGGGTTTTATAGTGCTCATGCTAGTAGCGCAGTTGGTCTGGCGACTTTCGTTTGTTTATTACTCTGGAATACCCAACGTCTATTGTGTGTCGTGACGATCATATGGGCAATGTTGGTCGCTTACAGCCGGGTTTATCTTGGTTTGCATTACTTGGGAGACATTTTAATGGGCGCCGTTATGGGAATATTATTAGGCCTGATCTGTTTTAAGTTGTTCGCTTTCGCGAAAGCGAGATATGGTACAAAAACAAAGTAAAATATGAAGATCGATCAAGGTACCATCCATAATTTATTAGCTCAAAAGCAGCCGAAACTAAATAGTACTCACAGCAAACTTTGTATACCTATCATTTATCGCATTTATAAGAAAATGGGTGCTGGGATCAGATTTGATGATATTAAGGTCGATGAAACCTTAATAATTGATGGTCATCATAGATTTATAAGTTCCTTATTGGTGGACGATAAGTTGGATTATGTGGATTCAGCAAAGACATCTGCGACCAGAATTTACGAATGGTCAGATGTGGAATTTGTGGAAGAAGATTGGGATACACAGGAACAGATTGCTCAATTTAATCGGGAAGATGCAGCCTTCAACAATATTTCATTGGAGAAGTTGATGGAGCTAACCCGCTAAATTTTGGTATTTTAGTAATATGTTGATCTACTTAGATATCGATGGAGTGATGGTTGCGGCAAATTCTTGGCGTAGGCCTAATATCCTTGATGATGGATTTGCAGAATTCACGCCTCAAGCTGTAAAAGCCCTCAATAAAATATTAGAATTTCCAGAAACTTCTATTGTTTTAACGACCTCGCACAAACACCATTTTTCCTTAGATCAATGGAAAGAGATGTTTAGAATAAGAAACATAGACATTGAAAATATTCAGCGGTTGCCAGAAAACAATGAAAATTTGAATCGTAAAGAAGAGCTTATGCTTTGGTTCCAAAAAACTGAGATCAAAGATCATTTTATAATAATCGACGATGACAAATCTCTAAATGCCTTGTCGCCTTATTTGAAATATCGTCTGATACAAACAAATGCATCCGTTGGGTTAACTGATCACCTGGCAGATCAAGCACTGACGATCATGTCGACTCTCGATATGGAGTTGATCTAGTTTATTTCTTATTCATTAAAATATCTGCAGCCTCAAATGCAGTAATCTTTTTATCAAGAATTTGCTGTTCTATATTTTTCAAATGCTTTTCAATTGCTGGTCGATTATAGAATTCAGATTTTAAACGATCCTCAATTGTTTGGTGTAGCCAATAGATTTCTTGTAAGTTTCGTCGTTCTTGAAATGAACCATTAGATTCACTTTGGGCTTTATATTCTTGAATTTGAGATCCAACCTCACTGATTCCTTCCTGTTTCAATCCACTCGCTGTTATGACTTTTGTAGACCAGTTGTTGTTTCTTGATGGCATGAGATGCAGTGCGTTTTTGAATTCGCGTTGGGCATGTTTTGCCGCGGTTTTATTCTCTCCATCGGCTTTGTTGATAACGATGAGGTCTGCCATTTCCATGATGCCTTTTTTGATTCCTTGTAGATCATCACCGGCACCAGCAAGTTTAAGCAGGAGAAAAAAGTCAGTCATGCTATGCACGGCAGTCTCACTTTGACCTACACCAACGGTTTCAATAATGATGAAATCAAAACCAGCAGCTTCACATAGGATAATCGCTTCTCTGGTTTTACGAGCCACACCGCCCAAAGTCGTTCCTGCAGGACTAGGTCTGATAAATGCTTGGTCACTCTTAACCAGTTCTTCCATGCGCGTCTTATCGCCCAGAATACTTCCTCTTGAAATACTACTCGATGGGTCAATGGCAAGCACAGCTACCTTCTTTCCCGAAGAAATAAGATGAGATCCCAACGCCTCAATGAATGTTGATTTACCAACACCAGGGACGCCGGTAATTCCTAATCTAAATGACTTTCCCGAGTAGGGTAGAGCTTTTGATAATATCGCTTTCGCGAAAGCGGAATCACTCACTGCTGTACTTTCAACGAGCGTGATGGATTTACTTAGAGCACTGATCTCGCCATTTTTCAATTGCTCGAAAAGCTCCTCTACATCCAACGCTTTTTTGCGATGCTTTAAATTGGGATTGATATGTGCCGACTCTGACAATACAAGGTTTTAGAAATATAAAGATCGCAATAAATCTTGACTAGCAGTCCATGTCCTTGCATGGATCGTGGCCCCAGTTTTTTAGACTGTAGCGCCAGTCGGACTCTTTGATATCGCTACTAGGTTTCTGAGCCTTGTGGCGATTGATGTAACCTATAACCTTATTCATGTGATTATAATTGGTTTCAGTTAGCTCGTCCTTTTTCTTGTTTTTGATCTTGATAATTTTCTTACCAGACTTGTGACCTATAGCTTCACCGTCGCCACTGTCTTGTCCTACATCTTTTGATTTATCGGTGTCCAGCCAGTCTTCCAGCTCACTAGGCGTCATGTTTACTAAATCGTAGAATTCATCATAGATCTCGTCGTTGCTTTTATCGCTCATGGTTTTTGTTTTCAAGATAGGAAGTGATCTGTAGGTAAAGTGCTACGGTAATGTTAAGTAAGAATATTTTATTCACGTTGAACTCAACCAATCGCTCCTTCTCGACTGTCGCTCGAAGCGGCTGCATTATTCTTTTCCAATTTGCTTATTGAACCAGTATCGAGCGGCAGTCGAGATATGGTTTTTGTTCAGAAGATTCTCTTAGTGGATTACGGCTTCTCGACTCTCGCTCGAAGTGGTTGCATTATTCTTTTTCAATTTGCTTATTGAACCAGTATCGAGCGGCAGTCGAGATATGGTTAAATAACAAAAAAGCCTGAACTATAAGTTCAGGCTTTTTTGATGTTCTGCTTTCGCAATTCGGCGGCGCTCAGTGCGAGCTACCGCAAACTTATTCTAGAATTTATCCAATACCCATTCACCTTTATTGATCAATGGAATGGCTTGTTTGTACTTACATTCCTTAGATTCTCCAGTCATGATGTTCTTGATCGTAACTTGATCGTTGCGACCAATTTTAGGCTGGTCGCGAGTGATGGTTTCTGTCACAGGCTGGCGTTGTTGCTGACTTGCGCCTGCGCCAACAGCTCTGTTCTGAGCGGCCTGCTCATCGCTGTTGAGGATCTCATCTTTTGAAGTGGTGGTTTTCTCTGCTTTTTGTTCACGAGCTTCCTTGATGGCATTTGCATCTTGAGTAGGCAAGTCACCCTTAAACATGAAACCGATTACTTCTTTGTTCACCTTATCAATCATTTCCTTGAACAGCTCAAAAGCTTCAAACTTATAGATCAATAATGGATCCTTCTGCTCATGAACAGCTAGCTGTACACTTTGCTTCAACTCATCCATTTTACGTAAATGCGTTTTCCAAGCATCGTCGATGATAGCCAACGTGATGTTCTTCTCAAAGTCGGTTACCAATGTTTTTCCTTCAGATTCGTAAGCATCCTTAAGATTGGTGGAGACGTTCAAGGTCTTGATACCATCTGTAAAAGGAACGGCGATACGCTCAAATTTACGCTCGTCATTTTCCACTACATTCTTGATCACTGGATACACTTCTCTCGCTGTGCGCTCCATTTTCTCTTTATAGTGCTCGTATGCGGCTTTATAAATTGCCGATGTAATCTGAGGTTCTGTTTTAGACTTAAATTCTGACTCGCTAATAGGACTACTCATCGAGAAGTAGCGTATCAATTCAAAATCAAAGTTTTTGAAATCTTGAGAGATTTTGTTAGTTGAAACAATATTCTCTGCAATGTCATAAATCATGTTAGCGATGTCTACCGCTAGACGATCACCAAATAGTGCATGATAACGTCTCTTATAGATAACTTCACGCTGTGCGTTCATCACATCATCATATTCCAATAGACGTTTACGAACTCCAAATGCATTTTCTTCCACTTTTTTCTGCGCACGTTCAATAGATTTAGAAATCATTGAATGCTGAATCACTTCACCTTCTTTCATACCCAATCTATCCATGGTTTTTGCCATACGCTCAGAACCAAACAATCGCATCAAGTTATCTTCCAGAGACACGTAAAACTGCGAGCTTCCTGGATCTCCTTGACGACCAGCACGACCACGTAACTGTCTATCGACACGTCTTGAATCGTGACGTTCTGTACCTATAATAGCTAGACCGCCAGCTTTTTTGACTTCTTCTGATAATTTAATGTCTGTACCACGACCTGCCATGTTGGTGGCGATGGTGATTTGACCAGAATTACCAGCTTCGGCTACAATTTCAGACTCGCGTTTGTGCTGTTTTGCATTCAAAACATTGTGCTCAATTCCTGCGCGCTGCAGTGTTCTACTCAATAATTCTGAAATATCAACCGATGTCGTACCTATCAATACAGGACGACCGGCTTCTTTAAGGCGTGTTACTTCTTCAATGACAGCACCGTACTTTTCTCTTTTGGTTTTGTAAACAAGATCCTGACGGTCATCACGAGCGATAGGTCTGTTGGTTGGGATCTCCACAACATCTAATTTATAGATTTCCCAGAATTCACCAGCTTCAGTTACCGCAGTACCTGTCATACCAGATAACTTCTTATACATTCTAAAGTAATTCTGCAACGTGATGGTAGCAAAAGTCTGTGTGGCATCCTGAATGGTTACATTTTCTTTTGCCTCAATCGCTTGGTGCAATCCATCGCTATAACGGCGACCATCCATGATACGACCAGTTTGCTCATCAACGATCATTACTTGTTCCTCACTTACAGTTTTGATGGCTCCAGTAGTGGCATCTCTTGTTTTTTTGTCTTTAGACATTACCACATATTCCGTATCGCGCTCAAAAAGGGTGTATGCTTTTAATAGCTGATTAAGTGTGTGAATGCGTTCAGATTTTACTGCAAATTCACGGAAAAGCTCTTCTTTCTTTTCGGCTTCTTCTTCCTTGCTGTAACCGCCGTTCTCGATCTTACCGATCTCGATACCAACTTCTGGCATGATAAAGAATTCAGGATCGTCATCTCCTGAAAGGTATTCGATTCCTTTATCTGTTAATTCAACTTGGTTATTTTTCTCGTCAATCACAAAGTACAGTTCTGCATCCACAGTCGGCATCTCGCGATTGTTGTCAGACATGTAGTGATTTTCTGTCTTTTGAAGTAATTGCTTGATACCTTCTTCACTAAGGAATTTGATCAATGCTTTGTTCTTAGGTAGACCACGATAAACTCGCAGTAACTCCAATCCACCTTCTTTAGAATCTCCTTCTGAAATCAATTTTTTAGCTTTCGCCAAAGTTTGTGTCAGTTCCTTTCTTTGAACATTCACGATATTATCGACGGGACGCTTGAGTACATCAAATTCCTGGCGATCACCTTCTGGAACTGGTCCAGAAATAATCAAAGGCGTACGTGCATCATCAATAAGAACGGAATCCGTTTCATCTATGATGGCATAGTTGTGTTTGCGCTGTACCAGATCTGCAGTGGCATGAGCCATATTATCACGCAGGTAATCAAAACCAAATTCGTTATTGGTACCATAAGTGATGTCTGCTAGATAAGCTTTACGACGTGACTCAGAATTAGGTTTGTGATAATCAATACAATCAATACTCAACCCGTGGAATTCAAACAATGGTCCTATCCATGCGCTGTCACGTTTTGCTAGGTAATCATTTACCGTTACTACGTGAACACCATTACCGGTCAATGCATTAAGGTAAACAGGAAGTGTGGCTACAAGCGTTTTACCTTCACCAGTCTGCATCTCTGCAATTTTTCCCATGTGCAATGCTGTACCACCTATGAGTTGTACGTCGTAGTGAATCATATCCCAGGTGATGGGCTTACCAGCGGCATCCCAAGAGTTGGACCAGACGGCATGGTCGCCATCTAGGGTCACATAATCTTTTTCACCACTCAACTCACGATCGCGTGTAGTGGCTGCTACTTTAAGCTCTGTATTGTGGAAGAATCTTTTTGCCGTTTCTTTCATCACTGCAAAGGCCTCTGGCATGATCTCATTCAGTACAGCCTCTGCTTCTTCATACGCCTGCTCTTGAAGTTTATCGATTTGCTCATAGATGTCCTCTCGCTTGTCAATATCTTCTTCGTTATTGGCATCTTCTTGTAAAGAGGTGATCTGCTGTAGTGTGTTCGCTTTCGCGGAAGCGATCTTATCCTTAAACTCTGTTGTTTTATGGCGCAGTTCATCAATGGACAGACTTTCCATTGCTTTCTCAAAACTTAAGGTTTTTGTGACGTTAGGCTGCAGTTCTGCAACGTCCTGCTTTGATTTGTCGCCTACGAATATTTTTAAAACGGAATCTAATAGTCCCATGTTGTGGTATATAATTGATTAATAGCTATTTATATTTATAAAATTGCTCTGGTCAAGATCTTAAATATAAAGCAAAAAAAAAGCCTCTTACGAGACTTTTTAAGGTTATAGATGTCTAGTATTCATCCTCATTCCAGAGGTAATCATCGTCTGTAGGATAGTCTGGCCAGATTTCCTGGATCGACTCATAAGAATCACCTTCGTCCTCGATGGCCTGTAGGTTCTCAACGACCTCCAACGGCGCACCGGTACGGATAGCGTAGTCAATAAGTTCGTCCTTTTCTGCTGGCCAAGGAGCATCACTTAAATAGGATGCAAGTTCAAGTGTCCAATACATAATTTTACTCGTTTATTTTTTGCAAAAATAGACGGTTTGTCCACTTTTCCAAATTTTTTTGATAATTTAAGATTCAAGATTTTAAAGAGCGGTTAAGCTTTTGGAAATCAAATTGTTTTGTTCAAAATGTGAAGTGTGATTCCATGTGTTCCAGCTGCAAGAATATCCTAAAATATTTGCTAAGCCCGATCTAATGTTTTTTAGGAATCCACTTGATCTCTTCTGCCTGTAGATCTTTAGACAACTTACGTGCCAATACAAACAGATAGTCAGAAAGTCTGTTGAGATATTTGATTACCTGTGGATCGATAGGTGAACTCGCATTCAATTCCACTGCTAGGCGCTCTGCGCGTCTACAAACAGTACGTGTTATGTGACAGAATGACACAGACTGATGACCGCCAGGAAGAATGAAATGCGTCATTTGAGGTAGATCCTCTTCCATTTGATCCATTTGAGTTTCTAATTCTGACACGTTCTCATCAGAAATCTTTGGGATGTTCAAGCGTTCCTTACCATTCTTGAGAAGCTCCTTTTCTGGTGGTGTGGCAAGAATAGATCCAATGGTAAATAGCCTATCCTGTATCTCAATAATGAACTTTTTGACTTCACTATCAACAGGTTGATCTCTTAAAAGACCCATCCACGAATTAAGTTCATCAACGGTTCCATAACTATCTATTCGTAGATTGTTCTTGGGAACACGCGTACCACCAAAAAGTGATGTTTCTCCTGTATCGCCTGTCTTTGTATAGATTTTCATTTTTTAATCAATTGAAGTTGGAAAAATATCATCCTCATCATCTTGTACTTCGATGTCTGGCTTCAGCTCTAAAAGCTTTTCAATGAACTTTTCGTTATTATAAGGACTGATGTATAGCTCGTTGTAATTATTGTATCTAATAATGATACCATTGCGAGCTGTGGCAGGTTTCAAACCTACCCATAAAGTCGTGTTCTTTACGACTTGTTCTATGTCTGCAATCTTTATTGAGCCTCTGATAGGTCCAGAAACATATTTCAATTCGTCGTTATCCAACACATAATAGGTTTGGATAAGAATCCATATCAACAAAAATGGAACTACCAGCATTAGAATGATGCTGGGTATCCAGATGGATAAATCTTTCTGGGTATTTTCTAGTGAAGAAAAAAGTAGGTAAATCAATAATGTGGAAACGAGGATTACCACGCTCATCATCAAAAAACCTTTTTTACTTCTAAATCTCACTAATCAAGTTTATTATTCTGTTGTAGATTGTTGTTCTACCGCATCCCAATATTCATAAGCGCGTCTCAAATGCGGTATGACAATCGTACCACCTACTAACGTTGCAATAGATAAAGCTTCTACAACTTCTTCTTTAGACAATCCAGCTTTATGACTTTCTTCTAAATGGTATTTCACACAATCATCACAGCGCAAAACGGTGCTTGCAACAAGGCCCAACAGTTCTTTGGTTTTCTTATCCAGCGCACCAGCGGTAAAAGCATTGGTGTCAAGGTTAAAGATACGTTTAAGGATCTTGTTATTATCTTGAGTAATAGCGCCATTCATGCGCTCACGATACTCATTAAATTCTTCTACTAGGTTGCTCATTCTTTTATGTTGCTAATTTTCTTTTTCTGCGGGCGTCTCTCATCAAGACAAATTTTGATATGTAAATACTTATCTCATATAATATTAATACAGGAATCGCCACGATAACCTGGCTTGCGATATCTGGCGGAGTTATGATAGCCGCAACTATTAGGATTGCTACCAGTGCAAACTTGCGACCCTTGCGCATACCTGCAGGCGTTGCAAGTCCTATTTTAGTCAAGAAATATATGATAATAGGAAGTTCAAATAGAATACCACTCGCTAGCGCGCTTGCTCTAATGTATGCCACATAACTTTGTATGCTAGGTTGTGTTTCTACAAAGTCACTCAGTTCATAGGTTAACATGAAATGAACGGACAGTGGCGCTATCACATAATAACCAAAAACGACACCTATAAAAAACAGGATGCTACTAATGATGATAAAACCGCTACTATACTTGCGTTCTTGTTGTTTGAGTCCTGGCGATATAAATTTCCAAACCTGCCACAATACATAAGGAAAGGCTACAACAAAACCTACCGTTATAGATGTCCAGATATGAACGCTGAACAAATCTGACATCTCTCTGGACTGTAGGATAAAATTGAAATTGGGATCGCAAAATTCACTTTCTATTCCCACCAATCGGCCAATTTTGCAGAAGAATTGATAGGTAACAAAATCTTTTTTAATAGGTCCGAAGATAACCGTGTCAAAAATAAATTTCCTAGCTACAAAGGCAACTATTGCACCAACAAGTATACCTATTATGGAGCGAATCAAGCACCAGCGCAGTTCTTCTACGTGGTCCAGAAAAGACATATTATTCGGATCTACTTTACGTGCCATTTATACGATTCCTTCTCTAATTACATCATGAATATGCACGACACCTGCATAATTTTGATCTTCATCAACTGACACCAGTTGCGAGATATGTTTCTCTTCCATCAACTCACGAGCTTGGATTGCCATGGCATCTGCAGGGATTGTTTTGGGATTTGCTGTCATGATATCTTTTGCGACAAGAGAATCGATGTCCCTGCCGCTGGTTAGCATGCGTCTTAAGTCACCATCTGTAATGATTCCCAATATTTTTAGATTCTCTACCACAACGGTCATTCCCAGCATGTTTTCTGAAATGTTGACGATCACCTCACGCAATGATGTCGATGGTGCTACTTGCGGTTTAGATCGTTGATCTGCGAGATCTTTTACTCTTAGATATAATTTTTTGCCCAGCGCTCCACCTGGATGATAACGCGCAAAATCTGCATCTGTAAAGCCTTTTAACTCGAGCAAACTAATTGCTAAAGCATCGCCCATGACCAGTTGTGCCGTGGTGCTCGTGGTAGGAGCGAGGCCATTGGGACAGGCTTCCTCTTTAATAGGAGCGTGTAAAATGAAATCGGCCTCTTGAGCGAGAAACGATTCCCTATTGCTGACTATGGCGATTAATTTGTTGTCAAAATTTTTAATGAGCGGTATGAGCACCTTGATTTCTGGTGTGTTGCCGCTTTTTGAAATACAGATGACGACATCATTTTTTTGGACGATTCCTAGGTCACCGTGAATGGCATCTGCAGCGTGCATAAAAATCGCTGGTGTGCCAGTGCTGTTCATCGTCGCAACAATTTTCTGTGCGATAATGGCACTTTTTCCTATACCAGTTATAATGACTCTACCGTTTGAGATGTGTATGTGTTGTACCGCTTTCGCGAAAGCGGAATCAATACAATCTTCCAGCTCTTTAATGGCATTTGCCTCAATACGAATTGTGCGACGGGCGACTTCCAGAATTTTATTTGTGTTGCTCAAGAGCGTTCGCGGTTTATATCGTTTGTGAGAAACGAATTTAATTGTAAATTGTAACGAACAAAGATAAACAAAAAGGGAGCAGCCGTATGGCATTTAAGCAATCTGGATTAGAGGATAACCTCAAAAAATACTTCGGTTTTGATCAGTTTAGAGGACTGCAAAAAAGCGTAGTTACCTCAGTATTAAACAAGGAGGATGTATTTGTCATCATGCCTACCGGCGGTGGGAAATCCCTATGTTATCAATTACCTGCTTTAATGCAGGAAGGCACTGCCATCATCGTGTCGCCGCTCATTGCCCTGATGAAAAATCAGGTGGATGCCATACGTGGTATATCTGAGAATGAAGGCGTGGCGCACGTTTTGAACAGCAGTTTGAACAAAGGAGAAGTTCAACGAGTCAAGGATGATATAGAAAACGGAGTGACCAAGCTACTATACGTTGCTCCAGAATCACTTACCAAAGAAGAATACGTCGATTTTCTAAAAGAACAGAAAATCAGTTTTCTAGCTGTGGATGAGGCGCACTGTATTAGTGAATGGGGACATGACTTTAGACCGGAATACCGAAACCTGAGAAGGATCATTGACCGTATAGGTGATAATATACCTATTATAGGACTGACGGCAACGGCAACGCCTAAGGTTCAGGAAGATATTTTAAAGAATCTCCAGATACCGAATGCGACAACGTTTAAAGCCTCATTCAACAGGCCTAACCTTTATTATGAGGTACGTCCCAAAACAGATCAAGTAGACGCGGACATCACTAGATTCATCAAACAAAATGATGGAAAATCAGGTATCGTGTATTGTTTGTCACGCAAGCGTGTGGAGGAATTGTCGCAAGTGCTGCAGGTGAATGGTATTAAAGCCGTTCCCTATCATGCAGGACTTGACGGGAAAACAAGAGCTTCACATCAAGATAAGTTCCTCATGGAAGATGTGGACGTTGTTGTGGCGACAATCGCTTTTGGGATGGGAATCGACAAGCCAGACGTACGTTTTGTGATTCATCATGATATCCCGAAAAGTATAGAATCCTATTATCAAGAAACTGGTCGTGCCGGTCGCGATGGCGGTGAAGGTCACTGTCTGGCTTACTATAGTTATAAGGACATAGAAAAGCTGGAGAAGTTCATGTCAGGAAAACCTATTGCTGAACAAGAGATTGGACATGCGCTATTGCAGGAAATGGTTGGTTACTCAGAGACTAGCATGAGTCGTCGTCAGTTTATATTGCATTATTTTGGTGAAGAATTCGATCCAGAAACTGGAGATGGTGGCGATATGGATGATAACATGCGCAATCCAAAACCGCAACGTGAAGCCATTAACGATGTCAAGAAATTAATTGAAGTGATCGATGCAGCAGGTGAGCGATACAAGGCAAAAGACATTGTCAAGATACTAGTAGGTAAGAGCAATGCGATGATATCTGCTAATAAACTGGATTCCCATGAATATTTTGGTAGTGGTAAAGACAAAGAGGCAGCCTTCTGGACGGCATTGATACGCCAGGTAATGGTCGCCCGATATATTAGAAAAGACATTGAGTCCTACGGCACGTTGAAAATCACTGAAGCTGGTCACGAATTCGTTAAGTCTGGAAAGACTTTTATGATGAGTGATGACCATACCTATCATCAGGAAGATTCCATGCCTGCTGGATCAGGAAAAGCAGCGGCTCTTGATGACAAACTGGTCAAGATGTTGAAGGAACTTCGCAAAAAAGTTGCGAAACAAAAAGAAGTACCGCCTTACGTAGTATTTCAAGATCCTTCCATTGATGATATGGCTACCAAGTATCCTATTTCGTTGGAGGAAATGGCTAACATCCATGGTGTAGGTGATGGGAAGGCCCGCAAATTTGGAAAACCATTTGTGGAGCTTATCGCCAGATATGTTGAGGATAATGATATCACTAGAGCAGATGATCTTGTGATTAAATCCACTGGAACAAAGTCTGGAAACAAACTGTATTTTATTACAAGTATTGACCGTAAACTCTCTTTTGAAGATATCGCAGATGCTAAAGGCATGGAAATGCAGGAACTCATAAGCGAGTTGGAAAGCATCGTTTTTAGTGGTACAAAATTGAATATAAGTTACTGGGTTGACGAGATGCTCGACGAAGAACAACAGGAAGATCTACATGCCTATTTCCTAGAAGCAGAAAATGATCATATTGATGCTGCCATGGAAGAATTTGATGGAGAGTATGAAGAAGAAGAGATACGCTTGTATCGCTTGAAGTTTATTAGTGAGGTTGGGAATTAGAACGATTAATTTCAGATTCGATAATTTGAAATTAATTAAGTTCTAGTTGAAGCCTATGGTCGAATGATTTCGCTTTCGCGAAAGCGATATTATCCAAAAACTCTTTATCAAGTCTTAAGATTTTATTGATTATATAATAGGGGTTGTAACCCTTAACTTTGCAATTCAATTAAAATTACGACATGGAAGACGGATTATTTGCCAAATTAAATACCTCAAAAGGAGAGATACTACTTCAACTGCACTACAAAAGAACCCCAGGAACAGTAGGGAACTTTGTAGGATTAGCAGAAGGAAATTTAGAAAACACCGCTAAACCACAGGGAACGCCATTCTATAATGGATTGAAATTTCATAGAGTGATTCCTGATTTTATGATTCAAGGTGGCGACCCTCAAGGCACTGGTGCTGGAGATCCTGGTTATAAATTTGATGACGAGTTTAATTTAGAATTGCGTCATGAAGGGCCCGGAGTTTTAAGTATGGCTAATTCGGGACCTGGAACCAATGGGTCACAATTTTTTATCACTCATATAGAAACGGCATGGTTGGATGACAAGCACACGGTTTTTGGTAAGGTTGTAGAAGGACAAGATGTAGTCGATGCCATAGCTCAAGGAGATGAGATCAAGACCGTTGAGATTATACGCAAAGGAGCTGATGCTGAGTCTTACAACGCAGTAGAGGCTTTTCGTCAGTTTACTGGTGCAGCGTTGCAACGTCAGGAACAAGCCAGAAAACAAGCGGAAGGGGAATTGGATGAAATCGCTGCTGGTTTTGACAAAACAGATAGCGGTTTGAGATATAAAATCATCAATAAAGGGGCTGGACCTAAAGCAGAAAAAGGAAAAATGGTCAGCGTTCACTATAAAGGAATGTTGCCTAACGGTAAAGTTTTTGATTCCAGTTTTGAGCGTAAAAAACCGATCGATTTCCAACTAGGTGTAGGTCAAGTGATCTCTGGTTGGGATGAAGGGATCCAATTGCTACAGGTAGGAGACAAAGCTAGATTTGTGATACCATCGCACATTGCCTATGGTAGCGCAGGCGCTGGCGGAGTGATTCCACCAGATGCAACACTTGTATTTGACGTCGAACTGATGGACGTTAAATAAAAACTTATAGTTTTAATAAAATCCCCAATCGTTGACCGGTTGGGGATTTTTGATTTGAGAAGTGAACTATTACTTGATTCAAGCTTATTATCTTTGAGGTAATTCTATTCTTATGAAATTACTGGTTGGTATTTGTCGAGTCTTTGTGGGTGTTCTTTTTATATTCAGTGGATTGGTCAAGCTCAACGACCCTGTGGGTTTTGGTTTTAAACTGGATGAATATTTTGGGGCTGCCGTTCTAGGTCTAGAGTTTTTGCAACCATTTGCATTGCCTCTTGCTATTTTTCTGGTGATTCTAGAAGTCATTCTGGGCGTCATGTTGCTTATAGCCTTTCAAAGAAAGTTTACCGTGTGGTCACTATTACTGATGATCATATTCTTCACGTTTCTAACATTTTACTCGGCATACTTCAATAAGGTAACTGATTGTGGTTGTTTTGGAGATGCTATACCGCTTACACCGTGGGAAAGTTTCACTAAGGATGTGATCCTGCTATTTATGATCGTGATTCTCTTTATGAACGTGAACCTAATACAGCCTATCTTCAAAAAATTTACAGGAATGGTGACTACGATGCTGGTAACCATTGGATGTTTTGGGATTGCCTATTACGTTTTAATGCATCTGCCTATCATTGATTTTAGAGGTTATAAAATTGGAACCAACATCAATCAGGCCATGCAACCAGACCCAGAGCGACCTGATGTTTATGGTTACGACTGGTATTATAATGAAAATGGTAATGAAGAAATCATCACCACTAAAGGAACGCCACCAGAAGGTAGACCAAATTATACCAAGGTTGAAACCAGACTTCTTGAAAAAGGATATGAACCACCCATTCATGATTTTGCCATCAATTCTGAAACTGAAGGCGATATTACTCAAGAGATTTTAAATGAGCCCAAGGTGGCGCTGCTTATCATGTATAATCTTAATAATACAGAGAATCGCGGGATGCTCAAGCTGCCTCAAATTATTAAGCGCGCGAAAGCCTCAGGTTACAGGGTGATAGCTTTGAGTTCATCTGCACCTAAGGAAGCAGATCAGGCTAAATCCACCTACGGACTTGATGTAAATTTCTACACCACAGATGGCACAGCTCTTAAAACGGTTATACGTTCCAATCCTGGAGTTGTGTTATTGAAAAACGGAGTCGTTACTGCCAAATCGCATTGGAATGATTTTGAGGAAATGGATTTATGATAAGCTATCTGCTTAAGAAATTAGGGTATGCCATTCTTACACTCTATGGAGTAGTAACGGTTGTGTTTCTATTATTCTATCTGTTACCAGGAGATCCAGCCCAAATGATGATGGGTCAAAATGAAAGTGAGGGACAACTCGCGGCAGTAAGAGCTAAGTATGGCTTTGACCAATCGCTGGGTCAACAATACCTGTACTTTCTAAATGATCTGAGTCCGCTATCGGTGCACTCGACACCTCAAAAAGACTTCACTTATAATGATGGCAAGTATACCGGTTTGAAGATCATGACCATGGGAGAAACAAGTTTGATGCTCAAATGGCCTTATTTACGAGAATCGTTTCAAAAATCGGGTAAGAAAGTGAGCCGAGTGATAGGCGAGACTTTGCCTAACACCATCATTTTAGCAGTAGTTGCTATCATCATTGCCTTGATGATAGGATTGGTGTTGGGAATTATTTCTGCATTGAATAAAGGAAACTGGATAGATCAAACGATACAATTGGTCAGTACGATAGGAATGAGCGTTCCCAGCTTTTTCAGCGCGATCATATTTGCTTTTTTGTTTGGCTATTTGTGGCATGAATATACAGGATTGAGAATGAGTGGTAGTTTATATGAACTGGATGACTATGGTGAGAATATGCAACTTCAGTGGCGCAATTTGATATTGCCAGCCGTTGTTTTAGGAATACGACCGCTAGCCGTCATTAGCCAACTTATGCGCAATAGTTTACTGGAAGTCATGAGTCAGGAATATATAGTTACCGCTTATGCCAAAGGTTTGACTAAATACCAAGTCATCACAAAACATGCGTTTAAAAACGCCTTAAACCCAGTTATCACAGCAGTAAGTGGTTGGTTTGCCAGTATGCTTGCAGGAGCCGTTTTTGTTGAATATATTTTCAACTGGAACGGTTTGGGAAAGGAGATTGTAGAAGCGTTAAACACGCTGGATCTTCCCGTAATTACTGGTGCTGTATTAGTCATTGCAACGCTATTTATTCTGATCAATATCCTTGTGGATATTGTTTATGTATGGTTAGATCCACGCGTGAAACTAGATTGATTCAGAGGCTACAATCTGCCGAATGGCATAAACCATTTTAAGTTCAATATCTTTGTGGTAAGTTAATATTGAAGAATCATCACTTAAGAAACTAAATACCATTGAATAAAACTTTACTAATAATACTTCTTGTATCAAGCCTTTTTGGGTTTTCACAAAGCGACGAAGCTATGTTGAAAGCTGATTTTGCTAAGTATGCCAGCGCACTTAAAAGCAGGCAATACACTCAGGCAACGAGCTACATGCCAGACCAATTGTTTGATGTGTATAATAAGGAAAAACTGGTTCAACAAATGAAGCAAACCTTTGAAAGCGCAGATACAAAGGTCAAGATTAACGCAGTAGAAATAACCAGTGTAGACAGTAAAATTATCGACGGCGATGAATCATACATTCCGTTTGAGTTTCGTCAGAAATTTGACCTGCAATATATCAATCTGTTTGACGCCACAGATGATGAACAATCCAGAGATTCTACCACAAAGTTCATCGTGGATATGCTCAATGAATCATTACCAGATTCAACCATCAGCTTTGACAATAAGCAAGAGGTTTTCATGATCAATAACCTCAAAAAAGCTATCGCTATAAAATCAAATTCAACAGACTCATGGAAATTTTTGGTCATCGAGCCATCGCTCAAAAATGTGATGGATAGATTAATACCAACTACCGTGATGCAAAAAATAAAATTATGAGAAACAATATACTAGCAGGAAACTGGAAGATGAATTGCGATCTTCCCATGACGCAAGAACTTATTTCAAACATCAAGAAGCAATTGCCAGAGCAGTTGGATTGTGAAGTGATGATCGCACCATCACATCCATTTTTATACGCCGCTTTCAATGATTCACTGGACACACCTATTGAGGTCATTGCGCAGAATGTATCACAACATGAGAATGGTGCTTTTACAGGCGAGGTCTCTATTGATATGCTACAAAGCGTTGGAATCAAGACTGTTATTCTAGGTCATTCAGAACGTCGTGATGTATTTCTTGAAACAGATAAGGACCTAGCACAAAAGACTAAAGCTGCCATTGATAAAGGTATGCGCGTTGTGTTTTGTTGTGGGGAACACCTAGACCAACGCAATACGGGCAACCACTTCAAAACAGTAACAGACCAGATTGAGAAGGCTCTTTTTGACCTATCTTCTAAGGAATGGAAACAGATAGTCGTTGCCTATGAGCCAGTTTGGGCAATAGGAACCGGTGAGACTGCAAGTCCAGATCAAGCTCAAGAAATGCACCATCATATAAGAAAATTTATTGCAGATAAGTACGGCGATAAAACGGCAGATAAGTTGAGTATCCTTTACGGCGGTAGTGTAAAACCTGCAAATGCTCAAGAAATATTTGCACAACCAGACGTTGATGGTGGTCTAGTAGGTGGTGCGTCGCTTGATGCAGACTCCTTTATTGCCATTGCAAAAGCTTTTTAGATGTCAAAAGTGACAGATCAGCTGTATGTAGAATATACATTCACGGTAACTCCTTTGGAGCCTTGGAATGATGTACTTGCAGCGCAACTGGGTGCCATTGGATTTGAGAGTTTCATGGAAACTGACAATGGTTTGCTGGCATATGTTCAAAAGGATCTGGATCATGATACTATCTTGAACGATCTGGAAATCCTGCAAAATGATTTTGTTGATATCGCTTTCGCGAAAGCGGAAATACCACCAACGAACTGGAATCATGAATGGGAATCGAACTTTGAACCCATCATGGTGGACGATCGCTGTGAAGTAAGAGCACCATTTCACGAGAAGCACGATGTTGATTATGATATCGTGATTGAGCCAAAAATGAGTTTCGGGACTGGTCATCATCAGACAACGTATATGATGATGGAGCACCTTCTGGAATTGGACTTTACAGATACAAAAGTTCTTGATATGGGAAGTGGTACTGGTGTCCTCGCTATTCTAGCTCAAATGCGAGGTGCTGTTGCCGTAGATGCTGTCGATATTGATACCTGGTGTTATGAGAATGCGCTAGAAAATGTGCAACGCAACAACGCAGATAAAGTTGAGGTGATTCTGGGTGGTGCAGAGGTGTTGCAGGACAAATACTATGACATCATCATCGCAAACATCAATCGCAATATACTGTTAACCGATATTCCCACTTATGCCAAATGCCTTTCATCAGGAGGCAAATTGTTACTTAGCGGTTTTTATGAAGAAGATCTAGAAGCCATTAAAAGCGCTTGTCTACAGGCTGGAATGGAGTATTTGAGCCACAGGAAAAAAGACAACTGGATAGCTCCTATCTTCCTTAAAAAGTAAATTTGAGTTAAAGCAATTTCATAGAACAACAACATTTTTTAATTTTGTACCATTATGAAAATGAGTACGTACACACAGGAACTTCCAGAACTGGATATCGAGGTAGCTGAAAAAGTCGAGAACAAGATCGTCCTTTTCAATGATGAGGTCAATACCTTTGACCACGTTATAGATATGCTTGTTGAGGCTTGTGACCACACAGCGATTCAAGCAGAACAATGCAGTCTAATTGTGCATTATAAAGGAAAATGTAACGTGAAAACCGGTGAATACAGTGACCTAGAACCTAGATGCTCTATGTTGTTGGAAGCTGGTCTTACTGCAGAGATTCAGTAGAAAATATAAGAATTACAAGATATAACCATCGCAACATCGATGGTTATTTTTTTTTATAAAAAGCTACATTGCCAGTTGCTCAAAAAAGGAGCCTATTTTTTTATCCCGATCAACAAGATGGATCTCAATAATCCAGTGTCTGGGATTGCCTGATTGATCCAATTGATTCAACGGGATGTGATTTTCTGGATGAATATAATTGGTCTTTTCCTCACCATCGAGTTGTTCATGTGGGAAATGTCCAATCAAGTGTCCAGCGATAGGTCCACCAAATTCCCATCCTGCATCTTTCGCAAGATCTGTGCAATACTGATAAAGCTGTGATCCTGTTATTCCAGGATTCTCAAGAGCATATTTTTGAGCAATATACCATAGACGCTCGCTGTCGTCAGCTAGTCGTTTTTTAGTTCTGTCGTGCCCTAAAACGTACGTGCGTCCATAGTCTGCTTCCCATTCTTCCAGGATTGGTCCAAAATCCAGAAACACGATATCATCTTCCTTAACAGTTAGATCAGGTGGATTCTCATCATAAGGATGCAAGGTGTTCTCACCAGCGCGTACGATTCTTTTATGCCAGTATTTTTTGATGCCAAATAACTCTTCGGCTAGTTCAAAAACGTGGGTATTGATTTGTTTTTCGGTAATTCCAGCTTTAATAATCGACCGCTTCTCAATTTCCTGAAACAGTTGCGCCGCCTTTTTTTCTGCAAGATTTAATTTTTCTAACGTATTGATCATTGAATAAAAATAGAGATAAAATGCAGTTAGTTTTCGCGAAAGCGATCACAAAAAAGTCCTCTCTAATATCCACAGTTGTTAAATAAAACTAATAATATTATTAGTTAATAGTAATACTATTACTTTCGCAAACTAGAAATAACTTATGGACACGCTACTGAAGAATTTGAAGGTAGAAATTAACGAGATGATTTTTCTCAAAGATCCTGAATCTTCAGATTTGGGTCGTAGGATTGTGCAGCATAGCATACAAATGATTCATGAGATGGGCTTTGAGCAATTTACATTTCGCAAGCTGGGAAAGGAGATAGGTAGTAATGAAAGCTCCATTTATAGATATTTTGAAAATAAACACAAGTTGCTGTTGTACCTCACTTCATGGTACTGGAGCTGGATGGAATACCAACTTATTATTAAAACGATGACCATTGCAGATCCCGTAGCAAGGCTGGAAACTGGTGTGTCCATTCTGACTCGGGAAGTTGTTCAGGATATGAACTTTGGTCATGTGGACGAGGTTACCTTGAGTAAGATTGTAGTAGAGGAATATTCAAAATCCTATTTGACAAAGGAAGTAGACGAAGAGAACAAAAACGGTTATTTCGCTATATACAAGCGACTGGTGTTGCGATTGAGAGACATGATTACTAGCGTAAACCCTAATTATGAGTATGCCGCAAGTTTGAGTAGTACTATTATAGAAGGTTCTTTACATCAGCATTTTCTCAAACGACATTTTAAAGCCTTAACGGACTGTAATCAAAAGGTCACACCTACAGACTACTTCCTAAATCTTATTCACCTTACAGTAAATCCTTCATGAAAAAAGACAAGAATATTCTGACCGCATGGCAGCGCTTGACTAGAATGCTGGAGCTGGATAAACGAGATGTTTATCAAATTTTTTATTACGCAATTTTTGCTGGTCTAGTTGGTCTGTCCCTACCATTGGGAATACAGGCAATTATCAACTTGATTCAAGGTGCCCAGATTACCACATCGTGGATATTGCTTGTGGTAGTAGTGACCTTAGGAGTTGCCTTTGGAGGTGTTTTACAGCTCATGCAAATTAGAATTACAGAGAATGTCCAGCAAAAGATATTCACGAGATCATCGTTTGAGTTTGCCTACCGCTTTCCCAAAATTAAGATGAGCGAGCTGCGCAATAATTATCCGCCAGAGTTGGCCAATCGTTTTTTTGATACACTAACGATCCAGAAAAGCCTTTCAAAACTTTTGGTAGATTATCCTACGGCAATTTTACAGATCATTTTTGGACTGATACTATTATCCTTCTACCATCCATTTTTTATTGCCTACGGAATGCTGTTGTTGGCTTTGGGTTTTATCCTTTTCAAGTTTACAGCAGACAAAGGATTAAAAACAAGTCTTCAAGAGTCCAAGAGTAAATACAAGGTAGCGCACTGGTTGCAAGAAGTAGCCAGATCCATAATTAGTTTCAAGCTTTCTGGTAGCACATCACATGCAGTAGACCGCAACAATATACTCACTACAGAATATTTAGAGTATCGTGAGAGTCACTTTAAGGTATTGATAGTTCAGGCGATACAATTGATAGGTTTCAAGGTACTGGTTACCGCTGGATTGCTGATCATTGGTGGTTTTCTTGTACTTAATCAAGAGATGAACATTGGACAGTTTGTAGCTGCAGAGTTGATTATCCTTATCATTATAGGCGCTGTGGAAAAAGTAATTTCAGGGCTGGAATCTTTTTATGATATGCTAACATCACTGGAGAAGCTGGGTGAAGTTGTAGATAAAGAAATGGAGTCAGGCATAGGTGAGAAACCTTTTAAAGCAGAAGAGAACTTCAGTGTGGAACTTGAGGATGTTACCTATACCGTAGAACATCGCACCGCTCCAATTTTGAATCACATTTCCCTGAAGCTGAAAGAAAACTGCTCCGTTGTGATCAATGGTCCCAATGGTAGCGGTAAATCTACCTTGCTGCGACTTATTGCAGGAATCATTGAACCTACAGAAGGAAATGTATATCTAAACAACACCAACTTACGCGGAGTAAATCTCAATTATTACAGATCCAATATAGGTCAATCCATGGCTGAAGAAACTCCGTTTGAAGGAACCTTGCGAGATAATATCACCTTTGGTGATACTAATATCTCTGATGAGGATATTTATTGGGCCATGGAAAAAGTTGGGCTGCTACCTTACCTCAAATTATTACCACTAGGTCTAGCCACACTTATTTATCCTGAGGGAAAACAAATAAGTTATACCGTTGGTAAGAAAATTGTCCTTGCGCGCAGCATCGTGAGGAAGCCTAAAATGTTGATACTCAAAGATCCTTTAGATCAATTTGAACCAGAAGAAAGCGATCGCATCATGAAGTTCCTGACAGATCCATCAAATGGATGGTCTATTGTAGTCGTGAGCCAGAGCTCACGATGGTTGGATCATTGTAGTAGAATAGTATCGCTTGAAAACGGTAGAATCATAACAGATAAAACGATCTAATCATGTTGAATATTTCAGAAAATAAACTCATCGACAGGCTGGATCTCAATGAATATTCCGCTGGTAAACGAGTGCTTAATAGAACGCATTTTGAATATTTCAATAGATTTCTCACGGGATTCTCTATAGTGTTGATCATTATTCTCTTTATGCCGTGGACTCAAACGGTGACAGGGAATGGATCGGTAACGACCTTGACTCCAGCACAGCGACCACAAACATTACAATCGCCTATTCCAGGTAGGTTGGAACAATGGTTTGTGCGTGAAGGTGATAGGGTAAGAAAAGGAGATACCATATTACAGATAAGCGAGGTCAAAAGCGAATATTTCGATCCTTTACTTGTAGAGCGTACTGGCGAACAGATCAATGCTAAAAACAGCAGCGTTAACGCATACGGCCAAAAGATTAATGCACTTAATCAACAGACTGGTGCTCTAGCATCAGAGCTGCGTCTCAAACTGGAGCAATCGCAGAATAAAATTGAGCAAGCGAGATTTCAAGTTACTAGTGATAGCATTGACCTACAAGCCGCACGCACTAATATAGAAATTGCACAACGACAGCTGGTTCGGGAACAAACCTTGCAGGAGGAAGGTCTTAAGTCTGTAGTTGATGTGGAACAAAAGCGTTTGAAACTACAGGAAACTCAAGCAAAACTTATTTCTCAAGAACAGAAGCTCTTGAAAAGCCGTAATGAAGTCATCAATGCAAGGATTGACATCAACAGATTGCAGCAGGAATATGCAGAGAAAATTGCCAAAACTCAAAGCGATCGATTCAGTGCAGAATCTGCCCAGCTCGATGTGGCCGCGCAGGTAAGTAAACTGGAAAATGATCGTAGTAACTATAGCATACGTAGTGGCATGCTTTTCATAGTTGCACCTCAGGATGGTTATATCAATAAAGCAATAGTTGCTGGACTAGGTGAAACTTTTAAAGAAGGTGAACCATTAGTCAATATCATGCCAGCAAATTATGACCTTGCTGTAGAAACCTATGCAGACCCGCTGGACTTGCCATTGCTTTATGTGGGTGAGAAAGTGCGCGTACAGTTTGATGGATGGCCAGCGATTGTGTTTTCAGGATGGCCTAATGCCAGTTACGGTACCTATGGTGCAGAGATTGTCGCCGTGGAAACTTTTATCAGCCCTAATGGTAAATACAGAGTGTTGCTCGCACCAGATGAAGATGAGGATCACGAGTGGCCAGATGCCTTGCGACCAGGTTCTGGTGCCTACACTATAGCCTTGCTGGATGATGTTCCCGTGTGGTACGAGTTGTGGCGTCAGCTTAATGGTTTCCCGGCAAATTACTACCAACCAGAAAATGCCAATGGCGTTCTAAAAACCAAAAAATAGAATGAGGTTCACACTATTGATAGGCTTTTTGTTAGTGATGCAGGTGGATGCTAGCTCGCTTTCGCGAAAGCGAACTCATCAACAACCACCTACACAAATCATTCAGGATACGACTGTTTTAAGCTTTTCTGAATATTTAGGTTACGTTAAACGTCATCATCCAGTTGCTAAGCAAGCGGAACTTTTGCTTGATGAAGGTCAGGCAAATTTACTGCGTGCGCGAGGTGGTTTTGATCCAAAAATTGAAGTCGATTACCGCCGCAAGGATTTCAAGGGTACGGAATATTACGACGAGTTATCTGGAGTTTTCAAGATTCCGACATGGTATGGAGTTGAGTTCAAAGCTGGAGCAGAACGTAATCAAGGTGAGTTCCTGGATCCTTCTCTTACCGTTCCAGAAGATGGTCTTTACAGTGCAGGAGTTCAAGTGAATTTAGGCCAAGGTTTATGGATTAATGAACGTATGGCAACCTTGCGCAAGGCACGATTGTTTGAGCAACAAAATGCGGCGCAACGGGATCTTGCTGTCAACGAGATTTTGTATGAGGCGTCGACGGCTTATTTTGAATGGTGGCGAGCGACTAAAGAAGTAGAAGTTTACATTGACATTTTAGACGCTGCAATCATTAGAGAGCGAGGCGTTATCATTAGTGCACGTGCTGGTGATGTCGCTGCTATTGATACGGTTGAGGCCGGCGTGGCAACCCAGAACAGATTGTTAGGTCTGGAACAGGCACGAGTAAATGAAATAAAAAGCCGTTTACAACTATCCAACTATTTATGGCTGGATGGTGTCCCGGTTAAATTACAGCCTACAGTGATACCACAGCAAGACCTCAATATTTCTATTGATGTGACCCTGGGATTGCTGGGAACTAACCTGTCAGAATTCAATATTGAGAATCACCCTAAAATACAGGCGCTCAACTTCAAACTGGACCAGTTGGATGTTGATAGGCAACTAAAGGCTAACAAACTACTACCTAAAATCGCCGTGGATTATAATTTCATTACAGCAGATTATGATCAATTCAATACCATCACTCAGGAAAACTATAAAGCTGGATTGACCTTTGCCTATCCCATTTTTACCCGTAAGGAACGTGGCGATCTGCGTCTTGCCAAAATCAAGATTGCAGATGCGCGATACGGCCTACAGTCAGAGACCTTGATGTTGCGCAACAAAGTAGTTTCAGTTTTTGCAGAGTTGGATGGTTACAATCGGCAATTGGACATCGCCACATCACTAACTGATGGAACCGCCACTTTACTCAATGGAGAAGTGCGCAAATTCGAATTAGGTGACAGTTCTCTTTTTCTAATCAATACACGGGAAGTTAAGTTCATAGAGGCCCAATTGAAACAACTGGAAGTTCAAAAGAAGTTGTTCGAGGCAAAAGCGGCATTGTTCAGGAGTCTAGTGATCTTGCCAGAGAATTTGTAAGTGCCTGTTCTTATTCTGGATTTTTTTCAATTTTTGCTACTAGTTGCAGGAATACGGGTGAATGATCTCGCTTTCGCGAAAGCGTTTACCATACAGACCTAGCAAGATTGAACGCTGTTTATCATCTGGACATTGCTTTGTTAGATTTATGAAGGGTTTAGGATCGTAAAGGTTTGTCGCTTTCTAACTTTGGATTTAATTATTTGGTAAGCGATTATCCTTTTCGTGATGCTTCCTTTATTTTTTGAAAATCCAACCCATGACCAACTTACTTAAAAATCTTTTTGCCGTATTTGTACTTTTAGTAACCATTATATCTTGTAAAGAGACGAATACCTCTAATACTGAAAAAGAAGAGTTCCAACCTGCAGATTCGATTTCACAATCAGTTACTCAAGTAGCAAGTTTTAAAGGTCAACAAGTTACTGGTGTCACCGTAGCGAGTGATGGACGCACATTTGTCAATTTCCCTAGATGGCGTGAAGGCGTTGAAAATTCTGTTGTTGAAATCAAGGCAGATCAATCGCTTCAAAGTTTTCCTAACGACTCTTGGAATAGTTGGGAAATTGGCCAACCCACAGCGTCAGATCAATTCGTAGGAGTTCAATCTGTTGTGGCTTTTGAAAACGAGTTGTACGTGATCGATACAAGAAGCGTGAAATTTCAAGAAGTGCTGGATGCACCACGCATTTACGTTTTTGATCTAGAATCAGACGAGTTGAAAAAGACTTACATCTTAGACGATGCTGTTTATTACCCAGATTCCTATATCAATGATTTGAGAATTGATCCTATCAAAAATTTGATCTATCTGACTGATTCTGGTCATGCGGGATTGATCGTATTGGATCGTGAGACTGGAAACTCCAGAAGAATTTTGAACGAACATCAATCCACAAAAGCAGAACAATCCTATCTAACTTTTGATAATAATAAATGGGAAGGATTTATCAATTCTGATGGAATTGCTCTAGATGCGGTCAATGGTCGCTTGTATTATCATGCTCTAACGGCTTATAGTTTATACTCAATACCTACAGATTCTTTATTGACAAAAAGCAAGAAAGCTATTGAAAACAGCGTTGTTTTTGAAGATAAAACTGGAGCTCCAGATGGTATGATCCTAGACAGCAAAGGCAACCTCTATTTTGCCGATTTAGAGAACAATAAAATCCAATACAGAAAACCAGATGGTTCGATCCAAACATTATTAGAAGGCGATCAAGTACGCTGGGCAGATACCTTTAGTATCTATAACAACGAATTATACTACACCAATTCCAGAATCAATGAAGCGACTGGTGATATTTCAGATATGACGTTTACTCTAAATAAAACGCCATTGCCTGTCCAATAGAGTCTTAGGCAGAATTAATTAATAAATTTTAAAATTAAATATGAGTCATCTTAAAAATAAGAAAGCCATTATTACCGGTGGCAGTAGAGGATTAGGTAAAGCAACAGCTATTGCTTTTGCAAAAGAAGGTATAGATGTAGCGGTGACTGGAAGAGATGAAACTGCCTTGCAAGAAACCGTGAAAGAGTTGGAGCAGCTAGGAGTTAAGGCGCATTACGCTGCATTTGATGTAAGCAATTATCAAGAAGTGAAAAATAGTGTTGCTAATCTTATAGGTAAATTGGGATCTGTTGATATTCTTGTGAATAATGCGGGAATCGCGGCATTCGGTAGCTTTCAAGATATGGAAGTTGAGCAGTGGTCACAGATTATACAGACCAACGTGATGGGAATGTATTACATGACTAAAGAAGTTTTGCCACACCTTATCGATAAAAACGAGGGCGATATTATCAATGTAAGTTCTACCGCTGGACTTTCTGGTAATGCCAATACATCTGCTTACTCGGCATCAAAATTTGCTGTAATTGGCATGTCAGAATCTTTGATGAAAGAAGTTCGTAAAGAAAATATTAGAGTATGCACGCTAACTCCTAGTACGATCGCAACAGATATGACGGTGGAATTAGGAATAGCAGATAAGGACTCAGAAGACAGCGTTTTACAGCCAGAAGATTTTGCACAACTTATTGTCGCTGGATTGAAGTTACCACGTCGCGCCATGATGAAGAGCGCAGCTTTATGGTCAACAAACCCATAGCGGTTTTAGAATACATTTTTTTAATTTATATCAATCTCACTTATTAAACTCTTGTTTAAGGCAATTTAAAACCATGAAAAAATCATTTTTATTTAAGATTAGCACTTTGATCATCATCATTCTAATTACGGCAGCATGCAATACCAATCAAAAGTCAGAGGTTGACCAAGAGTCCACCAAAGAAGAAATTACATCACCAGTAGAAATGTCTTCAACGGCAGATGATGAAGAAGATGACTCTATCGTAAACTTCGAGAATGGTAGGTGGATAAGTACAGAAGATGCAAATTCAGGCATTGAAATACGTGACGACAAATGGATCATGTTCTACAAAGGAACAGACCAAAGCCCCAGAGATGTTTATGATTATAAGGTGGAAAGAAAGCCTGTTAATGAAACAGATCCTGATGCAGCGATGATTACCTATTTGACGATCAGTAATTCAAATGAAACATTGGAATATGCTCTGTTAGAATACAATGAAAACCTACTTAGTTTAAGTTATGTACCGCGTGGTAATACGTTGAACTACAAGCCAGAATAGGTCGTATGAAATAATTTAAAGGCATAATAAAGCGCGTCAGGCTATTAAGTTCCTGCTTATTGATTAAGAATAGATAAGTCTGTGGTACAAAAATGAAATGGCAGTGATTAATAATACAGATCAAGCTTTATTAATGATCATACCCATTTTAAACCTCCATCTTCTTCAACTCTTCATAATTCCTTTTGAGCCTTTTCAAGAGAATTCCATAAATCAGACTGTATACTCCATAGATAAGAGCACAGAAAATGGCAAAGAACAGTACCATTACTGTGATGTAGCCAGCCATAAACCTTACTTTATGCTCTTGAAATTCTGCAGAATTAATGACCTCTGAGAATTCGGGAGAATTAAATAAAATCATTACGGCTCCTACAATCCCAAAGATCATAATAAAGATAAGATTGTACCATATGTACCACTTCATGGTGCGTCTGGTTTTCAAGATGTTCTTCATCAATTTACGCGCTGGTTGATCTGCAGAGATACTCTTATAATTCATCCAAAATCTGTAAATAAAGAAAAGGACCACTGCGTAACTAAAAGCATAGGAACCGTAATATAGAGGCTCACCTAAAGCCGAAACAAACGGTTGAACATTTTCTCCATCCATGTAAAAAATGTTGAAAAGAGTCAATAACACAAACTCACCTATACCTATGTAAAAAATCCACTTTACGATGCTACTGGATTTTTTAGCCAGTAATAACGTCAACTGCTCTGCAGTATAGGATGGATAATCGCTTTTTTGCGACTGCCATTTTGATTTTAATATATCTAATTGATCCATGATTATGGATTTATAATGTTCGTTAATTTAGTCTTGATCCTATTCATTTTCACTCTGGCATTTACTTCACTTATTCCTAATGTTTCTGCTATTTCTCGATAATTTTTATCTTCTAGATATAGAAACACCAGCGCCTTATCAATGTCATTCAATTGCTTTACGGCACCGTACAGTAAGGTGAGCTGCTCCATCGTTTCATCATCCTCAGTGGTGTCTTCAATTTTGAATTCAACCGTCTCGTAACGCTGCGTTTGCACACGTCGTTTAGACTTACGATATAAAGTGATTGCCGTATTTAGGGCAACCCTATACATCCATGTTGAAAATTTTGAATCACCCCTAAATTTGGGATAAGCCTTCCATAATTGTATCGTTACTTCTTGAAACAGGTCGTTGTGAGCATCTTGATTGTCCGTGTAGAGCCTACAGATTTTATGGACAATATTCTGGTTCGTTTCTAACTGTTCAACAAATTCCTTTTCTAGTTGAGAACTCACTGGTTGGGTTTGGTTAAAGGATTAGTATCTCAATATTACTTTGTGTTACAAGGTTATGAAAAGATTGTTAAGCGCAGGTCGATATTGGTCATCGTGGGTTAATTTTATAAAAAATCCAACCATGCAGATTCCTGCTAGTCAAAATCCCAGAGTCGTTATTATAGGTGGCGGTTTTGGAGGTGTTACGCTTTCGCGAAAGCTAACAGAGCACAAATTTCAAGTCGTATTAGTAGATCGGCATAATTATCACACCTTTCAACCACTTTTATATCAGGTTGCGACCAGCGGCTTGGAGCCAGATTCAATCGCTTTCCCGTTGAGAAGCATCGTAGATGAAACGCACGATTACTTGTTCAGAATGGCAGAAGTCGAGAAAGTCAATCTTGAAAAAAATTCCATTACCACAAGCATAGGAGAGATTGATTATGATCATTTGATCCTTGCCACGGGAACCAAAACCAATTTCTTCGGGAACGATAAAATTGAGGAGAACGCACTTTCCATGAAGTCTGTGCCAGAAGCCTTAGATATAAGAAGTCTCATGCTTCAAAATCTTGAAAAGGCCACCATTACGGACGATGTCCAAGAGCAAAAGAAACTCATGCGTATCGTGATGTCTGGTGCTGGACCAACAGGTGTGGAACTTTCAGGAGCCTTTGCCGAGTTCAAAAACGGAGTTTTAAAAAATGATTATCCAGATCTCAATCCAGATTTCATGGAGATCCATTTATTGGATGGAGCAGATCAGGTGTTGCCACCATTCAGTAACAAGGCTTCTTTAAAAGCCTATAAGTATTTAAAGGAATTAGGAGTTCAGATTCACCTAGAAGAAATGGTCACCAATTATGAAGATGATATAGTGACTACTAAAAGTGGTATGGAATTAGAAACGGCTACTTTTATCTGGAGCGCTGGTGTCACAGGTGCACATCCCACTGGTTTTGCAGATTCCATGATTACCGAAAAAGGAAACAGGCTCAAAGTGGATCTTTTCAATAAAGTGGAAGGAACTTCAAACGTGTATGCCGTAGGAGATATCGCCCTAATGAAAACAGATGATTTCCCTCATGGTCACCCACAAGTGGCACAGCCAGCTATCCAGCAAGGAAATAATCTTGCAAAAAATTTGATTCGCATGGCTGAAGGTAAAGAAATGAAACCATTCAGCTATTTTGATAAAGGATCAATGGCCACAGTAGGAAGAAATCGCGCTGTAGCAGATATTGGAAAGTATACCTTAGGTGGTTTTCCAGCCTGGTTTGCTTGGTTAGGCGTTCATTTATACTTCTTGGTTGGCGTACGCAACAGGATTGTGGTATTCTTGAATTGGACGTATAACTATTTCAATTTTGATCGTGCGGCACGGCTTATCATCAGACCTTATCACAAGCGCATCAAGATGCCTAAATCAGTTAGTGAAATGCAGGAAGAAGAGCCTACAATCTAATATGCCTTTCCTATCTTTGCAATCCTTTTTAACACATAGAAAATAGAGTTATGAGTACATATGACGTAGCAGTAATAGGTTCTGGACCAGGTGGATATGTGGCGGCAATTCGTTGCGCACAATTAGGCATGAAAACAGCCATCATTGAAAAATATGATACCCTAGGAGGAACTTGTTTAAATGTAGGTTGTATTCCATCTAAAGCTTTGCTAGATTCTTCTCACCATTATGAAGATGCAACAAAGCATTTTGAAGAACATGGTATTGAAATACCTGGCGATATCAAGATCAATTTTGAAAAAATGATTGCCCGCAAGGCAAGCGTTGTTTCTCAAACTTGTGATGGTGTGGCTTATTTGATGAAGAAGAATGAGATTGATGTATTTACGGGAATGGGTTCTTTTGTAGATGCTACTCATATCAAGATCGATGGTGAGAAAGAGCAAACTATCGAGGCAAAAAATATAATTGTTGCAACTGGATCTAAACCGGCTAATTTACCATTCATTACCCTAGATAAGGAAAGAGTTATCACTTCTACTGAGGCTTTAAAACTTAAGGAAATACCTAAACACATGATCATCATTGGTGGTGGGGTTATTGGTTTGGAATTAGGTCAGGTATATAGAAGATTAGGTGCTGAGGTTACTGTAATAGAATATCTCGATCGCATTGCAGCAGCAATGGACAGTTCACTTTCTAAAGAATTAATGAAGGTGATGAAAAAGCAAGGTGTGAAATTTCATCTTTCTCATGCGGTTAATAAAGTGGAACGCAACGGTGATGAAGTAACAGTTACCGCCAAAAATAAAAAAGGAGAAGAAGTAGAATTCAAAGGAGACTATGTTTTAGTTTCTGTGGGACGCCGTCCTTATACTGATAAACTTAATGCTACCGCTGCTGGTATCAAGATCAACGAGCGTGGACAGGTAGAAGTGGATGAGCACATGAAAACCAACGTCGATAACATCTATGCTATTGGTGATGTAGTTCGTGGTATCATGCTCGCTCACAAGGCAGAAGAAGAAGGTGTTTTTGTAGCCGAAACTCTGGCAGGTCAAAAACCACACGTCAATTACAATTTGATACCTAATGTTATCTACACCTGGCCAGAAGTTGCCAGCGTTGGAAAAACAGAAGAAGAGCTTAAAGAAGCTGGTGTTGAATACAAATCAGGTCAGTTTCCTATGCGTGCTTTGGGTCGTTCCAGAGCATCTGGCGATACAGATGGATTAATTAAGATCCTCGCAGACAAAACAACCGATGAAGTGTTAGGAGTTCACATGATTGGTGCTCGTGTTGCAGACCTTATTGCAGAGGCCGTAACCGCGATGGAATACCGTGCCAGTGCAGAAGATATCGCACGCATGTCACATGCACACCCAACGTATGCCGAAGCCGTGAAGGAAGCAGCTCTTGCCGCTACTGAGGATCGCGCATTACACATATAATAGACACTATTAAATCAAATTCACTAGCCAGCTTTAGAAGCTGGCTAGCTTGTTATAGCCATTTTCAAAAGTCACTTTACGGTTTCTTTAACAGTCGTTTCAAAACTGAAACATTTTTTTCGCACGTACTTATTACAACTATACCACTGACTAATGAAACACCGTTTTTCTGCACAAAAGAATATGCAATCGGCAATTCTTGTTTTAGTTTTTTTATTCTCAAATTTCATTCTGGCGCACACCATAACGGGTACGGTCGTCGATACTGACAACCGTCCAGTGAAGGATGTTTACGTGCTGCATGTCAAGTCTGGAACACACACGCACACAAATGCAAAAGGTTATTTTGCTATCGATCAAGTGGAAGAAGGTGATGAATTGAGGTTTTCTAAGTTGGGATATTCCGCTTTCGCGAAAGCGATAACAAACGAGGCTGAGGTGCTACAAATTGTTCTTGAGTATGCTGCGATTGACCTTGATGCCATAAGCTTGACAAACGAAGTCGATGTATTAAATACAATCACACAAGCAGATTTTGAAGTGAATCCCGTCACATCAACCCAAGAGGTGCTCAGGTCCGTTCCA
This sequence comes from Nonlabens sp. Hel1_33_55, assembly GCF_900101765.1. NCBI lineage: Bacteria > Pseudomonadati > Bacteroidota > Flavobacteriia > Flavobacteriales > Flavobacteriaceae > Nonlabens > Nonlabens sp. Hel1_33_55. Next base: position 368,562 of record NZ_LT627735.1, read on the forward strand.
GGATTATTTATAGGCCAGCATGCAGGTGGTGGTAAGGCAGAGCAATTATTTTTGAGAGGTTTTGATATCGATCACGGTACTGACGTTGCTATAAGTGTCGATGGTATGCCGGTCAATATGGTGTCACACGCACACGGTCAAGGTTATGCAGATTTGCACTTTGTCATTCCAGAGACGATTGATAATATCTCGTATGGCAAAGGAAGCTATGATAAGAAAATAGGGAACTTTGCTACTGCTGGTCATGTGGATTTTCGCACGATGGATTATGTGCGGGAAAACGTAATAAGTTCAGAGATTGGAGATTTTAATTATCAACGTTACGTTGGACTGGTTCAAGTTTTAGATAACACGAATACCAGTGCTTACATCGCTACGGAGTATTTGACTTTTGATGGACCATTTGATAGCCCACAAAATTTTGACAGAGTCAATCTGTTTGGAAAACTGAACCATATCTCAAATAACGGAAATGAGTTGGGCATCAGTATTTCTCACTTTGATAGTGAATGGGATGCCAGCGGTCAAATACCACAACGTGCTGTAGATCGTGGTTTGATAGGAAGATTTGGAGCGATTGACGATACTGAAGGTGGAGAAACCTCACGCACGAGTGTGAACATCAATTATGACATGCAGGTGAGCGATAATGAGGTTTTTAGTACGCACTTGTACTATTCCAAATACGATTTTTTGCTGTTCTCTAATTTTACATTTTTCCTAGAAGATCCAATTAACGGTGATCAGATCAAGCAACAGGAATCGCGTGATCTTGCAGGTTTTGATGCGGCATATACTTATACGACTCAATTATCTAATCATAAGCTAGACCTGACTGCAGGAATCAGATTAAGAAATGATAGAACTGAAGGTAGTGAGCTTTCCAGAACATTAAATCGTAGAACAACTCTGGAGAACATTCAGCTAGGAGATATTAATGAAACGAACACTTCGGGATTTGTTGGTGCCACCTGGTATGTCAATGATTTCTTGATAGATGCTGGTTTGCGTTTAGAACGTTTCAAATTCACTTACAAGGATGCACTCACCACTTTATATGACACTCAAGCACAATCAGAAACCGCTTTACTACCAAAATTAAATTTCAATTACAGAGTGAATGAAGACGTTCAGTTGTACTTCAAAAACGGAGTTGGTTTTCACAGTAATGATACAAGAGTGGTTCTGCAGCAAACAGCAGATGATATTTTACCTAAATCGTATGGATCAGACCTGGGAACCATCTGGAAACCGACTGATCGTATGATTGTAAATGCCGCTTTGTGGTATTTGTTTTTAGAACAAGAATTTGTGTATGTGGGCGATGCTGGAATTGTAGAGCCTAGCGGTGAAACGGAACGTTATGGTTATGATTTGGGAATTAGGTATCAGCTTACGGACCATCTTTTTTTTGATGGGAACCTCAATTATGCACATGCTAGAGCGGTCAGTGAGCCCGATGGTGCAGATTTAATTCCGTTGGCTCCTCGATATACTTCTACCGGTGGTTTGAGTTTAAAGGATTGGAATAAGTTCAATGCTGGTATTAGATATAGATACATAGGTGATCGCCCTGCAAATGAAGACAACAGTATCGTTGCAGAAGGTTATTTTGTATCAGATTTGAATGTGAACTATGATATTAGCAATAATCTAAGATTAGGTGTTGCCATTCAGAATTTATTTGATGTAGAATGGAACGAGACCCAATTTGCTACAGAGTCCAGATTACAGAATGAAGCCGCACCTGTAGAAGAAATTCATTTTACACCTGGAACTCCTTTCTTCATAAGAGGATTACTGCAGTACAGGTTCTAACCCATCAAGAACAACGAAAACATAATTTACCCGATTTGATTTGAACGTCTAATCGGGTTTTTTGTGATCTATTGTTTGAGTTGGAGCAATCCAATTTACCTTTGCCACGTGAACAACGAGAGAACGTCCCATAGCTTTTCCATTGAAAATCAGGCCGACTTCAAAAAGCGCTTACTGCGTTTTTTTGAAGAAGAAAACTATATATCATTTTTGGATAGCAATGATGCAGACGGTTCTACTTATAGCTGTCTTTGTGGGATAGGTGCAATCGATGTGATAAGCTGTGATTCTGGAAACGCTTTTGAAAAATTAAAAAATTTTCAAGAAGAGCATGAAGATTGGTTGTTTGGATATTTAGGCTATGACCTGAAGAACGAATTGGAACCATTAGAAAGTAAAAATTCAGACGAATTAGAATTTCCAGATTTACAATTCTTTATTCCTGAAACGGTAATTGAAATAGGAGAGAAGCAGGTAAGTTTTCATGTGTATGAAGAGGATCAAGAGGTAATCCAACAACTTTTAGAATCAATCCTACAGCAAGAACTGGATGCTCCAAAAAGCTACAAGCAACAAAATTACCTTATAGCAACTGATTCCAAATTAGAATATTTAAAGAAAGCAAGATCATTCTTAGATCACATTCAGCGAGGTGATATTTATGAAGCTAATTTGTGTACACAATTTCTAGCTAGAGATATTGAAATTGATTCTTTAAAAGCTTTTGAAGATTTGAATGAAAGTAGCAAACCACCATTTGCTGCCTATTCTAGATGTAATAATCATTTCATTATCAGTGCCAGTCCAGAACGTTACCTTAAAAAAATAGGTCGCAAATTACTTTCTCAACCTATAAAAGGAACAGCCGCTAGATCCAAAGATCGTGCGACAGACGAGCAGCTCAAACAAGAATTGCTCAAAAACCAAAAGGAACGATCAGAAAATGTGATGATTGTCGATCTTGTGCGCAATGACTTATCCAGAGTTGCACTACGAGGTAGTGTTAAGGTTTCAGAACTTTTTGGGCTGTATTCCTTTCCTCAAGTTCATCATATGATTAGCAGTATTACGGCACAGTTGGGTGAGCAATTTTCTGCAATCGATGCGATTAAAGCAACTTTTCCTATGGGAAGCATGACTGGAGCACCTAAAATTAGCGCGATGAAAATCATTGAAAAAACGGAATCTTTCAAACGTGGTGTTTATAGTGGTGCCGTTGGCTACTTTAAACCTGATGGTGATTTTGATTTTAATGTTGTCATTCGTACCATTCTTTACAATGCTGGGAAAGGAGTTGTTTCCGTTAGCGTTGGTAGCGCTATAACAGCTTCTGCGATTCCCGAGGCAGAGTATGAGGAATGCCTGATAAAAGCTGCCGCATTGATGCAGGTTCTTAAGTCACAAGGCATTGCTTTTTCTTAGATTTGCAGCATGCTACAGGCGTTTGTCGATCATATAAAAGTTACGTTTCCGCAGTTGTTTGACGGCACTCATTTGCTTGCCATAAGTGGTGGATTGGACAGTGTGGTTTTAGGAAATTTGCTCCAGTACGCAGGTATAAAAGCGCAATGGGCCCATTGTAATTTCAACTTGCGTGGCGTGGAGAGTGATGGTGACGAACAATTCTTGATCGAACTAGCCAAAACCCATGATATCAAACTTCACAGATCTAGCTTTGATACTAAGGCGATTGCAAATGAGCGCGGTATTTCTACCCAAATGGCAGCGCGGGATCTGCGTTATGAATGGTTCGAGGATCTACGATCGCAGAATGATTTGAACAGCGTTCTAACGGCGCATCACCTAGATGATCAGATAGAAACATTTTTGATCAATCTGAATCGTGGCGCTGGACTGGCTGGACTGCAGGGAATTCCTGCTGTGAATCAGCATATCATTAGACCGTTGCTCCCATTTTCTAGAGATCAAATTTTGGAATATGCTCAAGAGCACGAATTAAAATGGCGTGAGGATTCTAGCAATGCCAGTAACTCTTACCAGCGCAATGAGTTGCGCAATCAAGTATTGCCATTGCTCCACAACGCTTTGCCGGATTTGAAAATGAATTTTGCCAAAACTCTGTCCTACCTCAATGATGCTGGAAGTATAGTGGATGATGCGGTAGCACGCTTTCGCGAAAGCGTGACAACTCCCAACAACACTGCCTTTGAAATTCATATTGATGAGGTTAAGGCATTTGATGGGTATTCTAAATATCTATTTTATCTGTTGCATCCTTACGGATTCTCCCAAGTGGAAGACGTTATTCAACTGCTGGATGCAGAAACGGGTAAGCAACTGAAGAACGATAGATACACATTGCTGAAAGATCGCGATTTGTTGAGGTTGGAGGGAAATCAAGATCTATTAACGGCAACCTGGTATTTGTTGCCAGAAACTACAGCGGTCAAAGTAGATGATGCGCAACTAACTATAGAAACGGTAAATCCAGAGGATTCAATAACGTTTCTCAATTCTAATCTGGCTAAAAATGTGTTGCTGCTGGATACGTCACGGCTGGATTATCCGTTAACTTTACGGGTGTGGCAACATGGTGATAAGATGGAGCCTTATGGGATGAAAGGGTCGCAGTTAGTGAGTGACATCCTGATTAATGAAAAGATTTCCCGATTGGAAAAAGAGCGTTGCTTTGTTCTGGAATCGGGTTCAAAAATAATTTGGTTATTAGGCTTGCGATCTAGTAAACATCACGCAATAAAGCCACAGACCAGAGAAATTAAAAAGATTACATGGAGTACATAAAGAGTTTACTGTTAGCACTTTTAGTGTCAGTTGGTTTTATATCAAGTGCACAAATATTAGATCCTGCTAGCTGGAGTGTTAAGGTTAATGATTTGGGCGATGATACCTATGAGTTAGTTTCTACGGCGCAGTTGGAGCCTGGATGGCACATTTACTCACAATTTTCAGTTGGTGCAGGGAATATCCCAACAGAATTTAGATTCTACGAGGCTGACAATCGCTTTCAATTGGATGGGCCTAATCAAGAAACAGGAACTTATAAGGAATACACAGAAGTTTTTGGAGCAGATGTCTACCAATTCAAGGACTTCGCCATCTTCAAACAAAAAGTAAGACTACTTAATAAAGATGTTGACTACATCCTTGCCGAAGCTATTTATCAAGCCTGCGATGATGAGAAGTGTTTACCACCATCACCAGAAGTTCTAGTATTTAAGATCGATCCACAAGCTGTGGTGGATGAAGATGTAGCTAACATTATAGGTGAATATTATGACAATGATATCGAACCGCTTATTGCTACAGCTCCAGATTTATCAAATTTACAGGAGAAGGAATCAAATGAAACTCAAGCAAGCTTAAGCGATGATATTGAGAAAGACAATGAAAATGATTTGACCACTATTTTCATTTTGTGTTTATTGGCTGGGTTTGGAGCTTTACTGACGCCATGTGTTTATCCAATGATCCCTATGACGGTATCGTTTTTCACGAAGCAAAACGAAAAAAACACTGAGGGAAAATTTCAGGGAATCCTTTATGGTTTATTTATACTGCTCATTTATGTTCTGTGCAGTTTACCATTTCATTTATTTGAATCCATCTCGCCAGATATCTTCAACGAGTTTAGTACCAATCCATATCTGAATATTTTCTTCTTTATCATTTTTGTGGTATTTGCGATCAGCTTTTTTGGAGCTTTTGAGATCACTATGCCTACATCCCTAATCAATAAGGTGGATAAGGCTTCAAATATCGGTGGTGTGATAGGTATCTTTTTTATGGCTTTAACGCTGGTGCTGGTTTCATTCTCGTGTACAGGCCCAGTTATAGGTAGTGTTTTGGGAAGTGTGCTATCATCAGATGGTGGTGCTACGGCATTGACTGTTGGATTGGCTGGTTTCGGTTTTGGTTTAGGAATACCATTTGCGTTGTTCGCTATATTTCCTAGTTGGTTGACCGCTTTGCCTAAATCAGGTGGCTGGCTTAATACCGTGAAAGTGTTTTTAGGATTTTTGGAATTGGCATTTGCCTTTAAGTTTTTGTCTAATGCAGATCTAGTTTGGCAGGCAGGTTGGTTGCAACGTGAATTATTTATAGCGATCTGGATAGCCATTTTCGGAGCCTTGGCGATTTACTTATTTGGTAAGATACGCTTGCCTCATGATGATAAAGACCAGCCGATATCGGTTGGGCGTTTGCTACTTGGGATCTTGTCGCTGTGTTTCACGCTTTATTTGATTCCGGGACTTTGGGGCGCGCCGCTCAAGTTGATTAGCGGTTTCACGCCGCCTATGACCTATAGTGAATCACCTTACGGATTCTCAAGTAATGCAAGTACTGCCCAGATTGAGATACCAGATGGAGCACATTTAGGCGTTCACGATATCATTACTTTCGATAATTATACAGAAGGTCTCGCTTATGCAAATCAAGTTGGGAAGCCGGCTTTGATTGATTTTACTGGTTGGGCTTGTGTGAATTGCCGTAAGATGGAAGAGCGAGTTTGGGGAGAACCCGTTATCAAGGATCTTCTCAAAAATGATTTTATTTTGATCTCGTTGTACGTTGATGAAAGAGCAGATCTGGAGCCAGAAAATCAATATATCTCTGATACTACTGGTAAAAAGATCAGGACCGTAGGTAATAAATGGAGTGATTTTCAGATTGAAAGATATCAGGTAAACGCCCAACCCTTTTATGCGATCGTCGATGATAAAGGGAATGATCTAGTAGAACCTGTAGGTTACACGCCAGATGTGGATGACTATAAGAAATGGTTGGAATCTGGTTTGAACAAATAATATTGCTATGAAAAAAATTGCGTTGTTTGCCTTATTGATCGTGTCGGGATCTTGTAAAAATGATAAAGAGAATCACGCTTTCGCGAAAGCGGAACAAGTTCAAATCTCTAATCAATTCAATGACTGGCTAGAAGAACAGTTTCAGAAAGACCTTGCTAGGGATCCACAAATGCAAACCCAAATGGGTATCAAAACCAATTATGGACAGTGGACGGATATCTCATCTGCTAGAGATCTAGAGGATAAAGAACTTGCAGAATCCCGATTAAATTACCTCAATAAGGAAGTAGAAACAGCTGCATTGGAAGGTCAAGATCTCTTGAGTTACCGACTCTATAAAAGCGAACAAGAACAAAAAATAGCCGATTTTGATTACCGTTTGTACAGCTATCCGGTGAATCAGATGCATGGAATGCAGGCAGAAATCCCTGCATTTTTGATCAATATGCACCAAGTAAGTGATGAGTCAGACGCGCTGGCTTACATTGAACGGTTGAAAGGAATCCAGCCATTGTTTGAGGAGTTGGTGAATAATTTGTCAATTAGAGAATCTAATGGTGTGATGTTACCGCGGTTTGTTTTTGAGAAAGTTCTTAAGGATTCGCGCAATGTAATTACCGGCACTCCTTTTAGTGATGTAGGTGAACAAAGTACACTTTCGGCAGATTTTAGCGATAAGCTCAAGAAACTAGACTTAACTAAAAAGCGGAAAACAGAGCTTCAACAATTAGCAGATGATGCGTTAATCAATCACGTGCAACCTGCGTATGAGTCATTGATTACCGTATTGACAGATCAACAACAGCGTGCTACAGGAGAAGATGGTGCCTGGAAATTCCCGAAGGGTGATGAGTTCTATCAATACGCTCTTAAAAGAACAACGACAACAAACATGACTGCAGACGACATTCATGAATTAGGTCTTAAAGAAGTAGAACGCATCAATAATGAGATGAAAGAGATCATGAAACAGGTAGAGTTTGAAGGGACTTTGCAGGATTTCTTTTTATTCATGCGTGACGATGAACAATTCTACTATGCAGATACAGATTCAGGAAAGGCTAAGTATTTAAGGGAAGCAAAATCCAAAATAAATGTCATGAAGGCAAAACTTCCTGAGCTCTTCAATACATTACCCGAAGCTGATATTGTAGTAAAGGCTGTGGAGAAATTTAGAGAGGCTAGTGCTGGAAAGGCATTTTACCAGCAACCTGCTGCAGATGGCAGCCGACCAGGAACTTATTATGCGAACTTATATGACATGAAAGCTATGCCTACCTATCAAATGGATGCGCTTGCTTATCATGAAGGAATACCAGGCCATCACATGCAGATTGCAATTGCACAGGAATTGGATAGTATTCCAGAGTTTAGAAAACACTCATTTCATACAGCCTACGTAGAAGGTTGGGGACTCTATTCAGAACTAATTCCAAAGGAAATTGGATTTTATCAAGATCCTTATGCTGATTTTGGTAGACTCGCCATGGAATTATGGCGCGCTTGCAGACTAGTTGTAGATACAGGAATCCATTCCAAAAAATGGAGTAGGGAAGAAGGTATTGATTACTATGTGACAAATACCCCAAATGCAGAGAGTGATGCTGTCAAAATGGTGGAACGTCATATAGTAATGCCATCACAGGCAACGGCATATAAAGTTGGAATGAATAAAATTGTACAATTGCGCTCCAAAGCTAAAGCTGCGTTAGGTGATGAATTTGATATCAAAGAATTTCACGATGTAGTGTTGACTAACGGATCTGTTCCTTTGAGTTTATTGGAAGAATTGGTTGATGAATATATTGAAGGAAAGAAGTAAATATTCAAAAGAGATCTAGGAATAGATCATAGCACAGTACAAGCATTTGTACAATTAAATACTAAGATAATCGCATTATGAAACGGTCATCACCGTATTTTTAATAGCTATGGCTTGCTTGTAGTTGGATTCTTTAAAAGCTTTTCCCGATAGAGTTCAAACTATCTATGACTTACAAGCCTATAATCCATGGGTACTTTTGTGCCTTAATCTTACCATAGATAGGAAGTGAAAGGTACATACCTTTGTATTCAGGCCTGACAACGACTAAGGCGCTCTTAAATACCTAGTCGTACAAACCAGTCTTTATCATACTAGTTCTATAACTGTTCTATACTGTTGCACACTAATTTGTCGAGTATTAGTCGAATGAGAGTCGTGTGTTAGTCGAGTCAGTCATACTCTTCTCACACGCTCCTCATACATTACCCCTTAAGCATCTCCCTAGTATCTCCTAATTATGTCAACTTATCAAAGTAATTTATTTACCATAATACCTGGTAATCATATTAGGATGGTATTGAATTACTTTACCCTGCGCTGAGTCTATCTGTATAAAAATAAGAAGGTTGTATTTGATGCTAAGGCTTGAATTAATTTGAATTCAGGTGTTGTCTTGATGTAGCTCTTTTTCTTATGGAAAGGTTTTTAAATTGGAAGCATAAAAAAAAAGGGCTGCCAATTGGCAGCCCTTTCATATTTAATATTATTTCTAAGATTAGTTGTTCACTTGGAACTTCACTCTTCTTACTAATTGTCTTGCAGGTGAGCTAGACTTCTCAACAGAAGCATCTTCGCCATTACCTTCATAAGATAATCTACCAGCATCTACACCAGTTGCAACAAGAATATCATTTACCATCTTAGCTCTACGCTCAGAAAGATCTTGGTTGTAAGAATCAGAACCTAATTCGTCAGCATAACCAGTTAAGCTTGCAGAAGCACCTGGGTTGTCTTTCATATAAGTTGCAAGGAAGTTGATAGAAGATAAAGAGTATTGAGTTGGCTTAGTGCTGTTAAACTCAAAGTAAACATTCACATAACCATCGTTAATCAATTTCTCAATCATTCCGTCAGTGTCACCGCCGTTGCTTCCATTAGCGCCTTTCATAGCATAACGAGCATCAAGAGCAGATTCCATGTCGTCAGGAATACCATTCTTGTTAAGATCTAATGCACGACCTTTAGTATCTACACGTACACCACTTTCGGTAGTATTATCACGATCTAAATAGTTAGGTACACCATCTTGATCATCATCTGCGTTGTTAGTTTCTAGAAGAGCTACTCTATCTTCAAGATCATCAAGTCTTGAATCAGCACTATTATCGTACCAGTCAGCATGAACTTCATTTCCACCTAAGTAGAAAGAAATACCAACTGATGCATTAACTAAAAAGGAATTAAATCCTCGTACTGAATTGTCAACACTTTGTGTACCATCAAATGTAAGATTTTGACGAACATGCCCAAAAATGGATAGGTCACCGAATAAAGCTACACGATCACTTAATCTTAGTTGCGGAGTTACACCTGCAGTAAAATTCAACATCTGATCTCTATCATCAATATCATTAGGTTCTGCGTAAGAAAGAGAAGTTACACCACCACCACCGTGAACTAAAAGTCCGAAACGATTGGTCCATTCCTTAAAACCGACTACATTACCAATGTTGATAACACCTTCAATAGATGCTCTGTAGGCATGAGATTTAAAAGGAAGACTCTCATCATCTCCTTCAAAACGGTTGTATCCAAGGTCTAAATTCAAACCGAATTTGTCATTGATCATATATCTTACACCAAGATCAGCTTGTCCGAAAGATGGAGTGTTGGTAAAATAGCCAGGGGCAAGAGGATTAACAGGTTTGTGTACACCTACACCAAGGTCTAAAGACCATTGATTGTAAGGTATAACTTCGCGATCTGCTGTGCGATCATCAGTCATTGAATCATTCATCATAGTATCCTGAGCCATTGCGGTCATTCCACTTAGTAATAAAACTGAAAATAATAATTTCTTCATGTTAAGTTTTTTTGCTTTCAAGGAGCAAATATATAATTGTTGTAATGATTAGCATGCTAAATTGATGATAAAAGGGCTATTTAACTATTATTTATAAAGTCAATTAGGAATATGGCAATAAAATCTGATAGGTATTACAAATCAAGCATTAAAACATATCTAAAATTAATAATTAACTATATTGGACAATCCTGTATTTTCATAAGCCTTTCTTTTTTGATGTGGACAAATTATAAGACTGGATATTTATTTATTTCTGTTGGTTTGTTAGCATAATAGCCATCTTTTATTAAATTTTTTTGGAGGCCTGTTAATCTGAAATTAACTTTAATAAATGAAATGACTTACAACTTGATAAAATCATTTATTTATATAAACCGTAATTTTGGATTTTATAATAATGTAGAATGAATAAAGTTAGGACAGTAGAATTGATGCTGCCAGCTTTGTGAATTTTTCAGAATCACATAGAATTTAAATGAAAGTAAAAAATATATGCTGTATTGGTGCGGGTTATGTAGGAGGTCCTACCATGTCCGTCATCGCAGCAAAGTGTCCTGATATACAGGTTCATGTTGTCGATTTAAACGCCCAACGCATTGCTGCCTGGAATGATGCCGACTTAGATAAGTTACCCATTTATGAGCCAGGACTTTCTGATATCGTAGCTGAAGCTCGCGGTCGTAACCTTACCTTCAGTACTCATGTAGATCAAGCCATTCAAGATGCAGACATGATCTTTATATCGGTTAATACACCTACCAAAACCTATGGAATAGGAAAAGGTATGGCCGCCGACTTGAAATACATTGAACTTTGCGCTCGCCAAATTGCTGCTGTGGCTACCACAGATAAGATCATTGTAGAAAAATCAACCTTACCAGTCCGAACGGCTGAGGCTTTGAAATCCATTCTTTCCAGTACAGGAAATGGCGTTAATTTTCAAGTCTTGTCAAATCCAGAGTTTTTGGCAGAAGGTACTGCGGTGCAAGACTTGCTGCAACCGGATCGTGTCCTGATAGGTGGTGAGCGAACCCCTGTAGGTGAAGAAGCCATGCAAGCGCTGCACGATGTTTATAATAACTGGATTCCAACGGAACGTATTTTATTGACCAACGTTTGGTCTTCAGAGCTTTCTAAGCTCACGGCTAATGCGTTTCTGGCTCAACGGGTATCCAGTATCAACAGTTTGAGTGCATTGTGTGAAGCGACTGAAGCTGATGTGGATGAAGTCGCAAGAGCTATAGGACAAGACTCGAGAATAGGACCTAAATTTTTAAAATCCAGTGTTGGTTTTGGTGGTTCTTGTTTTCAAAAAGACATTTTGAACTTGGTATACCTGTGTCAAACCTACGGTTTACAGGAAGTCGCCGAATATTGGCATCAAGTCATTAAGATGAACGATTATCAAAAACGCCGATTCGCACAAAAAATCATTAGCACGTTATATAATACCGTTAACGGTAAAAAGATCGTTCTTTTAGGTTGGTCCTTTAAAAAGGATACGAACGATACTCGAGAGTCCGCAGCTATTTATGTGGCCGATTATCTGTTGAGCGAAATGGCAGAGATTGTTGTTTATGATCCAAAAGTTACTGCAGAGCAAGTGTATGCAGATTTGGATTATTTAAATACGAGGAGCGAGTCCAAAAATAGAAGCTTAGTAACGGTTGTCAACAATTACGATGAGTTGTTCCATGAAGCTCACGCTGTGGCCGTCATGACCGAGTGGGATGAATTTAAAGAGATTGATTGGAATGGCGTTTTTGAAAACATGTTGAAACCTGCCTTTGTTTTTGACGGTAGGGCCATTCTAGACATGCCTGCTTTAGAAAAAATAGGATTCACAGGCTTTGCGATAGGCAAAGGATAATTTCGCTTTCACGAAAGCGAACAAAACACTTAGGTTGATCCAAGCATGAATTTGAAATAAGAATAGCGCGGATTCAAACATTAATTTAAATTATGAAAATAGCCTTAATCACAGGAGTCACAGGTCAAGACGGTGCCTATTTAAGTGAGTTTTTGCTTAAAAAAGGATATACCGTCCACGGACTGAAAAGACGTTCTTCTTTACTGAATACCGATCGGATTGATCATTTGTATGAAGATCCTCATGTAGAAAATCAGCGTTTTATTCTGCACTATGGTGATATGACGGACAGCACCAATTTGACCCGATTGATCCAAAGTATCATGCCAGACGAGATTTATAACCTTGCTGCGATGAGTCATGTTCAGGTTTCTTTTGAGATGCCTGAATATACCGGTAACGCCGATGGATTGGGAACCCTGCGTATTCTAGAAGCTGTGCGATTGCTGGGAATGGAAAAGAAAACGAGGATTTATCAAGCTTCTACCTCAGAATTGTACGGGAAAGTACAAGAGGTTCCACAAACAGAAACTACTCCATTTTACCCTAGATCGCCTTATGCGGTTGCCAAAATGTACGCTTACTGGATTACCGTAAATTATAGGGAGGCTTACGGGATTTATGCCTGTAATGGTATCCTGTTTAATCATGAATCTCCCATACGTGGGGAGACTTTTGTTACTCGTAAGATTACCCGTGCCGCAGCTCGCATCGCTTTAGGTCTTCAAGACAAGTTCTATATAGGAAATCTAGATGCTCAACGAGACTGGGGTCATGCTAAGGATTATGTACGTATGATGTGGATGATCCTACAGGCCGATGAGCCTGAAGATTGGGTTATCGCTACGGGAACGACCACTACGGTTCGTGACTTTATACGTATGGCCTTTAGAGAGGTAGGTATAGAGTTGGCGTTTAAAGGTACTGGCGTTGAAGAGAAAGCTTATGTAGCGTCCTGTTCCGATCCTAAATATACGGTCGAAATAGGTCATGAAGTTTTGTCCGTTGACCCGAAATATTTTAGACCTACTGAGGTAGAACTCTTGATAGGAGATGCCACCAAGGCTAAGGAAAAATTAGGCTGGGAATGCGAGTATCAGTTGCCTGAATTGGTGAAGGACATGATGAAAGGTGATCTTAAACTCATGCAGAAAGATCAGTTTTTAAAAGATCATGAGTATGATACCTTAAATTATTTTGAATAGTTCGCTTTCTATTCAAAGAATAGAAGTTCATGCCGCACTTGATGCGGTACGAAAGCGGAATACCTTCAAAAGTTAAAACATGGAAAAAGATTCAAAAATTTATATCGCTGGTCATCGTGGCTTGGTAGGAAGTGCGATTATGAATCATTTAATAGAAAGAGGATTCTCCAACTTGATCACAAGAACTTCTGCGGAATTAGATTTGAGAGCATCTGTAGCGGTTGCTGCTTTTTTTGAACAGGAACAGCCAGAGTATGTTTTTCTAGCTGCTGCAAAAGTTGGCGGTATCGTTGCTAACAACACCTATCGGGCAGATTTTATTCATGATAACTTAATGATCCAGAATCATGTGATCCATCAGAGTTATGTACATGGGGTCAAAAAGCTGCTTTTTTTAGGAAGTACCTGTATTTACCCTAAGGAATGTCCACAGCCTATGAAAGAAGAATACCTGTTGACAGGTCCTTTAGAATATACCAACGGACCTTATGCTATCGCTAAGATCGCTGGTATCAAGATGTGTGAGAGCTATAACTTGCAGTATGAAACGAACTTCGTTTCGGTCATGCCTACCAATTTATATGGTCCCAACGATAATTTTGATTTAGAAAAGTCCCATGTGCTGCCTGCATTATTAAGAAAAGTTCATTTAGGCAGGGCACTAGAACAAGGAGATTGGAGCGCTATTCAACGAGATTTGGATCGTTTGCCTATAGAAGGAGTTACTGGGCAGTCTAGTCAAGAGGATCAGCTTAAGGTGTTTGATAAGCATGGCATTCTTTTATCTGACCATGGTGTTCAAGTAGCCATTTGGGGTAGTGGAGCCCCCATGAGGGAATTTTTATGGAGTCAAGATATGGCAGATGCTTGTGTTTTTGTGATGCAACATGTGGACTTTAAAGATTTGGCAGGAACAACGGATGAAGTGCGAAACACACATTTAAACATAGGTACGGGTCATGATATTAGCATCAAAGACTTGGCGGGTCTTATCAAAAAGCAGGTTGGTTTTCAAGGTGAGTTCTTTTTTAGAGATGATAAACCTGATGGGACTATGAAAAAGTTGACGGATGTTTCTAAGCTTTATGGCTTAGGTTGGGAACACAGAGTAAACCTAGAAAACGGAGTTGAGAGGATGTACAAGTGGTATCTGCAACAAAAATAATATACTTTTAAAATCCTTATTCATTAGATTAAAGTGAATAGTCTCTATAATTTTAAGCTTCAGATACTTCAGAATATTCATACCTTTGCCGCTTTGTTTAGAAACCTTCAAAAACCTTAGCTTGAAGATATTAATAACTGGTGTCGCCGGATTTATAGGGAGCAACCTTGCAGAGTACTTTTTACAAAAAGGCGAGCAAGTCGTTGGTCTAGATAACTTTGCGACCGGGCATGCTCACAATATTGAGCCTTTGAAGAAAATGGAGTCTTTTTCTTTTATAGAAGGAGATATTCGAAATCTGGATACCTGTCATCAAGCCGTCAAGGGTTGCGATTATGTATTGCATCAAGCTGCATTAGGGAGTGTTCCTAGATCTATTAAGGATCCGATTACTTCTAATGATGTGAATGTGGGCGGATTTTTAAATATGCTGGTCGCATGTAAAGAAGCTGGTGTTAAGAAAATGGTCTATGCTGCCAGTAGTTCTACTTATGGTGACTCTGCTGCGTTGCCCAAAGTGGAAGATGTTATCGGGAAGCCGTTATCTCCTTATGCAATTACCAAATATGTGAATGAACTGTATGCTGATGTTTTTTATAAAACCTACGGCTTAAATACGGTAGGACTCCGATACTTTAATGTTTTTGGCCGCAAGCAAGATCCTAACGGAGCCTATGCTGCTGTGATCCCTTTGTTTACGAAGAATCTAATGAATAAACAATCGCCCAATATCAATGGTGACGGTACGTATTCGCGAGACTTCACTTATATCGATAACGTGATTCAAGCTAACGAGAAAGCGATGTTGTCAGAGCATCCTGATGCTGAAAATACCGTTTTTAATGTGGCCTATGGAGATCGAACCGATCTGAATTTGTTGGTAGATTTACTACGAAACAGCCTTTCCAAATACGATGCAGCTATTGCAGATGTAGCCACTACTTATGGACCCGAACGAATTGGTGATATTCCACATTCCTTGGCTTCCATTGATAAGGCTCGTTCTATCATTGGCTATGATCCCCAATATAATATACAGACAGGTATCGATGAAGCTGTAAAATGGTACTGGAATAATTTATAAAACTTCGCTTTGATTACGCAGTAATCAAGTTTATGCCGCACTTGATGCGGTACCATTAGTTAAAGAAAATGAAACAATAAAAAGATGCAAAGAAAAATCGCCGTCGTTGGATTAGGATACGTAGGACTGCCATTAGCTAGATTGTTTGCTACAAAATTCCCAGTTGTGGGTTTTGATATCAATGAAGCCCGAGTTACTGAATTGAATACAGGTCATGATAGTACGCTGGAAGTAGAAGATGACATTCTTAAAAAAGCCTTGAAGCCTACTAATGACGATGACAATGGGTTGTTTTGTACTTCACAGTTAGAACATATTTCTGATTGTAATTACTATGTCGTTACTGTTCCTACACCCGTAGATAAGAACAATAGACCAGTCCTTACCCCTTTGTACAAATCTAGTGAAAGTGTGGGGTCTGTCTTGAAAAAAGGAGATATTGTCATTTATGAATCTACAGTATATCCTGGGGTGACTGAGGAGGAATGTGTGCCGGTTTTGGAGCGCGTGAGCGGTTTGATTTTCAACAAAGACTTCTTTGTAGGATACTCACCAGAGCGTATTAATCCAGGAGATAAGGAACATACGGTAGATAAAATTTTAAAGGTGACCTCTGGTTCCACACCAGAAGTCGGAATCAAGGTAGATGCTTTATATAAAGAAGTCATTACTGCTGGGACTCATTTGGCGCCTACAATAAAAGTAGCCGAAGCGGCTAAGGTGATTGAAAATTCACAACGCGATATCAATATTGCGTTTGTCAATGAGTTGGCGAAGATCTTTAATAAACTGGATATCAATACGCATGATGTTCTCGAAGCTGCCGGGACTAAATGGAATTTTCTTCCCTTTAAGCCAGGCTTGGTAGGTGGGCACTGTATAGGTGTTGATCCTTATTATTTGGCACAAAAGGCTCAAGAAGTAGGGTATCATCCCGAGATTATTCTAGCAGGAAGACGTATGAATGACAGTATGGGTAGCTATGTGGCTAGTGAAGTCGTTAAATTGATGCTTTCCAAAAATATTGCCGTTAAAGGATCTAAGGCGCTCGTACTCGGTATAACGTTCAAGGAGGACTGTCCTGATGTCAGAAATACCAAGGTAATTGATGTCGTATCCAATCTAAAGGAATTTGGTATCGATGTGACGATCTTTGACCCGCTAGCTAATCCAGACGAGGTAGAGCACGAATATGGAGTGCGTAACATCAAAAAATTAGGAACTGAAACCTATGATGCTATTGTATTAGCGGTAGCCCATAAAGAATTTCTAAGGCTTGACTTTAGTGCTAGTTCTAAGGAGACCGCTGTGTTGTACGATGTCAAGGGTGTTTTAGGAGATCGAGCCGATAAGAAATTATAATATGAAAAAGATTTTAATTACCGGAGGAGCTGGTTTTATAGGATCCCATGTGGTAAGACGATTTGTTAGCCAATATCCAGATACGGCGATTGTCAATTTAGATGCATTAACCTACGCGGGTAATTTGAACAATATTACCGATATTGAGGATGCATCTAATTATACTTTTGTAAAGGGTGATATTACCAACTCTGACTTTATCCATAAGCTATTTCAAGAACATAGGTTCGATGGCGTGATACATCTAGCGGCTGAATCTCATGTGGACCGATCTATAACCGATCCCGTAAGCTTTGTAATGACTAATGTGGTAGGAACTGTTAATTTGCTTAACGCGTTCAAGGAATTGTGGAAAGGTGATTTTACCAATAAGCGCTTTTACCATGTAAGCACAGATGAGGTATATGGATCGCTAGGAGAAACTGGTTTGTTTACCGAATCCACCTCTTACGACCCCAATTCGCCATACTCCGCTTCTAAAGCAAGCTCTGATCATTTTGTACGTGCCTATGGAGAAACATATGGAATGCCCTATGTGATTTCCAATTGTTCCAACAATTATGGTCCACATCATTTTCCAGAGAAGTTGATCCCCTTATTTATCAATAATATTATTCATCATAAGCCCTTACCAGTATATGGTGATGGTAATTATACACGTGATTGGTTGTATGTGATCGATCATGCCATCGCTATTGATCTCGCTTTCCATCAAGGGGAAAACACCGCTACCTATAACATAGGTGGTTTTAACGAGTGGAAAAATATAGATCTGGTGAAGTTACTTTGCCAAATTATGGATGAAAAACTAGGCAGAGATACTGGTGCCTCTGAACAACTTATCACTTATGTAACCGATAGGCCCGGTCATGATTTGAGGTACGCCATAGATGCTTCTAAAATTAATAGTGAATTGGGTTGGAAGCCTACAGTAACCTTTGAACAGGGATTAGAAAAAACTATAGACTGGTATTTACATAATGAAGAATGGTTGGCACAGGTAACTAGTGGAGCCTATCAAGATTATTACAACCAACAATACAAATAATAAGTTCGCTTTCGCGAAAGCGGAATACCGTTCGATATTAATTGCAGACAATGAACTTAAAACACACAGAGATAGAGGGTTGTTTTCTTTTAGAACCAAACATCATCAAAGATGAGCGCGGTTTTTTTATGGAGAGTTTTAATCAGCAAAAATTTGAAGCCCTTACGGGTGTAAAGATGGCTTTTGTACAAGATAATATGTCGCATTCTACCTATGGAGTTATTCGTGGAATGCATGCGCAAGCTGGAGAACATGCCCAAGCAAAACTAGTAAGTGTCTTGCAAGGCGAGGTCTTGGATGTAGCTGTTGATATCAGAAAAGAATCGGCCACCTACGGAAAGGTCGTTACTGCATTATTAAATGATGTCAATAGGCATCAACTCTTTGTTCCCAGAGGCTGTTTACATGGTTTTGCGGTATTGAGTAAACAAGCTACATTTTTCTATAAATGCGATAACTTTTATAATAAAGCATCAGAAATTGGTGTCAAATATGACGATTCATCGCTTCATATAGATTGGAAAATCCCAGCGGATCAGCATATCATTTCAAGCAAAGATGCAGATCTTCCAATTTTAAAGGATTTGAAACTATGAGCATGGTTTTAGTCTTTGGCGGCAATGGTCAGTTGGGTCAATGCCTGCAAGAGGTGGTCAAGGATCAAGGATCTAATGGATTGAACTATAAATTTCTTTCGACAGCTGAAGGAGATATTACTAATGATAAAAAGCTGACACTTCTATTTCAGGAGAACCAACCATCTTATATTATCAATTGTGCTGCCTATACCGCAGTAGACATTGCAGAGGATGAAGGGGAAAAGGCAAAAAACATTAACACGATCGGTGCGGGAAATCTAGCAAAGTTATGCGGTCAATATGGAACAACACTCATACACATCTCAACAGATTTTGTTTTCGATGGTTCACAATCTTTTCCTCTTAAAGAAACCGATGCTACAAATCCATTAGGGATTTATGGAGTAACCAAACTAGCGGGCGAGCAATCGATTGCTGAAAATTGTGACAGGTATTTTATTATTAGAACGAGCTGGTTATACAGCACCTATGGTAAAAATTTTTTGAAAACCATGCTTCGACTAGCTCAGAATCGAAATACTATTTCAGTAGTTTCTGACCAGATCGGTACGCCAACTTATGCCATGGATCTTGCAGGATTCATCCTTCATCTCATTGACAACAACGCTAATCAATATGGTGTTTACCATTTCAGCAATCAAGGTGTGGCTTCATGGTATGATTTTGCAAGCGAAATTTTAAAGAACACAAAAACTATCGCAGTAGTGCCGGTAAATAGCGATGCATATCCTACTAGGGCTATCAGGCCTGCATTTTCTGTTCTGGATAAAAATAAAATAAAGAACACCTTTTCCTACAATATTCCTTACTGGAGAGATAGTGTGGAAAAGTGTTTGTTAAAATTAAATGCTTCACTATGAAAGGAATAGTTCTCGCCGGTGGATCCGGTACTCGATTGCATCCATTGACATCAGTTTTGTCTAAACAATTGCTGCCCGTGTATGATAAACCCATGATCTATTATCCGTTATCCACGCTCATGAGCGCGGGAATCAATGAGATATTGATTATTTCAACTCCCAAGGATCTTCCCATTTTCAAGGAATTACTGGGCGATGGTAGTAAATACGGTTGTCATTATGAATATGCTGTGCAAGAGAATCCCAATGGACTTGCTGAGGCTTTTATTATAGGGAAGGATTTTATAGGTAAAGATAAGGTCGCGCTCATATTGGGCGACAACATTTTTTACGGCACTGGTCTCAATGATTTATTAAAAAGCAATAATGATCCTGATGGAGGCATTATCTATGCCTATCATGTCCATGACCCAGAACGGTATGGTGTGGTAGATTTTGATAAAGATGGCAAGGTCATCTCCATTGAAGAAAAACCCAAGGCGCCTAGGTCAAACTATGCCGTTCCTGGGATCTACTTTTATGATAATTCTGTTGTAAAAATCGCAGAAAACATAGAGCCTTCTGCCCGTGGAGAGTTGGAAATAACTGATGTCAATAGAGAATATCTCAAAAGGGGGAATCTTAAGGTAAGTATACTTGATAGAGGTACTGCATGGCTTGATACCGGTACTTTTAAATCACTTATGCAAGCCTCTCAATTTGTAGAGGTAATTGAAGAGCGACAAGGTTTGAAAATAGGATCTATTGAAGCAACTGCGTTTGAAATGGGTTATATTGATAAGGAGCAATTGGAAAAACTCATCACACCATTGTTCAAAAGCGGATATGGAAACGCATTGAAGGATAAATTGAACGATTCCATTTAAATACTGCAAATGATAAAAATATTGATTCTTTTTGGAACGCGACCAGAAGCCATTAAAATGGCTCCGCTGGTGGAGGAATTCAAAAAGCGAAAAGATAAGTTTGATGTAAAGGTCTGCGTTACGGGTCAGCATAGGGAAATGCTGGATCAGGTGTTGGATTTTTTTGACATCGTGCCAGATTTTGACATGGATTTGATGAAGCCCAATCAAAATCTATACAATCTGACAGCCGAGATCCTGACTGGATTGAAACCGATCTTGGAGTCCTATCGACCAGAGTTTGTATTTGTTCACGGCGATACCACTACCACAATGGCTGGAAGTATAGCTTCCTTTTATGCAGGAGCAAAGGTTTGCCACGTTGAGGCTGGATTGCGCACCTTTGACAAGTTATCTCCATTCCCAGAAGAAGTTAATCGTCAGATCACAGGACGCATAGCAGATTATCATTTTGCTCCTACTTCCACCTCCAAAGAAAATCTACTCAAGGAAAATGTGGATGAAAGCAAGATCATTGTTACGGGCAACACGGTAATAGACGCATTGTTGCAAAGTGTGGAAAAGGTTTCCAAAAAGCCAACCTTATTTGCCGAGGAGCTTTCTAAAGAACTAGGCGAGAAAAGAGTGGTATTGATAACTGGCCATAGAAGGGAAAACCATGGCGCGGGATTTGAAAGAATTTGTCAGGCGATAAAAAAGCTCGCGACGGTAAAACCTGAAGTCGTTTTTATTTATCCAGTTCATCTCAACCCCAAGGTTTTAGAGCCAGTCAATAAAAATTTATCTGGTGTTGAAAATGTCATGTTGATTGAACCCCTAGCCTATGAAAATTTCATTTGGCTCATGAATAGGTCAACAGTTATTTTGACAGATAGTGGTGGCGTTCAAGAAGAAGCACCTAGCTTAGGCAAACCAGTGCTAGTTCTTCGGGACACCACTGAAAGGCCAGAAGCGATTGAGGCCGGCACGGTCATTCTTGTTGGCACTGACGTCGATTTGATCGTGAATCATACTATGGAGCTATTGGAGAATGAGGATAAGCTGATAGAGATGAGTAATCGTCATAATCCTTATGGAGATGGACAAGCTTGTAGAAAAATTGCAGATTTCATTAGTAATAGTAGATAAGAAAAATTATGAATCCAGAAGTAGTAATGATAGGTCTAGGTTATATTGGACTGCCGACGGCGGCTCTAATAGCGTCAAATAAAGTTGAAGTTCTTGGAGTAGATATCAATCCTAAGGTAGTTGAGACCATTAACAAGGGCGAGATTCATATTGTCGAACCAGACCTACATACGGCAGTTCATAAAGCAGTTACTGATGGGTTTCTAAAAGCATCAACTACTCCAGAAAGCGCCAATATTTATATTGTTGTGGTTCCGACTCCATTTAAGGATAAAAACGAGCCAGATATTTCTTTTGTTGAAGCTGCTACTAAGGGTATAATTCCTTTATTGAAAGATGGGGATCTTTATATCATTGAATCCACCTCACCGGTAGGTACCACAGAAAAGATGAGGGATTACATTTTCAGTGAGCGTCCAGAATTGATGGACAAGCTGGACGTTGCCTACTGTCCAGAACGAGTGCTGCCTGGGAACGTGATGCATGAATTGGTGCATAACGATAGGGTTATTGGTGGGATTGATCAAAAAAGCACAGAGAGAGCAACCAGTTTCTACGCGAAATTTGTACAGGGAGATCTTCATCCAACAAATGCGCGAACTGCTGAAATGTGCAAACTCGTAGAAAACTCTTCACGGGATGTTCAGATTGCGTTTGCTAATGAACTGTCACTCATCTGCGACAAAGCAGATATCAACGTATGGGAATTGATAAAACTTGCAAACAGGCATCCACGAGTGAATATTTTACAACCTGGTTGTGGAGTAGGTGGCCACTGTATAGCAGTTGACCCCTATTTTATTGTGGCAGATTTCCCTTTAGAATCCCAGATTATAGGAAAGGCCCGTGAAATAAATAACTACAAGTCTTTCTGGTGTGCAGAAAAGGTCAAGAATGCAAAATTGAAATACCAATTGGATTATGGTAAAAAGCCAAGTATTGCTTTAATGGGTCTTGCATTCAAACCCAATATTGACGACCTCAGGGAATCACCGGCAAAATATATTGCACAAAAGGTACTTCAGGATTCACAGGATGAAACCTATTACATTGTGGAGCCGAATATCGAGGATCACAAGGTTTTTAAATTGACCAATTATCAAAAGGCGGTTGATCAAGCAGATATCGTCGTATTTCTAGTGGCCCACGATGAATTCAAGAATCTCAATTTGTCTGATGATAAAATGATTCTAGATTTTTGTGGGGTAAATAATAAATAATTGGATTCCGTAAAAAACAGCAACTCTTTCGGTCAGAGCAATACGGCACAGGCTTTCTGGGTTGCTGCTGGTAGCTTGAGTTCCTTTGCTCTTGCCATGGTAAGTGCTGCGGTATTGTCACGATATTTTGATAAAACGGAGTATGGTACATATCGACAGATCCTTTACATATACAGTTCACTACTGATCATATTTTCTGCGGGATTGCCTCGTGTGTTTGCCTATTTTCTACCTAGGCATACAATTGAGGAAGGAAAATATATTGTCAAGCAAATTACCCAAGTTCTGTTTCTTGCAGGAATGCTGTTTTCTGCATTTCTTTTTTTTGGATCGGGATTGATTGCCCAGTTTCTTAATAATGAAGAACTGGAATATGGATTGAGGATATTCTCACCTATTCCCATGCTGCTTTTACCTACACTAGGTATTGAAGGCATTTTTTCTACCTATAAAAAAAGTATGTATATCGCCATATACAACACCGTTTCACGGTTGATTATGCTCGCCTTTATTCTGGTGCCAGTGCTTTATTTTGGAGGTACTTACATCTATGCTATTTATGGATGGCTGGCTGCATCAGTGTTGATGCTGTTTATGGCGTTGTGGTTTAAGAACATTCCATTTAAGGGTATTGTATCCCAATCAAGTTCTCTAACCTATAAGGAGATATTTGGTTATAGTCTGCCATTGGTTTTTGCAAGCATTTGGGGAATCGCGATCAAAACGGCAGATGAGTTTTATATCAGCCGCTATTTTGGTGCAGACACGTTTGCAGAGTTTTCCAATGGATTTACTGAGCTTCCTTTCGTTACCATGATTACCGCAAGTACATCGGTGGTTTTGATGCCCTTGTTTTCCAAGCTTTTCAAGGAAGGTGGGAAGATAGAAGAGCTCATAACGACGTGGCGTAGTGCATTGAAAAAGTCCGCGATTTTAATTTATCCGTTGGTCATTTATTTTTTGGTGTTTAGTACAGATATTATGGTTTTTCTCTATTCTGATAAATATGAAGTTTCGGGATCCTACTTTAAGATCAAGCTGCTCTTCAATTTTTTCAATATCGTGGTGTTTGCTCCTTTGTTTTTAGCAAATGGAAAGACAAAGCTCTATGCGTACGTTCACATGTATCTGGCGATTTTTTTATGGGCAAGTGATTACGCCTTGATTTTATTATTTGATTCTCCTTATGCAATTGCAATAAATAGTATTTTTTTGGCTGTAGCCAAAATTTTAATATTCGTATACCTTTCTGCAAGATTCATCAAGGTGCCAGTGTTAAGGTTTTTCCCATTAAAGACCTTGGTAAAGCTATTGATTCACGGAAGCATCATTATCGCATTGGTCAAGTTATTTGATATATATATATATCATGTGGATATTTTATTGCTCCATTTGACGATCACATTTTCTCTGTTCTCTTTACTTTTGGTAATCAGCGCCAGATTCTTCAGACTTAATTATCTAGAAATTTTTATTCCGTTTATAAATAAAGTAATCAAGAAGAAATGATACCATTGAAGATTACGATTATCACTGCGTTTATCTTTCCAGAAATGACGCCACGAGCAAATAGGTCGACAGAGCTGGCCATTGAGCTGGCCAGGACTGGTCATGAAGTTACTTTGTACGCCATACTGGGCAATTACGATTATTCTTCTTTTGAAATGGAGCATTCCTTGAAGGTTAGGGATTTTCCCAAAATGAGGTTCGTCAAAAAAACGAGCAGCTCCAATGAAAGGCGAGGTTTAAAAGACCGAATACTGCGCAAGCTATTTGGAAGGTTGTTGGAATTCCCAACCATTGAATTAAGCTTTAGGGTGCAATCCATTTTAAAAAAGACAAAAGGCGCTGATTTGTTGATTACGGTTTGCGGTAGTTATCCAATTAATTGGGGAACCGCTTGGTTCAAAGTGAAAAACACGACGCTCTTTCCGAAAATTTGGATCGCAGATTGTGGCGATCCCTATATGGGCAATATATTCAACAATCCACCTTTCTATTTCAAATATGTGGAAAAATGGTTTTGTAGAAAAGTAGATTACCTAACAGTTCCCATCGAGAATGCTAAAAATGGTTATTACCAGGAATTTTGGGATAAGATCAAAGTAATTCCTCAAGGATTTAGATTCAATAAACCCAAGACCAACCTTGCCGTAATAAATAGTAGCCCTACTTTTGTGTACGCTGGAGCTTTTTACCCAGATTTGAGGGACCCTAGGGTACTGTTGGAATACCTTGCTTCTCTTGAGATAGATTTTAAATTTATAATATACACAGGCGCGATAAATTTAGTGGAACCCTACATGGATAGGCTGCAAGGAAAAATCGAGTTGAGGGATTATATCATGCGGGATGAGCTGATTGACGTAATGGCTTCGGTAGATTTTCTTTTGAATCTTGAAAATGAAACATCAGTGCAGAATCCAAGTAAGCTTATAGATTATGCACTAGCTGAAAGGCCTATTTTAAGTATCAGATCATCTACCTTTAACCATATAACAGTTGATGAATTCTTAATGGGTAATTATAAAAATCAATTAGAGATTGAGAATTTAGAGCAGTATAATATTAGGAACGTAGCCCAACAGTTTGTTGAATTATATTCCATTGATAAAGTCAAGTAGATGATAAATGTTACACAAACATTTTTTCCACCTTTGGAAGAATATAATTCTTATCTCCGGAGAATATGGGACAATAAGTGGTTGACAAATCGTGGTAAATTGGTAGTGGAGTTGGAAGAAAAACTCAAATCCCATTTGGGCACTTCCTCTATTTTAACCATGACTAATGGTACGCTTCCCATACAGATTGCCTTAAAGGTGTTGGGCGATGGTGGAGAAATAATTACAACACCCTTTAGTTATGTGGCGACAACATCTGCCATTATTTGGGAAAATTGCACACCTGTTTTTGTTGATATCGATCCAGAGCATTTGACCATTGATGAAGAATTAATAGAAGCTTCAATCACATCAAAGACTACGGCAATACTAGCAACGCATGTTTTTGGCAACCCATGTCATGTAGAGAAGATAGAGGAAATAGCACAAAAACATCAACTTAAAGTAATTTACGATGCAGCGCATTGTTTTGATGTTGTTTACAAAGGCAAATCCATTTTTGAATACGGCGATGTAAGCACCTGTAGTTTTCACGCCACAAAACTTTTTCATTGTGGAGAAGGTGGAGCCTTATTCTGCAGGGATGAGGATCTTATGCATAAATTGTTTTATTCCCATAATTTTGGACACGATGGACCGGTAGCTTTTCATGGTTTGGGGATCAATGCAAAAATATCAGAACTTCAAGGAGCAATGGGTTTGTCAGTATTGCCCTACATGACTGAAATCGCAGCTGCTCGAAAAAAAGTAGTCGACTATTATCGGGATCATTTGGACTTCTCAAAAATTCAGTCGATGAAGATAAGGAAGGACACACAGTGGAATTATAGCTACTTCCCAATCATATTTAAAACCGAAAAGGATTTGTTACAAGTGCAGTCCCGTTTGAATGAAGCAAAAATTTTCCCTAGGCGTTATTTTTATCCATCGCTCAATACTATACCTTATGTAAATGGTAGCAGTATGCCTATATCGGAACGAATAGCGTCGCGTGTATTATGTTTGCCTTTATATTTTGGTTTGGAAGAAATTGATCTGAAAAAAATATGTAATTTGATAAATTTGAATGATGAATAAAATAAAAGTTGGAGATCGGGCAATTGATAAACGGCGTTTCTCATCTGCAGACGTTCAAAACTATGCTGATCTAAGTGGGGATTTTAATCCTATTCATTTTGATGAGGATTATGCTAAGGATACAATTTTTAAAAAACCGATTGTGCACGGGCCTTTAGTAATAACTTTAATAACAACCCTATTTGCTAAAGAGCTTCCGGGACCTGGGAGTGTTTATCTTAGTCATGATATAAAATATCTACATCCAGTATTTATCGATGATGAGGTTACAGCAATTTTAGAAGTAATTGAGGTTACAGATAAACAGCATGTTATAATCAAAACTAGTTGTTACAACGCTCAAGAAATATTGTTACTTGAGGGAATAGCACGATTAAAAAAATATTGAGGCTATGGATTTGGCAATAATGCAACCATACATATTCCCTTACATTGGTTATTATCAGTTAATTTATGCTGTAGATAAATTCATCTTATATGATGATGTAACTTTTATAAAAGGAGGTTGGATAAACCGAAATAATATATTGATAAATGGTACCGCCAGTCTTTTTACTGTTCCTCTAACCGGAGCGAGTTCTAATCGAGAAATTGGAGCCATTGAAATCAATGAAAAAATGTATCCGATCTGGAAAAAAAAATTCCTCAAAAGTCTTTCTCAAAATTATTCTTCAGCTCCTTTTTACGATGACGTATTCCCTTTGATTGAAGAGGTATTAAATGTTTCTTCCTGCTCCATAAGTACTTTAGCTGGTAGAAGCCTACTAGCGGTTTGTGAGCATTTGAAAATTAATACAGAGTTTGTAAATTCTTCATCAGTCTATGGAAATCATCATCTTTCAGGAAAAGATCGAGTTATCGACATTTGTAAAAAGGAAGATGCTGAGCACTATATTAACCCGATAGGCGGTAAAGAACTTTATGATAAAAGTGATTTCGAGGGCGAGGGATTGCATTTAAGTTTCATTCAGACAGGTGAAATCTCTTACACTCAATCTAAAGGCGATTTTGTGCCGTATCTTTCAATAATTGATGTCTTGATGTTCAATTCCAAAACGGAAACATTAAAATTGATGCAAAATTATCAATTAGTATGATAGCGATTGGTGGCTATTTTGAATTAGAATTAAGAAATGGCGAGACTTATCACCCTACGGCTATAAAATTAAATACCGGTAGAAATGCACTTGAGTATATACTAAGAGAAAGGAAATATGATAAAATTCACCTACCTTATTTTACATGTGATGTAATTTTGGAGCCGTTAAAGAAATTAAATATTTCATTTAAGTTTTATTCCATCAATGATCAATTTGAGCCAATACTCGAGGTAGAAAATATTCCTGAGAACGAAGGTTTCATTTTAAATAATTATTTTGGATTAAAGGATGATCTAATTTATAAGTATCGTAATTTTTCAAATCTTATAGTTGATAATTCTCAGGCATTTTTTTCCAAACCACTGAAAAATGTCGACACATTTTATTCGCCAAGAAAATTTTTTGGCATTCCAGATGGTGGCTATTTGTATATTAACGTGAATAGTCAAATGCAAATGAAAAGGGATATCTCTAGTGATAGATTTGAGCATCTTTTGTTAAGAACAGAGAAAGGCGCCGAAGCTGGGTATAGAAGTTTTCAAATAAATGATGAAAATCTTGAGGAACAACCTATTTTGGCTATGTCTTTAATTACAGAAAAACTTTTAAAATCAATAGATTATAACTTTGTAATCAATAGGCGCTGTAACAATTTCAAATTACTAAATCAAGGCTTGAGAAAACACAATCAATTTACTCATATCTTGAAAAGCGATGATGTACCGATGGTTTACCCTTTTTGGAGTAAAAATAAGTCTATAAGGGAAGCATTGTCAAGTCAGCTCATATTTACCGCTGTTTATTGGCCGAATGTCAAAAATTGGTGCGAACCCCAAACTTTGGAATATCGACTTGCCGATGAGGTAGTTTATTTGCCAGTCGATCAAAGATATGGCGCCGACGAAATGAATAAAATTTTAAAAATAATAAATGATGAACTTTAAAATAGGATTTAGAGCATTTGAGGTAGCCGATTCAACTTTTATAAATGCTCTAAGAAACCTGGAAGATTATGAAAATTCTATTGGCGGCAATAAAAGATTCGTTTCTAAGGAGAGAGAACAAAAATGGGTTGAAGACCTAATTTTTAATGATTATCAAGATAGAATATATATGGCAATTTATGAAGCTGGAGATGAAGCTCGCCAGATAATAGGCTATACTTCTATTTCTGATATCGATCATGTCAATAAATCTTGTTTTTGGAGCGGTATTAAAATCCACCCTGATTTTAGCGGGAAAGGATATGGTACGCAGACTGCGCTTCTTATTTTAAAATATGTTTTTCAAGAGTTAAACATGGAAAGGTGTACTGGAGAATGTCTTGAAAATCATCCCGCAGTCAAAAAAATGTTAGAGAAAGTAGGTTATTCGGTAGAAGGCTTAAAAAGGCATAGTCTTTTTAAAAGTGGGGAGTATCAAAACCAATTCCTTTTCAGTATTTTAAAATCTGAATTTATCCAAGTAAAATCTTCATTTGATTTGTAAACCAAAATAGTTCTATGGGAAATGAAAAAATTTTGGTTAGTATCTGCTGCACTGTTTATAATCATGAAAATTATATTCAAAAATGTCTTGAGGGTTTCTTAGAGCAGGAAACAGATTTTGAATATGAAATACTTGTTTTTGATGATGCTTCAAAAGATAACTCTCAAGAAATCATTAAGAGATTTGCAGATAAAAATCCCTCCATTAAAACGTTTCTTCAAACAGAGAATCAATGGGTGCAGAAGATTTATGGATTGATAGATTTTATGTTTCCCGCGGCTAAGGGAGAATACATTGCACTTTGTGAAGGCGATGATTACTGGACAGACCCACTAAAACTGCAAAAACAGGTTGATCTAATAAGGAGATCAAAGGATTGCAATATGGTAGTTTCAGACAGTCAGTATCTCTATCAAGCAACTGATAGTTTTAAAGATTTCAACGTTCCCAGTAAATTTATATCTTCTACTAATAAAGTGAGTCTTGAATACATTTTTCTTAAAAAGGGAGTGGTTTTTAGTACCGCTTCTTTTTTGTTTAAAAAACATATTTTAGACAATGCTTTTGATGAATTGCTTAAGAATATATCGGTAGGAGATCGTGCTCTACAATTGAGAGCCATTTTAGATGGTTCTATCTATATAGTTCCAGAACAAATGACGGTCTATAGAGTCGCATTTACTGGAAGTTCTTGGACCGCAGCAAACTCGTCAAAATATGATCCAGATCGCCTTACCAGGCTTTTAAAATTTCAGGATTTCTTAAACAAATGGTCAAATTATAAATTCGATAAGTACATCGGTTTTTCTAAGTCAGGCAATGTTGTAACTGAAGTGAATAGATCCAGTTTAAAATTATCCAAATGGCAGCAACTAAAATTACTATTTAGACATCGCCAGGCCGTTACGTGGAGCGATTGGTTTTTTATACTTCCAAGGGTTGCATTGAAGCGCAACCGTCTATTCTAAATAATTTAGATAGATAATTGTGATTTGATACATGGTTTGGTTAAGCCATGATCAATTCCCATTGATTCCTCTTTAAGACAAAAAAGATAGAAGGTTAAAGCTCTTATTAATTCGCTTTCACGCTTGTTAACCGTACGAATTTTCCCCTATATTGCCTTCTTTAAGAAGTGATAACGCTGGATCATAATTACAATAGTCACATACAGCGTTTATTGAGTATGTGATAGCCTAAGAATGCACATGAGGAATAATTCGATTGATTTACTTAGGTTTTTAGGCTTGATGATGGTTATACTAGCCCACACATCCACACCTACGTTTTTTCTACAGATCAGAAATTTTGATGTTCCGTTGATCGTGCTCATCTCTGGAATTTCCTTCAAGCTTTCCTATAAAAATGATATTACGTATCTGAGTTACGTTTGGAAACGGATTAAAAGATTGGTGTTTCCGGTATGGATATTCTTAACCCTGTTCTTCTTGGTATTTGAGATATTCCTGCCAGGTAAGATTAGCAATAGAGAGATCGTGACCTCATACGCCTTTTTATCGGGAATAGGCTATGTTTGGA
Organism: Nonlabens sp. Hel1_33_55; assembly: GCF_900101765.1. Classification (NCBI taxonomy): domain Bacteria; kingdom Pseudomonadati; phylum Bacteroidota; class Flavobacteriia; order Flavobacteriales; family Flavobacteriaceae; genus Nonlabens; species Nonlabens sp. Hel1_33_55. Next base: position 399,253 of record NZ_LT627735.1, read on the forward strand.
TAATTAGGGTATTTCTTATGGTGGCGCTAATAGCCCCTTTTCTATATATCATTGAACGTCGCATAAAGGGAAATAAAGTTTTTTTCTTATTTCTCATCCTTATATTCTTATCCTATGAATTTTTGGTTTATTTCTCATACGCATACTTTGTCGATCAAGGCAATCTGAATGTACTAGGTAGCATTATCTTTTGTATCAAACCTTATTCCATCATCTATTTATTGGGAATGCGCTTGATCAAATTTTCTCAAAAAGGTATCAAATCGCTATTTATCTTTTTCTTGATTCTTTTTTTAATCTTGGGAGTTTGCTTGTATATTATTAATCAGGAGCTTATTCCTACACAGGACTTTAAATATCCCATATCTACGTATTATCTATCCTATGCCTTGATGTTCTCTTTATTTTTATTTTATATAGCTGATGATATTTGGAAATTACTGAATGAATTTCAAAAGAAGCTTGTAGTTTTTATATCCATGAACTCGATTTGGACCTATTTGTGGCATATACCTTTAATCTTTTTAATAGGTAAAATTGATCTTCATTTTCTAATTGAATACGCAATAGTCGTTATTGCCGCCTTTTCCATTGTGTATGCTCAGGTATTCGTGATCGATCGCATCATGGTTCCAAGAATCAAGAATAAAAAAGTAGCCAAGGTCTTTAGAGGCCTATTTACTGGTTAGATCATTCATTTATAGAAACATTATTAGAGTAAACGCTTGCTTTTACGCAGAAAAAGATTGCATTTAAATCTTTAAAAAGGTATTAAATTCATGATCCTTCCAATTAATCAGCGACGTTGAATGTCTTTAATTTTTCGTTGGATGGAATGGCAGTTTTCCATGTTCAATGCACGATACCTTAATTGATCGATGACAGCATTATTTTATATGGACTATTTTAGGCATTTTTGCAGCTGATTGAGGAATTGCCTTAAGACCTAAAGTAAGGTTTCAAAATACGGTAGCTTACGCTATTACACACATTCAAAATGAAGATCATACGTCTTACAACATTACTGGATTTTGGCGGTCAGGAAAGAAAATATATTTCCTTTACAGAAGATCAAACCATGCTGCATCACAAGTATATTTTTGCGGCAATAGGTCGTGGTGGCAATGCAGAAAAAATTATAAGGGGAAGAGGTTTTGAGGTAAGGGTTTTCAACCTCAGTCCATCCATAAAGTCGTTGTCCAACATAAAATATCTGTACAAATGGATAAAAAGCGAGCAGCCAGACATTGTGCATACCGCTGCCGCCGAGGCTAATTTTCATGGTATTATAGCAGCCCGACTAGCTGGCGTGCCTGTGATCATAGGAGAAGAAATTGGGATTCCAACACATTCTAAAATTGCCATCAAGGCTTTTGAAACCATTTACAGATTTGCACAGGCAGTCATTTGCGTTTCAAGAGCCGTAAAAGAGCATTTGGTTAATATAGGCGAGATCCCAGCGACTAAAGGCATCGTGCTCTACAATCCGGTTAGTAAGCCACGGACCTTTTCAAAAACCAACTCTGATAAATTCCGTATTGTTTTTGTGGGTAGGCTGGAGCATGTGAAGAATGTCAAGACATTGATCAAGGCTTTTGCGGCAATGCAGCATAAGGATAAATGCACACTTACAATTGTAGGCAATGGTGCTCAGCGGTCAGAGATTGAAGCCTTGATCAATGAGCTACAGCTCACTAATGTTGTGATGCAGGGTTTTCAGGACACGCCTGAAAAATTTGTGTCACAGGCAAATCTTTTCGTGCTACCGTCATTTTCTGAAGGTTTTGGGATTGCCGTGGTTGAGGCCATGATGCAGGGAATACCTTGTCTATGTTCTCAGGTAGGTGGCATTCCAGAATTTATAACAAACGATGACAATGGCTGGTTGTTTGACCCCAATAATGTAGGTCAACTCACGCAACAGATGGATAAAATCCAGGCAATGGATAAGGACAGATTGGAAGAAGTAGGTCTTAAGGGTCTCGCTTTCGCGAAAGCGAACTTTACCAGCAAAATTTACATCAAGAAACTGGAGTCTATCTATGAGGAATTATTTGAAAAATCACGACACAACAAGAAATAACCAGTACCTATGGCCATAGCCCGAAAAAATGTCTTGTTTATCTCTTGGGATGGTCCACAGACCAGCTATATGGAAGGCCTATTCTTACCTATTTTCAAGGCGATAAGTGAGCAGGCCGCATTTGATTTTCACGTTATTCAATACACATGGGCAGGTCGTGAAAAGCTAGCTGCCATACAAAAGGTCGCAACAGAATTCAACATAAGATATACCAGCCATAAGGTGCGACGCAAGCCTACCGGTAGTATTGGCAGCATACATACCTTGTTGACAGGCTCGGGATTTATAAAAAAATATATCAGGAAAAACGATATCGATATTGTGATGCCCAGAAGCAATTATCCGGCTTATCTAGTTTCAAAACTCAAGTCAAAAGATCTCAAAATAGTTTTTGATGCAGATGGACTAGCGTTGGAAGAACGTGTTGATTTTGCGGGCTTGAAAAAGGAAAGTTTTATGCACCGCTTTTTTTCAAAGGTAGAACGCGAACTGTTGCAAAAAGCAGATGCTGTTCTTACCAGGTCAAATAAATCCATCGATATACATCTTGAAAAGATAGGAGTAGGCAATAGAGGTAAATTCTATAAGGTACTCAATGGAAGAGATATAGGAACCTTTAAGCCAGATCCCGATCTAAGAAAGGAGAAAAGGCAAGAATTGTTGCTTGATCCGCAACAGACACTATTTGTATATTGTGGTTCCTTGGGGCCGCAGTACGGTTGGGATGAAATGCTGGCCATATTTAAGGGATATCAACGTCAAGATGAGGACGCGCATTTCCTGATACTTTCTGGCAACCAAAAATTTGCCTTGGATAAAATCCCTAGCCAGCTCAAGAATAAAATCACAGTAATGTCGGTTCCATTTGATCAGGTTCCTGCCTATCTCAGTGCCGCAGATATTGCTTTTGCAATACGGCAACCTACCTATAGCATGCAGGGCGTGTCGCCCATAAAATTGGGTGAATATCTGTTGATGGAACTGCCCACGATTGCTTCTAAAGGAGTAGGCGATACAGATGAGATCATCAACGGTCTGGATGGCGCGTTCATTTTTGATCACAATGATGGAGCAATCGTTGATAAAGCTATTACATTTGCAAAAAACTCCCGTAATGTGGACGTTACTAAGTTGAGACAAAGAGGAATCGAACATTTCTCCATGCAACAAAGCGCAAGCAGTTATATAGAAGCACTGACCAATTTATAGAAAACGACAATGAAAAATATATTGATTACCGGCGGCGCTGGTTTTATAGGCTCCAACCTCGCACTGCATCTGATTGAAAAAGGATTCACTATTACCGTACTGGATAACCTTTCAAAACAGATCCACGGCGATGATCAGGATTCCTCACTTTATAAGAGCATCAAAAACAAGGTCACGTTTATCAAAGGAGACGTAAGAAACCTCGCCGACTGGGAAACCGCTCTTAAGGATCAACATGCCGTCATCCACCTCGCAGCAGAAACTGGTACGGGTCAATCCATGTATGAAGTGCAGCGATATGTTGACGTCAATGTGAATGGAACAGCCATATTATTGGATTATCTGGTAAATAAAGATCATTCCATTAGAAAGGTAGTAGTAGCTTCTTCCAGAGCTATCTATGGGGAAGGCAAGTATAATTGCTCTCAACATGGCGCGGTATTTCCAGATGAACGCATTGAAAAGCATCTAGAAAAGGGAGATTTTGAGCCTAAATGTCCTGTCTGTCAACAAACCGTGCAACTTGAACCTACTGATGAGAGTTCAAAAATACATCCTTCATCAATTTATGGTATCACTAAGCAGAATCAAGAGCAAATGGTTTTGAATATCTGTCAGTCGCTGGATATCGCAGCTGCCGCATTCAGATATCAAAATGTGTACGGTCCAGGTCAATCACTCAAGAATCCATATACTGGCATACTATCCATATTTTCCACACAAATAAGAAATGGAAATGACCTCAATATTTTTGAGGATGGTCAGGAAAGCCGCGATTTTGTTTATATCGATGATGTCGTTCATGCGACAACGCTTGCCATAGAAAACAATGAAGTCACGCAAAAAGTCTATAATGTTGGTTCTGGAGAGGCAACAACCGTACTCGAGGTTGCAGAAACTTTAAAAGAGCTATACGATTCTTCCATCGCGATCACGGTAACGGGCAATTATCGTTTGGGAGATATACGCCACAACTATGCAGATAATTCTAGAATTGAAAATGAATTAGGCTTCAAGCCGAAATTCAATTTCAAAAAAGGAGTGACAGAATTTGCAAAATGGGTTAAGACTGAAGCTATTGAAGAAGATCGTTATGCAAAGTCCATTGAAGAAATGAAGAAAAAAGGACTGTTCAAATAAATAGCTGGAACGCCATGAAATATATTTTCTTTACGATGAATAGTTTTGCCCATGAAGGTGGCGGTACCATCAGGATGACAGGCATCATGAATGAGCTGGCCAAAAGATGTAACGAGGTACTGTTCATATCCAACGTTACAAAAGAAATCACGTTGCATGAGTCCATTGAGCAGATCCATATTGATCTCTTATTCTCGGCTACAGACAAAAGAATATTTCAGGGATTGGTTGCTGTATCTGACACCATGCTGGCAAATCTCCATTACAGGAAATTATTGAAAAGGCTCAAGGAAATTTATGCAAGTCTATCGATAGAAAATGCGCATCTTATCTTTTGTGAATATCTGGATAATTCCATCGGGTATTGGCTCAAAAAAAATGGTGTTATACCGCACTATACCAATGATCTTCATGGAGTAGCCACCCTTGAGCTTAAATTCCAAGCAGATCAGGCAAAAGGATTTGCTGAAAAATTGAAATTCTCTACCAAATATACCTTTTCGCAGTTACTGGATAAAAAGGTCTTCAACGCCGCAAACCGATTGATTTTTGCAAGCAGTGCGATGAAGGATTTCTTTGAAAACCTATACCCGGCGGTTGCTGATAAGGACAATTATATTTTACCGTATTTGTTGAGTACCAGTTCCTTTAATGATGAGGTGGATGAAGGTATGCGCAACCAGATATTGCAACAATATAATATCACACCTGAAAAAAAAGTAATCCTGTTTGCCGGAGCATTCAAAAAAACAGGTGGTGTAGCAGATCTGATCAGGGCATTTAATAAGCTGGAAAGCGATCATGAAAACGCATTGCTTTTATTGATAGGCGATGGTTATGCCATGAAAGACTGCCAGGATCTTGTCGAGAAGAATAATCTCAACGACAGAGTTAAATTTATAGGTAGGACTAAGTATAAGGAATTGAGAACTTATCAAAATATCTCAGATATATTGGTATGTCCTGATAAGCAAAACGTCTATTCTCAATTGATCATACATGTGAAGTATCTTGATGCCTTGTTAGCGCAAAAGATTGTGATCAATGGTAAATTCAAAAGTGTTCAAGAAGTAAATATCGATGAGAAACTATCCCTCAACTTTGAGCCATCCAATATTGAGGATCTTAAAAACACGCTGGAAAGGGCTCTTAAAAACACAGAAGCACTCAAGCAGAAATATATGGGCAGTAGGGCTTATGCGCTCAACAACCTAACCTATGAATCCAAGATTGCAGAATTAGAAAAATATTCAAATCCCTAACCATTAAGAGTTAACGATACCACTTCATGATTGATATCTTTGTTTTCCTTGTTGTTTTACTTTTGGGGATCAATGCCCACAAGGTATTGATTAAAGATGCAACCTATCAGGATATAAAGATAGCAAAATGGCTATGGATCTATCACGTGTCGTTCGGTGTGATTTATTGGGCATACATTAGATTTGGACCTGGCGGTGATGCGTTCGGCTATTACAATACAGGTAGTGTAATTGATATTGGTCAGGCATTACAGGCCTTTTACGTTCATGGGCCAGGTACTTTTGGCATGCATATTCTCAACGTGTTGCCCGCAAAGCTTATGGGCTTTTTCGGCTTATCCATGATCTATACGCTCATTGGTTACTTCGCTTTCTTGCTTTATTACGATTTTTTTAAAAATAGAATCCCATTCAATAGCAAACTAATGGGATACAACCTGTTTCCGCTCATTTTGTTTTTGCCCAATTTACACTTTTGGTCAGCTGGATTGGGCAAGGATACCATTCTATTTTTTTGCATCGCGTTATTCGTTCATGCAATGCAAGATCCAAAAAGATATTTTGTACGGATTATATTTTCTCTCGCATTATCTTATTTGATAAGACCGCACATCACTATTTTTCTTATTATTTCTTATGGGGTTGCCTTTATTTTGGATGGAAGGTTGAAGGCTTACCAGAAGGTATTCTTATTTTCTATAGCTTTAATTGGGTTCATATTATTGTTTGACAATATCCTGACCTATCTGAAAATAGAAGAGCTAAATTTAGAAACGGTTGATCAATATAGTGATGCTCGCCTCGAGAATACCAGTAGATCGAGTACGGGAAGTGGACTGGATGTAAGCTCCTATCCATTGCCATTAAAAATATTCACATTTCTTTACAGGCCGCTATTTTTTGATATCAATAATGCTCTGGCCGTAGTTGCTTCATTTGAAAATTTAATTCTGTTGGTTCTAACGTTGAAATATCTGGCGTCCAAACCATTCAGAGCGTTCAAGAAAGGTAGCTACCATATAAAGGCATTACTGATATTTTTAGTACTTGGAGCTGTCTCTTTCTCATTCATTTTGGGAAATCTAGGGATTATGCTTCGTCAAAAAAATATGTTCATGCCAGCATTGATTTTTACGGTAATGTGGGCAATTTCCTATCAATTCCAGTTCAGTAAAGCAATTCGGTCATCTTAGGTACAGTTGGACATACAGTAAAAAATCGGTTCGAGTTTCCTGCTTTTTTGTTTTGGATGTTGATGCTGATCGTGCATATTATCTGCACGATCGTTTTTTACCTATTTATCCAAAAAAATGGCGGCGATGCAAACACGTACTGGTACGTCAGCGATTTATTTACCACTGATAAAAGTCTGAGTGAACTCCTGCTGGGATCAGGTCTAATCAAACTCTTCAACTACCCATTTGCGATTGTATTGGGACTACCTCAATACGTGGGTTTTGCTATATATTCGAGCATAGGGTTTGTGGGTATTTGTCTACTCTACAAACTTTTTATACTGGCATGTCCAGATGGGTTTTATGCCTTTGGGATCAATATTATACAGCTATTTTTTTTATTGCCCAACCTGCATTTTTGGACGTCTGGAATAACGAAGGAAGCGCTAGTTTTCACATGCATGGCCTATCTTTTTTTATTTTTTTTCAAAAAACGGTATTCTTGGTTGTTTGCAATCTCATGGATTCTTCTTGGTGCCATTCGACCACATCTTGCCCTATTGTTATTAGTTGGTTTTGGTGTTGCGGTACTGTTGGATAGTTCGCTTTCGCGAAAGCATAAATCCTATTATATTCTTGCAATTACCGGCTTGTGTGCAATTCTACTCGCCTTTGTTTTACGTATCCTCAAGTTCAACCCATTGAATATTGGTAGGTGGATGATTACAAATTCCTATTCCAGGCAATCTTTTATGGGAAGTACTACGTACATAGATATGGAAAATACAAATATGCTCTTTCAACTATACAGTTTCCATCTAGCGCCATTGTTCCATGACATTGTACATCCGTATATATGGATCATCAGTATGGAAAATATGATGATGAGCTTCATTTTTTTATTGATGGTATTGAGGTTGGTAGGAAATTACAAAAATTTAAAATTTAGCTTTTTGACAACCTGGATCTTAAGTTTTTTTGTAGTTGGAACCATTGCATTCATGCTGCGGTATTCAGGATTGGGAATATTTTTAAGGACGAGGATGCTCTTGTTGCCATTTCTTGTCCTAGCATTATTGATGATGCTTGACGCTGGGAAAGATGCGAGGAAAGATAGATTCGTAAAAATATCATAACAAGGTAAAATAAATTAACTACAGTGACATACGATTACACAATACCAGATAATTGGCTGCCGCAGGGTAAAATGGCGGCCGTCTGTTTTACCATTGACGATATACACCCAGGAAAAAGCACGGATCATTTTGAAGCTGGCGGCGATTTACACGATGGAGCTCTAGGACTTGTGGCAGATCTATTGGATGAGTTCCCAGAGTTGATAGTAACCTTGTTCACGACAGCAAACTGGAGAGAAACTACACCTGTTCCCGCTTATAAATTATTGGCGGCTATTCCCTATCTACGTGATTTTTTCTACCTCTCCAAACGGTTGGAAAAGGACAGCATGAACTTGATCAACCATCCTGAATTCATTTCATACCTTAATGATAATGAACGATTTGAATGTGCGTTTCATGGTCTCTATCACATACATAAAGGATTAAGGATACCGGTCGAGTTTCAAAATCAGTCCAGCAATGAATTCAAGGGAATGCTCAGGGAAATGATGCGTATTTTCAATGGATCAGGTTTAAAATTCTCCACTGGCGTATGTCCACCAGGCTGGAATGCACCTGAAAACTTACTGAGAGTCCTTAAGCAACAGGGTTTTGATTACATCGCATCGTCAAGGGATATATTGAGCCCGATAACCAGTGATCAAACTGGTGAGATGAGTGGTTTGAAAGGATTGCCGTTGATGAAACCCTGTGTTTTGCCTTTTGATGGACTCTTGCATTTCCCAACCAATTTTCAAGCGACTTCAACCTATGATCGAGCCAAAGCTATCATTGACAATGGTGGTCTGCTGTCGATAAAAGCTCATATTGTCAAGGAAGTTGACGGCTACGTGGCGCTTGATGGTGTGGATACAGCATACATGAATTATCTTTCAGAAATTCTAGCAAAACTCAAATCTGAATACGGAGATATAATCTGGTGGACTTCTATGGGTAAAATGTGTGAAAAAATTAATGGTACGTATGTTACAGAATGAAATTGTTAAGAATCCGGAAGGAGTCAAGGAAGAGTATTTAAAGTATTTGAATGTTGCCTTTACAAACTGGGGCGAAGAGCACTTATATTCTTGGGTTTTTGATCGTCAGGTAGGAGACTTGACAACAGATCAACTCATTATAAAAAGGGAAGGTAATGTTATAGCAGGATCTGCCGTTACCTATCGTAAAATAGCACTGGGCGGAGCAGATATAATCAACGTAGGCATTATGACCGGTTCCTGGACGTTGCCAGCAGCGCGCAAGACAGGTTGCTTTACAACAATTATTGAAGAGTCAAAGATAATGTGTAGGGAAAATAAAGTTCCTTTTTTAACTGCTTTCGTTACAGATGAGAATCCTAGTTCAAGACGTCTTGCCGCAGCTGGAGCATTAATGATTAAGTCGTGGAACTTGTTTGCGCCCAAAGAGATTTCAGAATCAAAAAACCAGATTAATTTTATCGATGATTTTGAGGATAAGAAAAGCCAGGAAGTGATTTACCAGAAATTCATGGAGCCGGATGGATCAACGGTTGCCTATAGCTATAACGAGGCAGAATTTATCGGTCAATTTATTAAAAGGCCTAATGTGCCAATCATTCTTGAAGTCAATGGTGTTTTTGTCATCATGGAAGAGGGATTTAATGCCATGAAAATCTTAGTAACAACAGCTCGTGGTATACCTCAATTAGTTGAAGTTCTAAATGATGTAAATCAATGGTGCATCCAGCATCATGACAAAAACCTATTCTTCTTTACAATGGATGAAAAAATCGAGAATGAGTTTTCAAAATTGGGATACACTTCAAAATTGGGATATTATACGGTAATTGATTGCGACAATGGATCCAGTCCAGAGCTGATTGAAGATGTTAGAATCAACATGGGAGATAAGATGTGATGAAAAAATTAATAAGAATTACGACTGTACCTGTTTCTTTGGAAAAACTCCTTGAGGGACAGCTCGAATTTATGAAGTCGCATTTTCAAGTGCTTGCCGTATCGTCAGATGCAGATCATTTAAAAACATGGGGCGATCAACATCAAATCCCTACCAGGTCAATTCCCATGACCAGGAAAATTACATTGTTCGCAGACTTGAAATCACTGTATCTAATGTACAGGCTTTTTCTAAGAGAAAAACCCCAGATCGTACACACTCACACGCCTAAGGCTGGCATAGTTGGTATGCTTGCCGCATATTTTGCAAGGGTGCCCATACGGCTGCATACGGTTGCAGGTTTACCATTGCTCATTGAGACTGGAGTCAAAAGAAAAATTTTGGAGATAGTGGAGAAGCTCACGTTTAAATGTGCTACGATGGTGTATCCCAACTCCTTGGTAATTCAAGAATATCTAGTGAATAATCAATTTTTACCAGCAAAAAAATCGATGGTCATCGCCCAAGGCAGCTCCAATGGAATCGATACCAGCTACTTTGACCCACAAATTCATGACGATAATTTCAAAAGAAAATTCAAGGCAGAATTAGGCATCCCGCCGGATAATCTCGTTTTTATTTTTATTGGGCGATTGGTTTCTGATAAAGGTATCAATGAATTGATTGAAGCTTATAAAGAAATCAAAAAAGAGCATTCAGGATTAAACCTATTGTTGGTAGGTCCTGAAGAACCGGACTTGGATCCCTTGTCAAGCCAGACTAAAAATTATATTACGAATGACAAATCAATTATTACTACAGGTTATCAGGCGGACATCAGGCCATTTCTGAGTGTTTCAAACGTCTTAACATTTCCCAGTTACAGGGAAGGTTTCCCCAACGTTGTTATGCAGGCTGGAGCAATGGGACTTCCTGCCATTGTTACTAATATTAACGGTTGCAATGAGATCATCAAATCAAATGAGAATGGTTTGATCATACCTGTAAAAAACGCCTTAGCTTTGCAGCAAAGTATGAGTGAATTGTTGACTAACCGTGAAAAAACCAAAAATTTGGCAGACAATTCTAGGGCTGCGATAGTAACTAGATTTGAACGTCAACAAATTTGGGATGCTTTATTAATTGAGTACAAAAGACTACAAGCTAGACTATAATATGTATAGAAACATAATCAAACCATTTTTAGACTTTGTATCTGCTCTTATGGCATTGATAGTCGCAAGTCCCGTGCTTTTAATCTTTGGGATATTGTTGATAATAAATAATCGTGGTTCGTTGTTTTTTACACAGTTGAGACCAGGAAAAGACGCCAAATTGTTTAAGGTCTACAAGTTCAAGACGATGACTGATCAAAAGGATGCTTCAGGTAATTTGCTGTCAGATGAAAAAAGATTGACGCCCATTGGTAAGTTTGTTCGAGCAACTTCCATGGACGAGCTTCCCCAGATTCTCAATGTTCTCAAAGGCGATATCAGTTTTGTGGGTCCACGACCATTGTTGCCATCCTACCTCGAATTGTATACCAAAAGACAGGCAACAAGGCACGAGGTAAAACCTGGTATTACTGGTTGGACACAGGTTAATGGCAGGAATGCTATTCCATGGGAACAGAAGTTTGAATACGACGCCTGGTATGTGGAAAACCAGTCCTTTCTACTTGATTTCAAAATTGTCTTGATGACCTTTAAAAAGGTCTTTCAATCTGACGGAATAAGCGATGCTGATAGTTCCACAATGGTTTCATTCACGGGAACCAAGGACGAACCAGAGAACGGATCAAAGCAAACGAATAACGCCACTGTTTAAACTCTTATTGATATGCCAAGGCTATTAGACCTTATACTAGCCTTGATAGCTGCACTGGCTTTTTTCCCATTCCTGATTGTTATCTGGATAATTTGCATACTCGATACCCAAAGCATCGGAATTTTTGTCCAGACTCGTATAGGACAGTACGGCAAGAAATTCAAGATCATTAAATTTAGATCCATGGTCGCGGGATCAGCTACTACATTTGGATCGTGGATCAGGAAATACAAATTTGACGAGTTGCCACAACTTATAAATATCATTAAAGGCGACATGGCTATTGTCGGTCCTCGGCCAGATATTCCCGGTTATTACGATAAATTGGTCGATACCGATCTAATATTGCTAAATTTGAAGCCAGGATTGACAAGCCCGGCGGCGATTGAATTTAAAAATGAAGAGAAAATATTAGCCCAACAATCAGATCCCAAAAAATTTAATGATGAAATCCTTTTTCCGGAAAAAGTAAAGCTCAATTTGCTATATCAAAGTAGGAAGAGCATCATTTATGATTTGAAGGTAATTACAAATACAATTTTCGGCTCTATTTGGAGTCTCTAATACGATCATCTTGGAACAAGAAACAAGAGTACTAGTTACTGGTGCAGGCGCACTTTTAGGACAAGGCATGTTAAGATGTCTCAATGCCTCGCAGCACAACTACCATATCATTACTGCAGATCCTGAAAATAAATCCACGGGTCATGCCCTAGGCCATACAGCCTATCGCATTCCCATGGCAAAGGATCCAGCCTATATAAGCCAAATAGAAAAGATCATCGTTGCAGAGCGCGTTGATGTAATATTGGTAGGAACTGATGTTGAGCTACCCATCTTAAGCGCCCACCAAAAAGCTATTGAATCCAAACACAAGGTAAAAATCGTGATCTCACCTGAGCATATTGTGGATATAGCAAACGACAAATGGAAGACCGCTGAATTTTTAAGGAAAAATAATTTCCCCTATCCACAGTCATCACTTACCACAGATGCCGCAGGTATCGCAAGCCTCAAAAAATTAAATAAATATCCATACATAGCAAAACCGGTAGATGGAGCTCGATCCATGGGACTTGAGATCATTAGGTCAGAAGCAGAGCTGGATCACCTTACCACCTATAAGAACAACCTTGTGGTTCAAGAAATGATTGGTGATGAAGAAGGAGAATTCACAACAGGATGTACCGTTTTGAATGGTAAGTGTGTTGCCGTAGTCAGCTTGACCCGAGAACTTAGGGATGGGAATACATGGCGAGCTTATCGTACAGGCAATTCTCCATATGATACCACTATTGCAACAATTGCGGAAAAACTGGGTTGTGAAGGTCCAGTAAATTTCCAATACCGCATAAGAAGTGGCGAGCCGGTAATTTTTGAGATCAATTGTAGGTTTAGCGGCACGACGCCTTTGCGGTTGATCTATGGATTCAATGAGGTAGAGGCAGTTATAGAATATTACCTAAGAGGTAAAATCGTTGAGAAACCAACACTTAAGACAGGAACGGTATTGAGAACCTTTTCTGATATCTTAATATCAAATGAAGAGCTTGATACATTTGACCGTCAGGGAAAGATTGATAATTTATCTGTAGAATATATACCATTTAAAGCTTGATATGAGAGTTGCTGTTTTCGGCGGTACTGGTTTGGTAGGTGCAGCAATCGTTAAGTTATTGGTTCAGCAGGGTCACGATGTGATTAGCATCTCGCGTTCTGGCAAGAGTAACGTTGCCAGATCCATCAATCTTGATATCGTTGAGAGTGATAATTTTAGCCGCATTGATTTTGTACCCGATGTTGTTATCAACTGTGCTTCCATGATACCGCAGCGCGGCAAAACATCAACCGACCCATCTTTTGTGGAAATGATGCAAAAGGTAAACGTTGTTGGCGCCCTGAATATCGCCAATTGGGCTGTTGCTCAAAAAGCAGGGAAGATTATCAATTACTCTACATTGGTTACCGTTAAAAAGCCGTGGCCTGCACCGCTCCTAGAATCATATGCTTCAACACCTGATGGCTTTCACGTTGCTTACAGCATGTCAAAATTGAGCCAGGAGCAACTCATGACGCAAGCGGTCAATGGAACGGGAACGTCAATCGTCCACCTTAGACTCGGCGCCGTATATGGTAATGAAATGACCCGTGATGGTATATTGTTCAGCCTGTTTGATCAACTTTCAACTAATGAACTGGTAAAGTTAACTAATGGTAATAAAGTTAGTTTTGACTTTATACATACTCAAGATATTGCTGCTATCACTGCGTTAATAATGGATTCTGGGATAAGCTCGGGAATCTATAATTGTGGATCAAGTGAGGAAACTTATTTATATCCACTTGCAAAATTAGTAAAGGAAATAACCCAAAGTAAAAGCACGATTGATAATGTGGACGAGTTGGAAAATGAGAACCGTGCTAGCATAGATATCTCTAAATTGTTAAATGCCATTAACTTGAATGCTTCTGAACTAACATCATTAAAAACTGGATTAACCCAACTTTTCAATATTAAAAGCGCATGAGACTTTTGGTAATGGGCGACATACACGGCAATTTACCAGCGCTGGAAAAGACATTATCCATTTATCGCGATAATGTTGATGCCATCGTCTGTCACGGTGATGTTGTGAACTATGGACCATGGAGTAATGAATGCGTACAATTGTTGCATGAAGAAAAAATCATCTGTTTGCTGGGAAATCATGAAGAGGCTTATCTTCAGGGATATTATCCGGGAAATAACGCTATGGTCAAGGATTTCTTTGACGTGACTTTCTCGACATTCACACATATCGATAAGTTGAAAAACTATGCCACCCAACTTATTATTGATGATTACCTCATAACACATACCATCAACAATAGGTACTATTATCCTGATAGTGATCTTTCTGGAGTCGATCTCAAACAAAATACGATCATTGGTCATTCCCATTACCCGTTTATTAGGAAGACTGAAAACTCTAATTACCTGATCAATACGGGTAGTATTGGCCAAAATAGGAAAGACCTAGCCATTATCAATTTTTTAATTCTTGATACCTTAACGGGCAAGGCTGAAATTATAGATTGCCATCACGATACAGGCCAACTAATTTCTAAAATGGTCTCTTTGAACTATCCAAAAGTTTGCCTTGATTATTATAGGAGCAAGCTCCATTAACACATTTTACAATTACAAAATATGTCACAAGAAAAAATATGGCTATCCTCACCACATATGGGTGGAGCGGAGCGTGACTTCGTAACTGAAGCATTTGATACCAATTGGGTAGCACCATTAGGGCCCAATGTCAATGGTTTTGAGAAAGATATAGAGAAATACTTGGATCAGGAAGTTCATGTGGCAGCACTGAGTTCTGGTACGGCTGCCATCCACCTAGCTTTGATACAGGCAGGTGTGACTGCAGGAGATGAAGTGATATGTCAGAGTTTCACCTTTTGTGGTAGTTCAAATCCTATATTGTATTTGGGAGCCACTCCAGTTTTAGTTGATAGTGAGCGAGATACATGGAATATGTGTCCGCAATCGCTTAAGATGGCCATTAAAGATCGGATGGAGAAAGGAAATAAGCCTAAAGCTATAATAGCCGTTCATTTGTATGGGATGCCTTATAAAGTTGATGAGATTCACGCTTTCGCGAAAGCGTACTCCATACCAGTCATAGAAGATAGTGCAGAAGCTTTTGGTAGTACCTATAAGGGACAGAAATGTGGGACGTTTGGTAACTACGGAATATTGAGTTTCAACGGTAATAAAATTATAACAACCAGCGGCGGTGGTGCCATGGTGTGTCATACTATGGAGGATAAACAAAAAACGGTTTATCTCGCTACTCAAGCCCGAGATGATGCTCCACACTATCAACATAGTGAGGTGGGTTATAATTATCGAATGAGCAATATAAGTGCAGGAATAGGTCGTGGGCAAATGCAAGTTTTAGATGCCCATGTCCAATTAAGGCGTGAAATGAATGCGTTCTATCGAGAAATTTTCTCTGACATTAATGGAGTAGAAGTACTGATAGAGAAGACTGATGATTACTTTTCCAATCACTGGCTCAGCGCCATTCTAGTTAATCCTTCAAAAACTGGAGGTATCACTCGAGAAGACTTGCGTCTAGCGCTAGAAGCTCAAAATATTGAATCACGACCGCTCTGGAAACCCATGCATTTGCAGCCTTTATACTCCAATTATCCTTATTATGGAGGTAAGGTGTGTGAGGAACTATTTAACAACGGATTGTGTTTGCCATCTGGATCAAATCTTACTAATGATAATCGTGAAAGGATTTCAAATGCAATTAAAGCGTTGTTTGTCAAATAATTAAACCCTTATCCTTCTCTTAGACGAATATCCATTCATTACATCGTAATTAACGTATAGATAAAGTTGAGTTCATTTTTAGATGAAAAAGTCGGGCTATTTTTAGATCGTCTTAAACATATAATTATGAAACATTTTTTACTCAAAAGATTCTGGTTCTTTTTCTTTTTTGCTTGCTCCATTGGCTTAGCACAGCAAAATGCATGGATAAATGAGATTCATTATGATAATGCTGGTGGTGATATCAACGAGGGAATTGAAGTTATTGTTGAAAATTCTG
Organism: Nonlabens sp. Hel1_33_55; assembly: GCF_900101765.1. Lineage (NCBI taxonomy): Bacteria > Pseudomonadati > Bacteroidota > Flavobacteriia > Flavobacteriales > Flavobacteriaceae > Nonlabens > Nonlabens sp. Hel1_33_55. Next base: position 415,558 of record NZ_LT627735.1, read on the forward strand.
GTGCAGCTTCGGACTATTTAATAACCGCCTACAACGGTTCTAATGGAACTTCTTATGATACCGAAGATTTAAGCGCTGCAACAGCGACAGACTTAGGCAATGGTTTTACATTATACAATTTGCTAATTTCAGGAATTCAGAATGGTGGGCCAGATGGTATTGCTTTAAGTTATCAAGGTTTGCTTATTCCTGGACAGTTCTTGTCATATGAGGGAAGTTTTACAGCGACCAATGGCGTGGCCGATGGTAATACTTCGACAGATATTGGTGTTTCAGAAACGTCAAGTACTCCAACAGGTCAGTCTCTTCAACTTTCGGGTTCTGGTAATAATTATTTTAGTTTTGGGTGGCAGGATCCAGCATCAGATACATTTGGTGCTCTCAATAATGGGCAAACAATTGCGGCAGGTGTTGCTACTACTCAAGTCAACTTTGCCGCAACAGCGGTAGCCGTCAATGAAGGCGTTGGAACAACCTCCGTAGAAGTTATTATAACCAATGAAGATGCCACAAACGAAACTAATGTAGATGTCGTTCTAACCTCGGGAGATGCGGCAGATGTAAATAATTTTTCCACGCAAAGCCTTACTTTTTCTGCAGGGAGCTCTATGAATCAAACGGTGACATTTACCATCACTGATGATGCAGTAGTTGAGGGAAATGACATTCTAGTATTCTCACTTCAAAATGTCACAGGAGGCAATGACGCAGGCGTTGGTAGTCTAAACACATTTACCTTAACGATTGAAGATAATGATTTCCCACCAGCACCTACTTTGATTTTTACAGAGATCGCTGATCCCTCAGATGTTTCTAGTGGTCGATTCGTAGAGATCTACAATAATGGTTCTGAAATCATTGACTTTAGTGCCACACCCATTTATATATCCCGTTTTGTTAACGGAGCTACCGCAGCAACGAGTGGCGATACAGAATCGTTAACGACTGGTAGTATTGCTCCAGGTGAGTTTTTTGTGATTGCCTCTAGCGGTGTAAACTTTAAAAGTCAATATGGTTTTACTACCAATGAGATTAACGGTGGATTCGCGGTGGATGGGAACGATCCTTTCGGAATGTATACAGGAACATTCCCAAATGGAGTTTTGTTTGATGTTTATGGCGAAATAGGAACTTTCGGTAATGGTGAGGCATGGCAATACAATGATTCCCAAGCGGTTCGAAATGACCTGTCAGTTATGCCATCAACAATTTGGAATGCAAGTGAATGGGATATAACTACTGCAAACATTGCAGATATGACACCAGCAACTGGAGAAAGTGGGATTTCATATACCTACAGTGATGATTTATGGTCGCCACGATCACCTGAAGGTAACGCAACAATTAACGATTTAGTCGTAGTTGTTGAAGGTACTGCGGCCATTACGGGCGATGTTAATGCATTCCATATAAAAGTTGAGGATGGAGCCACCCTAGATCTAGGTATTAATATTCTGAATGTAAACACACTCATCACCAATAACGGAACCTTGGTAGCAGATCAAGGAACCCTCAACTTTGCTGGAATAGTACCTTCTACCGTAAAAGGGAAGGCTTTTGCATTGGAAAATCTAATCGTTAATAATGTTTCAGGACTGTCTATAAACAATCCTTTAGCTCTTGAAGGCATGTTAACTTTGACTAATGGAGAGCTATCAACAAACAATAATCTTACATTTAAAAGCGAATTGAACAAATCTGCGGTAGTTGATGAAGTGATTAGTGGTTCAATTTCTGGAAATGTGACCATAGAGCAATTTTTCCCAGCAACAACAGGAAGAAAATTCAGATTTGTATCTGCTCCTTTAAACTTTGAAGGGTCTATTTTTGAGAATTGGCAAGAAGTTGGTGCTTCTGTTGCAGGATTAGGAGTTCAAATTACTGGTGGGACAATAGCTGATGGATATGACCAATCTGCAACCAATAATCCTTCATTATTTAGATTCGATAATGATTATACGGTTGCAGCTGACGCCTGGACAGCAGTAAGTAGTGAGAATGGCGATGACCTAACTATGATTTCACCTGTTGCAGGAGATTCTTTTCGATTGTTTGTTCGTGGCGACCGTACCACAGATTTATTTTCCAATACGCCAGCAGCTACCGCTACTACTCTAAGAGCTACTGGAACATTAGTTGCGGGCGCCTATCCAGCGACTCCTATCACATTAGCAGGTCCCAATCTTTATTCTCTCATAGGGAATCCTTATCAGTCTAAAGTAAACGTACAGCAGCTACTTCAAGCAGCAACTAATGTGGTGGCTAGTGAATATTATCAATGGGATCCAACGATTAACAATTATGTTCTTTATGAATTTGCCACGCCTAACGTGCCTATGGGTTCAGAAGTTACTGAAGAAGCGTTGCCGGGACAATCCTTCTTCGTGCAGTCTGATGCTACGGGTAATGGTACTTTACAATTTCAGGAAAGTTTCAAAATCTCTGGAAGCGAAGTTCCTACCAAAAGCCTTGAATCGCTAAATCAGTTAACGATTAATTTATCCACCCAAGAACAAGCGGCAAATGGTAAGGCAAATGATATCGCAATTGCTCGTTTTGATGAACAGTTTAGCAGTGATTTTAACGAGATAGATACAAAGAAGTTTTTTGGGTTATCTCACAGTATTGCATGGGAAAACGATGGTGAACATTATATAGTGAATAGAGCAAATACCCCACAAGACGGTGATCGATTTATATTGAACGTTTTTGTATCCAAGACTGATACTTATACATTTACTATTCAAAACAGTTCAATAAATGGGATCGATGCCTATTTCTACGACAGTTTAAATGACACATATGATCTACTTAACGACGATGACAACACTGCGATTACAAAATTTATTGATTTGAATGATATCGAATCTGCCACGGTAGATCGATTCAATATTGTCTTTAGTAAGTCGACGTTAGGTATTAATGATAGTTCCGCTTTCGCGAAAGCGATATCCATTTATCCTAATCCTTCCACAGGGAATGACGTTACTATCACAAACTTGGTGCAAGGGGAATCTTTGTCGATAGAGGTTTACAATAGCTTAGGTCAAGAAATGCTGAAGGTGGAAAAGGTGATCAGTGGACCAAATGAGACATTGAAGGATTTGGATAATTTCGCAAATGGTTTATATTTGGTGAAGGTGTCCCAAAATGATCTCCAAACCACTGTTAAACTAATGATTAACTAAATTTATTATGAAAAATATAAAATCTCTACTTTTTGTTACAGTACTTTTGTTTGCTGGTAGTTTATACGCACAACCACCTGCTTTTGAAGAAGAAGTTAACGATGTAGAAGCGGCACCTATTTCTGGAATATTATATGCCGTAGTAGCTGGTGTCGCCATAGGTTGTGGAACTTTATATAAAAAGTCTAAGTAGCTAAACTATTTGACCTTGTAATTAAAAAGATGCTGTGAAAACAGCGTCTTTTTTAATTATATTGCACCTATAAAAAGCTGCTAGATTGAGATGGAGGTATTTTAAAATACGCGCCAAACAAATATTTTGGAATGAGGATAATAGAGTGCGTATACGTAATCTTAATTATCTGCCTCGTTGGTTGGTGCTGATTATTGATTTAGTTACTGTAGTATTTTCCTTCTTCATGACGTTTTTCATAGCGTCTCATCTCAACGTTACATTTTATGAAGTGTTAACTCTTTGGGAAGAATGTGTTTTCATCTCTTTAGTTTATTTCTCTTCGTTTTTCCTTTTTAGTACTTATGCTGGGTTAATTCGCCACAGCACTTTTGTTGATATTTTCAAAATAGCTTTCTCCTGTGGTTTCAGCGCTGTTTTATTAGCTGTGATAAGCTATAGCTACTATTTATTTTCAGGGTTTAAAATTTTTCTCATTCCATTTTTAATCATTCACGCGGTCATCACATTTGCGTGTATGTTAATGTTGCGCATTTTAGTAAAGTCTTTATATACCTATATGATGAATATGGGACGTAAAAAATACCGTGTTTTGATTATGGGAGTCAACGATGACAGTATTGCTGTTGGAGAAGCCTTATCTATTTCAGATCATCAAAATTTTGTACTTGCTGGTTTTGTCAGTTTTAAAAAGCGATATCAAAAGATAAAAATACAAGGTGCTCCCATCTTTAAATATGATGCTGATTTTTTTGAACGTATTGTTGACTATAAAGTAAACGGTATTGTTCTAGTTGGGAGTCAGTTGAGTGTTTCAGAGAAGAATAAAATAGTAGATCGAGCCTTAGAAAAAAATCTGAGAATTTATTATGCTCCATCCATCTCCCAATGGGAGAACGCCTCTGATGTAAGTGCTAATATCAAAGAAATACAGATTGAAGATTTGCTGGAACGTTCTCCCATTTTGCTTGATGACACTAAAATTAATGAGTATTTGAGTGGAAGGTCCATATTAGTTACTGGTGGTGCGGGTTCTATAGGAAGTGAAATTGTTAGGCAGGTAAGTCAATACCACCCTAAAAAATTAATAGTCCTGGATCAAGCCGAATCTCCGCTACATTCCCTAGAATTGGAGCTAAGAAAAAACTTCCCAAATATTGACTTTGAATTCGTTCTCGCCGATGTGCGTAAAAAGAATCGTTTGGAGCATATTTTTCAAAGTAATGATCTATCCGTCGTGTTTCACGCTGCCGCCTACAAGCATGTTCCCTTGATCGAACGTAACCCTACCGAGGCGGTGCAAGTTAATATCCTAGGCACCATTACCCTAGCTGACCTGGCTTCTGCCTATCAAGTGGACCGATTTGTTATGGTAAGCACAGATAAGGCTGTAAATCCTACTAATGTTATGGGCGCCAGTAAGCGTGCAGCAGAAATATATGTGCAGGCCTTGATGCATTCTGGGAGCTCAGACACTAAATTTATTACTACCCGATTTGGGAACGTTCTAGGTTCCAATGGGTCTGTTATACCCTATTTTAAGGAGCAAATTAAAAATGGTGGGCCGGTCACCGTGACCCATGAAAATATCATACGTTATTTTATGACTATTCCCGAGGCCTGCCAACTTGTGTTGCAAGCAGGTACCATGGGGCAAGGAGGTGAAGTTTTTGTTTTTGACATGGGGAAACCCGTCAAAATCATGGATCTGGCTCGTAAAATGATAAAGTTGTCTGGACTGGAACCGGATACCGATATTGAAATCGCGGTTATAGGTTTACGACCTGGAGAAAAGCTTTACGAAGAACTGTTGAGCGATGCTGCTACCGCTTTGCCTACCCATCATAAAAAAATATTGCGAGCTATAGACGAGCCCATGCCGTTAGATCGGGTGATGCATTTGATCATTGAAATTGCCGCCGCAGCAGAAACGTCTGATGATGTTTTAATGATTAACCAATTAAAAATACTCGTACCTGAATTTAAGAGTGAAAATAGTGTTTATCAACTGTTGGATTCGGATCGAAAAAATTAATAGCATAAGCCTATATTTGCCCATTCATATTAAATATCTCTATGTATTATAGATTTCTAGTTTTGATTCTCTTTTCCATATTATTGGTGAACTGCGTCTCTCGTGAAAAGGTAGTTTACCTAAATGATATAGATTCGTTAGAACAAACTTCAAACACTACCTATTCTACTATCATCAAAACCAATGATATTTTGAACATTAGTGTTTCTAGTAGTAATATGGAGAGCGTGCAAGACTTTAATAAATCTACTGGGTCTGCTAATAATTTATCTGGAAACACGTCATTATCATCACAACCTGTAGGCTATCTTGTGGATGGGTCAGGCAATATCAACTTTCCTGTATTAGGAACATTATCTGTGGCTGGATTAAAAAAATCTGATTTGGAACTTCTACTGCAAGATAAGTTGTCCGTTTATTCTAAAGATGCGTTGGTTGATGTGCGTATTTTAAACTTTAAAATCACCATTCTGGGTGAGGTAAATGCGCCAGGTACCTATCCCATAACAGATGAACGAATTACAATTCTACAAGCTATAGGACTGGCAGGAGACCTTACTTTAAATGGACAACGTGGTAATGTATTGCTTTTAAGGGAAGTGAATGGTACTCAAGAATCTTTTAGAGTTGACTTAACTACTACTGCATTACTGGATTCCCCAGTCTATTATTTACAACAAAACGATGTCGTTTATATTGAACCGAGTAAGAATCAAATCAATTCAACAGCTGTTGGTGCCGATACCCGGTTGTATTTATCCTTGGCTTCATTTCTGTTGACGCTTGTGCTATTATTTGTTAGATAAATCCAGAACTCATTGGAAAATATTCAGAATACCTCATCAGATACCTCTATTGGACAACTTATAGCTCCTTACTTACGGGTATGGCCTTGGTTGATTCTCAGCGTTTTTATCGCATTATTAGGAGCTTTTTTATACCTTAGATATACTGCAAAGTCCTATCAAGCTTCGGCCTCCATTATCATTAAAGATACCCAAGGCGGAGGAGGTTTTTCTGAGCTCAGTACATTTCAGGATATAGGAGTTCTTGGAAGTTCAGGTAACAGCCTGGCTAATGAAATTGAAATTCTTACCTCTAAACGATTGGTGAGAGCTGTCGTGAATGAGCTTCACTTAGGCGTGCAAATTTTGCAAGAAGGGAATATTAAAATCACAGACGTTTATACGGAGTTCCCATATGCTGCCCGTTTTATAGATGATGTAGGATCTAGTCCTAAGGATAGAAAAACTCAATCTATCTATTTAAAAACAGTAAGCGACAGCTCCTTTGCTTTTAAACTGGTTGAAAATGAACCTTACCAAGAGTTTAATTTTGATACTCCACTACTATTACCACAAGGCTCTTTATTTCTAACTCCTAAGTCCTTGATATCACCACCATCTAATTTTGGACGGGAATATGTTATCAAAATGTTAAATGCAGAAAACTTAGTATCTTCTATAGCGTCTCGCCTTCAAGTTTCTACTGGTAGTAGAGGTGGAAGTGTATTGAACCTATCTCTAACAGATAATGTTTTGGCTCGTGCTGTTGATATTCTTAATGAATTGGTCATTCAATATAATGCGGATGCTATTAATGATAAAAATCTCGTTGCTACTAATACTGCACGATTTATTGAAGAACGGATAGAGGCCATAAGTGTTGATTTAGATTCCGTTGAAAATACTATACAAGATTTTAAGACCTCTAATAATATTTCTAACATTGAGGCACAATCTCAAATGAATCTTGACTTTTCTAGCGAGTTCACGAAGCGACTGATCGAAGCAGAGTCTGAACTACAAGTTGGAAATTTTTTACAACAGTCGTTGCAATCTACGCCCCTAGGGGAGTTGTTACCTGGCAATGTAGGCTTGCAGAGTCTAGAAATTAATACTGGATTGGATCAATATAATCGACTAGCGCTACGTTATCAAGAACTTTTGAAAACCTCTACCGAATTGAACCCCACAGTTATTCAATATAGGGATCAACTCACCACCTTACGTAATTCAATATTAAGCTCATTGAGTGGTTATCTATCTGCTTTACGAATCAAGCGTAATGCTTTGAGCGCTCAAGAATCTAAGGTGGACGATAGGATTGCTGAGGTTCCCGAAGCAGAACGTGTCTTTAGAGGTATTGCACGTAATCAAACCATCATCGAGTCTATTTATCTATTTTTAGTTACTAAACGAGAGGAGACTGCTATTTCACTAGCCGTTACTGCTCCAAAAGCAAAAGTTGTAGATGCAGCTTGGGGAAGTACATCAAGCATTGCGCCTAAATCCAATGTTATTTATTCAGGGGCATTGATTTCAGGACTATTGATCCCTTTAGCGTTTGTTTATTTGATGGGCCTTTTTAATAACAAGATTGAAAATCGTAAAGACGTTACGAATAGACTTTCCAATACTCCTTTTCTAGGAGAGGTGCCCGAATTATCTTCTGACGAGTCCGACATGATTGAAAAGAACGATCGATCTGTACTGGCCGAGTCCTTTAGAATCTTACGAACCAATCTTCAATATAAACTTTCCGCTTTGGGAAGTTCAGTAAAATCTCCAGTGGTAATTGTTACCTCTTCTGTAAAAGGAGAAGGTAAAACATTTGTGTCTTTCAATCTTGCTATGACTATGGCTAATTCAGGAAAGAATGTCTTGCTCATCGGTGGTGATATTAGAAATCCACAATTGCATAGATATTTAGAAAAAGGTAGTAAGAACTTAAAAGGAGTAACGGAGTTTCTTGTTTATCCAGAATATAAACCCGAAGAACTGATTCATGAAAGTGATGCCAACCCAAATCTGAAAATATTCTTATCTGGAGCTATACCGCCTAATCCAGCCGAATTATGGATGAGTTCTCGAGTTGATGAGTTATTAGCTTACGGTAAGGCAAACTATGATGTGGTTATCATTGACAGTGCCCCATCGATGCTAGTTACAGATACTTTATTAATAAGCGATAAAGCAGATGTTACGGTATATGTGGCTCGAGCCAACTATACTGAAAAACCGCTGTTAGACTTTGTGAGCGACACCATAGAAAGTGAAAAGCTCAAGAATGTAGCTATGGTTCTTAATAATGTTAAGATCGCCAACTTTGGTTATGGGAATAAATATGCTTATTCCTATGGAGTGGATCAAGACAGTGCTTGGACTAGATTAATGAAAACCTTAAAGTTCAAAAAGTAAAAAATCACAGAATCGCGATTTAATTGAATTTGGCCATTTGAACTTCCACTAGATGTTGAAGAGCTGGCATGATCTTCTTATCCATTTGAATCTGTTTTACTTTTTCCAAATGCTCGGGTTTGTGAGCATCAGTGGCAAGAATTTCATATTGGTTATCTTTCAAAAGGGCAAGTGATTTTTGCTTTGCATCTGATCCGTAATGTCCAGAAAGACTTAATACATTGAGTTGTAAGGCACAGCCTCTATTCTTGAAGTCTAGAATCTTCTTAACATCTAAATATCTGTATCGCTCTGGATGAGCCAGAATTGGATGGATCTCTAGATTATTCATTTCAAATATCAATTCTTCCGCATTGACTGGTTTTTGAAAATAACTAAATTCAAATAGCAACTGCTTGTTTGGTAGCGTCAGGAAGTTTTCTGTTTTAAGAAGCTCTTCAAAGCCGCCATCCATCATATATTCTGATGCAGTTCCCAGTAAAAAACTTGCTTCGTTTTCTGATAAATCGGCCTTGGTTTGAGTGAAAGAGTTTTTGATCTTATCCGCATCATTCCCATAGTAATCTTCCATGGTATGTGGTGTTGTATATACTCCAGAAAAACCCAACTCTCGATACAACTTAATCATTTGAGAAGTAGTTTCCAGACTATCTGAACCGTCATCGATATTAGGTAACAAATGATTATGCACATCGACAATACTATCGATCGCATCAGCGAGGAAAATTTTTTTTGTAAAAAAGAACATCAGCTGTATCTGGCGATAAGGTCTTTAACTTCTTTCTCTTTCAAAAGCTGTGGGAATAACTCTTCAAGAATGATCACAAACTCAGGGTCGTTCTTTAACGCATTTTGCAGGTGGAATCTAGCCTTTACATTTTCATTCAATTTGTAGTAGGCTCCGGCAATACGGTATTCCATTTCCACTTGTTGTGGGTAGAATTCTAGGCCATGATTAAGGTTTGAAACAACAGCCTCAGTTTCTCCTAAAGCTAATAGAATGTCTGCTCTTGATAGCCAGGTTTCTTCTTCGTAATTACCTAATTCAATGGCTTTTCGGTAACCATATTCAGCTTCTTCAAAAAAGTTTAGGCGTTTATTTAGGTGCGCATATCTAGTCCAGTATAATGCATTTTCTCCATCAACCTCTATCGCTTTTTCTATATAGCTTAAGGCTTTAGGATAATTAAGCAATTTTGAGTAATAATCTACTATAGCAATCCAGCCTTTATCTAATAGCGGATCTTCATTAATCGTTTTCTTATAATACTTAATGGCCATCTCACTGTTTCCTAACTTGTTGAAACATTTTCCCAAGCGCAAATATGCGAAAGACGTGGGGTCGTCCAATTCTAAGGTAATCTGATAATTTTCAATGGCCTCGTTGTATCGTCCCAACTTTTCCAAAACCTTTCCTTTTTCTAAATAAGCGCCAACAAAGTGGTCATCAGAAATAATAGCGAACTCAAAAGCTGCCAGTGATTTCTCATACATTTTTAAATCAAAATACTGCTTCCCTACTTGATGCCAAGCGACCTCACAATACGGATTCTTGTTTAGAAACATATTCAAGAAGTCGATCGCTTGCTGATTTTCCTGTAAAAAATCGAAACAGTATATGATATTATACAGCGCAGAATAATCTGTGTCATCTAACTCTAGACACTGCATGAAATTGAGTTTGGCACTGGAATAATCTTCGATGAAAAGGAATTCCATTCCTATTAGATTGTAAACATCTGCGCGATCGTCAGTTAATGCTAAGGCATCGTTAAGCAGGTTGATAGCCTTTTCATGCTGTTCAGTTTTTGAAAAAATGTTGGCTTTCTGGATAAAGATCTCAGAATTCTGAGGTTGTAGTTCGTGCAGCTCGTCTAATAATCCATGAGCCACGTCAAACTTGTCATCAAAAATTAGCATCTCTGCATGGAACAGTCTAAGATTTACTGATGACGGATGCTGATTCATGGCAAGATGAATCGCTTTGCGGGCTAGAGCCATCTTTCCGTTCTCTAGATAATGTTCAATAATTTCTTCAAATTCATCACTATCAAAGAAACCTACTTCGTTTGTTTTCAGCATTAATTCAAACTTCTCAATGCTCAAATCATCATCACTATTTAAGTTGAATTCCATGGGTCGAATTTTTAATGATCCGCTTCTTACTAAGTTCAAAAGATTTGCCAAAGTCTCGCACCAACTGTCTAATCTCTTGTCAACATCTTATAAACACTGCAAAACGGTGGTTTTTAGTTGTAAAATTCAGCGATAGTTTCCTTCAAAATATTACAGGCATGATCAATTTCGTCCATGGTCACTGTATACGGTGGAGTGATGCGAATGGCGCGTTTTTCGAAAAGCAATAAAAAGAAAATAACTCCTTTTTCTCGGCATCGGTCAACTATGGCAGCCGTGTATTTAGCATCGGGCAAAATGGCAGCCAGCATCAAACCAGTACCTCTTACTTGCACAATGTTTTTGGAGAGTAAGCTTTCGCGAAAGCGTAATTCCATCATCTTCATACGTTCCATATAACCATCTTCTACAACAGCTTTCAAAGTTGCAAGAGCCGCCGAAGCGATCACTGGATTCCCACCAAAAGTGGTGATGTGCCCCAACATAGGTGAGGTTTTGAAATGATTGAGGTGTGCCGCACTAGCCGTCAATGAGCCTATAGGCAAGCCACCAGCCAGACCTTTACCACTAACCACCACATCTGGTACGATTCCATATTGCTGAAAATGCCACATGGTGCCCGTGCGACCAACTCCTGGCTGAATCTCATCCAGAATCAATAAGCTACCGGTTGCTGTACACTTTTCTCGCAGTGCGTTGAACCAACGCTCATCTGGCATAATAAATCCTGCACCACCTTGAATAGTTTCCATGATGACGGCGGCTGTACGCTCGGTAATTTTGTTGAGATCTGGTAGGCAATTGAATTGTATGTGATTAACATCTGGTAATAACGGCCTAAACGGAGCCTTACGCTCTTCATAATCCATCAAACTAAGGGAACCTAACGTATTACCATGATAGCAATTTTTCATGGCGATGATCTCAGAACGCTGTGTGACGGTTCGTGCAAGTTTTATTGAAGCCTCAATGGCTTCTGTACCACTGTTAACTAAATAAGTCATTTCCAGTGGTGCAGGCATTGTGCTGGCTAGCAGTTTGCAAAGTTCAACGGCAGGCTGTTGTGAATACTCGCCATACACCATTACATGCATGTAGCGATCCAGCTGAGTTTTGACCGCAGCTATAATTTTGGGATGACAATGACCTAATGGCAGCGCGCTTACTCCAGCGACCATGTCAAGATATTTTTTTCCAGCGATATCTGTAATGTAATTGCCAGATGCGCTGTCAATTTCTAATCCTGGTGCAAATGGAGTAGTAGGAGCCTGGTATTTAAAGAAGTCTTCTTTCAATTGTCACCGGTTCCTTCAATGTTTTCAATCTTGTCTTTTTCTCTGTTTTCCAGATCTTCTTTTTTGAGCTCGCTGTTTTCGTTCAGGTTTTCTAGATCGTCTTCTGTAAAGAAATCTTCTTCAACTTTTGGTAATGGTAACCCTTGGATCTTAATTTGTTTGGGAACAGGTTGACCTTTAAAAAGATCACTATAGGAATAAGGTCGCTCTTCTTCACGCCAGTTTAATCCTCTTAAGGTTCGTGCATTTACGGGCAACTCTTCTGGAGGGAACGTGGTTCCCTTTGCCTCATTATAATAGGTATTGACAATTACCTCTTGATTTTCTAGTTCAAGGACCATACGACCACTCGTTCTTTTATCAATTCCAATGAGCTCTTGAATGTCGTTGCGCAAATAAATGAGGTGCTCCACATTTTTATCAATGTTGACTATACTCAATTCGTTATCCTTAAATAAACCCGTGAGCTCCTTTCCCTTAATTTGATTGAATCCTCCAGCGGTGTCTTGATCTGCAATAAATGCATTATAGAAAACTCTCAAGGAATCTAGTTTTTCGGTCTCCACGTTGCTTTGAATGAAAATGCTATCGCCAGTAATCTGGCTCTTTCCACTCCATAAAACGGGATTTGTAATCATCTTAGTTAAACCAGTAGTCTGTCTAGAAACGATACTGTCTGATCTACCACTCAGATCACTTTTGAATAGCCGAACATCATAAAAACCTCGAACCAATCTATCATCTTCTTTACCAGTGATCATTAAGGTATCTGCATGTATGTAAACGCTGTCTTGACCCTGCAATGAAATAGCTACAGCTCGTTTTGTTATAAAAACGGAGTCCTTAGACCTAAAAACCTCGGCATAGTCTCCTTTGATGATGGAATTATTAATGGTGTCTGTGATCTTTATATTGTTGACTCCGCTAGCGAAATCTCGTCCACGATTAAAGTAGAGACTATCGCCCTTTACATTACGGTCATTGTAATCAATGCTGGAGTTTTTTACAAAATACCCTTCATCTGCCCGTGTGTCGTAAAATCCGCGCTCGCAATAGACCTTGCTCGTTTTACCGGTAATGGTCGATGGACCATACATGTACACATACCCTGAATCAGAATAGAAATTCAAGTGGTTGGAGTTGATGACGTATTCTGGGTTAGTGACTACAACCTTATCAAGGAATTGATATTTTTTATCCTTCATAAAATAAGTGCCAACCCTACTTTTTAAGGTGCTAGCTGTATCCCGTACGGTACCACCGCTACGATAATAAGCTTGCTGACGTTTTCTATTAAACCACAAGGTATCAGTTTGAAGCGTGGATTCTGGACTACGCATATTGACATTTCCACTAGCAAATGCAAGCTGGTTGCCACCATTATATTCGGCATACTTGGAGCTCATGGTAATGGTATCACCTTGATTCATCCTCACGTTACCAATAGCCTTGATGAAGTTACTTTCCTTGTAAAATACGGCTTTGTCGCAGTACATTTCAATACCTCTATGTTGCACAAAGACTTGTTTTCCTGCATTTCTCAAGTACAAAATAGCTCCAGGAAATTCCTGCTCATTGATACTCTCAAATGGTGATTCTACTCTTATAAGCGAATCAACCGGTTGCTCCTGCGCCAAGGAAACAAATGCCGTAAGCATTATAAAAACAAAGGCAGATATATATTTAGGGCGCGTCATGGAGAATTATAAGTTTACCTCTATAGCATTTTCTGGTTGCGAGAAAAGGTCTTTTTTAACCATACCAAATTCGATATTACTGATGTTAGCTTCACCTATCACCTTAGAACGATCAATACCATTGGAATAATTATAAAATTTCCAACTGGTAGCTATAGGGACATTTTCAACTGTTTGATAGTCGCTGTACGCTATGGCGTGAGCATTTTCTGCGGCCTTTTCTGCTGGCGTCCCGCCGTAGGTGACGATATAACCTGCGTGGTCAATAAGATCAGTTTCTTTATCGATATAAATTTCATACCAATCATCTGGTGCATCACCTGTTCCGTTTTCAAAAGTCAGCCGGATCACTTTAAAATTTTCCGTATCCGGAAACAAATTGGTGATGGTGCCTTCATCTGATAATTTAAAAGGTAAAGCAAAGAAATAGCTCCAAGTGAACATATCAAATCGAGCACCTTCATTATTTGCATCTTTAGGACTCATCCATACCTGCTTTCCATCATAGATAAGAGAGCTTCCATCTGTTTTATCAACTCTTACGTATTTGGAATCTGTGGACATGTAAACAGTTCCTTCCAATCGCTGCTGGCCTCCAAAACTCAGGTCAATATCAAATTGAACCATTTCCTTGTTAGTAAACTGCTCCTTACCATGAGCCAATTCTACCAAATCAACAAGTAGCTCATCTTCGCTTAGAACTGCTAGTTCAGTAGTTTGCTCTTTTGGTTCTTCGGTAATTTCTATTGTTTTATCCTTGCAACTGGTGAGGATGAAGAGCATTATGAAAAGGGAAAATAAATATTTCATCTATCGTGTTTTGTTGGTTTTAAACATAGAATCAAGAATAGTCTGGATGCCTTGATACATAAAAACGATGGCAAGAATTGCAAACGCAATTCCTGGTATTAAAAATATGATGGGATGCTCGCTACCAGCACCTATATAAATAAGAATAGGGCCCAGAAAGAAAAAAGGAATCGCCATCATAAGGCGTTTCACTCCTTTGCTCAAAACATCTCTATCTGTAGACGGTTGTTGGGTTTCCATTAGCAAATTCCTATATGATCAAGAACGCTTCTAACACTACCGTATTTCTTGAGCATTTCTTGAGACTGTTCATAATCCATTTTAGTAGCTTCCATGATCATGCGGGTACCTCTATCAACGAGTTTGTCGTTGCTCAATTGCATATCGATCATTTTATTTCCTTTAATGTGTCCTAATTTAATCATCACGCTGGTACTGATCATATTGAGTACCATTTTTTGTGCAGTTCCAGCTTTCATACGACTACTACCAGTCACAAATTCTGGACCCACGACAGGAACGAGTGAATAATCTGCAATATCATCCAGTTGACTTCCTGGATTACAAGTGATTCCTCCAGTAATGACGTCACGCTTTTTACAATCTTCAAGACCACCTATCACATAAGGTGTGCGACCACTAGCTGCAATACCTATTACTACATCATTCTTACTAAGGTTATATTGATCAAGGTCTTTTATGGCTTGTTCACGATCATCTTCAGCATTTTCAACTGCATTTCTAATTGCTTGATCACCACCGGCGATGATGCCTATGACTTTATCTGGTGCTACTCCAAAAGTTGGTGGACACTCACTCGCATCCAAAATTCCCAAACGACCACTAGTTCCAGCACCTATGTAAAACAGCCTTCCAGCATTCTTCATTTTCTCAACAATGACATCCACTAATGCCTCAATCTTTGGAAGAATCATTTGCACTGCTTGTGCGACCTGTTGATCTTCATTATTGATAGCAGTAAGCAATTCACGTGTGGTCATCTTTTCTAGATGATCGTGATTTGAGTCTTGTTCAGTAATATTGTTTGAGGCCATGTTGTTGAGTTCGCTTTCGCGAAAGCGAAATTTATTTAATAATCCACGGTTTCTACAATCTCAAGGTCATAGCCTATAATCCCAATGCGTTTGCTTTGCTCGCTGTTGGTCATTAATTTGAGCTTGGAAATATTGAGATCATGTAAGATTTGAGCACCTATTCCATAATCCTTGTTGTCCAAATGACGTCTTGGTGCTTTATGGGTGCCATTTTCCTGAAGTTCTTTAAGCTCTTCCAATCTTCCCAGCATATTCTCAGGCTCAAACTGCTGGTTAATAAACACTATGGCGCCTTTGCCTTCTTTATTTAATCGCTCAAACATGGCGTCCAACTTGCGGTCTGCCTCTGATGTTAGGGTAGAGAAGAGGTCATTGTTCACCTGAGTCGAATTCATTCTCGTCATCACCACATCATCGTGATCCCAATCTCCCAATGTCAATGCAAGGTGGATTTGATCGTTAGTGGTTTGCTGGTATGCTCGTAAACGATAATTCCCAAAACGTGTCTTTAGTTCAAAGTCTTCTTTCTTTACGATCAGGCTATCATTTTTCATGCGATAGGCCACTAAGTCTTCAATACTGACCAATTTTAGATCGTGCTTGCGCGCTACTTCAACCAATTGCGGCAACCTTGCCATGGTGCCGTTCTCATTCATGATCTCTACAATCACGCCTGCGGGCTCATGACCGGCCAATCTGGCAAAATCTATAGCGGCTTCAGTATGTCCTGTTCTTCTTAGAACTCCACCATCTCTAGCTTTCAAAGGGAAGATATGTCCAGGTTTAGTAAGGTCGTGTGATTTGGTATTCTTATCTATGATCGCTTTGATAGTGAGTGCTCGATCGCTGGCGCTGATGCCAGTGGTGACTCCATGACCACGCAAATCAACGGAAACTGTAAATGCTGTTTCCATAGGATCAGAATTATTGTTTACCATCATGGGTAACTCTAGTTCCTTGACACGTTTCTCTGTAATAGGACAGCAAATCAAACCGCGACCATGGGTCGCCATAAAATTGATCATCTCTGGAGTTACTGATTGTGCACTGGCAAGAAAATCACCCTCATTCTCCCGATTCTCATCGTCAACAACGATAATAACTTTACCGTTCTTGATATCCTCTATAGCATCTTCAATACGATCCAGCTGAATCTTTGTTTGCTGCTGTTCTGTAACCATGGTACTTTTCCTCTTTCAATTCTTACACAAAGATACGGGTTTATGCCGCGGTGGTTGGGGCTTTGGGTTTCTTTTTGAACTTGTTGAGTAGGGAATTAAAGGTACCGCCTAGATCAAAGAAACCTTGATCTGTTGTAGCGCGATAAGTGAGGAAAATGCCTATCGGGAAAATAATGAGCGTGCTCATCCATGCGCCTAGCCATGCTGGGAAAGCACCTTCCGCAGCAGATTTTTCTGCAAAAATCCCGATGAAGTGATACGTTAAAAAGAAAATGGTGGCCACAACTAGTGGTAATCCCATTCCACCTTTTCTAATAATGGCTCCTAATGGTGCTCCTATAAAGAACAAAATGACACAGGCAACTCCCAAAACATATTTCTTATGAATCTCAATTTCATATTTATTGAGTCGTACTATTTCTCGCTGCAGCTGCTCCTTGCGTGCTTTGATCGCATAGATTTGTTGGGTCACTTTATTCATACCAACATCTACAGCTCGTTTTTGGTCATTTAGAGATAGGCGCTCATAGAAAGGCTCTAGATTCGTAGTGGAATCAACATATCGTGTCAAACGATCAGATAGTTTATCTGGTGACCATTTTAATAGCTGTGTCCTGTTGTAAATATCTTTCTGCGAATTGTAATTGGCAGAAAATGAATCAATCTGCGTTTGCAGTTCATTGATCTTAAGCATCTGGTGATCATCCGTTACGTTTTCCTTATCCATGTCCACGTCGTTCAATTCTGATACGTCAACATTCAAGGTATAAGTATCAAAATAGCTTTTTACAAAAGGAGATGATGCTCGCTTTCTGGGATCATTCACAAAGAGATCTTCGTAATAGTTACCATTAGTCAATACCAATTGTATGATATCAGACTTGAGGGAACTTTTTAATTCGCCTTTTTCGCTTTTGATGACTCGCCAATTTCCAGAACGACCAGGACTCTTCTTGTGGATGATCACATCATCTAGAAACTCACCGCGATCACCAGTTTTATCAGAAACCTTGATATTAATATCACCCAGCTGATTGAACACGTTTTTGCTAATCGCCATGGCAGGTTTCACCTGAGCTATATTGCGACGTAGATTACGCTGTTTTAAATTTCCCCAAGGAATGACCGTATTTGCAAATACAAAACTGGTGATACCCAGCGAGAAGATTACAATCGTCAAGCTGCGCATGGCACGCTGCAAAGAAATACCGTTGGATTTCATGGCGGCAAACTCATAGTTTTCTGCCATGTTCCCAAATACCATGATAGAGGCAAGAAGGATACTTAAAGGTAAAGCCAGCGGCACGATCACTGGTATCGTGTACATCATGAACTTACCAATGGTGATAAGGTCAATATCCTTTCCAGCAATATCTTTAATGTAAAGCCAGATCGCCTGCAAGATCAAAATAAACATTAACACAATAAAGACGCTCAAGAACGTCTTTATAAATTGTGTCAATATGTAGCGATCCAGTATCTTCAATCTAGTTCATTTCCTCGATGTCCCAGTTTTTGTACTGGCTAGAATCAAATGTAAAACAGTTTTTGGCTAGAGGTTCATTTGTCTTGAACGTTTGTAAGGTAAACGTAATCACCGTACCGCTACGTTCTGTAATGATGGTGTTGTAGATATGCTTGGTATTGGCATCAATACCTAACAATATATTCTTGTAATCTGAGCCTGATTTAATAGGAGTGAGCTTGACGTATTGGATTTTTCTTCCCTTTACATTCTGTACGATATCCAATTCCTTGTTATAACCTTTCTGGTAAAACGTCATGATATTGGATGGGTTGATCATCTCACTGCCGTCGTTGTTTTGAGTGGCGATAGTTACCTGCTCATCCTCGCGATTGATGGTATATAATTTTTTACCGTCATACATATAAGTTGTCCCGTTATAGGTCGCGTTATACTTATTACCGCTCAATTTTGCTTCACCTTGGAGATCTGTGTCAAAGTTGGCTTTGGAGTTTTTTAAATTTCCTTTATAGGTAAAGGTGACGTTGTCATAGCCCTTGTATTTGGCTGCTACTTGATCCAATAATTTAGTTGCTTGACTGGATTGTGCTGTTCCCGCTTTCGGGAAAGCGAAAAATACCAAAACCACTATATATAAATTCTTCATTTTCATCTATTTATTCTTTTCTTCATTTAAAAGTACCTCGAGCGCCGCTAGATCTGGAACCAAAACCTGTCTAGCCTTGCTGCCTTCAAAACCTCCAACGATTCCTGCAGCTTCCAACTGGTCAATAATTCTACCAGCACGGTTGTAACCCAACTTCAATTTGCGTTGCAATAAAGAGGCACTACCTTGTTGTGCAATCACGATAATCTCTGCACCTTCACGGAACTTTGAATCGCGCTCGTCTATACTAATATCAAGACTTGTGCCACCTTCCTCGCCCACGTATTCTGGTAACAAATGAGCGTCTGGATAGGCTTTTTGAGAGCCAATAAAATCAGTAATTTTCTCTACTTCTGGCGTGTCCACAAATGCACATTGAATACGAATAATCTCGTTTCCAGACGTATATAACATGTCACCACGACCTATCAATTGATCTGCGCCACCGCTATCAAGAATTGTTCTTGAATCCACTTTCTGTTGAACTCTAAAAGAAACACGCGCAGGGAAGTTGGCCTTGATCATACCCGTGATTACATTAACTGACGGTCGCTGTGTTGCAATAATCAAGTGAATTCCTATGGCACGAGCTAGTTGCGCGAGTCTTGCGATAGGCGTTTCTACTTCTTTACCAGCCGTCATAATCAGATCTGCAAACTCATCTACAACGAGTACTATATAAGGAAGGAATTTGTGCCCGTTTGCTGGATTGAGTTTTCTAGCCTTAAATTTTGTGTTGTATTCCTTGATGTTACGGCACATCGCCTCTTTCAAAATATCATAGCGCTGGTCCATTTCAATACATAAACTATTGAGTGTATTGATCACCTTGGAATTGTCAGTAATAATCGCTTCCTCACTATCGGGAAGCTTAGCTAGATAGTGACGTTCAATTTTGTTGAACAGCGTCAATTCTACCTTTTTCGGATCGACGAGTACGAATTTGACTTCGGCGGGATGTTTTGAGTAGAGTAGTGAGGTAAGCACGGCATTCAATCCAACCGATTTTCCTTGACCCGTAGCACCAGCCATGAGAAGGTGAGGCATTTTGGCAAGGTCTACTACAAAAGTCTCGTTACTAATTGTCTTCCCAAAAGCGATAGGCAGCGCCATTTCGGCATTCTGGAATTTAGGCGATGCGATCACAGATCGCATAGAAACAATGGACGGATTTTGATTGGGAACTTCGATACCTATCGTTCCCTTTCCAGGAATAGGAGCGATGATACGTATACCTAACGCCGCGAGCGATAATGCAATGTCGTCCTCTAGGTTTTTGATTTTGGAAATACGTACACCAGCCTCGGGAACGATTTCATAAAGAGTTACAGTAGGGCCAACGGTCGCTGTAATTTTTGCAATTCCAATCTTGTAATTCTTAAGCGTGTCAACGATACGATCTTTATTGGCTTGCAATTCCTGCTCGTTGATGGTAATCGTTTTTCCTTTTGTGTAATCCTTGAGAAGATCTATTGGTGGGAACTGGTAATTGCTCAATTCTAAAGTTGGATCAAACTCACCAAAATCTTGCACCAACTTAGACGCCTTATTGTCAAAAACCTCTTCTTCATCAACGGTTTGCTCGATATCCATTCCGATATCGTCGCCATCTCCTGAGGCAGGAATTGTAGTTACTACTGGTTTGGTTGGCTCAGTTTTGAGGACTGGTTCTGGAATATCTTCCTCCTCGGTATTTTGAATATCATTCAGATCAACGCCTGAAGTATTGGATTGGCCTTCAATAGTATTTGTTTTCCAATCGGTTTCTTCATCTGTGGCTTCTGTGTTTTCCAGTGGATCAAATCCTTCCTTGACTTGTGCCGTTGTTCTTTTGAAATAACTGCTCACTTTTTCTGGTGTGACACCTAATCTTAAGGTCAAATAGATCAATGCGAGAAAGGACATTACGATGATGGCACCTATAAAACCTATGTAATCCTGCATAAAATCGTTGAGCTCCATGCCTACCATACCGCCAAGTAATGGCAAACTTTCATGAAAGAACCCAAAGAATACAGATAGCCATAGCATGAGCGGTAGTCCCCAAATCCATAGTAGAGAAATACGCTTTCGCGAAAGCGAAAAAGCTCCACGTTTTGCTGCAAATAAATAAATACCTGTGATAACTAATAGGATTGCAATGGAAAAGGCAGCAATCCCGAAACCGTCGTATATAAAGACATCACCTAACCATGCACCTAATTTACTCAACCAATTTTGTGCTTCCAGCTCACGTTCTGTAAGGCGTCCTAGAATGCTCTGATCGCTGCGCCAGATAAGTAGAAAGGAAGTGAAAGACAATAAAAAAATAATGCCCAGTGCAATCAGGAAAAAACCTACTATAACTTCTTGTAAACGAGATAGTTTAAATGAAGATATAGTGAATGGTTTAGACTGTTTTGAGACTTTCTTTTTAGTGGTTGATTTTTTGCGGGCCATATCAATAGTGAACGAGCAAAAATAGCAATATTGTATGGTTTCTTTGAGCCACCAGCTCGCTGATTATACAATTTATACTTCCAGCAAATTCCTGAAATATGGTAGATAGATAATTAAGCCTATGATGGTTGCAATGACAGCTGCAAAGAAGACGGCACCAGCAGCAATATCTTTGATGTGGCCTATTTTGATATGATAATCAGGATGAATGAAATCTGCTACCGCTTCAATAGCGCTGTTGAGACCTTCTGCAGTAAGTACGAGTCCTATGGCAAGCAATTGGAACATCCATTGGGTTGCTGTAATTTGGAAATAAAATCCCATGGCAGTCACCACGACAGAAAGAAAAACCTGAACTTTTATGCTAGGTTCGGTTTTAATAAGGGTTGCGGCTCCATTAAAAGCATAGACACAACCCTTTAATCTTCCTTTTATAAATTTTTCAAATCCCAATTATAGTAGGGATTTAAGAGCTTCTAGATAATCAGGTTCCTGTCCTATCTCTGGTACTTGTTGATTGTAGATGACCTTACCATTTTCATCAACGACCACGACAGCTCTAGAATGAAAGCCTTCAAATGGTCCATCTTGAATGGTAACACCATAGCTCTCACCGAATTCACCATTCCTGATATCGCTTAAATTCATAACGTTGCTAGTGTCCTCATCCTTAGCAAACCTCTTCAAGGCAAAAGGTGTATCTCTAGAAACACTGACTACCTGGGTGTTGTCTAATTCTGTAGCTCTTTTATTAAAGTTGCGAACTGAAGTTGCACAAACATCAGTATCGATGCTTGGAAATATATTAAATACTACACGGCTACCTTTGAAATCTTCTAAGGTTGCTGTTGAAAGATTATCTTTAAGTAATTTAAAGCCTGGTGCTTTTGACCCTACTTCTGGAAGTGAGCCTGCAGTATGAATCTCGTTGCCGCCCAATGTAATCGTTGCCATCTTTTCTGTTTTTCGGTTGGACACTAAATTACCTATGGTAGCGGGCGGTTTAAGTTGGTAAAATGTTAAATAATTTCAGAACGCTTGCTAGATAGGTCATGTAAAGCAATAGAGCAATCGAATAGATTTAATTAATTTTGTAGAAAATATCTATCATGACCATCACCCAGCTTAAATATGTTCTCGCGGTTGCTCAACACCAAAATTTCACAAAAGCAGCCAATAAGGTATTTGTTACGCAACCCACGTTAAGCATGCAAATCCAGAAGCTGGAAGATGAGTTGGATGTTCAGATTTTTGACCGCACTAAAAAGCCCATCGAATTAACAGAGACCGGTAAAAAGATCGTTCAGCAGGCTCAGAATATTGTCAATGAGAGCGACCGCATTCAAGATATTGTGGATCAAGAAAAAGGATTTATTGGTGGTGATTTCAAATTAGGAGTAATACCAACGGTCATGCCTACCTTGTTACCTATGTTCCTGATGAATTTTGTTAATCGTTATCCTAAGGTAAGATTGCGAATAGAGGAGTTGACTACGGATAATATTATCGACGGTTTATTAGAAGGTTCCATTGACGCTGCCATTGCAGCGACACCGCTAGAAAATGAAGTCATCAAGGAACGGGTTCTTTATTATGAACCATTCGTTTGTTACGATCCTCGTAATGCAGGTAAGAGTAATGAAAAAATAAAGGTTGAGGATATCAACGTCGATGAGTTATTGCTGTTGGAAGATGGCCACTGTTTTAAGGACAACGTTCTTAATCTTTGTCGCAGCTCCAAAAAGAAGGATGATGACAAGTTTACATTGGAAAGTGGAAGTTTTGAGACCATGATCAAGTTGTCTGATGAAGGTCTTGGAATGACGTTGTTACCGTACTTAAATACGTTAGATCTTTCTGAAGTTAAAAAGGAAAACCTTAGATTTTTTGAAGAACCTTCACCAGCTAGAGAAGTAAGCCTGATCTATCATAAATCAGAATTAAAACTACAAATAATAGATGCACTTCAATCTGTCATTGCAGGAGTGATAAAAGGAGCTATTGCATTTAGCAATGTCCAGATCATAAGTCCGTTGTCAAAGAAATAGATAAGGTTTCACTAAATAAAGTTGACCTAAGTAAAACTAGGTGGCAAACATACTTTCAATTCAGGCTGCATCATGTATAGATTTTTAAGCCAGATATTTAGTTCCTGAATTTCAAAGGGTAGAAGATGCTTTAACGCTTTTTCCAGTTCCTTGCAGAAAAGTGTAGGTTCAAAACTTACTTTTTCAAGAATCAAGATGGTATACTCGAACATTGCTCGTGCCATAACATTAGAATTTTAGAAGCGTAGTTTTATTCAATAAGTGGAATTTTTAACCAACTAAATATAGGGAATGATGTAGTGATTCTCAGAATTCCATTTGTTAATATTTGAAATCTGAGAAAGTTAAAATTGCACATAAACACTTCAAATAAATGTATTCCAGTTAATTAGCTAATCACCAAAACTGATATAACTGAAAGCAATGCGAGTAAAAAAGTAGAAAGAGCTACTTTCTTCAATTCAGGATCCAGTAAAACCGACGATGCTGTTTTTTTAACCGTAAATAAATGTGCTATCAATGGGATAAATGCAAGCACTGGTAAGAATAAAATCCATTGGAAGGATATTCCCAGATTTGCAGCTTCTGTAAATTGGATTAAGAGAAATAGGGTCATCGCAACCAGAGCACTGATGATATAAGTATAATGTAGTTTTTTGGACTTCGCTAGCCCTAATTTGACCGGTATGGTATTCTTTCCAGCTTTAAGGTCACTTTTAATGTCTCGCATATTATTCAAATTAAGGACTGTGACACTCAAAAGTCCTATGGAGATAGACGGTAGGATTAGTTGCCAGCTCAAAATGGATGTGATTAGATAATAGATGCCTATAACACTGACGGGTCCAAAAAATATAAATACAAATACATCACCCAAACCTCGATATCCATAGGCATTATCGCCAACCGTATATTTAATAGCAGCCCATATGGCCGCAATTCCCAAGCCCAAGAACAGCAAGGAGTCGACTAATTGTTCCAAACCTAAGCTTACATAAATCAGCGCAATGGCACACATAAATGTTAGAATGGAAGTGATGATGATCACTCGTTTCATTTCCGCGGGCTGTATGATGCCGCTTTGAATGGCTCTCATGGGACCTATGCGTTCGTGATTATCTGTGCCTTTGACGCCATCGCCATAGTCATTGGCAAAATTGGATAGGATCTGAAATCCTAATGTGGTCAATAATGCTAGAACGGGAATCCACCAGTTGAAAAGTGCATTATATAAACTAGAGACAGGTATATTAATAACATTTTCTCCAAAAGCTGATTCAAGTTCCGCTTTCGCGAAAGCGATATCCAGATAAGCATAGGCGCTACCCACAAGAATCCCGCTAATGCTCAATGGCAGGGTACGTGGCCTGGCTGCACTGATCCAGGCTTGAGTTTTATTCTTCAAGGCGCCATGATTTTAACCATGGTTTCTTTCAATAGATCTGCGTGTGGCATCTGTATGGCGCCTACACCTTTTGACTTCACGTCCATTTCTCGTATAATCTGTATCGCGCGGCTGCAATATTTCATAGGATAATTGCGTACTGCAACCAACACTTCTTGTACGAAAAACGGATTGATACCAGCAGCTCTCGCCACGCTTTTGGGCGATCGATCCTTAAGAGCATGCACTTTCAAAAGCTGCACAAAAAAACTGTGTAGCTGCGCTGTAGTTAGGACAATGGGATTATCCTTTGGGTTTTCTGCAAAATAATTGATGATGCGGTGCACCTTGACGGTGTCACGAGTTCCTAATGCTTTGCGCAATTCAAAATTGTTGAAGTCTTTTGAGAAACCTATATTCTCCTCAATAGCCTGTGGAGTAATGGGTTGACTTTTATCTTGGACAATGGTCAGTTTTTCAAGCTCATTGCTTATTCTGCTTAGATCATTCCCTATAAATTCCACCAACATTTGTGTCGCCTTAGGCTCTATGGAATATCCCAGCTGCTTAAGATGTCCAGTTATCCAATTGGGCATCTGATTATCATATACCGTTTTACTCTCAAAGACAACCCCATTTTTCTTGATGTTTTTGAAAACCTTGGTACGTCCATCTGGCTTTTTGTATTTGAAATTGAAAACGAGAATTGTGGTAGCAGATGGGTTTTCCATATAGCTTTCCATCTGTGTCAACTTGGAGCTTAGATGTTGCGCTTCTTTCACGATGATCACTTGATACGGCGCCATCATTGGGAAGCGTTTTGCGCTTTCTATTATCTCATCAACCTTTGTGTCCTTTCCATATAAAATCATCTGGTTGAATCCTCTTTCTGACTCATCCAGAACGCTGTTCTCAATGGCATCACTTATTTGATCTATGAAGTAAGGTTCATCACCATATAAAAAATATACCGGAGAGAATTTTTTAGCCTTGATGTTGGAAAGAATATTATTGAGATCACTCATCTAGAGCCGTAACGCTTTTTGTAGTTTTGTTTTATGAAGGCACTGCGATTGCCGCCTGCAAATTTCAGGGTTAAAAATACTGAAAAAGGGCGTCTCATTTTTGATCCCATACGTAAAAAGTTTGTCCAGCTGCAACCAGAAGAATGGGTGCGCCAGCATATCATTCATTGGCTCATACATTTCAAAAAGACACCCATCAACCTTATAAATGTTGAGAAACAATTGATTATAGCGGGAACTTCTAAACGATATGATATCGTTGTTTACAGGCCTGACGCCAGCATCGAGGTTATTGTAGAATGTAAGGCACCTAGCATTGATATTGATCAAACGGTTTTTGACCAGATTGCACGGTACAACCTTGCTGTAAACTCTAGGTTTCTAATGGTCAGTAATGGTATGGAACATTACTTTTGCACTATGGATTATGAGCAACAACGTTATAATTTTATAACAGATCTTCCTGAATATAGCTTATGAAATTAGCCATTGTAATTCTCAATTGGAACGGTCTTGAGTTGTTGAAGGAATTTCTACCTAGCGTCGTGGAATTTTCTTCAAATCACCGAATTATAGTTGCAGACAACGCATCAACAGACGGTAGCGTTGAATGGGTAAAGAATACATATTCTAATGTTGAGGTAATAGTTAATCAAGAAAACTTGGGTTATGCTGGTGGTTATAACGCGATCATACCTCAAATAGATGCAGAGGTATTGTGTCTTTTAAATAGTGATGTAGCAGTAACACCAAACTGGTGTGATTTCATCCTGACTGAATTTGAACAAGACTTAGATCTAGGAGCTGCGCAACCTGTATTGATGGATTATAATAATAAGGAGCGTTATGAATATGCCGGTGCTAGCGGTGGATTTTTAGATCATTTAGGTTATCCATATTGTCGTGGACGTGTTTTTGATTATTTGGAAAATGATCATGGCCGATATGATAATTCCATCGAGATCGATTGGGCAAGTGGTGCCGCGTTATTTGTTAGAAAAAAAGCTTTTGTCGAGGCTGGACGTTTTGATGAGGATTATTTTGCGCATCAAGAAGAAGTGGATCTGTGCTGGAGAATGCGGCGATTGAATTACAAGATCAAGGTTTTTCCAGAATCGAAAGTCTATCACTTAGGAGGCGGGACGTTGAGTAATTTGAATTCAAGAAAAACGTTCCTCAACTTTAGAAACAGTCTTTTTACCATCGTTAAGAACGACTCTCGCTCTCATTACTGGCTTATCATACTTCTAAGATTACTTTTAGATGGTGTTGCAGGATTCAAATTCTTGTTTGAGCTAAAATTCAAACACTTTGTTGCAATAATTAAGGCACACATCAGTTTCTATGGACAATTCAATGAATTGATAAAAAAGCGTAGAGTATTGAGAAATTCTAGGATGTCCTATGTGAAAAATAGTGGTGTAACTAGCATTGTATTAAGTTATTACATTTCTGGAAAAAGACACTTTTTCTAAGGAACCTTTCTTATAATTCTATGTTAACAATTCTTTGAGGTACCTTTACATTTTTACTTTTGAACGTTAAATAAACATAACAAATCCGATGAAAAAAATAGCCTTATTAGCACTAACTGTATTATTAGCAGTATCATGTGCATCAAAAAAAGATTTAGAAGCTGCTGAAGCAAGAGCTAGACTTAACCAAGAATTACTTGATTCTGCTACCGTTAAATTGAATGCTTGTCTTGCAGATGAGAAAGTGTCTGCTGCAGAGCTTTCTGCTTTACGTTCACAAGTAGCTGACTTACGTGCTAACAACCAGTCACTTATCGACAATACTGGAAACTTGACAACTCTTTCTAAAAAAGGAGCTGAAAATCTTGAGAAATCTTTAGAAAGTCTTCGTGAAAAAGACCTTCAGATTCGCACTCTTAATGAGGCAATTACAAGAAAAGACAGCGTTACTCTTGCATTGGTGCAGAGCTTCAAAGGTGTTTTAGGTAACATAGATGATGAGGACATTAGCATCAACGTCGAGAAAGGTGTTGTGTTTGTATCTATCAGCGACAAGTTATTGTTTGCTAGTGGTAGTGCTAACGTGAACAACGCTGCAAAAAATGTATTAGGTAAAGTTGCTAAGGTTGTAAATGACAAGCCAGACATCGAGATCATGATTGAAGGTCACACAGATAATCAATCAATCAGCACTGCTAAATTCGAAGACAACTGGTCATTGAGTGCTGCACGTGCCGCATCTGTTACTAGAATCCTTCAAAACGACTTCAATGTAGCTCCAGAGCGCATGACTGCAGCAGGTAGAAGTTACTATGTGCCAGTTGCAGATAATGATACTGCTTCAGGGCGTGCAAAGAATAGGCGTACAAGAATCATCGTACTTCCTAAGTTGGATCAATTCTTTGACATCGTAGAACAAGGAATGGAAAAGGCTAGAGCAGGAGAATAAATCCTAGCTTCGGTAATATTGAAAAGCCTCCTAGAAATAGGAGGTTTTTTTTATGCCTTAATAGAAAGGTTTTGATGAGGTTATTAATGAGTTCGCTTTCGCGAAAGCGATATTATCACGCACATAATTACTCCATAGAAACCATGAATGATAAGATATTTTAAAGCGGAATTAGTGGACTGCAAGTCGAGTTCTATTATTCGGAAAACGACTTATACTACAGAGAATATAGCAGCACCGTAAAGGGCAAATCGCAAGAAACGCAGTAAACCGATGATTACCCAATATTTGAAAGGGTATCGCAACATTCCAGCGACGAGACTACCAACTGAAAAAGGCAACGGCAAGAGCGCGCCCACTGCGATCAAGATGCCACCCCATTTTCTGGCCATGATCAATTGTTTGGCCATTTTTACTTCTAGATAATTGTGAATGGCTGGAATTTTAAGCGACCATCTTCCAATGAAATAAGAACACATTCCTCCAAGATAGGAGAGAAGTGCAATGAAAAATAGGTTGAGTGCAGGCTCTGAGGTTTTTCCTGCCCAGGCGATAAATAATTCTGGCGGTATCAGACCTAAAATCGTTTCTGAAACGAAAAAGAATGCCAATACACCGTAGTTAGGAAGTTCTGCCACAGCTAGTTCCAGCGCATCTGGAATAGGCATTACAGCAAAATGAAAGATGACCAGTAAACCAACGACTACTAGTACTGGTGGCATCGATTTCTTGATGCTTTCCATTACGAACGAGTAAAAACCGGTGATTTTATAATACCGATGTGCTCGTTGAGGCTGAAATTTATTTTTGGAAGAACCCATTCAATCGCGTTGGAATTTGCAAAAATAGGAATAAGCGCGTCTTTACATTGTTAAATTCGCATCAATAAAAATTAATTAAAAAAGTCAACGTTTACGGTAGTTTCAAAAGGATTTAAATTCCCTATTTTTGCAAATCCCAAAACTGAAAATAACATCATCTATGCAGCAAGAACCTAAATCAAAAATCAAAAAACTTTATGATTACCAAAAGCGTGATCTAAGTCAGATTTTTGATCGCATTGATGAACAACCAGATGATTACAAATTACTTTATCAGCTTCCAACTGGTGGTGGTAAAACCGTAGTTTTTTCTGAGATTGTAAGGCGTTATCTTAAACAAAAAAACAAGAAGGTTGTCATTCTAACACACCGTATCGAGTTGTGTAAACAGACCTCTAAGGTTTTGGACAATTTTGAGGTGAAGAATAAGATTATCAACTCTAAGGTTAAAGAGTTAGATGATCAAAAGGACTACCAGTGCTTTGTTGCCATGGTAGAAACACTTAATAACCGTATCCAAGACGATAAGCTTAAACTGGAAGATATAGGGATGGTTATTGTGGATGAGGCTCACTATAACAGTTTCCGCAAGTTGTTTAAGTATTTTGAACACTGCTTCATGTTAGGAGTTACGGCAACGCCGCTTAGTTCCAACTTCAAGTTACCCATGAAGGATAATTATGATGAGCTCATTGTAGGTGATAGCATTACATCGCTAGTTGAAAATGGTTTTCTTTCTAGAGCTGTAACGCACACTTATGATGTAGGTCTAAGTGGTTTGACCATAGGGATGAACGGTGATTACACCGTTAAGTCTAGTGAAAAACTGTATACTGATCATTCCATGCAGGATAAGTTACTGCAGGCTTATTTTGAAACCAGTAAAGGAAAGAAGACCCTGATTTTCAATAATGGTATACGAACCAGCCTTGAGGTAGAGGACACCTTTAGAAGAGCTGGTCTTGAAATTAAGCACCTGGATAACACCAATAGTAAGGAAGAACGTAAAGAGATACTTCGCTGGTTCAAGAAAAAACCTGATGCGATCTTAACATCGGTTAGTATTTTGACGACCGGTTTTGATGAACCGTCAGTAGAGTCCATCATATTAAATCGAGCGACAAAATCATTGACGCTTTATTATCAAATGATTGGGCGTGGATCCCGTATATATAAGGATCAGGAAGAATTTCAAATTATCGATTTGGGTAATAATGTTGCCCGTTTTGGTTTGTGGAATGAACCGGTAGACTGGCAGCAAGTATTTAGATCTCCGGATTTCTATGTAGAGAATATTGTTTCTGATGAGGAGATTGAGCGCAATTTCGTTTATAAAATGCCGGATGATGTCAAGGCAGAATTCCCTAATACAAAGGACTTCACTTTTGATATACGAGGTGCATACAAACGCATCACTAAGGAAAACCGAAAGTCAAAAGAAGTCCTCGATGAGAGCATTGCACAACACGTTCAATGGTGTGTAGAAAATAGTGAGGACGTTTTTGACGCCCGTATACTGGCAAAGCTGCTCAAAGAAGATATCAAGGATCGTATTCGTAGGTATTCGTACTGTATCATTAATAACACCAACAACTATAAAGATTGGTTAGAAGAGGATTACTACCGTAGATTAAGAATGTCAATACAACAAGAATTTGCTGGAGTAGAAAGTTAGAGGATGATGTTATCTCGCTTTCGCGAAAGCGTAATTATGTAAACTACGAAGCACTAAGCCTCCAAAAATTTAAGACAATAAAAAAGCACCCAATTGGGTGCTTTTTTCATTTGAAGTTATTTCCTAACCTTCCGTCAACATAGGGCGGTTATCTGAGTTTGCCAATTCCCACGCAGTTACAAATATCAACTGAGCGCGTTGGGCATATAAGTCATATTCAATCTTATCTGGAGTATCACTTGCCTTGTGGTAATCTGCATGTGTTCCATTAAAATAAAAGATTACTGGAACATTCTTCTCTGCAAAACTATAATGGTCAGATCTATAGTAAAAACGATTGGGATCATCCTTACCGTTGTAAGTGTAGTCAAGATCCATATTTACATACGTTTTATTTGCCTTTTCACTCATGTCATGTAAGTCTTGACTCAACATATCACTACCAATAAGATAAACGTAATTTGTTTTTGCTTCTCTCTCTGGATCGATACGACCTATCATATCAATGTTAAGGTCTGCAATTGTGTTTGCTAAAGGATATACTGGGTTTTCAGCATAATACTTACTTCCTTGAAGTCCTATTTCCTCTGCAGTAACATGTAAAAATAGAATGGATCGCTTAGGTCCATTACCTTCATTTTTCGCTTGTTTAAAAGCTTCAGCGATTTCAACAAGAGCTATGGTACCACTACCATCGTCATCTGCACCATTGAATACTTCACCATTGCGAGTTCCAATGTGATCCAGGTGAGCAGAAATCACAAGTACTTCTTCTGGCTTTTCAGAACCTTCAATAAATGCAAGAACATTTTCTGAAGTGATATCTTTCTTTCCAAAGAACTCTTTAGGAATGTTCTGAAAATACTCTCCATTTTGAGCACCACCAGGAACGTTCATTACCTGATATTTTCCTTTCAAATATTCTACAGCTTTTCTTTGTCCAGCTGTTCCAGTCATGCGACCTTCCATTTCGTCACTCGCATATTCGTAGAGTTGCTCTTTGAGCTCTGCTGCGGTAATAGTATTCATGTACTTCACCACTAATGGATCTTTCCCATCAGCCATCATTCTAGGCTCATCGTCAACAGGACTTATTGGAGCCGCTGGTGGAGCAGGAGGCGCCGGTGGAGCGTCTGTGCTGGAAGTTTTTGCTGAAGTACAGCTGGTAATTGCAGCGATCGCAAATGAAGCGATCAAAATAGTATTACGTATCATAGTTATAATTTCAATTTTGTTTGAGCACTTTATATTCCTCATAACATTCACTAATGGCATCGAGGATTTGAAGATCGTTTGCTCCGGTTATAAATTCTTTAGAATATTGACAGTTCCGCAATATGGCATCAATACTCACCTTATCCATTTGTAGCAGATTGACGAGCGTTTCCCTATCGTATTTGGATTGTAACAAATTGCGAATTTCATCCTGTTCTTTGATCCTACGAACCTTACTCAACGATTTTCCTTCTTTACCAAAGGTGTTGAATAAAAAGTCTACCGGATTAAAAATGGAGTTCAATGTTTTCTCAATAGCTCCAGGAGCCTTGTTTCCAGCTTCATAAGCTTCTGGCAAACCGCTAATACTAAATCTGCGAGTAGCATATATAGGTGCACGTTTTGCATCAATTTCAAGATAGCCTGTCAGACCGTTGTCAGTTACAACAACATCTTCAAGTGCGATTCCTTTTTCAGTCATGGAAATGGTGACATCGCCGTATTTTATCCAGTCTTCGGTAACTCTTACATTAATCGTTTGGAAACCTATATAAGAGAAATACAACGTGTCGTTGACTGCCGCTCTTATTTGGAAAGTTCCATCTGGTTTGGTAATCGTACCTACTACTTTGTTGAGGTTCACGATATTCACGTCCTGCAGAATAGAATCATTCTTTGCGTTGAGGACTTTACCATTAACAATGGAGATCTGTTGTGAGGTGTTTGTATTGTTGCTGTTTTCGCCTTGAGCGATACCCAAATAGGAGCCAAGGAATATAAAAATAACAACGAGTCTAATTGTGTTCATATGGAACTATAAAAATACGGTATGTGTACTGTTTTAAAAGGATATTTAGACAATTTTGATGCCATTTAAATGCGAAATCAGTTTTTTAAGCGCCTTTCCTCGATGACTTATAATTGATTTTTGATTCATGTCCATTTGAGCAAAACTTTTTTGATACCCATCTGGTTGAAATATAGGATCGTAACCAAATCCCTTCTCGCCCTGACGCTGGTGTAAAATCATCCCATTACAACGTCCTTCAAAAATAAATTGCTGCCCATCCATGAAGAGTGATATTACCGTGAGAAAGTAAGCAGACCGATCTTTATCGCCTGTTAGATTCTTGAGTAAAAGATCCATATTGTCCTCACTATCTTTATGTTCACCTGCATATCGAGCAGATCGCACTCCAGGATTACCATCAAGAGCCGGCACAATTAAACCTGTATCATCTGCAAACACAGGCATGTCGAATCTAGCTTTTATATAATCCGTTTTGAGAATTGCATTTTCTTTGATAGTCGCCGCCGTTTCTGGAATTTCATCAAATAATTGGACGTCTTCTAGGCTTAAAAGTTTAATGCTTTTAGGCATCATTTGCTGCACTTCTTTGAGTTTATTAGGATTGTGAGTAGCAAATATTAGTTCCATAATTATAGTGTTTTGGCAATTGATTTCAATAATTGCGTATCGACTTCATGTTTGATATCTGGACGATGTAATTCACAAGTGTCCCTAAATAGTAAATCAATTTTTTGCTGCTCCTTTTTAATTCGCTCATCAG
Source organism: Nonlabens sp. Hel1_33_55 (assembly GCF_900101765.1). Lineage (NCBI taxonomy): Bacteria > Pseudomonadati > Bacteroidota > Flavobacteriia > Flavobacteriales > Flavobacteriaceae > Nonlabens > Nonlabens sp. Hel1_33_55. The sequence continues at coordinate 449,082 of NZ_LT627735.1, forward strand.
TAAGATATTCATCTTTAGTTCCAACAATATGAATAATACGATTTGCCGTTTGCCTAAACAATTGTCCATCTTCTTCATTAAGCTCATCTGGTATGCTACCACTGTGGAGTATAAGCGCTTTGATAGACCTTGCATAATGCTTCAAATAACGAGTTGCAATAGAAACACCTTGAGAATAACCCATGAACACTAAACGCGGGTCATCTAGTAAATCTTCGATTTCTAATACCTGATCTATATAGTTGATGTTGTTTTTCATTTCCTGAACGGTATCTACTTTAGTTAGCCAACTTGCGCCAACGTGCTTGAATTCTTTTCCCAGATAGAATTTTGATGGAGCCTGAAGTACAAATACGGCATGAATATCTGGATCAAAGTCTTTAAAATACTTTTTAAAGAACCTTGCTAGATATCCTAATCCGTGAAAGCAGATCCAGATATTTTCCGTGCTTTTTTTGATAGGGTAGAGCACTTCGTAGGAGTTGGTGTGTTTGTAAGAAACCGTCTTTACCATAGAGTCAATTTGATAGCTTATTTTTGATAAAGATATGGACAAAGAAAAGATACTGTCGCAGTGCAATGCCATTTGTAAAAATACACTTATGGATACACTGGACATAGAATTCATCGATGTAGGTGCCGATTTCCTTACGGCAAAAATGCCCGTTAATTCTAGAGTACATCAGCCTGATGGAGTTCTCCATGGAGGTGCCAGTGTTGCCCTAGCGGAATCAGTTGGAAGTGCGGCTAGTTACCTATTTCTTGATACCGATAATTTTGCTATTAGAGGTCTCGAGATTAGTGCAAACCATACACGTTCAAAAGTAAATGGACATGTTTTTGCGACTGCTAGATTCCTACACAAAGGCCGGACCACTCAGTTGTGGGAAATCAAAATTATAGATGAAGAGGAGCGGTTAATTTCTATTTGTAAATTGACGACCATCGCACTCAATAAAAACGCTTAAAACCTTATCGCTTGCGCGAAAGCTTACTTACATACACCGCTAAATTATTATCAGAAAATCTGCCTTTTCTCCTGCTACGCAAAAGTGGTGGTGCCGAAGTTAAAATCATACATCAAGAATCAAAAAAGCTCTATAAAAAGGCACATGACACAATGTCAAGTGCTTTTTTTTCAAAGTTTTTATCATCTGATAATCAGTTTTATATTTATGGTGAAGTGATTAAAAGATTTGACTGGAATTTTAAGCCTTTCAAATCAGAAATAGCTACGGTTAAATTATCAAAAGACGTAAGATTGGCCCACGAAATGTTGGTTAGTGATGCCGTTTCTACAATCCAAAATACCAATTTGGAAAAGGTAGTTTTGTCTTTGAAACATCCTATTCAAGCAAAGAAAACTCCTTTAGAAATTCTGGGTAATTTGCTGGATAAATACTCGCAAGCCAACTGCTATTTCTTTTACCACCCAGCAGTCGGATCTTGGATGGGTGCGACTCCAGAAACATTGCTTTCCTACAACAGTGGCTTGCTTAAAACCATGTCTCTGGCTGGAACTAAATCGGCTGAAAATGATCACGAAAAACCTTGGGGAATGAAGGAGCAAAACGAGCAGTTATTAGTTACTGAATACATAGCTAAAGCGCTACAAAAAGTAGCCGATAGTCCACCTACTATAGGTCCGGTCAAAACTGTGCAAGCAGGTTCGTTACTGCATTTGAAAACAACGCTGGAAGTTCCATTGAGTTACGATAAAATTAATCAAGCGATTAAGGAATTACATCCAACACCAGCCATATGTGGACTGCCTAGAACAGCGGCACAGGACTATATCATCACTCATGAAAATTACGACCGTAGTTTTTACACGGGCTATCTAGGAATACAAAATCCGCAGGATCAAACTGCCGATTACTTTGTAAACCTAAGGTGTATGGAATTGAAAAATAATTATGTTGATTTATATGCTGGTGGTGGAATAACGGGCATGAGTGTACCACAAGATGAAGTTGATGAAATAGAAAACAAGCTGTCGACAATGGCTAGCATTGTATAGTATTTGCCAGGATTTATCCCAGAAAAATTCCAGCGGCACTTTTCACGGTCCGGCGCATCTCGTAAATTAAGATATAACTATAAAGTGCTATGTACTTAATAATGATCATATTGATCTAATGGTTAACAGTGATTAATGTACAACTTATTGTGATTCAACTGTAAGAATTTTACCATTCATTTTAAGATTGGTCCTTACAAAAGTCAATTCTTCCTCTTTTTGCAATTTAGCTTCAACGGTATTGAGCACTAAACCTACTGGTTATAGACGTAAATATTTCGATATGCTAACTACTAAAAGATGTAGTTAAACCACTATGATAAGGTTACCGCCTCTATTACCTTTGGGATATGATTACATCAGTTCTACACGCTCAACAGATCATTCAGCTGTTTAAGAAAAGAGAAATTAAAAACATCATAATTTCTCCTGGTTCGCGCAATGCTCCGTTGACGATAAGTTTTACTCAAGATCCTTTTTTTAAATGTTATAGTATTGTTGACGAACGGTGCGCTGGACATTTTGCGCTGGGAATAGCACAGCAGTTGCAAGAACCGGCTGTTTTGGTTTGTACTAGCGGTAGTGCTTTACTCAATTATTATCCAGCAGTTGCAGAGTCTTATTATAGCGAGATTCCCTTAATTCTGTTGAGCGCAGATCGTCCACCACATAAAATTGATATAGGTGATGGGCAGACCATCAGGCAAAAACATGTTTTTGCAAACCATATTCTTTGTGATACACAGTTGGAAATGATTTTCAACATAGATCAGAAGGAATATTTGATTACGAATGAACGTGAACTCAACAAGGCGATCAACACGGCAATTTCTAAACACGGACCGGTTCACGTTAACGTTCCTTTTGAAGAACCTCTCTATAATTCCGTTGAGAAACCATCCATTGAAGTGAAGGTAATGGATGTTTTAAAAGATGAAACTACAGAAATACCAGCAGAATTCTACGAACATTGGAATGCCTCAAAGCGTAAACTCATCATTCTATCGACGCTCAATCCGCCAGTTTTTGAGAAAGAAGATATTGACCGGTTAACCGCAGATGGTAGTGTACTTGTCATGAGTGAGGTAAGCTCAAACATTGTGCATGATAACATCGTTTGGGGAATCGACACCTTGATAGCTCCTATAGAGTTTGATGACAACCAAATCGCAGCCCTACAACCCGATATGGTGGTGACCATTGGTGGTATGATCGTTTCCAAAAAAATCAAACAATACCTGCGTAGGTTTGAGACTAAGATCCATTACCATATAGGTAAACGTAGAGCTTACGACACCTTTTTTAAACTTGCTGCACACATCAAAATCACTCCAAGAAAGTGGTTACACTCTCTACCAGCGCAAACGGTACCTAGTAATTACCAACATCAATGGTTGAATCATTTCAAAAATTATCTGGAAAAGCGTCCTAAATATTTCGACAAAATAGGTTGGAGTGACATGAAGGTTTTTGAGCTGTTATTCCAACAACTGCCAGACGATATTGTCTTACAACTAGGTAATAGCAGCACGATACGCTATGCGCAGCTTTTCAAGATGAACGCATCACACCGTATTTTTTCCAACCGTGGCACAAGCGGTATCGATGGATGTACTAGCACGGCAATAGGCGCCGCAGTTGGCTCTGGATGGCCTACGATCTTAATCACGGGTGACCTAAGTTTCTTTTACGATTCCAATGCATTGTGGAACAATTATATTCCCAAAAACTTCAAGATTATTCTCATCAACAACAGTGGTGGCGGGATTTTTAGAATACTTCCTGGCGAGAAGCAGGAAGATTATTTCAAGACTTACTTTGAAACCACACACGACATGGACGCTAGTCATTTGTGTGCAATGCATGGTTTTGGATATAGCAGGATTGATGATGAGTTCGCTTTCGCGAAAGCCTACAAACATTTCATCACCACTAACAATCAACCGCAATTGTTGGAAATACAAACTCCTCGAGAAGTAAATGACAAGATTTTACTCGAGTACTTCAAATTCCTGAGATAAAACTTTTGTTAACGTCTTTTTTTAATTAGCTTTAACTCATCAACTAATCCCTAAAAAATTGACAATGAGTAAATTTGATGAAAAATTAGAAAAGTACATGGCTTCCTATAAGGAACACATAGGCGGCAAATTGGACGAGGAATTGCTCAAAAAAGTAACCAAAGGTCTAGGACCATCAATCTACAATCGCGATGCAGAGACAGTAAGTGCAGAAAAGTCTGAAATGGAACGTGTAGTAACAAACTACTTGAAGAAAAAATTAGGACTCTCTGGAGATAACTTGCTAGCATCTGTAGAGGCTGTCATTGAGAAATATGGTAAAAGTAACCGCTCCAAATATCGTGCGGTTGTGTATTATTTGTTGTGCGAGCACCACAAAAAACAATCTGTTTACAATTAGAAGATTTTATATTGCTTTCAAGAAAATCCCCAACCGATTACCGGTTGGGGATTTTTAATTCAATGAATTGAAAAGTTATTATTCTTCAATCGCTGCCACTTCTTCAACAGTAACTATATCTCCTTTGTTCCAGGTTTGAATGGTATAATTCATAACATCTGCTATTTCTTCATCATCTAATCCTAAAGGCAGCATGACGCTGTTATAGGATTCTCCATTGACTTCAATCTCTCCTTTGAGTCCGTATTTAACGGCATGTATACTTTCTGTTCTCTTTTCAGTAAGCCAGTTGGATGGATTCAATGGAGGAAAAGCTCCAGGAACACCTTTACCATTAGGTAAATGACAAGTGACACATAACTCAGAATACACTTCGCGGCCACGTTTAACGCTTTCTGCAAGTGGATCTTGAGGTTGTTCTTTGACTATGGAATTTGTAGCTGCAGTTTCCTTTTTATTGGTTTCTCCACAACTTATCGCTACGGTCGCTAGGATCACTAAAAATGTATTTTTCATATTATAATTTCTGAATTCTGATTTGAAGCAGATGTGCTGCCAGTCCATTGATTTTATTAGCTAAGAGGATAAAATTGGTCTTGAGCTTACTTATTAGTGTTTGCTATCCTTTCAAATTGATCGTTTAGATATATCTGAGTACCACTTCTAAGAAGCCACTTTTATTGCTCGCTCACAGTTTCTAGGTTTATTTATCAATTCGATAAATTCCTTTTCCTTCAACACCTATATATATTTTACTATCAGGACCGATCTTTACATTACGTAAACGTCCTAATCCATCTACTAATTTCTCTCGCTTTGTCACTTGATCACCATCCATATAAAGCATTTCTAAGTATTGGAATTTCAAACTACCAACGAGATAGCTGCCAGCCCAATCACCATAGGATTCGTCTGTGACAACAGCAAAACCACTGGGTGCGATGCTAGGTACCCAATAGTAAATAGGTTGTGCCATTCCTTCTTTCTGTGTGATTTCAGTGAATTTGCTACCGCTGTAATTGATTCCATAACTTATGACTGGCCAGCCATAGTTGACACCAGCTTTGATAATGTTGATTTCATCACCACCGCGTGGACCGTGCTCGTTTGCGACGATTTCACCAGTAGTTGGATGCTTCAATAAACCCTGCGGATTCCTATTTCCATAAGTGTAGGCTGCGGTTTTTGCATCAGTAATCCCTACAAATGGATTGTCATCTGGAATACTGCCATCATCGTTGATTCTATAAATTTTACCACCATCACGAGTGATATCCTGCGGATTCACATCACGCTCACCGCGTTCACCTATGGAGAAATAAAGTTTGTCATCATTTCCCCAGGCAAAACGGCTCCCGAAGTGTTGCCCTTTTTTAGTGTTGGGTTCTGCTTTGTATAATACTTTAAGATTGGTTAATTCGTCGCCATCAAGCACTGCACTAGCGATAGCGGTATTTCCGCCATCATCATTACCCGTTGAACTTGCGTAGGATATAAAGATTTTATTATTTGCATTGAAGTCTGGATGCACCATTACATCCATTAATCCACCTTGACCGCGTACATACACCTCAGGGACATTTTTAATTTCAGTAGATGTATTCCCGTTAAAACGGAACAATTTACCTTCTTTCTCAGTATAAATCATATCGCCATTAGGCAACCAATCCATTCCCCAAGGATTCGTTAGGTTTTCAACGATAGGTGTAACGGTATAGTTTTTTTGGTCCTCGATCAAGGGAATGTTATCTACCTGAGGAACTTTTTGATTTACACTGTCTGCAATAACTTTAGGAGATTGCATGGAAGTGCTAGCTAATTCATCTGCGTCATTCGTTTCTGAAAAAGCCTTTTTACAGGAACTTGTAAGAATGACACATAAGCATAAAAATAGGATAGTTCTCATAGCACGATATTTAGATAAAAATACTCGCCTTTACTTGAAGTTTTGGTTAAATCCATAAAAAAATCCCTAAGCAGGTTGGAAGCTTAGGGATTTTTGAGATAGAGTAGAAGACGTCTGCTGGTTTTGTGCAGCGATGGCATTATGCTAATCGGTATCTTCTTTTAGTATTCCAAGATTCAGACAAAGACTTCTCTGGTCTAAATCTTTTGTTGATTAATTCTCTTGTCTCGTTGAAGGTGTTTGAAGCATTCATAATATAAAGTTTTAAAGGTTATACTATATAGACGAGCCATTTTTAAATTTGTTACAGTACTGTGTAATACAAAGTAGTATATTCGGCGAAGAGTCAAATTAATTCGATGATTTACATAAAAAAGTCCAGATTTAAAGATCTGGACTTTTGCTTATTGAATTTAGGTTTGCTTATTTCAGTGAAATATTACTCCTCTTTTTTGGACTCTTCTGGAACATTGAAGATTATGGGCAAGCCGTAAATGACACCTACCTTATGTCCTCGTTGAGTTCCCGGTTGCATTTTGGGCAACAAGTTGACAACTCTTGCCGCTTCTGCTTGAAGTTCTGGAGCTTTAGCTCTTGATATGATATTTGCAACGTTTCCATTTTGATCAATTTTAAATTGAACAGAAATAGTTTGCTTACCGTTTAATCCAACTCTGCTGGCGATGGAAGTGTCAAAATTCTCTTTAACAAGTTGCGTGATATTTTGCTGCATACATTTCTTTTTCTCTGCGTTATCGCCACTGCAACCTGGGTAAGTTGGAACGTTTTCTATAATTGCAAAAGGAACAACGGCTGCTTGTTTTTGCATATCATACTTTTCTTCCACTACCTCTACTTCTGTAACTACCGTCACATCGTCGGCCTTTCCGTACTTCTCATGTAAATTTTTTAAATAAGATGAAATTTCATCATTACTCATATTTAATTGATCGATCGGACCAGTTCCTGTAAAAGTAGGACTACCATTTTCTGATTCTTGAATTGTCAAAACATAATTGTTGTTCTCAATATCACGTACTATTGTTTTTCCATTATCGCTTATTTTTTTGGTGACTCTACGATATTCCTTCAAATTTGGATCCCGCAACATCCTTTTAGCAACTTCAAAACTCTTCTCGTTGCTGGTATCATCACTTAGATACTGTTTCATAATCTCGATCCCTTTTTCTAAAATTTCCATTTCTTCTGCTGTAACACCTTTATAAAAATCAATTTGCCCATAGATATGTTCCTGAAGAGTAGGTAATTCATCAACTCTATACGTTTTCTGCTCCACTTTAATAACCTCTTGTTCAGTGCTACAAGCCGTATAAATCAAACTGGCAAAAAGTATAGGCAAGATCCACAACAGCTTGAGGTAGTTGAATTTTTGTGGGTTGTTATTTTGTATCATAGCTAATCGGGTTTTAATTGTTTTGGATTTAAAAAATGGGTTTGCAAAAGAGAAGTCAGGACAGTCCATGACTTGCTTCAATAGGTTTTCATAGTAGGATTTCTTTCCGTGTACTTCGATGGTTTTCTGGTCGGCAATGAATTCGTGTACTAATTTCAATTCACGCTGGCCTAAATAGGAAACAGGATGAAACCAAAATATCACGCGCAAGGTTTCAAAAAATAAAAGATCCCAACTGTGCTTTTGATTTACGTGAACTTTCTCGTGTTCAAGGATTTGTTGGTATTCTGCTTTCGCGAAAGCGTCACTTATATAGATACTATTCAGGAAGGAAAAGGCACTGGGCAGACCGTGAACGCGAGTGACATAAGTACCGTTTTGATATGCCGTTTTTCCGCTTTCTTTCCATTGCTGGATTTGAGCCAGTTTGTATAGAAATAGGATGAGCGATACGCAAAGACCAACCAAATAAATAATGCCAAGAATCTGGGAGATATCAATAGGATTAGGTTGAGTTACCGCTGTGGTACTTTTACTTGAATCAACAACCTCGACCATCATGGAGTCAACGACCGCAGGTGTAAATACCGGACTACCTGCAAGACCAAAATCAACTGGAACAACCATTAATGGTAGTACGAATGAAACTACTGGAATAGCCAATAAATAAAACCGGCGCGTCTGGAATCCTTGTGATTTTTGAATGACCAACTTGTATAGTAAATACAGGAATAGCGCGAGAATGCTGCTGTGTATAAGATGTATCATATTCACGATTTTTTATTGATTTCCTTCAGGATTTCTTCCAGATCCTTGACGCTCAGTTTTTCCTGTTCCATAAAAAAGGAGACCATACTTTTATAACTGCCCTTGAAATAATTACTGGCCAATTTTCCTGCAGTAGCGCGTGAATAAGCGTCTTTACTCACCATAGGGAAGTAGATGTGGCCGCGACCTTCCTTGCGGTAATCCACAAACTTCTTGCTTTCTAGAATACGTGTGATGGTAGAAACGGTGTTGTAGGCAGGTTTGGGCTCTGGCATTTTCTCAATGATCGAGGCCACATTTGCCTCGTTGAGATCCCAGAGAATCTGCATGATTTCCTCTTCGGCTTGAGTTAGAGTTTTCATAGTAACTAAATTGTTAGTTCAAATATAAACTAATATTTTAGTTTAACTAATTATTTAGTTGAATTATTGAAATAAAAAGAGATCAATCGATCTCTTCCCATAATTTTTCAGAGGATAGGCGGTAGGTGCCCACGTGATCCCAGCGGCATTCCTGCGGGCCTATGACAGATAGAAAGTTGCCCTCATTATTTTGGTATAGGTGATATGTCTCGCCCACAATGGGTTCAAAAGAAAATTTTGCGCCGTAAACCAATTGGTTATCGTTGAACTTTTTGGTCATCTCATCATACTGCGCCTTGAGTTGGTCAAATTGAGATTTGATCTCATGATTGACCTTTGAGATATTGTTTTGCTTCCACGAGGTGATGTCTGGCGTTGTAATTTTGGGAGCGCCTACACCGCTTGCATAGGGAAGTAGCGCGGCATTGTAGGTTCCAGACTCTTCATCATACACCACCGCATCGGGTTTCTTTTTCTCACTCATGTTACAAATTTAAGGGACAGCTTGCAGTAATGTTTATAGTTAACGTGATTTTGTTAAACAAGAGTGTAGATTAAAAATATTCCGCTTTCGCGAAAGCGTAACATTCATCATCATCCTGCAACTAATAAAATATGACAATAACCATAAAACACATCGACTTTGCTCCAAAATCACTAGAGAAAAGCTTCTGGGGATCGCACACATATGAAGACTTAGGCATGGTGCTGGAACGCGCGAATGAGTGGATACGCAGGAATTATAATGTAGAAATCATCAATGTGGAAACCGTAGTGATGCCCAATATCTTCATAAAGGAAGCATCGATAACGGATCAAGTGACACAGGTTGCCACTGGCGGTTCAATCGTGCAGAATTTCCAGATCATCAGAATATGGTATAAAGGGTAGCGCGGTCTATCTTTGAATCTTAAACCAATTTTATGAGCATCCACTGGAAAACAGCCAAAGAATATCAAGATCTCACCTACAAAAAAGCCGATGGTGTAGCACGTATTGCCTTCAATAGACCAGAAGTGCGCAATGCCTTTAGGCCTCAAACTGTAAGTGAGTTGATCGATGCGTTCTATGATGCGCAGGAAGATTTGTCCATAGGTGTGGTCATTTTGACTGGTGAAGGACCTAGTTCCAAAGATGGCGGCTGGGCTTTTTGCAGTGGTGGCGATCAGAATGCTCGCGGTAAGGATGGTTATAAGGACAGTGCTGGTACTGGCCGCTTGAACATTCTTGAAGTGCAACGTATGATAAGGTTTATGCCTAAGGTAGTTATTTGTGCCGTTCCAGGTTGGGCCGTTGGCGGTGGACACAGCCTACACGTGGTATGTGATATGACTATTGCCAGTAAGGAACACGCCATTTTCAAGCAGACTGATCTGGATGTTGCCAGTGTTGATGCCGGTTATGGAAGCGCCTACCTTGCCAAAATGGTAGGACAGAAAAAAGCACGTGAGATTTTCTTCTTGGGAAGAAATTACAACGCGCAGGAAGCGATGGATATGGGAATGGTCAATGCTGTCGTACCGCATGCTGAATTGGATCAAACGGCATATGATTGGGCACAAGAAATCATGGAAAAATCACCAACGGCTATCAAGATGGCAAAATTTGCTTTGAATGCCACAGATGATGGAATGGTAGGCCAGCAGGTATTTGCCGGTGAGATGACCCGATTGATCTATATGACTGATGAAGCCAAGGAAGGACGTGATGCATTCTTACAGAAACGTAAGCCAGACTTCGGTGCGGATAAATGGATTCCGTAGATCTTCACCAATCTTTTTTAATTGATTAACTCGTTTCTTGTTTGAACAATAAAACGACTTATTGCTGTTCCACGGTAGTAAGTCGTTTTGTTATATATGTAAACGTGTTGAAACCTTTAGCCTTGCAGAAGTTGAATGCCCATCAAAATCAAAGTTTTTTGCTCCATTTAATGGTTCTAAAAACGTAATTAATACTCTTCTAACAATCCAAGCAAAAGCAGATGGATCAATTTGAACTAAATTCTTGTTGAAAATGGTCGATGGCGAATAAAATATTTGTTCGGAGAAATGAAATATTGAAAAAAATACGGTTGTAAATTTTTCACTTCGTATAAAAATAATGTTCGCATTTTGCGATTTATGCAATTATGAATTTTCCCTTTAAACTGTTTCAATTGCTTTGTTTACAATTATTTGATCTATTAACTCATAAGTTAAACAAAACGTAAGCTTAACTAAACATTAAGATTTATAGAAGTGTCGCATGAATGAAAGGAGCTAAATTACTTTTGAAAGTAATTCGTTTTATCATGGTTGATAATATAAAACATAGCACATTTCCTTACGAGAAACTCATGACTAGCACTTGTCTCATATGCTGTGTTGTCGATAATAATTCAAAATTAATTCAAGCCAATCCAGAATTCTATGATGCTCTAGGTTATGAAGAATCTTATTTTGAAAATCATACCATTTTAGACATTTTAGGAGATGACAGTAATTGGCCAGACTTCAATGATATCGATCGAGCAAGTCAAAATACAATATCGGCTACCATCAAATTTTATAGTAATGAGGGAATACCGGTTTATCTTAAATGTAATTTTGGTTTTAGGAAACACTTGATTTACGTCGCTGGTGTGGATGTAAGTGTTGATATTTTTTTACATAAGAATAATAAAACAATCAGTGAAATTGCCAACCTAGGCGCGTGGTCCTACATTCCAGCTAAAGATAAGTTCCAACACACAGAATTCTTTAGAGAACTATATGGTTTCTCAAAAGATGACACTATCGATAACAAGGCACTTTATGAATCTGTACAGCGGGATAGCCGCGAAGTCATTGATCACGCCTTAAAAAATCTATACGAGAATCACGAACCTTATGATGTAGAGATAAAGGTATCCTTAAAGAATGGGGAAACTGCCTGGTTAAGAGTGATGGCGGCACCTGAGGTCCATAAAGGAGAAGTAACTGCTATTAATGGTGTAACTCAAAATATTACCAAATACAAAGAGCTTAATTTATCGCTAAAAGAAACCAAGCGTAATCAGGAATTGGCCTTTAGAGCCATAAAATCTGCCTACTTCACTTTCAATTTAAAAACCCAAGAAAGTGAATCTGGAGATTCTTTTACCGCACTATCAAATTTTCCCTAGGATATAAATGCAGAAAATTTCATGGAGCATTTACATCCAGATGATCGTGAGGCAGCACAGCACCAGCATGATAGGGAAATTAATGATGATGGTGAATTCTATTTCAATGCATTTAGAATGCGCAATACTTTAGATGCTTATAGACATTATGAAATTCACGGGTTCAAGGTATTCAATAATCACGATGAACCGGTCAAGCTTGTAGGTAATCTTATTGATGTTGAGGATAAATACCGACTTTCAGAAATGGAGGATAAGCACAGGTACCATTTAAATACGATGTTGGACAATGCATTTGTTCGTACCATACTATTAGACAAAGATTCAAGAATAATAGGATTGGATGGTAAAACTAAAAAGATTTTAATTGAACATTTAGGCTATAACCCAATTTCAAAAAAGTCATTTTTTACAGATATAATTTCTGATTATGATCTTTTGAAATTCAGCATTATTGACAGGGTTTTGAAAAAAGGTCAAGAATACCGCAATGAATTATATCTAGATTTATTTGAAAACAGCAGTACCTGTTATGACACTTTATGTAAACCTATCCTAGATTATTCAAAGGAAATTGATGGCTATGTATTTTACTTTTTTGACTTAAGTGGTAAAATACGATTACAACAAGAGGTAAAATCCTTCCAGAATAAATTAATTACAGCGCATCATTTTACTAATAATGTGCTCTCACAAGTTGCAGATGAAAGTAAACATCCAATCTATAATTTACTAACTACAACCAAAGGTATTTTTGAAGAAGAGTCTAATTTCAAGCTTGAAGATAACTTGTCAGAGAACCAAATACAAGGTGGACTGCAGTTGATGAAATCAATTGATGAGATCATAAATAATGTGGAATTTGAGCATCTTTTCTTCACATCTCAAAAATCAATAGATCTAGCACTTATGTTACAAAACATGACTGCGAATTCTGTTGTAAAAGCAAATCAAGAAAACATCGATTTTTCATTTGATAATTTTGATAAGCTTGTTCTTGTCAATGCAGATCCCGTGTTTTTAAGGCAGTCTTTATCAAATGTCTTAAATCTTCTATTTACCATTTGCGTCAATCAAAAACTGACTATCTGGTCAAGGATTAATAATAATCAAGCTCAGATAATGGTAAAATCCTTAGCTCCTCAAAAAGCCCATTCTCAAATAGAAAGTATTCTTGATGCTCATCATGCATCAAGAACTAGAGAAACAGATATATTCAGACCGTTAGGTGAAGGGATTCCATTTGCCATCAAATATTTGGAAGGTATAAATGGAAGCGTCCGTATATCGAATAATGATGATGGAAGTTGTGAATTTACAATGTCGTTTCCTTTAGTGTAATATCTATATTACTGTACGTTCAACTACCTCTTCTATAGTGAGTTGCAAATGTTTAGGTAGTAAGTTGTCCTTAGGTAAAACAGATAGTTGCCTATCTTCATTAGAATCAAAAACACTTTTAAACATCGGTTTTTTTTCACTTAGAACATGACAAATATCTTTGATCAAATCACTGTGATGAACTAGATCCTTGCTTCCCAAGTGAAATATACCACGACGTCTTCTATTGATTAGATAATGAATTTGCTGCGCTAGTTTATCGATATGAGCAGCATTGATAACCACATTAGGGAAAACCTCGATGGGAACGTCATTTTCTATTTGAGCTTTCAATTCCTTAACTCTAGGACTATTGGCGCCAAAAATCATCGGGATGCGGCAAATCACATACTTATCAGGCGGTAATCTTAAAAGTCTATTTTCGATTTTGATTTTCAATCTGCCATAAATACTTTCAGAAAAAGTCTTGTCATATTCATAGCTAGGGAAGTTGGTAAAGCGATCAAAAACGTTAGCACTGGAGAGAAATAATAGTCGGCAATCATTATTCATGATGTATTTGATCAATTGATCATGCAAGTACAATTGACTGTTCTCGTTTCCTCTAATAGCGCTAATGATGTATTTAGGTTTTAATCGCTCTAAAAGAATTTCAACCATATCTGTTTCCATGTCAAATTCATGAAAATGTTGATTGTTTCTATATTCTTTGCGATCACTTAAGTAGGTCGCATGAACATCATATAGTGGTGCCAGTTCCTTGTAGATCGCATTACCTACAAAGCCACTACCGCCTATGATTAATATCCTATTCAAATAATTATGATTTGTAGAACGGTAGTTTTACCACGGTTGCAGGCACAATTTTCTTGCGTATTTGCACGTAAACTTTGCCATCTGGAATACCCAGAGAAGAAGGAACGTAACCCAATCCTATGCCTTTATTTAAAGACGGCGACATGGTACCACTAGTAACCATACCTATGGCGTTGCCTTCAGGATCTGTAATGTTGTAACCGCCACGAGGTATGGCTTTTTCATCCATGGTGAAGCCTATTAATTTTCGCTCTGCGCCAGTTTCCTTTTGAGTGGCAAGCGCTTCGTGATTTACAAATTCCTTTGAAAATTTGGTAACCCAACCTAAGCCAGCTTCAATAGGACTTGTGGTATCATCAATATCATTGCCGTATAAACAGAATCCCATTTCCAGCCTCAACGTATCTCTCGCAGCGAGACCTATAGGCTTGATACCAAAATCTTTTCCAGCATTAAGCACCGCATTCCAGATATCTTTCACCTCGCTATTTTTACAGTAGATTTCAAATCCACCGCTGCCCGTATATCCTGTAGCGCTGATGATGACGTGTTCCGCTTTCGCGAAAGCGCCAACTTCAAAATGATAGTATTTAATCGCTGACAAATCAATATCAGTTAGGGATTGCATCGCCTCAATAGCCTTGGGGCCCTGAATGGCAAGAAGGGAATAATCATCGCTCAAGTCGCGTAGATTAGCATCTATAGTTTCATTGTATTTTGAAATGTGATTCCAATCCTTTTCAATATTTGAGGCATTGACAACCAGTAAATATTGCTCATCTTTTATTTTGTAGATCAGTAGATCATCAACGACACCACCAGTTTCATTAGGTAAATAGGAATATTGCGCTCTACCTACCATCAATTTTGAAGCGTCATTTGCAGATACTCTTTGAATCAATTCCAAAGCATTAGGACCGCTTACCAAAAATTCACCCATATGGGAAACATCAAAAACGCCCACATCATTGCGAACGGTATTGTGTTCAATAGTTACACCTTCATATTGTACGGGCATATTATAGCCTGCAAACGGGACCATTTTTGCACCTAGTGCTTCGTGAATACTGGAGAGTGCCGTGTTTTTCATATTCTTATTATTGGGATGGCAAATGTATCAAAATACTAGGGATTCACATGAGGTTTGATGGTCTATACCAGCTTCCTCTTTCAGTTTATAAGACATTGATTTATTAAATTGCAGTACAAATCAAACTCATGAAAATTCTTACCGCGGCGCAACTTGCAGATGCAGATAAAGCTACCCTAAAATCCCAAAACATATCTAGTGCAGACTTGATGGAACGGGTTTCTATGATAGTGTTCAATAAGATCCATGAGCGTTTAAATGGTGCACCGGTGCCAATTAAAATCTTTTGCGGTATAGGCAATAACGGTGGTGATGGCCTTGCCGTCGCGCGGCATATGATACAACATGGATATCATGTGAAGGTTTACGTGACCAATTGCAGTAAGAAACGTTCAAAGGAATTTTTAATCAACTATGATCTGATTAAGGATGTGACAAAAGACTGGCCCACGCTACTTGATTGTGAGGATGACATTCCTAAAATAGGCCCTAAAGACATCGTGATTGATGCGATTTTTGGAATTGGGCTTAACAGACCTGTTGAAGGCTGGATGGCGGCTTTGTTTGAGCGCATCAATGAATCACAAGCTTTTACGGTGAGCATTGATATGCCCAGTGGTTTATTTTCTGATTCGGCACAGCCTAAGGATTCTGCTGTCATACAAGCAGATCACACCTTCACTTTCAACAATTCCAAATTAAGTTTCTTTCTAAAGGATACGGGAAATTACACGGGATCTTTTGAAGTTCTTAATATAGGGTTAGATCCAGAATTCATTCATAATGCCGCTCCAGCTGCTATGTTAATTACAAGTGAAGCCGCTCAGAATATATATCGACCTCGTAAAAAATTCACGCATAAAGGAGACTACGGTCATGTTCTGGTAGCTGCTGGTAGTAAAGGAAAAATGGGAGCAGCTGTGCTTGCCGCAACCGCTGCTATTAATAGCGGTGCTGGAAAAGTTACAGCTTACATTCCTGCATCTGGGAATCAGATTTTACAATCCTCTATTCCTGAGGTGATGACCATTACCGATGCAGGAACGGATCATCTGGCAGATTTTCAATTGGAACTCAAAGAATACACGTTATGCATTGGACCCGGATTGGGAACTGACGAAGAAGTGGTTTCCGCTTTCGCGAAAGCGATTAAACAACAATCTGCTCCAATTCTTATCGACGCTGATGGGATCAATATTTTGTCCAGCAATAAAAAACTTTTTGAGAGTTTACCACCTAAATCTGTGCTGACACCACATGATGGCGAACTAGAGCGATTATTAGGACCTTGGAGTTCTAGTATGGAGCGACTAGAAAAGGCTCAGAAATTTTCCAAAAAGCATGATGTGATTTTTGTGCTTAAAGGAGCGCATAGCATTGCCGTCTACCACGACAACATATATATAAATGACTCTGGAAATCCTGGAATGGCAACTGCTGGAAGCGGTGATGTGCTGTCAGGAATAATCAGTGCTTTCATGGCACAAAAATATGATCCATTGATGGCTGCTGTTTTTGGTACGTATATTCATGGAGCAGCTGCTGACGTGGCTTCACAGACTTATGCTCATGAAGGATTGCGGGCAAGTATCATCTCTAATTTTGTGGGTGCAGCGATTTTGCAGCTGTTTAGGCAAGAAAAGCCGCAGCAGAAGTGAGAGCTGTCGAATATTTAAAACATATAAGACATAAAAAATCCCGAGCAATTGCTCGGGATTTTTAATATTTAATGGCTGTCAATTACTCAGCAGATTCTGTTGCTTTTTCAATCTTTACGGTAAGTTCATTGGACTTCTCATCCAGATCCATATAGATAGAATCACCTTCAACTAGCTGGCTGTTAACAATCTCTTCGGCAAGTGCATCCTCAATGTATTTTTGAATAGCTCTTTTGAGCGGTCTAGCACCATATTGTTTGTCAAAACCTTTGTCGGCTATGTAATCTTTTGCTTTATCGCTAAGCTTGAGGTTGTAACCTAAATCATCAATACGAGCAAAAAGTTTTTTCAATTCGATATCGATAATCTTGTGAATATCCTCACGCTCCAAGGCATTGAATACAATCACGTCGTCAATTCTATTTAAGAATTCAGGAGCAAAAGTTTTCTTCAACGCACCTTCAATCACACTACGAGTATTATCTGCTTCTGCAGATTTTTGAGCAGCTGTACCAAATCCAACTCCAGAACCGAAGTCCTTGAGTTTTCTAGCACCTATGTTTGAGGTCATGATAATAATGGAGTTTCTAAAGTCGATCTTACGACCTAAACTATCTGTCAAATAACCATCATCTAATACCTGCAATAACATATTAAATACATCTGGATGCGCTTTCTCAATCTCATCAAGCAAGATTACAGAATATGGTTTTCTACGAACCTTTTCAGTAAGCTGTCCACCTTCTTCATAACCTACATATCCTGGAGGTGCACCTATCAAACGAGATATAGCAAACTTCTCCATGTATTCACTCATGTCCACTCGTATCAACGAGTTTTCTGAATCAAATAATTCTTTTGCAAGAACTTTAGCTAGCTGTGTTTTACCAACACCAGTTTGTCCTAAGAAGATAAATGACCCAATAGGTTTATTAGGATCTTTCAATCCAGCACGATTACGCTGTATGGCTTTAACCACTTGTTTCACAGCCTTATCCTGACCTATTACAAGATCTGTGATCGTGTGATCCAGATCCTTAAGTTTCTTCATTTCTTTAGTCGCAATACGATTTACAGGAATTCCTGTCATCATGCTCACAACCTCTGCAACGTTTTCTTCAGTTACGGTGTCTTTATGAAGTTTAGAAGCTTCTTGCCATTCTTCTTGAGCTTCGGCAAGGGCTTTTTCAAGTTTCTTCTCATCGTCTCTTAATTTGGCAGCTTGTTCGTATTTCTGCTTTTTGACAACACTGTTTTTTTCCTCCTTAACATCTTCAAGCTGTTTTTCAAGATCCAGAATTTGTTGTGGTACTTCAATGTTGGCAATGTGTATACGTGAACCAGCCTCGTCAAGCGCATCAATAGCTTTGTCTGGTAAAAATCTATCAGTCATATAACGACTGGTCAATTTCACACAGGCCTCAATGGCACCGTTCGTATATTCAACGTTGTGATGTTCTTCATATTTGTCCTTAATATTATTAAGGATTTCAATCGTCTCTTCAACGTTGGTAGGTTCTACCATCACCTTTTGAAAACGTCTTTCTAGAGCACCATCCTTTTCAATACTATTGCGGTACTCATCTAAAGTTGTCGCACCTATACATTGAATCTCTCCACGTGCTAAGGCAGGTTTGAACATATTACTGGCATCCAAAGATCCAGCGGCACCACCAGCACCTACGATTGTATGAATCTCATCAATAAATAAAATGATATCCTCATTTTTTTCAAGCTCGTTCATTACCGCTTTCATGCGCTCCTCAAACTGACCTCTATATTTAGTACCAGCCACAAGGCTAGCAAGGTCAAGAGTGATCACACGCTTGTCGTATAGAATTCTAGAAACCTTGCGCTGAATGATACGCAATGCAAGACCTTCTGCAATGGCGCTTTTACCAACTCCAGGCTCTCCTATAAGTAAAGGGTTGTTCTTCTTACGACGACTTAGGATTTGAGACACACGCTGGATTTCTTCTGTACGGCCTACCACAGGATCTAATTTATCCTCTTCAGCCATTTTAGTAAGATCTCGCCCAAAGTTGTCCAAAACTGGAGTCTTAGACTTCTTGTTCGTTTTCTTATCTCCAGAAGGTGAGAAAAGATTCTCCTTTCCATCATCCTTCATATCCTCCGCGTCATCGCTAAACGATGATGCTAGCGGGTCTTCATAGCTATCATCACTCTGTGACAATAATACTTTGAATTCCTCTTTAACACCATCATAATCAACTCTAAGCTTATTTAGTAACTTAGTGGTTGGATCATTTTCATTGCGTAAAATACACAACAGTAAATGTGCTGTATTAATAGAGGTACTTTGAAAAAGTTTTGCTTCTAAAAATGTTGTTTTAAGTGCTCGTTCTGCCTGTCTAGTAAGGTGTAGGTTTTTCTTCTCATTGATTACTGCTCCAGAACCTGGATTTGCAGGGCTTAAAATCTCTACTTTTTTGCGTAGATGATCTAAGTCCACAGAAAGATTATTAAGTATTTCAATTGCTTTGCCATCGCCATCACGCAATAATCCTAGCATTAAATGTTCAGTTCCTATAAAATCGTGTCCCAATCGCAGGGCTTCTTCCTTGCTGTAGGCGATCACGTCCTTGACTCTTGGTGAAAAATTATCGTCCATATCGCTTCTTTGTCTAAATGTAATTTAAAGATATGTTTCAAAAAGCATTCCGCATTGTAATTATGGGTTAAAGTGAAGTTACGCTTTCGCGAAAGCGTACTAACCACAAGCCTCAACGCATTATTTGAGCAACTGAATACTTATCCACACAAATCCTATCAAAGTGTTAATAAAAACACTGTCTAATCTGTCGTAGAGCCTTATCATTACTGACATTTTACTTAAATTGCTCTTTGTTAAAATTATACGTAATAAAATAGATTTTTAAATGGCAGATGGAGAAAAGTTAATCCCAATCAATATTGAGGATGAGATGAAGTCAGCGTACATCGATTATTCGATGTCGGTCATAGTGTCACGAGCACTGCCAGATGTGCGAGACGGCTTGAAACCCGTGCACAGACGCGTGCTTTATGGAATGTATGAGTTGGGAGTTCTTTCCAATCGTGGTTATAAAAAGAGTGCAAGAATTGTAGGTGAAGTTTTAGGTAAGTATCACCCACACGGTGATACATCTGTTTACGATACCATGGTTCGTATGGCGCAGGAATGGTCATTGAGATATATGCTCGTTGACGGTCAGGGAAATTTTGGATCTGTAGATGGTGATCCACCAGCGGCAATGCGATATACAGAGGCGCGCATGCGCAAAATCTCAGAAGAGCTACTTGCCGATATCGACAAAGAAACGGTCGATACTCAGCTTAATTTTGACGATACACTTTCAGAACCAACGGTTTTACCTACTAAAGTGCCTAACCTATTGGTTAATGGAGCAAGTGGTATCGCTGTAGGTATGGCGACTAATATGCCACCACACAACCTAACCGAAGTTGTTGATGGAACCATTGCCTATATAGATAATCATGACATCGAGATTGATGAGTTGATACAGCACATTAAAGCACCAGATTTCCCTACCGGCGGTATTATTTATGGATATGACGGCGTGAAAGAAGCGATGCACACAGGTCGTGGTCGTGTAAAAATACGTGGTCGTGTTAGAATAGAGGAAGTCAAAGGTCGTGAGTGTATTATCGTGGACGAGTTGCCATATCAGGTCAACAAAGCTGACATGATCAAGAAAACGGCAGACCTTATTAATGACAAGAAACTGGACGGCATAGCATCCATACGCGATGAGTCTGACAGAAAGGGAATGCGTATCGTTTATGTATTGAAACGTGATGCGATACCTAACATCGTTGTAAACACGCTTTACAAGCATACCGCATTACAATCATCATTTAGCGTTAACAATATTGCCTTAGTCAACGGTCGTCCAGAAATGCTGAACGTCAAGCAAATGATCCACCATTTTGTGGAGCATCGCCATGAGGTTGTAGTACGACGTACCACATATGAGTTGCGCAAGGCAGAAGAGCGTGCCCACATCCTTGAAGGATTGATTATTGCGAGTGATAATATTGATGAGGTCATCAAAATTATTAGAGCTAGTTCTAACGGCGAAGAAGCTCGTGAAAACCTGATCAAACGTTTTGAACTTTCTGAAATTCAGGCAAGAGCCATAGTTGAAATGCGACTGCGTCAACTAACTGGTCTGGAGCAGGACAAACTAAGAACAGAATATAATGACCTATTAGTCACCATCGCCGACTTAAAAGACATTCTAGCTAAGAAAGAACGCAGAATGGAAATCATCAAAGAAGAACTTGCTGAAATACGCGAGAAGTACGGTGATGAAAGAAGATCTCAAATTGAGTATGCTGGAGGTGATTTGAGTATTGAGGATATGATTCCTGATGAGCAGGTAGTAATTACCATTTCACATGCCGGTTATATCAAAAGAACAAGTCTTACTGAATATAAAACCCAAAACCGAGGTGGTGTAGGGCAGAAGGCAAGTACTACCAGGGATGAGGATTTCCTAGAAGATATTTTTGTGGGAACTAACCATCAATACATGCTCTTCTTTACCGAGAAAGGAAAGTGTTTCTGGATGCGAGTCTTTGAAATCCCTGAAGGTAGCCGTACCTCAAAAGGTAGAGCGATCCAAAACCTTATTAATATCGAGCAGGATGATAATGTAAAAGCTGTCATTTGTACTCAAGATATAAAGGATGAAGAATACATCAACAGTCACTATGTTATTATGTGTACTAAAAAAGGTACCGTCAAGAAAACTTCTCTCGAGCAATACTCTAGACCACGTACGAATGGTATCAACGCCATAACTATTAAGGATGGCGATACGCTGCTAGAAGCAAAACTGACTACTGGAGATAGCCAGATCATGTTAGGTCTCAAAAGCGGTAAAGCCATTAGATTTGATGAGAAGAAAACGCGATCCATGGGTAGAAACGCTAGCGGTGTTCGCGGTATAAGACTTGCAAACGATAAGGATGAAGTGATAGGAATGGTTGCAGTTAATGATTTGGACTCTGAGATTCTCGTTGTTTCAGAAAAAGGTTATGGTAAACGCTCCAGCCTTGAAGATTATCGTGAAACCAATCGTGGTGGTAAAGGTGTAAAAACAATATCTGTCACTGAGAAAACTGGTGGTTTAGTAGCGCTTAAAAATGTAACAGATGACGATGGTTTAATGATTATTAACAAATCGGGTATTGCAATTCGCATAGATGTTTCAGATCTTAGAGTCATGGGACGCGCAACTCAAGGTGTTCGTTTGATTAAAGTCAAAGGTGATGATAGCATTGCCGCTGTCGCGAAAGTTGCTAATGAAGAGGACGAGGACGAGGAGCAAACAGCAGAGGATGCTACCAACTCAAGCGATACGGAAGATGGCACAACCCTTGCAACTGATGATAGTGAAGAATAAAAACTAAAGAACTACAATTATGAATTATAGGTTATTAATATTAGGACTGGCATTTTCAAGCCTTGCTTTTGCTCAGAAACGAGAGATAAGAAAGATAGAAAAAGCCGTTGAGGATAATGATTACAAAGAGGCTTCTTCTTTATTTAGCGAAATTAATGAGAGTGAAGTAGAGGAAAAATATGTGGCAGACTATACTTATTTCAAGGCCGTTACAATGTTAGGAAATCCTAATAGAGTGACCGCAAGTGGTAAAGAATTGCAGAACATAATGGTTTTATTTGATAAAGCTAAGGATTTAGGATATGATTCAGCAGCCGTTAGTGGCCAAAAAAGTTTGGTAAGTGATGCTATTTTCGCACATGCACAAAAAATGTTACAGGCTGGAAAACAAGATGAGGCATTAGCTTCAGTAAATTATTTGTTAGAATTAGATCCTTCTAATCAACGGATGAGAGAGAATGCAGCAAACCTAGCTTACCGATCAGGTGATTTCAAAAGCGCTAAAGATAATTACCAGCAGTTATTAGATGAGGGCTATACGGGAATAGAAGAAACGGCTTTAGCAACTTCTTTGGGAAGTAATAAGGATGAAGTTTTTCCAAATCTAAAAACAGCTGAGGTTGCGGTAAAAACGGGTCAATATACTAATGCTCGATTAGAAAAATCTGATTCTAAGCTCGGCACAATTGTAACGAATTTAGCTTGGGTTTATAATAACAACGGTGAAAAACCAAAAGCTAAAAGCCTTGTAATGGAGATATTCGACAAATATCCAGAGGATGAAAGTTTAAAAATCGCAGCCGCAAATTTATATCTTTTGGTAGGTATGGAGGAAGAATATAAAAAAGCTGTTTCTAAAATGAATGAAGAAATTACAGATCCTGCAGTATATCAAAATTTAGCAGTAGCTGCTGCTGATAAAGAAAATTGGGATCAAGCTATAGATTACTACAATAAGAGTATAGAGTTAGATAACTCAAATTACGCAACTCAAAATAATTTAGCTGCGGCTTATATACAAAAAGGGAACTTAGAGGAAACTACAGCGGTTCAACAGAAAGAATACTATATGAATGCTGCTAAACATTATGAAAAAGTGCTTGAACTTAAGCCTGATATGGATTCTGCTAAAACGACATTAATTAGTATTTACAAAGCTTTTAATATGGACGATAAGGCAGCGGCTCTAGAGGCAGGTAACTAATTAAATTATTAAAAGAACTTTGATTTGAAACCCAGCAGTTGCTGGGTTTTTCTATACAATTTTTTTAATCATCCTCAGCTTATGAGAGTGACTGGAAGTATTTAAGTTAAATATTCCCGTTTGATCTAAACGGTCAATTCTAACCTTTCCATGCGCATGAATGATGTAATTATCTTTCATGATGATTCCAACATGAGTTATCAAACCTTCTGTGTTATCAAAAAATGCTAAATCGCCTGGATCTGACTCCTCTATAAAACTTAACACTTCTCCTTGCTTAGCTTGTTCACTGGCGTCTCTAGATAGGTAATAACCGTTCAGTTTATAAATTAGCTGAGTAAAGCCGCTACAGTCGATTCCCATATTTGAGCGACCACCCCATAAATAAGGTGTGTTTAACAATAACAAAGCTTCACTTACTAAATTTGACTTTTCATGCTGAACTTTTAAATTGGCAATATCTGTGGATGAAAAACTATCTCCTAGAAAAGTAGCAGACGATATTTGAGAGCCTATTAATATTGAACTAAGCGTTTGATTTGAATGGGTGACCGTGCTAATGGGATCTTTCGCGAAAGCGATATTATTTTTATCACTTAGATTCTTATAATCATTTTCTTGTATTTCTAGGTATTGCTTGTTGTCAATCCATCCTTCATAATGGTCATTGCTCAGACGTATGCGTGACCATTTTTTACGATATTCCAATACTTTAAAAACTTCTCCATACATCATCTGGGACACCATCTCACTAGTATCACTAGTTTCTTGTCGCATAGGTACAATGGATATAGGACAAATACCGTATTTCATCTAAAAGTGAGACTCGATAACTAAGGCTGAAGCTCCACCGCCACCATTACAAATTGCCGCAGCGCCTAATCTACCACCTTCATTTTTAAGTGTACTTAATAGAGTCGTGACTATGCGAGCACCGCTACATCCTAATGGATGACCCAATGAAACAGCTCCACCATAAACGTTTACGTTTTCATCATTGATGCCTAATAACTTCATATTGGCAAGTCCTACAACTGCAAACGCCTCGTTGAGCTCAATGAAATCCATATCCTTTAGTCCCAATTTGGCCTTATCCAACGCTTTTGGTAATGCTTTTGCTGGAGCGGTGGTAAATCTTTCTGGCTCTACAGATGCATCTGCATAGCTGATAATTGTGGCTAATGGCTCTATATTTAATTCTTTTGCTTTTTCCTCACTCATGAGAACCACTGCTGCAGCACCATCGTTTATAGTACTTGCGTTTGCAGCTGTTACCGTTCCATCTTTAGAAAATGCAGCTCTAAGTGATGGGATCTTATCCATTTTGACATTGGAAAATTCTTCATCAGTATCTACGATAATATCGTCACCTCTGCGTTGTTTTACAGCAACTGGAACCACTTCTTCTTTAAATTTTCCAGCTTGCCATGCCGCAGCAGATCGTTCATAGGATTGAATGGCAAATTTATCTTGATCCTCGCGAGAAAAACCATTTTCAGATGCACATAGATCTGCACAAACTCCCATGGCATTTTTATTATAGGCATCTACCAGCCCATCGCGCTGCATACCATCAATCATAGTTGCTGGTCCAAATTTCTGTGGGTTTCTCAAATTTAAATAGTGCGGTATCTGACTCATATTTTCCATACCACCCGCAACAATAACATCTTGATCACCTAACGCAATACATTGAGCTGCTAATATGATTGATTTCATACCACTTGCACACACTTTATTTACAGAAGTTGCTGGAACGTTATTAGAGATTCCAGCACCTAAAGAAGCTTGCTTTGCCGGAGACTGACCGGTGTTTGCTTGAACTACGTGACCCATTAAAACTTCTTGAACATGTTTAGGATCCAACCCGATTTTGTCAAGAGCGCCTTTAATTGCAATGGTGCCTAATTCAGTCGCTGGAACTGAACTCAGGGATCCCAAAAAGCTACCTATGGGTGTACGTGCGTATGAAACTATTACTACTTTTCTCATCGAGATGTTTTTTTGCGAAAATAATAATTTCAAGTTCTATTTTCTGTCAATAATATCTCAAAAGGTAACAATCCTTAATTGTACCTAATAATTATTTCGATAGTTGTTACTTTGCATTAATGAAGGCTTCTAAAAATAAATTGTACCAACATCAAGATCTGGCCATCAGAATATTTTTAGTTCTGTTTTGTACGGCCATCATAGTTTATTTCTTCCCTAAAAGCGATCGTTTTAAATATGACTATGCTCAAGGTGAGCCATGGGAATATGAAACGCTCTACTCACCGTTCCGGTTTGCAATCATGAAAGATGAGGAAGAACTCGCTGAAGAGAGACTGGAAGTAATTGAACAAACTCCTAGGCATTTTTATAGTACCAATGTTGATCAGAACGAGTTGTTAAATAATTATACGGAAAGTCTACAAGCAGGACTATCTGATAGCATTTATAATATTTATAACCGTAGGATTTACACTACCGCCAATGAATACCTGTCAAAGCTTTTAAAAAATGGATATCTGGAGGATGTACAGGATCTAAAGGATATTCATCCTATTGTATTGAAAACTGGTGATGATGAATTACAACAATTGACTTATGGTGACCTCGTGCTACCAAAAGAACTAAACCAACAAGTTGATGAATTATTTCAAGATTATCCCGATGAATTTAATGCAGTTCTTACACGCAGGCTTAAAGCGTTAATAGAGCCTAATATTTTTTATGATCAACCCATAACCGATCTTAATATCGAGAGTGAGCTTGAGAAAATATTACCTACTCGAGGTTTGATTGCTCAAAATTCCAGAATTATCGCTCAAGGCGAAATTGTAGAAGGCGACAAACTCCAGATACTTAATACTCTCAACAGTACTTACGAATCGCAAACATGGTCTGACTCCCAATATAACTGGAAATTATTAGGCTACGTGATTCTGGTAGGGATGGCGCTTACTATGCTTATGTTGTTTATAAAGAAATATAGAACAGAGGTCTACCAGAGTAATAAGAAGCTACTATTTATATACTTCAATATTTGTCTTTTTGCAATCCTAACAGCAGCTGTGGTAAAATTAGATGCTGTATTTGTATACATCGTTCCAGTGTGTATGTTACCACTAATAGTGAAAGCATTTTTTGATGCTCGTTTAGGATTGTTTAGTCATGTGATTATTATTTTCATATTGAGTTTTGTAATTCCATCTAGTGCTGAATATCTGTTTTTACAGATCATGGCTGGTATTGTGACGATTTTGTCGGGAAAAGAGATTTATAAGCGAGCGAACTTATTTGTCACCGTTGGTAAAATCGTTTTGGTTTATTTCATCTCTTATTTCGCATTCTATGCTGTATACCAAGGTGGAATAACTGGTTGGGAATGGGATAGGCTTCTTTATTTTACACTCTGCGGTTTAGCAATGCTATTTGTGTGGCCGTTGATCTATGTATTTGAAAAGATATTCAATTTGGTAAGTGACGTCTCCTTATTGGAGTTGTCAGATACAAATTCAAAATTACTGAAGGAACTTTCTAATAAAGCTCCTGGAACATTTCATCATTCCCTCAATGTTGCAAACATAGCAGAGACGATTGCAAATGAGGTAGGTGCAAACGCCATGCTGGTTAGAGTAGGAGCTTTGTATCATGATATTGGTAAGATGGCTAATCCAACTTATTTTACAGAAAATCAGGGTAATGGCATTAATCCTCACGATGATCTTGACCCAGAAGAAAGCGCTCAAATTATTATAGATCACGTAATTCACGGAGTAGAAATCGCCAAGAAAAATAATCTCCCAGATAGAATTATAGATTTTATTAGAACGCACCATGGCGATAGTCTAGTTTATTACTTTTATAAGAAAGAACAGGCAGATCATCCAGATCTGGATGAAAGCCTATTTAGATATCCTGGCCCACGACCTTATAGCTTAGAAACGGCGATTTTGATGATTTCTGATAGTGTAGAAGCCGCTTCTAAAAGTCTTAAGAGTCCTAGTAGTGTGGCTATTGATAAGCTTGTGGAAAGCATTATTACTTCACAGATGAATAATGGTCAATATCTTAATGCAGATATAACCTTAAAACAGATCGAGTCCATTAAAACTATCATCAAAAAGAAGCTCGCGAGCATGTATCATCTTCGCATAGAATATCCTGAGTAAATTCATTTAAAAAAAGTCAGGATTACTTGGGCAAAATATAAACATACCATACATTTGCATCCGCTTTCAGAAATGGTAGCCGTTCTTTAAAACTGGAGAGGTGCCAGAGTGGTAATGGAGCAGATTGCTAATCTGTCGACGGGTAACCGTCGCCAGGGTTCGAGTCCCTGTCTCTCCGCAAACGAATTAAGTCAGATCCGTAACTGACATAAATAAAAATCGGGGTGTAGCGTAGCCCGGTCATCGCGCCTGCTTTGGGAGCAGGAGGTCGCAGGTTCGAATCCTGCCACCCCGACGACGATCTAACAAGATCGCATCTTTAGCCCATCAAACGTTGTTTGATGGGCTTTTTGTTTCTTCCTGTTTTTCTCAGATATGCCTGCAAACGGAATCTATAAATTTTATTTTTCGGTTTGATTCATTGAGACTAGGTTTATTCTCATTTTAGCCGGTATTAAGGTTCAAATCGGATAACGGAATCTGAACTCTTTAGCACAAAGGTTTAAGAACTAAGTAATGGTTGTAGGATTTGTCCGCTTTCGCGAAAGCGATATCAAATTCACTTATTATTACATCGAGAATGTAGGTTACACTCGTGGAGGTTTTGTGAAACCTTTCTTTAGAATCATCCATTTAATTTATCAAATTCATAAATTGCAGGGAAACCCAGTACATGGAACAGAACCTGCACGAGTCAAGGAAATCCTATGAGAAGGATGCTTTATTAGAGGAAAATCTCTCGAACGATCCTTTTGAAGTTTTTTCCAAATGGTTTCAAGATGCCGAAAATGATGATGGAGTAGAAGAGGCTAATGCGATGGGAATCTCGACAATTGGTAGCGATGGATTTCCTAAATCTCGCATCGTTTTACTCAAAGAAATTAAGGATAACCGATTCATTTTTTATACCAACTACACTTCAGAAAAGGCTGTTTCCATTGCTAATGACAAGCATATCTGCATTCATTTTTTCTGGCCTAGTCTGGAACGTCAGGTGATTATAAAGGCCATATCCCAAAAGGCATCCCGAGAAAAGTCAGCATCTTATTTTAATTCTAGACCACGTGGTAGCCAGCTGGGAGCTTGGGCAAGTCATCAAACTAATGTCATAGAATCCCGAGAAGAGCTGGAAAAACAACTTCAAGAAGTGGAAGAGCGATTCAAAGATCAAGATGTACCACTTCCAGAATTTTGGGGTGGATTTGAGTGTGAACCCGTTTCATTTGAGTACTGGCAAGGACGACCCAACCGTTTGCACGATCGCATTCTTTTTGATAAACTTAATGGTGATTGGAATTCTAAAAGACTTCAACCTTAATGAAAAAATTGATTATCACCAGACACGGGAAATCCAGTTGGGAGTTTGATGTTCGCGATCACGATAGACCATTGATCCAAAAAGGAATTGATGATGCACATACTATTGGTAACGCTTTGAAAGAGTTGAATACGAGTCCAGATTTAATCCTATCAAGTACTGCGGCAAGAGCGTTGCAAACAGCTACTATCATTACAGAATATATTGATTACCAGCTTAAGAAACTTAAATTGACCAGAGACTTATACACTTTCAACTGGAACGAGCAATTGAAGGTTCTTAAAGATCTTGATAACGATATTGACACCTGTATGATCGTTTCCCACAATCACGGCCTCACTGACCTTGCAGGAATAATAGGCTCTGAACGCTTTTCCAATATTCCTACCACAGGTGTAGTTATTATTGAGTTTCCAGTCGATGATTGGTCTCAGATTAATAAAGGTAATACTACATTTCACCTATTTCCCAAAAACATCCAATGAGCAACGAATATTATAATAGAGAATTAAGCTGGCTCAAATTCAATGCTAGAGTATTACAGGAAGCCAACGATCCAACTGTACCGCTAATTGAGAGATTGAGGTTTCTTGGGATTTTCTCTAATAATCTTGATGAATTTTTCAAAGTACGCTATGCTACCATACAGCGTATTTATCGAGCTGGAAAAAATGCTACAAAATCACTGGGTGGAATATCTGCCGGTGATTTGTTGAATGAGATCAATGAGGCGGTAATTAAGGATCAAACGTTGAGTTTCCAGATATTGAATGATCTGGAGCAGGAACTAGGTAAAGAAAATATCATCATTGTTGATGAACAAGAGATTCTTAAGGAGCATGAAGATTTTATACGACAATACTTCAATGAGAAGGTGAGTCCAGCTCTAGGCGTCATCATGATCGATGAGACCACGACATTCCCACCACTACAGGATGGAATGGGATATCTCGCCGTGAGAATGACTTTTGCCAAGGATAAGATCAAACACGCCTTGATTGAAAAGCCAAAACACTTGAATAGATTTGTGGTGTTACCAGATCTCAATGATGGCAAACAGTATATTATTCTGATTGATGATTTGATCAGACACCGCATGCATTATTTATTTAGCATCTTTGAATATCAGCACATACAGGCGCATATGATCAAGGTGACTCTTGATGCAGAATTAGACATGGATCTTGATCTTAAAAAGAGTCTATTAGAAAAAATCAGGGATAGTGTGTATGATCGCAAGGATGGCGATCCAGTAAGATTTGTATTTGATAGGGAAATTCATCCAGAGACGATTGATCTTATCATGAGCAAGCTTGATATTGATGATACAGACTCGATCATACCTAGTGGTAGGTACCATAACAGGAGAGACTATCTTAAGTTCCCAAGTTTAGGCAGGCAAGATTTGCTCTATCAAAAGCAAACCGCACTACCTATTAAAGGAATTGATATCAAAGGATCACTTTTGAAACGAATCGCACAAAAGGATATTCTTCAATATGCACCATATCACACCTTTGCAAATACTACTAAATTCTTGCGGGAAGCTGCACTGGACCCTAAGGTGGAAGAGATAAAAATCACTATTTACCGCCTAGCAGAGGTTTCGCAGATTGCTGGTTCTTTAGTGAATGCGGCAAAGAATGGTAAATCAGTAACTGTTTCCATAGAGTTGCAGGCCAGGTTTGATGAGCAGGCAAACATCAATTATGCAGAATTGATGCAGGAAGAGGGCATAAAAATGATTTTTGGCGTGCCTGGTTTAAAAGTTCATTGTAAGGCTTGTATGATAACCAGACGTGAGAACGATAAGCTCATGCGTTATGGTTTTATAAGCACTGGGAATTTCAATGAGGCAACCGCTGGCATCTATACAGACTACACACTTTTCACAGCAGATCGTAAAATTTTAAAAGAAGTAGAACGTGTTTTTGAGTTCTTTGAAGTCAATTACAAGCAGCACAAATACAAGCACCTATTAGTTAGTCCCAATTTCCTAAGACCAGGTATAGAGCGATTGGTTCGTCGTGAGATCGCTTTCGCGAAAGCGGGAAAACCAGCAAAAATTCGTCTCAAACTCAACTCGTTTTCTGACTACAGCATGATTGACCTATTCTATGAGGCATCACGTGCTGGCGTTAAGATTGAATTGATCGTTCGCGGTATATGCTGTATTATTCCTGGCGTGAAAGGTATGAGCGAGAACATAAAAGCCATAAGTATTGTGGACCGCTATTTGGAACATCCACGCGTCTACTACTTTCACAATGACGGTGATCCAGCAGTATATATCTCAAGCGCAGACTTTATGCAACGCAATCTAGATAGCCGTGTGGAAATCGCATGTCCTATCTATGACGAGGATATTAAAAAAGAAATTCTTGAGACGCTGGATATTTGTTGGAACGATAATGTCAAAGCGCGTGTACTTGATAAAACGCAATCCAATAAATATGTCAAAAACAACAAAGCCGAATTAAGATCTCAATATGCCACTTATGAATATTACAAAGCCAAAAATCAAAGCTAATGGGATTTAAAACTGAGAAATATGCCGCTATTGATATAGGTTCCAATGCGATTAGATGTTTGATAGCCACGGTCAATTTATTTGATGATCTAGCTCCAGTTTTCAAAAAAACGAGTTTAGTTCGAGTACCAATCCGTTTGGGTCAGGATGTTTTTACTAAAGGAGAGATATCTGATTACAACCAGAAGCGTATGGTACAAACAATGAAGGCTTATAAACATTTAATGGATGTTCATGAGATTTTGGATTATAAGGCTTATGCTACTAGTGCCATGCGTGACGCGACAAATGGAAAAGAGGTGTCTCGTAAAATTAGAAAGGAAGCCGGCATCGATATTGAAATCATTGACGGTTCCCACGAGGCTGCCATCATCGCGATGACAGACTTGCATAGCATTATTGATCAGGAAAAAGTTTATTTGTACGTCGACGTTGGTGGTGGTAGTACAGAATTTACTCTTTTTGCTAACGGTCACGCCGTTGAATCAAAATCCTTCAAAATAGGAACAGTACGTCTCCTAAATGACATGGTAAAAAGTTCCCTGTGGACCGAAGCAGAAAACTGGGTAAAACAAGTTTGTGAGCCATACAATCGAATTGAACTCATAGGTTCAGGTGGTAATATCAATAACATATTCAAGAATAGCGGTAAGGCTTATGGCAAGCCATTATCATATTTCTATATGACTAGTTATTATGAAAAGCTACAAAGCTATACTTATGAAGAACGTATCTATCATCTAGCGCTTAATCAGGATAGGGCAGACGTTATCATTCCAGCCTGTAGAATCTATTTAAGATCCATGAAATGGAGCGAGGCAAAGAATATTCACGTTCCTAAAATTGGACTCACTGACGGCATCATTAAATCCATCTATAATTCAAAAACCCAAAATACTGCGCTATAGGCGATTTTTTAATTACTTTTAAAAATTATTACAGAGAACAGACTAAAATAAAAACATGAAACAATTTTTACCATTCATAATGCTTGCGCTTATATCAAGCACAGCAATAGCTCAATATAGAACTGAAACGAAGTTTGGGATACGTTTGGGCGCCAATTATTCTGATCTGGAAACCAATTTGTTAGAAGATCCAGAATCTCGTATCGCACCAGCCGTGATTTTCTTTTCAGAAATTCCGCTGGGAAACACATTTGCTCTAGTTCCAGAAATTGGCTTTAGCGCACTTGGAGCAAAAGAAGATGAGGTAGAAGGAATCAATGGTAATGATGATAGATTAAAAACTAACTACTTGACGGGTGGATTATTAGCTCAAGTCAACATCGCACGTTTCCTATATTTAAATGTAGGTGGACAGCTGGCTTTGAACGTTTCAGAAAACGATAGAGGTGATTATTACGATGGCGATTATCAGGCAATAGGTGGCTTAGGGATTAAGATAACTAATGGTTTGAGCATTGATGCGAGATATGGTTATGGTTTCAATAATGTTTTTGAAGGCGATTTAGGAGCTCAAGGATTTGAGGCAGAAAATCGTTTCTATCAATTGACACTTTCCTACAGAATGTAAGATAATATCGCTTTCGCGAAAGCGAATAAAACAAAAGCCGCATCCATAAGATGCGGCTTTTGTTTTGACACTTTTCAAGTTATTAAAACTCTAGATTGAACGTCCTGCGTAGTAAATCAACCGCTGGGTTTTTCTCTGCCAACTTATTGAATTTGTCCTGATCTGTATAGATGTATTTCTTGGTTACCGTTTTGTCAACTTCTATTTCGAAATCAATTAAATAATTGTTCAGTTCCCTTTTGAGATATTCTAAGATTTGGCCTTTATCCTTTTCAAGGTCCTCTTTCATGGAAGCGTTGGGGAACTTGAGGTGAATTGTAGTTCCTTTCAATCTTGGTTGGTCAATTCCTAAAATACTGGATAAGATAAAGTCGCCTCTTTCTTTGAGATGATCTGCATATTTGTTCCATACCATCGTCAATTCTTCCTGAGAGAATTCTTTTTCAGGCAAACGATCAGATGATGTAGTTGCATCTTTCTGATTTTCTAGCATCTCCTTTTTGCGCTCCATTCCTTGAATAGAGAGTGAGCTCACTCGTTTTTGACCTTTTTGAAGTAGCGCTTTACGTTTTTCGGCTAGCGATATTTGATCCTCACTTGAAGACGCATCAGTTTTAGATGAGGGTTCAGAGGTTTTGTTTGGAGTAGAAGGTTCCGGAACATCTTCGAGATCTGCGACACTATTCATTGCAGGGACTTTTGTACTAGTTTCCTGAATGGATTCATCTGATTGCTTTTCTGGTTGTTGGCTATAGTTTGATTTATCAACTACAGGTTCTGCAACTACAGCATTTTCAAAGGTTTTAGCTGGTAGTATGTACGTTAGAGGCTTTTTTTTTTCGCCAGATTCTGGCAGTAGGATAGAGGCAAGCTGCATCAAACACAACTCAACCAGCAATCGCTGATTGCGACTGTTGCGATATTTTAAATCTGCATTATTAGTGATTTCAATAGCAGTTTTTAAAAATTCAAGATCTGTTTTCCTGGATTGTTCTAGATATTTCTGCTTTGTGGATTCTCCTAACTCCAGTAAAACGATAGTGCGCTCATCTTTGCACACCATCAGATCTCTGAAATGCGAAGCAAGCCCGCTCAAGAAATGTTGTCCATCAAAACCTTTGACCATAATCTGATCATAGTCAATCAACAATTGCGGAATATTATTCTCCAAAATCAGCGAAGTCATGCTGAAATAAGTATCCCGATCCAAAACGTTTAAGTTCTCAGTCACAGCCTGAACCGTGAGATCCTTCCCTGAAAAACTAACGACTCTATCAAATATGGAAAGTGAATCTCGCAATGCACCATCTGCCTTCTGGGCAATGATCTGCAGTGCTTCTTCATCTGCATCAATACCTTCCTTGATAGCAATCTTTTTAAGATGCTCACGCATGTCGCTTACAGTAATTCTTTTAAAATCAAAGATTTGACAGCGCGATAGAATGGTCGGTATGATCTTGTGTTTTTCTGTGGTAGCAAGAATAAAAATTGCATGCGCTGGTGGCTCTTCAAGAGTCTTTAAAAAAGCATTAAAAGCGGCAGATGAAAGCATGTGAACCTCATCAATAATATAAATCTTGTATTTACCTACTTGTGGCGGTATGCGCACTTGTGCGATAAGTTCTCTTATCCCATCAACGCTATTGTTGGAAGCAGCATCCAGCTCAAAAATATTGAATGCAAAATCTTCATTTGCATCATACTCAACATTATGCTGGTTGATCTTTTTGGCAAGGATACGTGCACAAGTCGTTTTTCCAACACCGCGAGGACCTGTAAATAGAAGTGCCTGCGCTAGGTGATTGCTCTCAATCGCATTCTCCAAAGTTTTGGTAATAGCAGATTGACCCACAACATCCTCAAAGGTTTCAGGTCTATATTTTCTGGCAGATACTATGAAAGGTTCCATGGGTTTCAAAGATAAAATGATGTACCTCTTCATCCTTCATTGACGCCTGTTGTTTTTGCCCTAATTATTAACAGGCATCACATAATTCGGTTAGTTTTGCAGCAGCAGGCCGCTCTATCGTCTCAGCTTTTGTTGAGGAGGAAAGTCCGGACACCATAGGATATCATAGCGGCTAACGGCCGTCGTTTTGTTTTCGCTTTCGCGAAAGCGAGATAGGACCAGTGCAACAGAAAGAATGTACAGATAATGCTGTAGTGAAACCAGGTAAACTCTATGTGGTGAAATGTCGCGTAAATCAGAGCTTGAGTGCGATCCGTGCGATCTGAAGGGTAGGCAGTTTGAGATCTTGAGTAATTGCGATCCTAGATAAATGATAGAGGTTCCCGTTTGTGCGGGATCACAGAATCCGGCTTATAGGCCTGCTTTTTTAATTTTAAGGGATTGTAGGCTTTCGAATATGTGACTTAGCTCATCAGCCAATATAAAAATGATATAACTATTATTGAACAAACGGTGAATATGGCCAGCTTGAGTCTTGCCTCTTTTCTGTTCGTTTGAACAACTTTATTTGTAATTACTTTATTGATGTGATTAGGTCTGGTTTTTTGAAGCTTGCCTAGTTTATTAGGTTCAACAAGATCTTTTTTCTTGTTTGATAGATCTGTTCTCAAACTTAGTTTGACTTCGTTCCTGCGTTTTGAACGATCGTTATGGCCAGATAGATGATGATTCATCTTTTAATTTTCTTCTGGCGTAGTTTTGAAAAAACTAAATACCGTGCCTCCATATCTACGGGCATTGTCAAACGATGGGTGCTCACTTAGGTCAGTGTGTTTGGAGTGCTCAATAATTAAAAGACCATCCTCGTTGAGCATTTGGTTTTCTGCAACCGTATCGGCTATTTTGAGAAAATCTGTGGATTCTAGTGCATATGGAGGATCTGCAAAAATGATATCATATTTGATGCTGTGATTCTCTAAAAACTTGAAAACATCTGCCTTGATGGTATCAATAGGAAGATTAAGTTCCTCTGCGGTTTTTTTGATGAATGCAATGCATGGAAAATGTTTGTCAACGGCTAGAATATTACCAGCACCGCGACTGGCAAACTCATAAGACATGTTACCGCTACCTGCAAAAAGTTCCAAAACCTTGATGTCGCTTATATGAATAATATTGCGCAGAATGTTGAATAGAGCTTCTTTGGCCATGTCAGTAGTGGGACGCACCGGCAAATTTTTGGGAGCTTGAATACGGCGGCCTTTGTGAATACCTGAAATTATGCGCATATGACTTTGTTGAGGTAATCCTTATAATCTTCTATAAAACTTACATTCCGCACATAAGTGTAGAGATGGTTAAATAGTTTTTGGTCTTTGTTGTTCTGGATAATGGTAAGCGGAATCGTTTCTGGATCTAGTTTATTCTGTTCTAATGCAAATAAGGTATAGTATAAGATATCTTCTACCTGTTCAAATGGGAAAATATTATGGGCTACAAGATGATCCTTATCCATCACCGTAAAGTAAAAATGGGACTGCATGATCTCTAGATAAATACCGCTAGGCATTCCAGAAAGTGTCGTTAGTGATCTCGTAGAATAATGAAAATATGAGTGATCACCGTAGGTTTCAAAGAAGTAATTATTGACGTTGGAATACGCTACATAAACCATCTGTGCTCCAAAAGCAGGAACTGGATCGTCAATGCTAATAGTATCTGTCTGTAACAGTTTAGTATTATACTTTAAATAATCTGCGGCGTACTCTTCCTCAAATAAAGCTGATGGTACCGCTGCAAAAACATTATGATGATAGATGAGTTTCACATCTTCAAATTCCTGTTTCAAAAACTCTTGCGAAGCCATCACATCTTCAATGGCAGCCAGTATCTCAATAGGGTTTGAAGAATATTTAAATTCTTTAGAAAAAGTTTCTTGAATACCCGTTGAGTTATGGGTATAAAAAGAAAGTCCATCCTGATGAATCAGGACGGACAGACTATATTTCTTTTCGGTATTAGTTACTTCGGTTTGGGGCATATTGTCTTGGCCAGTTTCCACTTGTGGTCACCTCAGAAAGGCTTCCTACTATAATGTTAGGTCCATCAATAGCTTCCACTGCCTTTGCTTCAAGTTCTGCATTTACTAGACGTTCTGGTTGATCAAAAAGAATGTCTGCTTTAGATGCTTTTGCTTCAAAGACACTCAAAATATTCTCACCATCAACAAACGTATCTGTTGCTAATTCGATTTTACCTGGAGCTCCTTCAATAGGGTAGTTCAACAAGGATCTAATGTCAACACCACTGAATAAAGAGTCCTTCACAGATCTAAATCCTAAAGTGTCGATAAGAGTAATTTCCTTAGTATATCCACCAGCACCAGAAAGTCCATATCTTCTGTTCTTTTCTACATCGACTACGGTACTATCTCTTTTTTGGGTCAAGGCAAATTCTGCCGTATCAATGAATCTAGCAAGAGCGTCGATGTCATTTGTATATTTACCCTTAATGAGTTTATGTGCAGCTTCTGCATCACGCAAGGTGATCAATTGAGAAACGACATCTTTGTAGCGTTCTTCTTTGACTGCTTCAAACCTAACAGGTTCAGCAATGGATTGATAAAGTTTATATGCAAAGAATCCTATCAATGCTAAAAGCACAAGAATAATTACAATATGAAGTTTGCGTGGTATTTTATTGATAAAAATCGCAAGTAGCACTAGCACTATAATTCCAATTACTACCGACAAGATCAAATTGAACATAAGAAGAGTTGTTTATTAACTTAATTTCAAAGCAAACAAATCTACAATTTTTTTTGTCTCGTCCTAATGAGCCGTGACATTTTTGAATTAAGTTTATCCATTACCTTTCCACACTTTTTTGATGACTCCGCAAGATTTTTTTAAAATTCTTAAACTCGATTTTCCTTTTGAACCTACTTTTCAGCAGGAAAGAGCCCTGGAAGAACTATCGCAGTTTATTCTTAGTCCAGAAAAGGACGAGATATTCATGTTGCGCGGTTATGCTGGTACAGGTAAGACCACCATCATTAGTAGCCTGGTCAAAAGTTTGTGGAAAGTAAAAAAAAGCCCGGTACTACTGGCGCCAACTGGTAGAGCTGCAAAGGTGATTAGTAGTTATTCCAATAAACAAGCGGCTACCATTCACAGGGAAATTTATTATCCAAAAGGTCAAGGATCTGGCAATGTTCAATTCACGCTCAAGGTAAATAAGCATCGCAATGCTCTATTTATTGTAGATGAGGCATCCATGATTCCAGATGTTGCAGCAGAAAATAAGATGTTCGGTGGGAATGGCTCACTGCTGGATGACCTGATTGAATACGTTTATAATGGATTTAAGTGCAAACTGATTATTATAGGAGATACAGCCCAACTGCCACCTGTGAAATTAGACATTTCGCCAGCCCTGGATGCTCAACTTATAGAACAGCGATATCTCAAAACGGTTATCGATATGGAACTGGATGAGGTCAAGCGACAGTCAGAAGGTTCTGGAATTCTCTATAATGCTACCCAAATCAGAGAACATATCGAACAAGATGATGCTACTTTTAAATTCAAAACCCAACCATTCAAAGACATCGAGCGATTAATTGACGGCCATGAAATTATGGAAACGGTGATGAGTGCTTATGATAATCAAGGTCACGAAGAAACAGCGATCATCGTGAGGTCCAACAAGCGAGCTAATTTATATAACCAACAAATCAGGTCGCGTATTCTCTTTCGCGAAAGCGAGCTAGCGGCAGGAGATTACCTTATGGTGGTCAAGAATAATTATCACTGGCTGGATATAACTAGCGACGCAGGGTTCATCGCAAATGGTGATATTATTGAGGTGTTAGAAATCTACGATTTTAAGGAAATCTATAATTTTAAATTTGCAAACGTCAAGGTGCGCATGGTGGATTATCCCAACGCAAAAGCTTTTGATACGACGTTATTGCTCGATACATTGACGTCAGAGTCTCCATCGCTTACCTATGAGCAGAGTAACAGTCTGTACCAAGAGGTGCGTATGGATTATCTGAAATTACCCAAGTGGAAACAATACAAGGAAATCAAGGCAAATGCCTATTTCAATGCGCTACAGGTTAAATTTTCTTATGCAATCACGTGTCATAAATCGCAAGGTGGACAATGGGAAAATGTGATTGTGGAACAACCTTATTTACCAGATGGTCCCAGTAAAGAATATTTGCGATGGTTGTATACTGCAGTGACGCGAGCTAAAACAAATTTGTACCTTATCGGCTTCAAAAATGAGAACTTCATAGAATAAACATGCTAGAAATCATCATAAGTGTTTGCCTGGGAATAGGCCTATCTGCAAGTGCAGGGTTTCGGGTTTTTGTGCCGCTTTTACTATTAAGTATCTCGGGATATTTGGGATGGATACCGCTCAATGAGGACTGGCAATGGGCAGGAAGTTTGACTGCAATCATCGTGCTTGCAGTAGCTTCGGTTATAGAATTGGGTGCCTATTTTATCCCGTACGTGGATAATTTGCTGGATACGGTTTCCATACCGCTGGCGACAGTCGCGGGAACGCTAGTGATGTTTACGGTACTTAGTGATGTAGACCCTATTTATAGTTGGACTCTGGCGATAATAGCCGGTGGTGGTACGGCCGCAAGTATCGCCACGACCACAAGTGCAGCCCGCGCGACAAGCACGACGGTTACTGCTGGCATTGCAAATCCTATTATTAGTATTCTCGAGGCTATATTTTCCACATTCCTGAGCATACTCTCCATTCTAGCCCCATTTTTAGCGGTCATTGTGGTGATTCTGACATTTTTTGGAATTCGCAAATTGTACCGTAAAATGTTTAAGAAAAGTCCGCTTTCGCGAAAGCGTAACAACCCAACTACAATCGAGCAATAATGAGTTTCTTGGAACGAAAATCAACAGAGTGGACGTGGTCTGAAAAGGAACAAACGCTAAGTATCATTGATAGGGATCAATATATCATATGGTGGCTTCCAGCCTTATTATTTATACCCGCAATAATTCAATTGATTTACGGTATATATTTTTCAAAATGGATTGAGGTTGCACTAGCATCAATAGTTGTAATTCCAGGCACAATACTATATTTGATTGGTTTGAAAACCATTAGCTTGAAACGTTATATAGCGTTTCAAGAAATCGATCTTATTGTAGTGAAAAATAATACGATCAATGTGGTAAGTATTAAACTTTGTAATGGTAGGTACCGCCAGCTATATTTTACTAAGCGTGCTGATTATAATGAATTTATAGAATTTGCAGAGAGTAAAAATATCAAAATCAAAGAACGTTCTCTCTATTGGTCATTACCATTAAATTATTAGTATGCTTAAGAAAATAGCGATTATTCCCGCACGTTTGCAATCGCAAAGACTGCCCAAAAAGTTATTGCTCGATTTAGGAGGATCTCCCGTAATCGTTCGCACGTATGAAGCGGTGAAAAATACGAACCTGTTTGACGAGGTTCTTGTCGCAACAGATAGTAAAGATATCTATCAAACCGTATTACAATTTGACGGTAAGGCCGTGATGAGCGATCAAGAGCATGATTGTGGTAGCAACCGTATTGCCGAAGCTGTTGAAGATCTTGATTATGATATTGTTGTTAATGTTCAAGGCGATGAACCTTTTACCAACAAAGAAGATCTGCAGCGACTGTTAGAAGTTTTTGATGATGATGAGCAAAACGAAATTGCGCTTGCTTCACTTATGCATACCCTAAGCGAGGAACGAGATATTGAAAACCCTAATAACGTAAAGGTGATTGTTGATACATATTGCAATGCCATGTATTTTTCTAGGTCACCTATACCTTTTATAAGAGATGAATCTGCAACTGCTGAGGTTTATAAACACGTTGGGATCTATGCTTTTCGCAAAGATGCGTTGATGGACTTTTATAAATCAAAACCTACACCACTAGAGCTAGCGGAAAAGATTGAAGCCATCAGGCACCTTGAATATGGTAAAAAGATAAGAATGGTTGAGACCTCAAATCATACCATAGGTATTGATACAGCTACAGATCTGGAAAAGGCTCGAAATTACTGGGAGCGCTGGGCGCAGTTACATCGTTAGATACTAATACCTACAGGAAGCATTTCTTTATAATCATTGCGATGCTTGCGTACAAAACCAGCAATCTTTGGATGCGTAGGTACTACCTTCAATTTTTTGTTATCTCTAATATCTGCAAAAACAGCTTTTAGAAAATTTTCCCTGAACTCAACATTGTCTTCTAGGGATTCTGGAATTATAAGTTTAGTAAGAAAAATTTTACGTTCTTGTTGAGCATATTCAATTTTTGCCATGCCAGATTCTTGCTGACATTCATATTGACGTAAAAAGGCATTATCGGTAACTTCAATCATATTGGATTCCATATTCATTCTTTAAACTCATTCTAGTATTAAGTGCAGATAGTTGTTGTTTCAAAAAGTTATGAAACGATTTTGAGAAGAGTAAAAATTGCTTGATTAACTTTGCAAAGATACCTTAAAAACCGCATTATCGCTGTACTCCATCCGTTAAATCCGCTATTTTGAAAGATTTTTCCTCATGACACAGGTTTATTTCATGCCAGGAATGGCGGCATCTCCACTCATTTTTGAGAATGTTTTTCTACCTCAAGATCAATTTGAAGTGCATCTTATGGATTGGATCATTCCAGAGCCTAAAGAATCGTTAGCTTCTTACTGCAACCGACTGCTAGAACAAATAGATCATGAAAATCCAGTATTGATTGGTGTTTCTTTTGGTGGTGTGATCGTACAGGAACTAGCCAAATTGATCAAGGTGAGCAAACTCATCATTATTTCCAGCGTTAAGACCCATCATGAGTTTCCTAGACGTATGCGATTAGCTAGAAAAACGGGTTTACATAAGTTGTTGCCTACTAGTTTAATGGGCAACTTTGACCAGCTATCCAAATATGGTATGTCAATTGCACCCAAGAAGATGGAGATGTACAAGCGATACCTCAATCTTAACGATCCTAGATACCTTGATTGGGCGCTTGATGCCATCATTCAATGGCAACAGGAAAAGCCTATGGAAGGTATCGTTCATATCCATGGAAGTGCAGATCCCGTATTTCCCATAAAATATATTGAAGGCTGCATTATAGTTGATGGCGGCACTCATGTGATGATCATTAACAGGTTTAAATGGTTCAATGAAAACCTTCCAGAAATCATTATGGAAAGCTAACTTTCATTAGGCTGTTTCTCTTACCTTTAAACAAAAAATAAGGATGAAAAAAATCGTCATTGGTTTCTCGATAGCAATCCTATCTATTGTCACCATAAGCGCCATTCAAATGGCAGATAATTCAAACGAACAGGAAGAAAGCACGCAGGATACTGAGCCAACATTGGTTCCTGGATATACCATTCACTCGTTGCCCATGCCAGAGAATTTGACGTTTGCCGGTGAGGCAGTTCCGTTGGACGATCCAGATATTCAAGAACGATTTGATAATGAACTTTTGTCTAATGTTTATTTTCAGTCAAATGCGGTAAAACTCATTAAAAAATCAAAGAAGTATTTTCCAATAATAGAGCCTATTTTGAAGGAGAATGGTATACCGGACGATTTCAAATATTTAGCAGTGGCAGAAAGTGCGCTGACTAATGCCGTTTCACCAGCAGGAGCTAGAGGTTTCTGGCAATTAATGCCGGCGACTGCAAGAGAGTTGGGAATGGAAGTGAATGATAACGTAGATGAGCGATATGATATGGTAAAATCCACCGTCGCCGCTACGCAATACCTCAAGGACAGTAAAAAGAATTTTGGCACATGGACGCTGGCAGCCGCAGCTTACAATGCGGGTAATGCAGGAGTAAATAGAGAACAGAACAGACAAGAATCAGAAGAATATTATGACCTGTTACTGAATCAAGAAACGGCTCGATACGTCTTCCGTATTCTGGCGCTCAAGGAGATTCTTGAGAAGCCAACAGCCTACGGTTTTGATGTAGATTCAGCACATTTATACACTAATGTTCCAGTAAAAAAGTTGAAAGTTGATTACGAGATTGATGATCTTGTCGCTTTCGCGAAAGCGAACAACATTTCATACAAAGTGCTCAAGATCCACAATCCATGGTTGAGAGAAACTAAGCTGAACAACAAGTCTGGAAAGACCTATTACATTTCCATTCCAGAAGCTGGATATTACAAATAGAATATGATCTGGTTCTGGAAAAATTGGTTTTTGACCGCATTGATCATCAACTATTTGGTGGCGCTCAGTGCTGCATTTTTCTTGATACGCAATAACCAGAATCCACGTAAGACAGTCACCTCTTTACTTTTTTTGGTTGCTTTTCCATTTGTAGGTCTAGCGGTCTACTATTTCTTCGGACTTGAATATCGCAAATCAAAAATCTTCAAGCGCAAGGATCTTAACTCTCATCATCTGGTAGAACGCTGGAATAATAGGCTTTTTA
Organism: Nonlabens sp. Hel1_33_55; assembly: GCF_900101765.1. Lineage (NCBI taxonomy): Bacteria > Pseudomonadati > Bacteroidota > Flavobacteriia > Flavobacteriales > Flavobacteriaceae > Nonlabens > Nonlabens sp. Hel1_33_55. The sequence continues at coordinate 492,600 of NZ_LT627735.1, forward strand.
TGGATGATAAGAAGCTAGCGAAATATGAGGAGTCATTTCTTGAAGATCGGGTAAAAATGGTGCGGTTGTTACGCCACAATCAAAAATCACCTTTGACTCTACGCAATGATCTTGAAGTATTATACAATGGAGAAAATACGTTTGAATCTATTTTCAAGGCTCTCGATCAAGCCAAAGACCACATACATTTGGAATATTTCATTTTCAACGATGATACTATAGGTAACAAATTCATCGACCATCTTGTTGATGCAAGAGAACGCGGCGTTGAAGTAAAACTGATCTACGATTCGGTAGGTAGTGACTTATCAAGAACTGGAAAGAAACGAATGACAGATGCCGGTATAATCTATCACTCTTTTATGCCGGTACTTTTTTCCAGATTCACCAGAAAAGCAAATTATCGCAATCACCGCAAGATCTGTATTGTTGATGGGCACATTGGGTTTTTAGGTGGTGTGAACGTTAGTGATGAATATGTAAATACTCCAGATCGTGACCCTAAGGATTACTGGCGTGACACTCATTTACGCATTGAAGGTCATGCAGTAAAAAGTCTACAGGCACAATGGCTTCTTAATTGGTTTTTTGTTTGTGATGGAGAATACCATGAGGTTGATGAAGAGATCAAGGATAGCTATTTTCCAGAAATCGATGAGAAAGAAAACAAGGCTGTACAGATTGCTGCAAGTGGACCAGATACAGACTGGTCCAACATTATGGAAGCAATATTTGCAGGAATTAATAGCGCAGAAAAGTCCATAAGAATCACAACGCCTTACTTTATTCCTAATGAAGCTATTTTAATCGCTCTTAAAAGTGCTGCTAGATCAGGAATCGATGTAGAAATCATGGTTCCCAGAATTGGGGATAGTTGGGCGGCGAGATATGCATCACGATCTTATTTTGAGGAAATAATGGAAAGTGGTATCAAGATCTATTGGTACTGCAAGGGAATGCTTCATGCAAAAACGATGGTAGTTGATGATAAGTTCCTCACGATAGGAACCTGTAATATGGATTACCGTAGCTTTGATATTAACTTTGAGATCAATGCCTTGATATTTGATGCAGACACGGCACGCAGTCTAGATGATAAATTTGATGAAGATTTAAAGGATTGCCAGCAGTTGGATCTGGAAGAATGGAGAGATAGATCCAAATTCTATAAATTCAAAGAGTCTTTTTGTAGATTGTGGGCACCATTATTATAATATGAAACCAGGTAAAATGACATTAGAAATAATCTTACTGCTTTTGCTATTAGGCCTTATAGCTGGATTCTTAAGCGGTAGTGTTGGAGTAGGTGGTGGCGTGGTAATGGTACCATTGGCTATCTGGTTTTTGGGATATGATCAATACCAGGCACAAGGTATGAGCCTTGCCGTGCTGGCCGTTCCAGTAACTTTTATAGCGGCTTATACTTATCATACTAGCGGGCATTTTCTAGACTGGCGTTATGCATTGATTATCGCTGCAGCGTTTGTTGTAGGAGGTTACTTTGGTTCTAAGATCGCCATAAATATTAACCAACAAGTGCTCAAAAAGATATTTGGCTTCGTACTATTGCTGGTAGCCATCAAAATGATTTTCTTTTCAAGCGCCAAAGCTTGATCCAATTAACCTAAAATTAAAAACATGAAAATGAATCGACTTATTTTACTTTTTCTATGCTGCGCGACTAGCTTAACGCTTCAAGCTCAAATAGAATCACCACAACCTAGCCCTAAGGCTAAGGTAATGCAGACCGTAGGTCTAACAGACATTACACTGGAATACTCCAGGCCAGCCATGAGAGATCGCGCCATATTTGGTAGTCTCGTTCCTTTTGGAGAGCTATGGAGAACAGGAGCTAACGAGAATACAAAGATCACATTCTCTGATGATGTAACTGTTGGCGGTGCAAAACTAGCTGCTGGTAGTTATGCTATTTACAGCAAGCCAGGTAATGATCAATGGGAAGTTATTTTTTATTCCAATACAGATAATTGGGGAACCCCACAGGATTGGGATGAAAATCTAGTAGCTGCTACCGTTATGGCAAAACCTGTAACTACTGCTGACAAGCAACAAAACTTCGCTATCGAGATCAACAATCTTGAAATGAATGGAGCAGATCTTGAGATCAAATGGGATCAGACTATGGTAAGTGTTCCACTTGAAGTTCCTACTGACGAGAAGACGTTGCAAAGTATCAATCGCATCATGTCAGGCCCATCTGCAGGAGATTATTACAGTGCTGCAACCTTTTATATGGAAAGCGGTAAGGACATGAATCAGGCTTATGACTGGATCAATAAAGCTGTTGAGAAAAACCCAAATGCCTACTGGATGTGGAGAAGTAAATCCCTTATGGAAGCTCAAATGGGTAACAAGGACAAAGCGATCGCAAGTGCAAAAAGATCTATGGAATTAGCTGCTGCGGCACCTAATCCTGACTATGTAAGATTGAACAGAATTTCGCTTGAAGAATGGGGCGTTAAGATGTAAGAATAATTGTCTCGCTTTCGCGAAAGCGAACTAAACTCAAAACCGTTTCTATCTTTAGAAGCGGTTTTTTATTGCGATAAACCTTAGTTAAAGCCCATTGCACGACGAGTAGATGGCTGTATTTTTATGGAAAATACTTACAACTATGAAATTTTCAAGAAAAGCAGAAGCTCAATGGCAAGGAACCGGTAAAGAAGGTAAAGGCCACATATCTACAGACAGTAAAGTAATGGTCGATGTTCCTTATTCATTTGGGACACGATTTGAAGGTGAGCAAAAAGGAACCAATCCTGAAGAATTATTAGGAGCAGCACACGCAGGTTGTTATACCATGCAATTGAGCTTTCTTTTAAATGAAGAGGACTTTACAGCAACAAAACTACACACAGACGCAAAGGTTCACTTTGAGGACGGCGAGATAACCACAGTTGATCTTGACGTGACTGGTGAAGTGCCAGAAATTAGCGCAGATAAGTTCAAGGAAATTGCAACTAAAGCCAAAGAGGTTTGTCCAGTTTCTAAATTGTTCAAAGCAAAAGTAAACCTGAAGGTGACATTGAAATAATCATCTTAAATAATTAGAAAAATCCGCTACGGTTATCTGTAGCGGATTTTTTATTTCTATAAGTCTCTATATTATTTCTCCTTCAGAATAGGCTGTGGCTTCATGGAGCTATCACTCCAGCCAGATTGTATGATCAATGCCAGCGCTATAGTCAGCAAAGCACCCAGCGGATTCAACCATAAGAAAGGCAGTATCTTGATCCCATTGTCTGCGAGGTCAACCAGATAACACGCCACCACAACAGCTTCAGAAATCAGAGCGGCTATAAAAATGGCGCGTCCTTTTATTTGTTTAAAATAGAAGGCGACCAAGAAAATTCCCAAAATGGTTCCATAGAAAAGTGAACCAATAATATTCACAAGCTGAATTAGATTGTCAAATAGCGACACGACACTCGCGAAGGTAATGGCAATAACGCCCCATAATAGAGTAAACCATTTACTGGCTACCACAAAGTGGTCATCATCCTTTCCAGCGCCACGAAATCTTTTATAGATGTCAATGGTTGTGGTCGATGACAATGCATTTAATTCTGATGCTGTGGAAGACATGGCTGCGCTTATTATAACGGCGAGCAATAATCCAATCAAACCTTTGGGCAAGTGATTAAGGATAAAGTTGATGAATACAAAATCCTTATCGTTGGTCTCGGCACTTGGATCTGCTTTTGTGATGAGTTCGCGTGCTTTTTCGCGATTTAGTTCTTCGGTGTTTCTTAACCCTTTCAATTCGTTGCTTAAAGCATTTGACTTGGCTGAGGTTCCGTTTTCCAATAGTTTGCCGTAGGCAATTTGCTTCGTTTGCTTCTCTGCTAGAATCGCTTCATGCTGGAGTTGTAAGCTTTGGTAGTCTCCTGCATATTTACTTTTGAGAACCGCCTTTTCTGCAGCTGGATTAAAATTGAGCGGTGTAGAATTGAATTGGTAGAAGACGAAAACCATGACGCCTACCATCAAAATAAAGAACTGCATAGGAACTTTAAGCAAACCGTTGAATAGTAAACCTATACGCATTTGCTTGACTGATTTTCCAGACAAATACCGCTGTACCTGTGATTGATCGGTCCCAAAATAACTGAGCATCAAAAAACTCGCTCCAAACAGCGCGGTCCAAACATTATATCTGTCATCTAATGAGAAATCGAAATCCAGAATTTTCATCTTGTCAGCGTTTCCTGCCATGGTCAAAGCATTGTCAAAGGAAACGCTGTCTGGAAGTTGGGTAACGATTAAAACAAATGCCGTTACCATACCGGCCATTATGACGATCATTTGCTGCTTTTGAGTAACGTTCACCGCTTTGGTCCCACCAGATACGGTGTAGATAATCACTAGAATTCCAATGGCAATGTTGAGGTATTTCAACTCCCAATTCAACACGGCGCTCAATATAATGGCAGGCGCATAAATAGTGATTCCGGCCGCAAGACCTCTTTGTATCAAGAATAGGATGGAAGCAAGTGATCTAGTTTTGACATCAAATCGCTTTTCAAGAAACTCGTATGCAGTGTACACTTTGAGTTTATGATAGATTGGGATAAAAGTCACGCAGATAATAATCACCGCGATAGGCAGTCCAAAGTAAAATTGCACAAACTCCATCCCATCGGTATAGGCTTGTCCTGGAGTGCTCAAAAAGGTAATGGCACTAGCCTGGGTCGCCATGACGGACAAACCAACGGTCCACCATCGCGCATCGCCACCTTTGATGTATTGCTCACTAGTTTGCTTGCCACGTGTTTTGTAAACGCCGTAGAGTACTATAAATGCTAGGGTAGAAGCCAGGATAAACCAATCTACCATCGATAGCTCGCCCAGATTTCCTGAGAACAAATCAACTATTCCCATAAACCGAACTTAGGATGTAGAATGCCACGGCAAACATCAGGTTAGCGACGATCACGAGCACATACAATCGGTTCCACTTTTTAGAACTTTTGATCTTGTTTTGTTTCAAGGTTAGGTTTGGTTTTACTCAAGCTTATCATATTTGCCAGCAACTTATAAGCGCCAGCAACTCCAACCGGCAACTCACGGAAGAGACTCAGTCCTGTATAAACCACATGACCATCTCCATATTCAGCAACGATCAGGCTGCCATCAGTTTGTGCTTCTCCTTTATCGCTCATTCCTAGAATAGGTTGAAAAGCAGGATCCCATTTTTCTGGAAAATATAATCCGCGTTCCTGAACCCAACCTTCAAAGTCTTTTTGAGTAATCTTATTAGGTACGTTCAGGACTTTATTTTCTGGATCTAAGAAAGTGACTGCAGCATTCTCGTCAGTAACTCGCTTTCGCGAAAGCGAGATCTCCAACGGTCCCAATACATCATTAGGAATACCGCGATCTGTATTATACTGCATCACCAGAGTGCCACCATTTTTAACAAATGTATCCAGCCTATTTTGAAGGCTTGCCATGGCTTCTGGCTCCACGTTAAAAGCTCTAATGCCTACAACTACAGCATCATATTTGCTCAAATCTGCAGGAACCTCACTAGGCTCAAATTTGAAAACCTTGCTACCTATGGCTTCAATAGCCGTGGCAACATCATCGCCAGCACCATTGATGTATGCGACGGTTTGGGCAAGATTTGAAAGCCCTGGGTTGACCAATTTTGCAGTCGCAGAACGAACCAATTGCTGATCTGGAATGTGGTTATAAGAAATATTGACTACTTCCTTATCAAACTTTTTATCGCCAGTATTCACATAAACCTTCATCTCACCTTCAGAGAAGCCAGTCGGTGCTGAAATTTTGAACGTATAAGATCTCGATTCCCCTTTTGATAATGAAAACGGCTGCTGTTTTACCATAGGCTGAATCCAACCATTAGGAATGTCAGCAAAAACAGTAACATTGGAAACATCAGCAAAAGCTTTGATGTTGACGGATATGCTTTTCATTTCCTCATTTCCAAAAACATAGACTGGATTCTCTACAGATATCGCAATTTCTGGGACAACATTGAACGGCTCATAGATCTCTCCACGTACACGATCGGTGGTTTTGTAGATGACCGGTAGAGACATTTCTATTTTCTGGTCATCAAACATGAGAATTACTGGAATCTGAAAAGCTGCCGCTGCTTCTGGCATTCCTATTTTGTTGGGGTCATCCACTACATACATTCCTAAACTACCTTCTTCTTCAAGATAATAAGGGTTTGTCGGTGCCTCATTTTCAGGAATGTTAAGAATTCCCTCTATAGTAACCGACTTATTTTTTGCAACCGAACCTTTCGATTTCTCAAAGTTCACTGCAGGGTTATCGTTGATTTGATAGTCTAAATTGGCGATGGTGCGATTTGCTAATTCTACCTCAAGTTTAATCGATTCACCAGATGTGCCAAAAGGTTGATTGACCGTTGCCTTGGCATATAATCCAATGAGGTCTCTTATGATCAAGTCGGTTTCTTCGAGCTTCAAATCTCTCCAGTAACCAGAATCCAGTGCATTAATCTGCTTGCGCAATTCAAGCAAATCATTCAAGCTAGCAGATGGATCTTTGAAGTCATAAGTTTCTTTAACCTTATTCAGTTGCGCCATCACTTTCTGTCCGCCTTGTACTCTTGTCCATGTCGTATTAATTCCAGAAAATGGGTCTGACTTATCGGTAGGGAACGACCCTTTCAAAAACTCAAGATATTCCGTAGAAGAACCTCTGGAACCTGATGATCCAAAGCCTTGTGATTGGTGTCTGCTTCGGCTTAATGCTGCGATCTCGCCTACAGAATAGCCTGTGGAGGTGAAGTAATCTCCGTTGTCTATTTCCAGGAGATTTGTTTTGTCCGCTTTCGCGAAAGCGTCCTCACTACCATAGAACCACCAGCTGGTGTTGAAAAATAATCGCTCTGGTTTCCAAGTATTTACATATTTCAACTGTGCAGGAAATGCACCTTTATCGTTTGCCAAATCAAAAGCCTGAACGCTCAAAATAGCGCTGCTCGTGTGATGACCATGAGTGGTACCAGCGGTCCTGTGATCAAAGCGGTTGATAATAATGTCTGGTTGAAACTTGCGAATCACCTGCACCACATCAGAAAGCACTTCGTCACGTTCCCATATTTCAAGGGTTTCTTCTGGATCTTTGGAATACCCAAAGTCATTGGCCCTTGTAAAAAACTGCTCACCACCATCGATGCTTCTCGCCTCCAGTAATTCTTGGGTGCGTATCATTCCTAATTGTTCACGCAATTCTGGTCCGATTAGGTTCTGACCACCATCGCCACGAGTGAGCGATAAATAAGCCGTCCGAGCCATTTTCTGGTTGTCCAACCAGGCTATCAACCGTGTATTCTCATCATCTGGATGTGCGGCAATAAAAAGTGCAGATCCTAGAAAACCTAATTTCTCGATATTCTGATAAATCTCTGAACTACTGATAGGTTGATTACCCAATCTATTCTCTTGTGCCGCGACGACTGCCGATAAAAACAACGTCAAAAACAGGCCAAAAATTAGCTTCTTCATAAGTCGTGAAGATAGAAAAAGCAAAGTTATTTATGGAAATATAGTGGTGGGAACTGACCTTCAAGGTAAGGTACTATTAGAACTATTTAATGGGGATATTTCTATGCTTGCCACTCATAATTAAGAACATGCCGTAACATATGATCCCAAAAGAAACCACACCCATAAAAAAGGCACCATAGGTAACGCTGATAAATGCAAACGCCGCATCAAAACCATCTGGTAAATTATCCATACTATAATAGGCAGATCGCGCCAAAACGTAGGCAAAAACAGCAAAAACAATCCCACGACTGAAACGTCCAAATCGTCCTAATAACATTAGATACTTGTATTGTCTTGCGGTTAGATCGTCACTGTGTGTCATTTTATCCATCATGGAAGAAAAGGAAATCCACCATTCATTGACCGCGCTCACGGCGAGACCAACGGCGACAATAAAAACGAGCACTTTTCCAAAATCAGATTGCAATACCATTAACTTGATATTGGAATCATCATCATTTTGTGCACCTATCAAAACCGTTACGCATGTGAATAGTAACAGGCAATATCCCAAACCATTTATGAGATAGGCAGCTCTTCTAAAAGTAGGTTTGCTATTGGAGCCATCGTAATCGCTATTGTTGAATGTGAGGTAGAATCTTGAAAATATATAGCCAACTAAACCAATGGTCATGAGCAATAGCAAAAACCAGCCGATGGATAATCCATAGATCCACTCGATCACCTCACGTTCATTTTTTAAGGCATTGGCAAGATTGCAGGCGGTTACAAAGGCCATAAAGCCCAAAAGAAAGAATACGATACCTTTTGTAACAATACCTATTCTGGAAAAACGTCTAGAATTCTTCAATTAACGTACGATTCAGCCTTCAAAGATAAAGCTGGAAAAATGGAAGAAAGAATGCTATGTTAGTTAATAACAGCGTTAATGCGTTCCCATAGAAGATCGTGCGATTGTATGGGAACCAAATCATCGTCAGCAGAGTTGCCCATTCTTATAATAACTAATCCCATAGATGGAACTACATCTATAATTTGGCCATTTTTACCTAAGGCACTGTACATATCGTCAGGTGCATTGCGCACTACAGGACGATTAAACGAATCTGCAAAACCTGGAAAAATGGTTGAATCTGTTCCATTAATCCACCAAAGATATCCATAAGAAGGATTCAACTGCTGGGAAGTTGTAGTCATTGCTGTAAAGAAGTTTTCTGATACTAATTGATCACCGTTCCAGTTGCCATTATTTAAGTTAAGCAAACCAAAACGTGCTGCGTCAAGTGGTCTGCTCCAGAAAACATTGCTGCCACCTGTAGAACGCCAGGATCCATTGATGCCAGTAGCGCTTAGACTTTCAGTGGTAAACTGATTGTAACTTGTTCCAGACGCATTTTCTATCACATCATGCAACAAAAGATAAGGAGCGTTGTAATAATACCATTCTGATCCAGCATCTGCCTTGTAATTTAAGCATATAGGATCTTTGCAATTTAGATTCCCACCATCATAATCAAATCCAGTGGTCATCTGTAATTGAGTTTTTAAGGTGATCAGGTTTTCTTGAGCAGGAGTGAGCGTTGTCCATCCATTTCCTAGGTAATCAGACGTTCTATCATCAATATTTAATAAACCATCGTTCTGGGCTATTCCTGTTAAGAAGGCTGTTAGCGATTTACCAGCACTGGCCCAATACCATTGAGATTCTCTCGTAAACTCTCTATTGAAGAAATCGTTACCGTAATACTTCTCTATGGCAATCCTTCCATCTTTAAGGACGATAAAAGCTTTGGTTTCCTGATCTATAAGAAAAGTCTCCAAATCGTCAATGGCCTCTGTATTCCAGCCCAAATCATTTGGTTCTACGGTTTCCCATTGCGAATTATCTAATGGCGGGAAATACAGAGCATCTACCGCAGGTTCTGCTTCCAAAGTTTGAGAATCAGAACATGCCAACAATAAAGCGAAAATCAGAAAAGAAAAAACTTTCATAATCCTAAGACGTTTAAAGATTACAAAAGTTTGATTTTTAATTAAATATGTTCGTTGATCAACCAACTTATTGAATAGGAATATTTCTATATCTAGAGCTTGCCAGCAAATAGATTCCATAAAGCGCGAGGCCAAAAGCTACAACTCCCATGAGAATCAAACCACCTTGTTCTTGAAGAAATGCAAAGGCTTGTTTAGTTCCTCCAGCTTCTTGAGCATCAGATTGTGAAGCCGCTTTGTAAAATAGAAATGCTATGATTCCAAATACTACTGCTCTCGCGGTGAAGCCAGCTTTTCCAGCTTTAATAAGGAAGGATTGGCTTTTGGAATCTAATTCTGAATTTTGAATACGATCTGTAAATTTCCCAGAATAGGCTCGGTATAATTCATAACCAGCTTTACCTAACAAGATCAAGGCAATAATATAAATGGCAATCGATCCCCATGATTGATCTAATATCATAGCTAACCATCCCTTTTTGCTAGAACCACCACTAGAGCTATTTAATAAAAGTTCTATAGCGGTATAACAAAGTAGCGCATAGGAAATGGCACTAAAAACATAACCTATTCGCTTCACTGTAGATTTGGTATCAGAATCACCTTCTGGATTTGCAATAGCGAGGTACAGTCGCCAGAAAACGTAACCAGCAATACCTATAGCGGTTATTAAAAGTAATATCTGTCCAAAACTTTGACCTGCAATGTACTTAAGTGCACCATCACTGGAAGTCATGTTTTGGTTGGAATTGAACGCGGCGTATGCGGTGATTCCACCTAGAATCACGTAAATAATTCCTTTTGTTGCGATCCCTATTCTTGCAAAGGTTTCTTTTTTACTGGAGCTCATGGATAGTATTTTTGGTTAGTTGTAACTGAGAATTTTAAAAATAAAAGCTTTTTCCTACAACAGATACAATTTCAGGTTAAACCTAAAGGAGCAATTTGAGCATCCATCGGTGTAAAGTTTAAAACATCATTGGCAAGTCCAACGCTATCATTTTCGTAATTTTGCAGCGTCTAAAATCAGAAATTCGCAATGCAAGATCAAACACCATACGTTCCAGTAAATAAAGTAAGAATAGTGACTGCAGCTAGTCTTTTTGACGGTCACGATGCAGCCATCAATATCATGCGTCGCATCATACAATCTACCGGTTGCGAGGTGATCCACTTGGGTCATGATAGAAGTGTGGAAGAAGTTGTGAATACGGCAATTCAAGAAGATGCAAATGGTATTGCTATGACTTCCTACCAAGGTGGCCATAATGAGTACTTCAAATACATGCGCGATTTATTGGTGGAGAAAGGTGCTGGTCACATCAAGATTTTTGGTGGTGGCGGTGGTGTGATTTTACCTTCAGAAATTGCTGAATTGATGGAGTATGGAATCACGAGAATCTATTCTCCAGACGATGGTCGCTCCATGGGATTGCAAGGGATGATCAATGATTTGGTCGAACGTTGCGATGTGCCGGTTCCTACCATGGAAGAAGTGTTGAAGAATAAAGGTGATCGGGATTCCGCTTCCGCGAAAGCGAACTTAAATGGAGAATTATTGCACAACCACGTGCTTACGATTGCAAGACTTATTTCGCTAGCTGAAAATCGTCATGAAGATTTTGTCAAGCATTTTGCCGAAGCCGATAAAACAGAAAAACAAGCGCCAGTACTTGGGATAACCGGAACTGGTGGCGCAGGAAAATCCTCATTGGTAGACGAGTTGATCCGTAGATTCTTGATTGATTTCCCTGAGAAAAACATTGGAGTAATATCTGTAGATCCATCTAAACGTAAGACTGGCGGCGCTTTACTAGGTGACAGAATTAGAATGAACGCGATCAACAATGACCGTGTTTACATGAGATCGCTGGCCACACGCCAATCCAACCTCGCACTTTCAAAACACGTGCAGGAAGCTGTAGACGTCTTGAAAGCTGCCAATTATGATTTAATCATTTTGGAAACCAGCGGAATAGGGCAGAGCGATACCGAAATCTTAGAGCATAGCGACGTGTCTTTATATGTAATGACGCCAGAATTTGGTGCCGCAACTCAGTTAGAAAAAATCGACATGCTTGATTTTGCAGATGTCGTAGCGATCAACAAATTTGATAAACGTGGTTCGCTAGACGCTTTGCGAGATGTAAAGAAACAATACCAGCGTAACCACAATCTTTGGGAAGCAGATCCAGAAACATTACCAGTTTATGGAACTATCGCGAGCCAATTCAACGATCCAGGTATGAATGCGTTGTATGAAGCGCTGATGGCTGAGGTAACTGAGAAAACGGGGGCCGACTTCAGTTCTAAGAACGAACTTAACAAAGCCCAAAGCGAAAAAATCTTTGTAATCCCACCATCAAGAACACGCTATTTAAGTGAAATTGCTGAGAGCAACCGATCTTACGACAACACTGCCGCCGTACAATCCGTGGTCGCTCAAAAGCTGTTTGGAGTGTATCAAACGATCCTCACCGTACTTGATACAACCACAGTTTCATCATCATTAAATCCAAATATTGTAACTCAAAACAAGGGTAAAGATAGCGCTCCTGATAATGATTTCTTAGCCGAAAAAGGTCTCAATGAAGAGCAGATCTTAAAGCAAGTTCAGGATGTTGATAAAGAATTTATAGATCTATTGATCGCACAATTCAACAAATCATTGAAAGATCTTGATCCCTACAATTGGGAGATCATCACCACTTGGGACGATAAAGTAAATAAGTATAAGCAACCTATTTATGAATTTCAGGTTCGTGATAAGGTCATAAAAATTGAAACCCATACAGAATCACTTTCTCATAAAATGATTCCTAAAGTGGCGCTCCCTAAATACACCGCGTGGGGTGATATTTTAAAATGGTGCCTGCAGGAAAATGTTCCAGGTGAGTTTCCATACACGGCTGGACTCTATCCATTTAAGAGAACTGGAGAGGATCCTACTAGAATGTTTGCTGGAGAAGGTGGACCAGAACGTACTAATAAGCGTTTTCATTACGTGAGTCTAGGAATGCCAGCTAAGCGATTGAGTACCGCTTTTGACAGTGTGACTTTATATGGTAATGATCCTGGATTGCGCCCAGATATATATGGGAAAATCGGTAATGCAGGTGTAAGCATTTGCTGTCTGGATGATGCTAAAAAACTCTATTCTGGTTTTGATTTGTCACATGCGATGACATCTGTTTCTATGACGATCAATGGACCAGCGCCTATGTTGTTAGGGTTTTTCATGAATGCAGCGATTGATCAAAATTGTGAGCGATTCATTACAGAGAATGGTCTAGGCGATAAAGTAGAGGCAAAGCTCAAAGAAGTTTATGACGATAATAATGTAGAACGTCCTTCTTATTTGAACGCTCAAGGCGAAAAAGTATATTCCAAAAACGGTCAGGTAGATACTAGCAAACTCCCAGAAGGAAACGACGGATTGGGATTGATGCTTTTGGGACTTACAGGAGATCAAATCCTAGAGCCAGCAGATTATGCCAAAATTAAAGCTGAAACGCTAGCGCAGGTACGCGGTACGGTTCAGGCAGATATTCTTAAAGAAGATCAGGCACAGAACACTTGTATTTTTTCTACAGAATTTGCATTGCGATTAATGGGTGATGTACAACAGTATTTTATTGAAGAAAAGGTGCGCAATTTCTATAGTGTTTCCATTTCAGGATATCATATTGCAGAGGCTGGAGCAAATCCTATCACTCAATTGGCATTCACACTCGCTAACGGATTTACTTATGTAGAGTACTATTTAAGCCGTGGTATGGACATCAATAAATTTGGTCCTAATCTAAGTTTCTTCTTCTCCAACGGTATCGATCCAGAATATTCTGTAATTGGTCGTGTGGCTAGAAAGATTTGGGCCAAAGCCATGAAGAACAAATACGGCGCAAACGAACGTGCCCAGATGTTAAAGTACCACATACAAACTAGTGGTCGTTCTTTACATGCTCAAGAGATTGACTTCAACGACATACGTACCACATTGCAAGCGCTATATGCGATTAATGATAACTGTAATTCACTGCATACCAACGCTTATGATGAAGCGATCACCACACCTACAGAAGAGTCGGTAAGACGTGCGATGGCGATACAATTAATCATCAATAAAGAATTAGGTCTCGCCAAAAATGAGAACCCAATCCAAGGAGCATTTATTATCGAAGAATTGACAGACCTTGTAGAGTCTGCAGTGCTGGAAGAATTTGACCGCATCACAGAACGTGGTGGAGTTTTAGGTGCGATGGAGACCATGTATCAACGCAGTAAGATCCAAGAAGAATCCATGCACTACGAGATGTTGAAACACACCGGCGAGTTCCCGATTATAGGAGTCAACACATTCCTAAGCTCTAAAGGCAGTCCAACTGTTTTACCAGCTGAGGTGATCCGTGCGACAGAAGAAGAGAAGCAAGCTCAAATTGCAACCAAGAATAATTTGCATTCCGCTTTCGCGAAAGCGCAACAAGAACAACTTTCCAACATACAACAAGCAGCGGTGGATCAAGGCAACATCTTTGAACACTTAATGGAGGCTACCAAGATTTGTACATTAGGACAGATAACTGAAGCCTTGTTTGAAGTTGGTGGACAGTACAGGAGGAATATGTAAGAAGTATATTTCTTCGATAAAATAAAATCATAATGAATGAGAATGCGGTTTTAGTTTATCGAAGGAATTTAGGTCAAATGCTAAATTGAAAATGCTTAAAACAAATTCAATCAGTGCTTTCCATATAGAAATTTGCTATAAATTGTAGAAGACTAAAGTGTTACTCTTATAATTTCTTCATTACCATACTCCTTGAACTTTCTTCTCAAAATTTTATAACATTCAGAAAGAGCTTTTTGAGTGTTCAAAGATCTTGACAAAGAGGAAAATGTTATGTAGTCTTCTACAAATAAAGTTTTACCGTTCACCTTTTCAGTTTCTTTAGCTATCAGTCTATTTTTATGAAATTCTACTAAGAATGAACGTAAATTATCATTTCCCAAATCGCTATAAAGTTTGTAATACACAGGTATCAATCCGCTGGATCTAAGAAGTGGATCTTTATCCAAAAATGATTTCCTCATTCGATCGAGAGTTTGTAAAACATTATTTTTCGCCGAGTCAAAATTATAGCTTTCGGCATCAACTGCTTCTTTAACAAATCGGTCTAGTTGAATTTTTTGTACATCTACAAAACGACCTCGAAATTCAGTAAGTAAAAGTTTTGCTGCTGTATTCCTACCTTGACTTCTTTGTGTACTAAAGTTAATACTTTTTTCAAAAAAATTGTGGCTACTTATTTGACGAATTAGGTCAGGAACAACACCTTCCATTGCATTTCTTAATTCTGCGCCATTTAAAGCTTTACTGTTGTTTAATCTTACGAATAGCTCATTTATCTTAGAAAAATCGTCCGTCAAAATACTAACAACTGAAAGATTGTAGTTTTCAAATTTTGAAGATATTTTCGGGAATTTGATTTTCAAATCTTTGTAGCTTAATCCCGCTAGTTTCATTGAAGGATCGTCCAGATAAATAAAGTCATCATTCAAAGTTATTTTACTTTCGAAGAAATCAAATATCGCTTCAAATCTTTGTTTACCGTCGATGATTGCGTAAGGTTTTTTAGAGGTATTCAAATTTGATTGAGTGATAGTGAAATCTGCGATATAAAGTTTTGGTAAATCGAATCCATTGAGAATCGAATCTATCAAAAAGGATTTATCTTTTTTACTCCATAAATTCCCTTTTCGTTGATATGGTGGATCGAAGTCTAAATCTTCTTTCTGAGTGAACCACCAACTTAAAGTTTTGGTTTCAAAATTTCTAATTGTAAACATTAAATACTGAATTTATAAAATCGTTGAATTTCTTTACTTAGACCGTCAAGATCTGGAAAGACTGTTGAATCGGTAATTCCTATAGAAATTAACGAATTAAGGACTTTGTCAACATTATTTTTTGGAATATCAATTCGATATAAGGCGTCGTTGGCAAATCCACTTTCGACAAGAGTATCCATTGGTGTTGTTTGTTTTCCGAAAATCGTAAAAACTCCGCGCTGCGCTACAATTCTGGTGCTGTTGTGATTACCATAAATAGCAATTGGTTTGTCTCTCATATGTTCCGGCTGACCACTCAATGGTTGGTAACTATCTGTAAGTGTATGATCATGACTTAGTATTCCATTTTTATAGCTTACGTCCTCCAAAGCATGCCTGTTCCATCTGACAGGATCTAGTAACCAAACATTTATATCATCATCGTATTCCTTTTTCCCGCCTTTGAGCCACTTGAATTTTGCACTAGTACAGGCAAAATATAAAGCTACGTATGGATTTTCTGACCAATCTAAAAGCCTTGTTGGAGTACCAAAATGTTGCATGTAAAATAAAACTTCCCAAGAATTTTTAAGGTCTACTTTTCTTTCCAGAAAAGGTATTGATCTTTGTTTAAATCTTTGAATTATTTTAGATTCCAATTCAAGAATTTCCTTTTCCCCTGTTATCAAAGGATGTCTATGTAGTGTAGGAGTCAGCTTGTAATTACTATTCCCTGATCCTCTAAACCATAGTGTTTTATCGATAGTATTCGTAATTGTTTTCGATATATAACTGGTATAAGCGTTTAATGATTTGACTTCCTTTATTTCCAAATTAAAATTATTTTACATCACGAATTTAATCTAAAGACACGTATATAAAACTACCCTAACTATTTTCGTTTTTAAAATGTGTCTTTCCTTAAATTATTTTCTACGTGGTCTTTGCGAATTCGAGAATAACTAAACAATAATGTTGCGAATATTATTTCTTATATTTTTACTCTTACAATAATGCCGATTAAAATAGCTAATTCTTTCATTTTTAAGTATAAATTAATTCGCAGGCTGAATTATAAATAGTATTTTAACTTAAAAGCCAACGAATGATTCAATCCAACCATCCCATTTTTTCTTCATACGAGAGAAATCCAGAGCTCTTTGATGAGATTTTTGATAATGACGGTAATGTAAAGCAGATGTACCAAAAGCTTTTTGATATCTATAGTGAACATAGTATTGAGGATTTTGCGACTTTGAATAATAATGCTAAATCCTCTTTCTTCAATCAAGGAATCACCTTTCAGGTGTATGGTGATAAGGAAACTAAAGAGAAGATATTTCCCTTTGACCTGTTTCCGCGCATAATAGATGCTAAAGAATGGGACCATATTGAGCGTGGCGTGCTGCAGCGCAGTAAAGCTTTGAACCATTTTTTACATGATGTTTACCACGAGAAAAAAATTATCAAGGCAGGAATCGTACCTCTTGAGCTGATCAGCTCCAGTACGAATTATCTCAATCAAATGAATGGACTCGAGCCACCAGGTGGGATTTATAACCATATATCTGGAACAGACTTGATCAAGCATAGTGATGGAGAATATTATGTACTGGAGGATAACATACGTTGTCCTTCTGGAGTGAGTTATGTGATCTGTAACAGGACAGCTTTGAAGAAGGCACTTTTTGGTGTATTCAACGAATACCAAACTTTTACGGTGACTGATTATGCTCAAAACCTGCTGGAGATCATGCAAACCGTAAGACCCAACGGTGTAGATGAACCTAATTGCGTGGTGATCACTCCAGGAATTTACAATTCCGCTTACTATGAACATTCTTACCTAGCTAAAGCAATGGGCGTGGAGCTGGTAGAAGGTCGTGATCTATATGTTGAGAATGATTTTGTCTACATGCAAACCATCAATGGACCAGAACGAGTCGATGTTATTTATAGACGTATCGATGATCAATTTATCGACCCGCTAGAGTTCAAGCCTGATTCTACGTTGGGTGTTCCTGGATTGTTCTCTGCTTACAGAAAAGGTAATGTGACCTTAGTCAATGCGCCAGGAACTGGAGTTGCAGACGATAAAGCCATCTATACCTACATGCCAGAGATCATCAAATTCTATTTGAATGAAGAGCCTATTTTGAACAATGTCCACACCTACCATTGCAGCAGACCTGATGAATTAAAGTATGTATTGGAAAATATCGATAAGCTAGTCATCAAACCAGTCGATGAAGCTGGTGGATATGGTATTTCCATAGGGAACCGTCTCACCAAGGATGAGATTGAAGAGGTGAAGAAAACCATCCAAGCCGCTCCTAGAAAATACATCGCTCAGCCCATCATGTCACTAAGCGTGCATGCCACTTATATAGAGGAGGCCAATTCTTTTGAACCTCGTCACGTAGACTTGAGAACCTACACCATACTTGGAAAGGACAAGGAATTTGTACTTAAAGGCGGATTGACCAGAGTAGCACTCAAAAAGGGAAATCTGATCGTGAACTCATCACAAGGCGGCGGTTCCAAAGATACCTGGGTCCTTAAATCGTAATGAAGAATGTCGTGATTACGCTTTCGCGAAAGCGGACTTATCCAAAACCTCCAACCTTAACCCATTAATACCTATTTATGTTAGCACGTGTTGCAAATAATTTATTCTGGATGGGACGTTATATAGAACGTTCTGAGCATATTGCCAGATTTTTGAGTGTCAATTATTTTTCGTCGCTAGATGCGCCCAGTGAAGCCTCTCAATCGCGCCAGCGTGTATTGCGATCTTCCTTGTTTATGGCTAATAGAATGGCAAAAGATGAATCCATAATTCTTGATGAATCGCAAGTTTTGTACGACATAGGATTAAATCCAGACGAGTACTTTTCCATTTTAAATACAGTAAAAAATGCGCGTGAAAATGCTAATGGTGCAAGAGATGTTATATCAACAGAATTCTATGAAGCGCTGAATAAATTTTATCATTCCGTATCCAATTATGATGTGGAATTTTACAAGACAAAAGGCTTGTTTGACTTCACCGTACTTATTATAGAATCTACCGCCATCCTGCGTGAAAAAATTAGAGGAACGTTATTTCACGATGAGATTTATGCGATAATCATGTTAGGTATAAGTGTTGAGAGAGCCATACAGGTGAGTCATATCATAGAGAATAAATATCTGGATGCTACTCATGAGTCTAATATCAATGAGTTTGATAAAAGTTATGAATGGACTACGTTATTGAAATGTATTGAATCACATGACATGATGCGCCGTCATTATAAAAGGACTCCGGATGCTGGAAATGTTTTGGAATTTTTAATTTTGCATCCTGATTGTCCAAGATCTATTATGAATAGTATTAATAGAGCGCATCGCCATATAGAAGAGATTTCACAAGAGAAGTTACCAAGCAGAGGTTCTGCAGAATATCTGGTAGGTAGAATTCAAGCAAAATATGCCTATTTACAAGTAGAAACCATTGAGAATAACATACCTCAAAACTTAAAAGAAATTCAAGAAGACCTTTACCAAATCGCATCTACCATTGAGAGCGAATATTTCAAATATTAATTTTACCCTTTAAGCGCTATTGCGTTACAACGATGTCATTAAAATATCAAATCTTTTACCAAGCTACCAATACCTACCAGTCTCCATTGAAAGAGGCACTATGGCAATTTTTGATTATTCCAGAGAATAGCAAGAATCAAAACATTCACAACTTTTCTTTTAAGAATTCTGAGTCGATTGCCTATCAAGAATCGATTGATGGTTTCGGCAATCAGGTATTGCGCGTCAGCACCAAAAAACCGATCACAAAAATTGAATTCACTGCAGAAGTGGAACTGGAAAAAGTCAAGGTTAATCCGTTTGAGAATATCCAGATTACAAACCCTTCAGATGATTATAAAACCATTAACGACTTAGGATTTAAGGTAGAGCATGAATCTTTTCTCTCACCAACTGATCAAACGCGAATTCCCTCAGCGTTTCAGGATCTGTATGTGTTTGATACAGCGAAAACCATTTTTGATAACCTTCTAGATCTCAATAAATTTCTATTTGATTATTTTGATTTCAAGACAGAGGTGACTGATACAACTACTGGAATTGACGATATCCTACAACAGAAACAAGGTGTATGTCAGGACTTCACCCATGTATTTTGCGGTATCGCAAGATTGAACCACATACCAACGCGTTATGTTTCTGGCTATTTGCATCAAAACAATGGACTTGTAGGAGATCTTCAAATGCATGCTTGGATCGAGTGTTTCATACCTGAAAATGGTTGGGTTGGATTTGATCCTACTAATAATCTGCTCGCCGCAGACAATCATATTAAGGTAACTCATGGTAGAGATTATAAGGATTGTGCACCTATCAAAGGATTGATTTATTGCCAAGGCGACGGTACGAACGAGACCGTTTATACTGTAAGGGTTAAAACGGTAGAGGAATTTGAGGAAAACCCTATCCAGAATAAGATCCAGTTCCAAAAACAGGATTATGGTGTGGAGCAATTAAAACAGCGACAGATTCAATGGCAACAACAGCAGCAGCAATAGGATTTACACAATCTTATGCTAATGCCGATGGCTTTACAATTGGATTTTAGCAATTTGCGATCCCTAATAGCGTTTCCCTAAACGCAAAACCGTCACGTGGAAGAAAACGATAAAAAGACTACCAAAAAAGTAAGGAAATACCGCTGGCTGCGCAGACTAGGCCGTGTTTTTCTAGGTATTCTTGTTTTCCTAATTCTTCTAGTTCTATTTATTCGCAGTCCTTGGGGCCAGGATATTATCGTAGGTCAAGCCGTTAACTATGTAGAAGGCAAAACGGGAACTGAGGTTTCCATAGACAAAGCATTTGTCACATTTGGCGGCAATATAGAACTGGATGGCGTTTACCTGGCAGATAAGAAAGGAGATACGCTCGTCTATTCAAAAAGTCTGGAAGCGAGCGTCCCATTGTGGCCTATCATTAATGGCGGTGGCATAGGTCTAGATTATGCTCGCTGGGATGGTTTGAAGGCTCGTATAAATCGCAAGGACACGGTAGAAGGATTTAATTACCAATTTTTAATCGATGCCTTTGTGGTAGAAGATACCACGACAACCTCAGAGCCACTTCAATTTTCACTGGGTGATCTTGATTTCACCAATTTTGATATCACTCTCAATGACGATGTAGAAGAGCTGGATGCCATTATAAAGTTTGAAGCTTTCAATCTTTCCATGAATGAATTGGATCTGGATAAGATGATTGTGGATATTGATGAGGTATCACTAACAAATGCCATAATCAAGTATGATAAGGACACGGTTACCGCTTTCGCGAAAGCAGAACCCGACGACGATCCCAACACAGATACAACCATCGCAGAAGCTATTACAGACGATGCTGGAGATTCACCATTACCTAGAATTACCGTTGGGAATTTAAAATTGGATCGTGTCAGGTTGGGATATGAATCTGTTCCTGATGCGTTAGATTTGGATAGTTTTATTGGCTTACTGGAAACATCCATTTCAAAAGCAGATGTACAAGACAGCAACTTTGTAGTGGACTTTTTCACGCTTAACGATAGCGAAGTCAAACTCGCCATGCGAACTGTGGAAAGTGAAACTACAGCTACAAATACCGCGGCCGCACCATTTGAATGGCCAGATTTTATAATTGATGTCCAGGATATCGATCTTAACAACAATTCAGTGGATTACAGACTGGACGGTGCTGCACCTAAACCCAATCAGTTTGATCCTAATGCGATCGTTATAAGCAATCTTAGGTTGCTTACAGACGATATTCATTACGAAAACCAAAAAGCAACCGCTACTATTGATGAACTTGCTTTTGACGAAGGTTCTGGAATCAATGTGAACCAGTTTTCGTTAGCCGTCACTGCTTCAGACCAGACGATTGATATCACAGATCTTAATGCGCAGGTCAACAACAATTCCCTTCAAGGAAAGGTACAATTGGGTTATGATAGCATGAATAGCTTTATCAATAATCCAGAAAATGTACAACTGGACGTCGCTATTCCCAATTATAGCATCGATTTGACTGATGTCTTTAGATTTCAGCCTGACTTGAGATCCAATGAATATTTACTCGCTCTTAGTAAGAGACAACTTACTGGAAGTTTAAAAGCAACGGGTTCGACTGCAGCGATGCAAATCCCCAATCTTGTGGCAAATTGGGGAAATCAGACCGCCATCATGGCTACAGGTAGCTTGCGCAACGCCACAGATCCTGACAATCTATACATCGACTTTCCATCCATAAAAATACGATCTACTAGAGCAGACATGCGACGTTTTGTGAACGAGCAGGAGCTAGGTGTACAATTACCAGAGCGCTTCTCGCTGGCTGGAAATGCTCAAGGCCAGGTCGATGATATCAATGCAAAAGCGACACTGACAACGTCTGCGGGTAACATCAAACTGGATGGAAGTTTCAAGAATCAAAATGTGATGGCTTTTAATGCCACTGTAGAAGGAAGAGAAATCGATCTGGGTAGCATATTGCAGAATCCACAGTTGGGTAAATTGAGTCTGGATTTGAAAACCAGCGGTTCTGGATCGACCATTAATGATCTAGACGCTGTAATAGATGCGAGTATCAATAGTTTCACCTATAACGGATATGAAATCAAAAATCTTCCCATTAATGGTTCTTTCAAAAATGGAAACGGATCTGTTACTTCAAAATACAAAGATGATAATATCAACCTGAATTTAGATAGTCAAATCCAATTGGATAGCGTGGCAACCCAAGCAAATGTGCAGTTAGATATTGCTGGCGTTGATCTGCGAGCTTTTGGGATTACTAACCAAAATGTAAAAGCAGCAGGAAACATATCCGCGCAATTTAAGGGTGATGCTACTAATTATGAAGTGAATTCTACCATCACTGATGGTATTGCCGTTTTTGACAATCAGTCTTATTTGTTGGGTACGGTAGATCTCGATGCTTTTGTACGTCCAGACACTACATCTGTTGATGTTAGGAACAAAATGTTGGATTTGGAATTGCGCTCTAATGCAGACCCTGCGGCACTTGCCAGTGCGTTACAACGACACATAGATCGCTATTTGACTACTAATGTAAGCATGGACACCATCCAGCCAGTGGTAATGAAAATAAATGGTTCATTGAGGCCAGCACCTATTTTGAGAGATGTGATGTTGCCTAGCCTTGAGGCGCTGGACACCGTGAAGATTGCCATGAATTTCAATGAACTGGATCGCAAATTAGATACAGATATCACAGCTCCCTATATTAAATATGCTGGTAGTGAAATCGATAGCCTGGTCATTACCTCTAGGTCTGATGAGCAAAATTTGACATTTGATGTGGGATTCAAAGATCTAGAATCTGGACCGCTGGCAATCAAGCGTACCAATCTCAATGGAGTCGTTTCACAAAGTGAACTAAACCTTGACTTTATCTCTTATGATGATGAAGAAGTATTGATGCATTTTGGGAGCACGCTTTCGCGAAAGCGTAACGATCAAGGAATTGAAGACCTACTATTCAGGCTTAAGTTGGATGATTTAATCCTCAATAAGAAACCGTGGACCATACCAAATGATAATAGTGTGGCCTACGGCGATAATCTCATTACGTTCAATAATTTCAAGCTATCCAATGAATCCCAAAGCGTTGAGTTGCGTAGCGATTTGACAGGTGTCGATAAGGATCACGTGGCCTTGTTGCTCAATAATTTTAGATTACAGGCGCTTTTGAGCTTATTAAATCCAGATGAAAAATTAGCTAGCGGCAGCCTCAATGGAGAATTGGTCTTGGAAGATATTTTTGGCAAGATGGGATTCACAGCAGATCTTAACATTCAAGACTTGAACGTATTTGAAGTACCGCTAGGTGTGTTGACGCTGGATGCAGATTCTGGTTCAGGTGACCTTTATACGATGAACATGACCTTGAAAGGTGATGATGTGGATATGGAACTGGCCGGTGATTACCGAGTAGATCCTGTGGCTGCGCAGATAGATCTTAATCTAGATCTACAGCGATTGAGTATGTCTACCGTAAGTGGTATTGCGTCAGATTTTTTAAGTGATGGAAAAGGTTATCTCTCTGGAGAAATGAATCTGAATGGAACCACTTTGGAGCCTATTTATGAAGGTAATTTTAATTTCAATCAGGCAGGATTTACCGTGAATATGCTCGACGCACCTTTTCTTATGCAGGATGAGGAACTTATCGTTAATAACGATGGGCTCGTCTTCAATAATTTTGAAGTAAGAGATGCAGACAATAATATCTTCTCGGTTGATGGAAACATAGGAACGGAAGATCTATTAACACCAACCTTTGACCTGAGGTTAAAGGCAGACAATTTTACCGCTTTAAATTCTACCGCTGGTGATAATGATCTCTATTACGGTAAAGCCACCTTTGACGCTACTGCAACTGTAACAGGTGATCTTACGATTCCTGTGGTTGATTTGACACTAGATGTTGATGATTCAACAGATGTTACTTATGTTATGCCGGCTACAGAACTTGATATTGTACAGCGTGATGGTATCGTACAGTTTGTCAATAAAGAAAATCCAGATGCGATATTGACGCAGACCGAAGATGAAAGCGCCACACTTACTGGATACGACATTACCGCAGACATGCGAATTACAAACGGAGCTAAAGTCAATGTCATCGTCGATCCAACCACGGGTGATAACCTGCAGGTGACCGGTGATGGAGATTTGAAATTTAGAATGACTCCTAATGGCCGTATGACGCTTTCGGGACGTTATGAGATCAACGATGGGTTTTATGAGCTAAGTCTTTACGAAATAGTTTCCAGAAGATTTGATCTTGCTAAAGGCGGTAGCGTTTCTTGGTCTGGTGATCCATTTGATGCCAGCCTAAATGTGAGTGCGATATATGAAGTTGAGACGAGTGCAAGTTCATTAATGGCTTCAAGAACGAGTGGAAGTGATATTACTCAATTAACACAATTCCGTCAGGTGTTGCCATTCTTAGTTTATCTAAATGTTGATGGAGAATTAACGGCACCAGTAATTAGCTTTAGACTGGATATGCCAGAAGATGAACAAGGTTATGCTGGTGGTCAGGTCTATTCACAAGTACAGCAATTGAATAGCCAAGAGCAAGAATTGAACAAACAGGTGTTCTCTTTATTGGTACTCAATAAATTCTTCCCAACCAGTGGCTCGGATGGTAGTTCTGGTGGAACGGCAGCGATTGCCAGAGACAATTTGAACCAAGCGCTAAGTGATCAGTTGAATCAGTTTGGCGGAAAATTATTGGGGAATACTGGAGTGGATCTAAACTTTGGACTAGATAGTTATACCGATTATTCCAGCGGTGATGCGCGTGATCGCACAACACTAGACGTCGCAGCGAGCAAAAAATTGTTGGATGATCGTCTAATTGTAAGTGTAGGTAGTGAGGTAGATATTCAGGGAAGCGCTGCACCTTCAGAAGGTCAAACACCTGTCATAGGTAATGTAAGTCTAGAATATTTACTTAACGAATCTGGCCAGTGGCGATTGAAAGGATTCCGTAAGAATCAGTTTGATAATGTGATTGATGGACAGTTAATCGTGAGTGGTATAAGTCTCATTTTCACCAAGGAATTCAACGAATTCAAAAACCTGTTTACTAAAACGGTTCAAGAAGAAGCTGCAGCCGCAAAAAGAAGAGAAGACGCCGAAAAGAAGAAAGAGAAGGAAAAGGCAGATGCTGCCAGAAAGGAAGAAGAGGAAGCGCAACGACAGTTGGAAGCAACAAAAAAAGAGCGCGAGGCACAGCAGAAGAAAGAGAATAATTAAGAGTTTAAAAATATCTCATTGATAAAAAGACACTATATAAGAATTAGCATTTTGCTTGTCACGCTCATGGCAGTTTATTCATGTGCCGTGAAAAAATATGTACCAGAAGATGAGCTCTTATTGGATTCTTATGACCTCGATGTTAAAGTGGATTCTGCTGCAACGGTGGAGAATGTGGATGCTTTAACTGCAGAACTTTTAAAAGCAATTTCTCCCAAACCTAATTCCAAGATTTTGGGATTGCGACCAGGACTGCATTATTACTATAAAGTTAATGTCGATAGTGCCGGTTGGTTTAGAAAGTTCATGAATAAAAAGATAGGTGAAGATCCAGTCTATTTATCAGATGTAGAACAGGAATCAACCAGAGACCTAATCAGAAATCGATTAGAAAATCGCGGATTTTTTTTCAGCGAGATTGGAACTACTGTAGAACGCAATGAAGATGTTAAAGAAGCAACGGTAGGCTATCAGGTTACTTTGCCGCAACCTTACACCATGGAAACCTATCAAGTAGATAGGGATTCGATTCCGTTTTATGATTTATTGGAGCAGCAAGTCCAAACTTCGCCCATTAAGAAAGGATCAAGGTTTGATTTATCCGCAATGAAGCTAGAACGTGAGCGTATCGATGCGGACCTCAAAGAAAAAGGCTATTACAATTTCAATTCAGGATTTTTAATTTTTCAGGCAGATACCAATAGATACGATAATCGCAAGTTTGATTTGTTTTTAAAACTCAAACAAGATGTTCCTAGTAAGGCCGTAAAGCCCTATAGATTGAAGGAAATCAACGTGTATCCTCACAACACCGTTGGTGCAGATAGTACCCGACAAGACACCACCAGATTTGACAATAAAAATTACATTCAGGATGAGAACTTCTTTAGAGTAGATCGATTGGATCCTTTCATTACACTAACTGAAGGTGAGTTGTACAGCCCAGAAAAATCAAAAGCCACCAGCCGTAGATTGGGATCCATAGGAGCCTACAAATTTGTAAACATCGAGTATACTGAGGTAGATTCCATGCTTAACGATTCTGTTAATTATCTGGAGGCAAATATCTATTTATCACCGCTTAATAAGCGGGCTATAAGAGCAGAGCTGCAAGGAGTCACCAAATCCAACGATTTTGCAGGTCCTAGTTTGGGACTTACCTTTTCAAACAGAAACCTTTTTAGAGGTGGCGAGCTACTCAACCTAAAAGCTAGAGCAGCTTATGAAGTTCAAATTGCTGGTAGTAGTCAAGCAGGACTTACCAGTACAGAGTTTGCGTTAGGTGCAGACCTTATTTTCCCTAGAGTGATCTCGCCCATTTCTTTTGATAGTGATGTTTTTGAGTATTCGATTCCTAAAACTATTATTAGTCTGGAAGCTAACCTATTAAATCGTAGTGCATTATATGGGCTATTGACGTTTTCTGGAAGTTTTGGTTATGTGTGGCAAGCCAATAAATATGTTACACACGAGTTGGATCCCATCGCAATTAATTATGTCAATTTGCTGTACCAATCTGAGGAGTTTGATGCTATTCTGAATGACAATCCATTCCTTAGAACAAGTTTTGACCAGCAGTTTATATCTGGATTGAACTATAGCTTTACCTATAATGGTATGTTGCGCACGAACCGCCGCAGTCTGTTTTATGTAAATAGTAATCTGGACGTAGCTGGTAATTCCATCAGTTTATTAGGCCAGGATGGTGATCCAGATCCTGACACTGGAGAGATAAAGGACGAATTTTTGGGATTGGAATATGCACAGTATGCAAAAGTCGATGTAGACTTTAGATATCATTTTATCACTGGAGAAGACCAGCGCATTGCCACCAGGCTTTTTGCTGGAATAGGAGTTCCTTATGGGAACAGCGACGTGATGCCATTTAGCAAACAATACTTTTCTGGTGGTGCGTACAGTGTTCGCGCCTTTAGAACGAGATCCTTAGGTCCAGGAACCTACACGCCACCAGATGCTGATAGTCGATCCTTTTTTGATCAATCTGGTAACTTACGACTTGAGGCAAACGTGGAATATCGCTTTCCTATTTTTGGTTATGTGAAAGGAGCATTTTTTGCAGATGCCGGTAACGTTTGGAATACCACGGATAATGGTTTGCCAGGTGGTAAGTTTAGCGGTAATTTCTATAATGAATTAGGGATAGGCGCTGGTGCTGGTATACGAGTCGACGTTCAGGGTTTTGTGATCAGGTTTGACCTTGCCGCACCGTTGCACGATCCTTCATTGCCAGAAGGCGATCGATGGGTCAACGATTTTGGCAGTCCTGTGTTCAATTTCGCAATTGGTTACCCGTTTTAATTGTTAATAGGGTTGTATAAATAGTTCGCTTTCGCGAAAGCGCAATTTCCAATTTTCATATCTTTCATCGATCAAAACCAACCAAAATGTCAGATCTCAATCAACCAGCATCCAACTCAAACTACCAACCCACAAGACATCACCGTCCAGAAGATGGAACCGTTGCATCTAAGGGAATGATGGATTATGTCAAGACGTGCTTCAATAAATACGCAGACTTTAATGGACGCGCTCGTCGTTCAGAATTTTGGTATTTCTATCTCTTCAATATCATCGTATTCTTTGCACTTTACATTCCTGTTATTGCTTTACTAGTTGCGGAAAGTGATTTAGTGATACTTCCTGGAATTTTACTGGGTATCTATGGGTTGGGAGTTATACTGCCTACTCTTGCTGTCATAGTTCGTAGACTGCATGATACTGGTCGTAGCGGCTGGTATTATTTAATGGCTTTGATACCGCTCGTTGGTAATATTATATTGTTGATTTTTTGGGTTGAAGACAGCAAGCCAGGAACCAACGAATGGGGTCCCAATCCTAAAGCCATGGCTCAAGATAATTTTGAAAACGATGCTTTTGTTTAGAAGTGCTAAATATTAGGTAATTTCTTACAGACCCATGGTCATAAGGCTATATTTAAAAAAATTGATATTATGAACTGGAGAATTACATTTCAAATTATAGGTTTAATTGCGGCATTATTGTCACTAGTTCCGTTATTCGCTGCAGACTTTTGGTGGATTAGAGTATTCGATTTCCCACACCTTCAATTGGCTGCGTTTACCTTAATTGCCATCATCCTTTATTTCTTTACTTTCAAACCACGATGGATTAAGGATTACCTATACATTGGTATTCTAATAGGTTGTTTTGCCTTTCAAATGACAAAGATCTATAAGTTCTTACCCATAAGTAGTAATGAGGTTTTAGCAAGTACTGAAGGAATTTCTGAAAATAAAGAATTCACAGTATTCACAGCAAACGTTCTTGAATCCAATGAGAGTAGTGAAAAGCTTTTCAAAGATATACAAGATCAAAATCCAGATATAATTCTCTTCACTGAAACTAATAGCAGATGGCTCAATACAATAAGTAGTAAAATAGGCCAAGATTACCCTTACAAGGTGGAACAGCCTCAAGACAATACTTACGGAATGATATTGTACTCAAAACTACCAATTCGTAATTCATCAATCAACTTTATGGTTGATGAAGGGATACCTTCAATTGATGCACAAATACAGTTGAAAGATGGCAACTGGTTCCAATTACTGGCTATACATCCAACTCCACCTATGCCGCAACACAATCCTAAGAGTACCGATCGTGATACCGAGTTGATGAGAACGGCCATTAAGAGTTATAATTCAGATCTTCCAGTAGTAGTTCTAGGAGACTTTAATGATGTCGCGTGGTCTGACCCAACTGAGTTGACTAAAAAGATAGGAAAACTGCTTGACTATCGCCTTGGACGTGGATTTTACAACACCTTTCATGCGCAGTATCCTATCATTATGCGCTGGAACTTAGATCATATATTAACGTCATCAGAATTTAGATACAAGAACGCTGGTACAGGTTCAGATTATGGTAGTGATCATTTTCCAGTATTTGTTACTTTGACCTACGAGCCAGAACTGGCTAAGGAGCAGGAAGCATCAGAGCCTACAGAAAATGAGTGGAAGAGAGCTAAGGATCAAATGAGTGAAAAAGGTATCGAAAGTTTTACAGAACTTCCTCCAGCATTTGAAGAGCTTATGGACAACTGATGAAAACCTTGTCTAGTTAATAAAATAGTAATTGTATGTGCTTTAACTTGAAAATGAGGAGTTCTCATTGAAATTTGTACTCTATAAATGAAACATCATGAATAAATTTATACTTATCCTAGCCATCATTGCTACCATTAGTGGTGTTGTAGGCTTTACCATTGATTTTGCTGGAACCACGTTCTTGAGAATGTTGTTTCTAGTAACGGCAGATATTGCTGTGATACTTCTTTTGGGAAAATTCCTTTTCCATTCTGAGAAAGCGAAAAGAATTGGACAGCGCATTAGAGTACGCTAGTACAGTTTTTAATTCATGGATTTGATCCATTGATAAGAAACAAAAACTGCGGTTATGCCTAAACTCGTACTTAGCAAAAAATAGCTGAGTGCTTGCAAGTAAGCAGTTTGTTTTAATAAAAAATATAATTCAGCAGAAAATGTGCTGAAGGTCGTCAGGCCACCACAAAAACCAACAGCCAGCAATAAGAATGTAGATTCTGATAGCTGGCTTTTGTCATTAAGAGCAAGAAAACTGCCCAGTAAGAGACATCCTATTACATTTACCGTAAGTGTAGGAATCCATTTGATACTTTCATTATTCATCCAGATGGAAAAGGCAAACCTTAAACAACTGCCTAAACCACCACCAATAAATACAAAGATTAAACTCTTGAGCATTATAGCACAGGTAAATAGACCTCAGTCAAATAATTTGCTGGATTAGCCTCTTTGTAGGAGTCTGTTTTGTAGAATTCAAACGGCGGCTGTTCAGAGCGTTCCAAACCATTTACCGTGATAAATCCTTCACCTATCTGCCATGCTTCTGGTAAATATTTATAATCGCCCTTTAAGGTGATTTTTACCGCTCTACCTGGTTCTTGAAAACCACATAGTATGGTAGAATTTACAGCAGTGATGACGCGATCCTTAACAGGAATCCCTGCCGAAAAGATAACGTTCTCTCTAGTCTCATCAAATTTTTCATAGATCACCATAGGCGCTCCATAACTATCAATATTGTTGCTACTCATGTAGCTTCTTATTTTTTGCAGCATTTGGGTTTGCAGCCTTGTAAAATTTTCCATGGTGCTGCTGGTTGACATATATAAATAATAGCCGCCACCATAATCAATCAATCCATCTGGGCTAATGGTATATTGATCCATCTTTTCTTGAAGATAAGTGTCAAGATTTACCAAGCTCTCATCATAGATATCACCCAGTTCCTGTTCCATATCAGTACCAGTAACCTTGTTGAAAATTTTGTCCACAAGTGTTTGGTCACCTTCTACGTGCATGGTCACTTGAGTTCCATCTTCAACCTCTACGAGCTGATAATCAATCTGGGCTTCTGATTTTCCCATGCTGTGTTCATACACAAAATCCATTTCCATGGATTTGTTTGGGTCCAGTTTTGTTATGGTTATAGTACCAGTACCGTACTCATCTGTAAAGGAATAGGCGCCATCCACGCCAGCGGTCTGGTCACGGTAAGTGACCTCCATATCTTCCTCATTTCTATAAGCATCCCAGTTCTCCCATTTTTTCAAGTCAGCGAGTTGTTCGTAAACCAGACTTTTGGGAGCTTCAACTACAGCAGATCTACTGACATCATAATGACCGTCTTGTAACGAGAAATAAATGGCGCCGGCGATGATCACTACCAGCAGTAAAATGAAAATATATTTGAGGGCTTTCATTGCTATACTTGATTTACAACCAAATATACAATTTAATTCCAGCGAGCTTAAACAAAAAAACTACCAGACGGTATCGCCTGGTAGCTATAAGGAATTGCTTCCAATTCCTTTCCCCTTTTCTTGATGTCTTACTTATTGATAAAAGTAAGCTGTGAGGAAAGGCTAGGGAATACCCAATAAAGGGTATAATATGTTAAAAAATAGTTAGTTAGAATTAGTTGCTAGCTTTTGAATGTAGCATTTAGATGGTATGTATATTGCTTTCGCGAAAGCGAAACAAACAACAGCCTTATTTATAGTGTTCATGTTTTTGCAAGGCATACCGCAACAATTCACCTTTACCGTGCAAGCCCAATTTCTGAATCATATTTTTGCGGTGTTTGTGGATCGTTCCCACGGCACAGTGTCTAATCTCCGCAATTTCTGAAGACTGATTACCAGCCGCTATAAGTTTAAGGATCTCACGCTCTGTATTAGAAAGTAATTCGTCTGCGTCATATGACTTTTTAGAAGTAGGGACAATCGTGATGGCGCTATCCATATAATTATTTCCTTGCATAACGGTAAGAATGGCTTCCCTAACAACAGATAAAGGTCGTATTTTGAGAATGTAACCTTCTGCTCCAGCGTCGATCATATCTCTAACGGCTTGGTCATCATCAAACATGGTAAATGCAATCACTTTAGTATGGGGATCAATCTCTTTCACCTTTTTGCAGACCTCGACGCCATTCATTCTGGGCATGCTTATATCAGTAAGGATAACGTGAGCTTGTTTATAATCTAAAAGTTTTACAAGTTCCACACCATCTTGTGCAGTGGCTACAACTTCTATTTCTGGATCGTTCGCAAAAAGCAATTTCAATCCATCGATGAGTGACTCGTGATCTTCAACAATGATAAGCTGAATCATAATATGGGAATTTCAATGGTGATGGTGGTTCCATGTCCAGCGCTGGAATCTATTTCCATAGTCCCGTCCATTTCCTCTACACGTTTTTCTATGCTGTACAATCCCATACCATCTGATTTTTGATCAATTTTTGCCTTGAAACCCTTACCATTATCTTCTACCATAAGATTGATGCTTTTTGCAGAGCCTATCACATTGACCGTCGCAGCAGTGGCACCAGCATGTTTGACAACATTACTAAGCAATTCCTGAATCATTCTGAAAATATTGAGTTCCAGTGAATTTTCAATATTGCGATCCATCTCATGACTGTAAACGGTGACCTTTATTTTGCCTGTATCGGTTAGGTTTTGTGCCAACTTTTGAACTGTTGGGATCAAGCCTTTACTTGCCAGCACACCATTATGCCTACTGTGCGACATACCGCGTATGGTGGCATAGGTTTCTTCTAGCAACTTATCTGTACGTGTATAGATTTCTTTTGAGGTATCTTCTTTAAAATGATCTTTGAGATTTTCAAAGTAAAGCCTGATCGTGGTCAAAGAACTGCCCAGGTCATCATGTAGCTCGCTTGCCAAATTTTTACGTTCTTTTTCCTGACCAGCGATCATGGCGTCTATGGTGGCAAGTTCTTGATTTTTCATCAAGTTATCTGCGCGTTGTTTTTCAAGTTCAGTTTCCTGTAAAGCCAGTCGTCGTTTTTTGTCTTGATTCTTATATACAAATATTCCACCAAGAAGCAATACCAATGCGCTACCAGCAATGGAAATGATCATCGTTTTTTGACGCTCATTGTCTGCACTTAACTCGGCATTTTCAAGTTTGCGTTCTTGGACTTGATATTTGGCTTCTAATTCTTGAACTGCTTTTAGGCGTTCTGTTCTATTAAGTGAATCATAATAAGAAATGTAATCCTTATAGGCCTCGATACCTTTCTTATATTCTTGATTGAGATCATAATTTTGTGCAAGATTATAATAGATATTTAGTTTTGAAGGGTTGATAGCTTGATCTTTTGATAATAGCAACGCTTTGTTCAAATTCTCAATGGCTTCATCGTACCTGCCTAGACTATTCAAGGTATTTGCTATGTTATTGAAGAAGGCAATTTTAGTTGGTAAGTATTCCTTATTCTCTACGTATGCTCGGGATTTCTCATAATAAATCATTGCAGAATCAAATTGCTCTGCTTTATCATGAATCGTTGCGATATTTATAAGCGTATTCCCATGAATGACTTTTAGATTAGACTCTTCAGCAATCACTCGATCCTCATGTAATAATGCTAATTGCTTTTGGAATTTAAATGGATCTTCATTATTAATTTGGTAAAACTTATAACTGTTGCAATAAATGACATGTTTAGGGTCCTGAGTTTTTTCTGCTATGGCACAATTTTCAGCCATTAGCTCATTGGCAGTATTTTCACTGTCATCAAAAGAAAGCTGAGCATAAATGAGCTCATCATTCAATTTAAAAAGTAAGTCATAATTTCGATTGCCTAGTAGTTTTTTGGCATCTAGTAAAACCTGATAGGATTTGACTACTTCACCTTCCAAGTTAATTTTGCAAAGGGCAACCTCATAAAGGTATTTTGCTCTATTGAGCCTGTTAAACCCAACAGTATCAATCGTGATTAAGACTTCATTACCTTCTTTGTATTTACCCAAATAGTTTAGGCTACGCACTTCGTCTAAAAGATTGGTCTGGGCAAAACTCGTAGAGCAAACAAAAATTAAGAGGACTAAAATTAATCTCATTAAGGATTCCTTCTTACGATGATCGTTCCATCATCTGGAAAAGTGAAATCGTCTTCATCTTCTTTATCATCCATTAAAATGATAGTTGGGTACTCTATATTTTTTTCTAACTTCTTAGGTAGATTAAATTTATGGAGTGGCTTGGCATTCTTTTCTAGAGACACATATATCTTTTCGTCTTTGAATTTTACTTTACCTACTTGATAGTCTCCTTCCAATTGGCAAAAAACGATACTACTTAAAGAAAACTTGTCACTCCATTCAAAAAAGGCCCATAGATGGATACCGTTTCCTTCATAAATTGATATAGGTTTATAGCAGTTTGCTTGGGAAACTTCGGTTATTGGTTTGAAAGGATCTGATTTGGTCATTAGATTAGTTTTTTGAGGTTGGGTTCAAATATGCCTTTAAATTAGGCAAAAAAAAATACCCAATAATGGGTATTTTTCTTTGAAAGCTTTGTGTTTGCTTAGCGCATGGTTCCTGAGGGAAAGGATACGACACTTTCAGTACCGTCAGCTGCTACAGCTGCCACACCAAAAAATGAATTATCAATTACGATACCTTTTAGTGTAAATTCTGTGATGTCGCCTACATATCTGGAATTATCCCAAGTAGGACTTGTAGTATCTCTCCAGTAGATTTTATAGCCTACCGCTCCAGGAACTTTTTCCCAAGCCAGTTTTGCGTCTGCCTCAACAATACCGCCTATTCTTACATTTTCTGGTCGGGTAGGAGCCCATGCGAGTTGTGCCAGGTTGATTGCATTTACTGCAGTAAGTTTCTTAGCATAAGGGAAGTTAACATGCTCTACTACATCTCCATAAGCGATGCCATTTTCTACTCTAATATCTTGATGCTGCTGTGTATAATTTTCATGCGCTTCCATTATTCTGATTCCTGCAAAACCTAAATCATTAAATGGTCTATGGTGTCCACCACGACCAAAACGATCCAATCGATACACCATCATAGGCTTCATCTCTGGCATGTAATTCTGCACGCTTTTGTGAATGTACCTAGCTAGCTGTCTGGAGATCCCATCTACCTCGCCGCCATAGAAACGACGGCCATTGCGCTCGCGCTCAGTCTCGGTCGGGTCAGTTGGTTCAGAGAAGATTCTGAATTCGCGATTATCAATCACACCATCCACACCTTCAATATTTCCTATCATGTCATTGTTTAAAAAACCTATGACGTTCCATTCCTTTTCTTTGGCATATTCAGCCAGTCCTTTCCCACCGAAGAGTCCTTGTTCCTCACCACTCAACCCAACATAAACAATGGAATTTCTAAACTTGCGCTTGCTCAATACTCGAGCGGCTTCAATGGTACCAGCCATACCGCTGGCGTTATCATTTGCTCCAGGAGCATCTTTAGTAAAATCAGATCCATCGCTGTTACGGGAATCGATGTCACCACTCATCATTACAAAATCGTTCGGGTTCGTTGATCCACGCTGGATAGCGACCACATTGACTACATAGGTATCCATGGGTATACGATTGCTCATCTCTTTGGTCACAAGATCTTTTTGATAGAATACCTCGAGGCATCCACCACAGTCGGCGCTGATTTTATCAAATTCTGCTTTGATCCAGCGTCTCGCGGCACCTATCCCACGAGTATCACTTATGGTATCAGAAAAGGTGTTGCGAGTACCAAATCCAGCCAGCCTGCGCACATCACTTTCAATACGATCTGCACTGACCTCGTCAATGATCTTATAAATATCCTGCTGATTTGCAGAAGGAACTTGGGCAAACGATAAACCACTTGCAAGAATGAAAATAGGAAGAAACTTCATGTAAATTTTTGTTTTAAAGATAGCGGTTGTTACGCTTTCGCGAAAGCGGAATACCAACAATCCTGATTACTTCACACACTCTCCATCCACGTTAAAGAATAAACAATAAGTTGCCCGAGGTTTTATATTGTAATATTTTTCTTCAAAATGATTTCCATGATACGTCTATTTATATTGAGTTGCTTACTGATAACAAGTTGTAGCGATGATGATGCCGCAGATAACCTACCTGTAACTACCGGAGCGAACTACAGTTTTTCCCGCGCAGAATTTGATGAAACTTATTCATTGCTGGTAAGCAGTCTACGCGATGCAGGACCAGTAAGCATTGTGGCGCAAGTGGATCATAGAAGTAATGCATCTAGAGTAAATCAAGAATTGCGTAATACGAGCACCGTATTTTTTGGAAATCCTGCGTTGGGAACACCTTTTATGCAGCAAAATCAGCAAGCTGGACTTGATCTACCACAAAAATTTGCGGTCTACGAAAATGAAAATGAATTGACGACAGTCATCTATAATTCAGTTGACTATCTGAATGCTAGACATGGAGTGGATCCAGAATCTGGAGATATGGTGGCACAGGCATTAAGCAATTTTGCCAGTAGTGCTACAGATAATTCGGTTAGAAGTAATGGTACACGCGTTTCACTCAATCAAGGTGTGCGAACGGTTGTTAGTGATCAGGATTTTGAAACGACTTATTCCACTTTAATTTCTACACTGCAGTCTAATTCCAACATTTCTATCGTTGCAGAGCTTGATCATCAAGCAAATGCGGCTAGTGTAAATATGACGTTGAGACCAACTAGGGTTGTGATCTTCGGCAATCCGGCCTTAGGAACGCCTTTACTGCAAGAAGGTAGCTCTATTGCATTAGACCTTCCACAGAAAATGCTGGTGTATGAATCTGCAGATGGTTCGGTTAATATCGCTTACAATGATGCTGTCTATATAGCGCAACGTCACGGGATTTCTGGTCAGTCAGAAAATTTAGAAACCATCAATATGGCTTTGAGTAATCTTGCAAATACTGCGGCAGGACGTTAATCTTCTTCCTCAATAATCAATTTTGCTTCAAACTCACCTTTAATAAAATCTTCATTGTTGATCCAGTAATCTGATGTGATGATCT
The DNA here is from genome assembly GCF_900101765.1 of Nonlabens sp. Hel1_33_55. Lineage (NCBI taxonomy): Bacteria > Pseudomonadati > Bacteroidota > Flavobacteriia > Flavobacteriales > Flavobacteriaceae > Nonlabens > Nonlabens sp. Hel1_33_55. The sequence continues at coordinate 529,207 of NZ_LT627735.1, forward strand.
GATAGGAGTGATCACCTGTTTTTTCAAAGTACCACAGAATATCTTCGGCTTCTGGAAATTCTTCCTCACCGCTTATCTGATCTTTATATAAACGCTGAACGATCGCATGAGGATCAATACCAGTACACAACATTCTTAATACATCATCTTCTTTCAACTCTTGGGTATTTTCCTTGAGAGGTTTAGCAGTGAATTGGATCACAGTTGCTTTGGCATGTGGGAACTTACCATTGTAGGCTTTGTATAGAAACTCATTCACATCAAATAGTCTGCTATGTAAGGAGATGTCAGAATGCTTTTCGGCTACATTTTCCTTAAGCATATCGTTGGATACTTGATCATATTGACCGTCGTTCATTTCATCATTAAATTTATAACGCAGGACAATCTCTGCAGCCTCTTGTGGCTCATATTCAGAAATGGCGAGGTATAATAGTTCTTTTAAATCCTGATCAGAAGCATCGCCTGTATCACCAAATTCAAACAACTCCAATAGATTGACATAATCATCGTGATTCCATTTGTTTTCTATCTCATCAATGTTGGATACGTCGTCTATGGATATTTGATACTTCATAAGTCTAATTTTAAAGAAGTAAAATTAGAATATAGACCTTGATAGCCTGCCAAAATCAGCTTAAAGTAATCGTATCAAATCGTCTGATTAATAGCAGTAAAAAGTCGTGTTTGTAAGATCCCGGTTTTTTAAAAGGCTGGTATATTGTAATTGAGTAGCTACGGGACAAACATCGCGATTAAAATTTGCCCGGTTTATTCTATCTGTATACTCGACAAGAAATACGGCTTTATTGGCATTGATGTACGGTTCTAATTGCTGATAGAAGTTCTCTACATAAGCATCTTCTGCAAGGAACCAATCGAATTCGTTTACCATTATAGGTATAAGTTCTTCTGCATTTTTTTGAGCGATGCTTAAACCACGTTCATGAGCTTCTCTTATAAGCCATTTGGAATAGGTGATGGCATCTTGCTCGGTTAAGTTGAAACCTGTATTATTTTGATAGCCGTTAATGTTGTCAGGTTCAATGCCGTCAAAGCCTTTAGCTTTAATCATGTCCAGTCTAGCTTCCATAATCGGACCTATGATATCAATCTGTCTAACATCTAGCCAATTCTCATCTGGAAAATCTTCATATCTGTTTCCTTTAATACCTGCAGGGAATGAGCCGGCATCTTCTCTGAAATTTTCAAAACTTCCCACCGATAGATATGCAATGACTTTTGTGCCTTGGGCTTGTAGGTTAGCCACTAATTCTGGAGTAGCTGCAAAAGCATCAATGTCAATAACATCAACATTTGCCTGAAAGTTATTTGGAAGATCATCCAATCGCCATTCAAATGTAGTTCCTGGTGTAGGGATGAAAATTCCATTTTCAAACCTTCCATTTCCTGTTTGCACTGGTGGATTATTAGGATCCATTCCAGTGTCATAATCTTCCTCACTAGAGCAAGAAAGTAACCCTAACAGGATAAAAATATAGCCTAAAAATGATCTTGATTTCATGGATTCTCAATTTGCCCGAATAACGGTTTACGACAGATTAAAGTATTTAAAATGTCAATTCAAATGAGAACATAAAAACATAAAAAGCCGATTCAAACTAATGAAACGGCTTTATAAATTTAAGGCAATAAATTAAGCCTCTTTATGAATCTCCACCTGATGAGGATAAGGTATCTCAACACCTATGGCATCTAATGTAGGTTTGAAGTTCTCCTGCAAGTACCAGTAAACCGTCCATACATCATTAGATAGAGTATACGGTCTTACATTAATATTAATACTGCTATCTGCATTTTCAGCAACTTGAATCAATGGAGCCGGATCTTCTAACACTAGAGGATGAGACTTACAAAGATTCATTAATGCCTCTTTTACCTTAGGAATGTCAGCATCATAACTCACACCTATCGATGCCTGACATCTAAGTATACCAGTACCATCATGATTGATAATATTACCGTTGAGTAATGGACCGTTAGGAATGATAGCTAGCTTGCGTTCAAAAGTGATCACTTTAGTTTGAAGGATATCAATTTCAGATATCGTACCAGTAATTCCTTGAGCTTCTACCACATCGCCTACCTTGAAAGGTTTGAACAAGAGAAGTAGAACACCACCGGCAAAGTTAGATAAGGATCCTTGTAATGCAAGGCCTATAGCAAGAGCCATACCACCAAGAACAGCCGCAAATCCAGCGGTTGGAACTCCTAAAATTCCTATAATCGCCAAAATCAAAAGTATCCACGCACCCCATGTCAGAATGTTGACTAGGAATTTCTGCAGCGTCAGCTCATAATCACGCTTGGTCATGACCTTACGAGCTAATTTGATAAATCTTTTAATTAACCAGGCACCAATGATATATGCGATGATCGCCTTTAAAATAGGCAAGCCATATTCTAGGGCAAGTGCAACGATGCTTCCGGTATTGAAATCTTCCATAATACTATATTCAGTTTTCGCAAAACTATAAGTTAGATCGCCATTTCTCCTTAGTAAATTGTTAAGTATACTGATGATGAGGATATCGCTTTCGCGAAAGCGAACTAACATTCCACTCAATCAGATAAAAAAAAGCCTTGAATCTCTCCAAGGCAATTTTTCACTTCACGTTTTAGTTTCCTAGAAAGGATACTTATTTTCTTCAGTTACTTTATCTGCGATCGTGTTTCTTAGTTCGATCACGTTAGGCAAATTGGCATACTTAGTAAATCGTTTCAAGCCCATTAGCATCATTCGTTGCTCATCACCTTCGGCAAATCCTGCGATTCCTTCTTCAGCTTTTGCTTGAATAATCTTGGATGCTTTGTATAAGTATAACTTAGACATTGCGATTTGCTCTGTCTGAGAGTCTTCACCATAACGGCCAGCGTTCTTTTCAGTTCTTAGGATCGCACTTTCTGCCATATAGATCTCGATCAAGATATCAGATGCGGCAAGCAATAATTGCTGGTGCTTCTCTAATTCAGTTCCTAATTTTTGAACGGCGCTACCAGCAACCATCAAGAACACTTTCTTGAGTTTGGCAAGCATTTCTTTCTCTTCAGCAAAAAGCTGAGAGTAATCTGGCGTATCAAAAGATGGAATAGAGGTCAATTCCTGGCCTACTGCCATTGCTGGTTCTAGTAGATTCACATGACCCTTCATTGCCTTCTTCACAAGCATTCCGACCGCTAGCATGCGGTTGATCTCGTTAGTACCTTCATATATACGGGAAATACGAGCATCTCTCCAGGCGGCTTCCATAGGAGCATCTGCACTAAAGCCCATACCACCATAAATCTGGATACCTTCATCGGCACATTCCTGCATATCTTCAGAAACTGCTACTTTGAGGATAGAACATTCAATAGCAAACTCTTCAACACCTTTCAATTCTGATTGAGCAAATGTTTCTCCAGCTTCTTGTCTTGCGTGGATCCTATTTTCAATGTCTTTTGCTGCACGATAAGAAGCACTTTCACCTACATAAGCGTTAGTTGCCATATCTGCAATTTTCTTGCGTATCGCACCAAACTTGGCAATAGGCGTATTGAACTGCTCACGGTCGTTAGCATATTGAGTAGCTAATGAAATCACACGACGTTGTGCATCTAAACATGCTGCTGCCAACTTGATACGACCTACGTTCAACGCGTTCATAGCAATTTTGAAACCTTCACCTTGACCAGCCAACATATTTTCAACTGGTACTAACGTATCGTTGAAAAATACCTGACGAGTAGAAGAGGAGTGGATACCGAGCTTATGCTCTTCTTCACCCATAGAAATCCCATTGCTAGAATCATTTTCTACAATAAATCCAGTGATGTTTTTATCATCGCCCATACGTGCGAAAACCACAAATACATTACAAAAACCAGCATTTGAGATCCACATTTTTTGACCGTTGATCTTGTAATGCTTACCATCTTCTGTAAGTTCTGCTTTTGTTTTTCCAGAGTTGGCGTCAGAACCTGCGCCTGGCTCTGTCAAACAGTAAGCTCCAAACCACTCACCAGTGGCAAGTTTAGGAACGTATTTTTTCTTCTGTTCTTCAGTTCCGTATAAAGTAATAGGCATGGTACCAATTCCTGTATGTGCACCAAAAGCGGTAGCGATGGAACCAGTTGCTCCAGAGATGTAGTCACAAACCAACATTGTGGAAACAAATCCCATTCCTAGACCGTCGTATTCTTCTGGCACTGCGATACCTAAAAAGCCCATTTCTCCAGCCTTGCGCATTACTTCTTCAGTAAGTGCGTAATCTTTCTTTTCAAAACGTTCTTTGTGAGGTACAATCTCTTTGTCCACAAACTCGCGGACAGATTCCTTCATCATCTGTTGTTCATCCGTGAAATCTTCAGGAGTGAACACATCTTCTGCGGTTGTTTCTGTTACTATAAATTGACCACCGCGGATCATTTTCTTTTCTGCTGTTTCTGTTGACATAATAGTATTTAGTATTTAGTACGCAAGCCTAGCTTGCTTTTAGTAATTAGTATTTTTACTCAGTGACTTTTGTAGTGAAATATTCATTTTGCTAATCTCGACACATTGATCAACTATTTTTTCTGATATTTCTTTATCAATTAATTTTAATCTCTCAGATAAAAATGTTTGAGTTATCAATTCTGAGGTACTTCCAGAAGCGATCCCTAAGAAATAATTAAACTGCTGATTACTATTTCTTCCTGACCCTTCTGCGATATTTGATGGAATTGAAACAGCGCTTCTTCGCATTTGTGAAGTCAAACCGTATTTTTCTTCGTTCGGAAATTGCTCGGTAGCTTTATAAATTTCAGCTACAAGATCCATCGCTTTTTGCCAAATATTCAATTTCTCAAATTGATGCATTATATATCCTTAAATTTCAATCCTATTACGCTTTCGCGAAAGCGTAAAAACCAATCTTCTTTGAACGCTATTAGTCTTTCTTTATACCACTAAAATACCTTCAACTCTAACGTCTAATTACTAAAAGCGAAGCGGTCTAAATACTGACGACTAATTTAAAAACTCAAATATTCCAGCGGCTCCTTGTCCAGTTCCCACACACATGGTAACCATACAGTGTTTGCCTTGATTGCCACGCTTGCGCATTTCATCAAAAATCTGAACCGATAATTTTGCACCAGTACATCCTAGTGGATGACCCAATGCGATCGCACCACCGTTGACATTCACGATGTCCTTATTAAGATCTAACTCGCGAACTACAGCTACAGATTGACTTGCAAACGCCTCGTTCAATTCGATCAAGGCCATGTCTTCTTTTTTAAGTCCGGCTTGTTTCAATGCTTTAGGAATCGCAATGATAGGAGCAATTCCCATCACGCGTGGTTCAACGGCTGCAACGGCAAAGCTTACCATTTTTGCAATAGGTTTGATGCCCAATTCGTTCACCATATCCTCGCTCATCACTAAAGTGAATGCTGCACCATCACTAGTTTGTGAAGAGTTACCAGCAGTAACACTACCACCAGCAGCGAATACTGGACGTAATTTTGATAAAGCTTCTACATTAGTTCCTTTACGCGGACCTTCATCTTTAGTCACCGTGTAAGTTCTAGTTTGTTTTTTACCATTCTCATCAAGGTAAACTTCCTCAACATCGATAGGTACGATTTGATCTTGAAAACGATTCTCTTCTTGAGCTTTTAAGGCTTTCATTTGAGATTCGTAGGCAAACTGATCTTGTTCTTCACGAGAGACGTTGTATTCATTCGCCACCTCTTCAGCGGTCAATCCCATTCCCCAATAATAATCTTCGTGACCTTGTTTGGCCAGCTTGTAATCTGGAGTTGGTTTGTAACCACCCATTGGGACATAGCTCATACTTTCTACACCACCAGCCACGATACATTCTGCCATTCCTGACTGTATACGTGCTACTGCTGCGCCTATCGCATCTAATCCTGAAGCACACCATCTATTGATAGTGGTTCCAGGAACGTCCACACGATCCAACGCTAAAAGTGAGATCTGGCGTGCCATGTTCAATCCCTGTTCTGCCTCAGGCATCGCGTTACCAATGATCATATCATCAATGCGGCCTTTGTCAAAATCAGGAAGATCCTTCAACATTCCTTGAATGGTTTCGGCAGCAAGTTCGTCAGGTCTTTTGAACCTAAAAACGCCTCTGCCAGATTTTCCTACCGCTGTTCTTTTTGCGGCTACTATATATGCTGTTTTGTTCATTGTCTTAGTTTCTAAGTGGTTTACCTTTTTGCAACATGTGCTGCAAGCGTTCCAACGTTTTACGTTCTCCCGTTAAACTCAAGAAAGCTTCTCTCTCAAGATCTAGAAGATATTGTTCTGATACTTCTTGTGCTTGACTCAAATTGCCACCAGCCATAACGTAGGCTAGCTTGTTGGCAATTTTCTTATCATGGTCGCTGATGTATTTACCAGCTTCCATTGCGTCAGTTCCAACGAGGAACATACCTAAAGCCTGTTGACCAAGAACTTTAATGCTTTTGTTAGGTGGCGGTTGGGTGTAACCCATATCTGCCAGCATTCTAGCTTCTGCTTTGGCAGCTGCAATCTGGTGAGACGCGTTTACCACAACTTTGTCTTTTCCTTTCTCTAATATTCCCAAATCAAAAGCTTCATAAGCACTTGTTGCAACTTTAGCCTGTCCAATGGTTAAGAAGTATTCTCTTAATCGGTTGAGTTCTACATCACCCTGACCAAATCCTTTCGCTGCTCTCAGCGTCATTTCTTTAGATCCACCACCGCCAGGAATTACTCCAACGCCAAACTCAACCAAACCGATATAGGTTTCTGCATGAGCTACCACGGCATCTGCATGCATAGACATCTCACAACCACCACCCAGCGTCATTTGATGTGGTGCTACAACAGTAGGAATACTGCTATAACGCATGCGCATCATAGTGTCTTGGAATTGTTTGATTGCCATGTTAAGCTCATCATATTCCTGCTCGACGGCCATCATGAAAATCATTCCAATGTTGGCACCTACTGAGAAGTTGGTGCCAGAATTGGCAACTACCAATCCGTCATAATTCGTTTCTGCAAGGTCAATCGCTTTATTAATACCGGCAAGTACATCACCACCTATAGAATTCATTTTACTACGGAACTCACAATTGATGATACCATCACCTAGATCTTGAATGGAAACACCAGAATTGCTCCAGATTTCTTTGGATTCTCTTATGTTATCAAGGATAATAATACTGTCCTGTCCAGGTTTCTTAACGTAGTCTTTATCTGGGATAGAGTAGTAATATGTCGCTCCGTCTTTTACTTTGTAAAAAGACTCAAAACCTTTCTCGAGCATTTCGGTTACCCATGAAGCTGGCTCTTTTCCCTGTTCTTTCATCAGGTCAATCCCTTTCTGAACACCAACAGCATCCCATATTTCAAAAGGGCCATTCTCCCAACCGAATCCTGCGCTCATTGCATCATCGATGCGATATAATTCATCAGAAATTCCTGGGATTCTGTGTTGTACGTATGCAAATAGGGAACCAAAACTCTTACGGTAAAATTCGCCAGCTTTATCTTTTCCTTTTATTAAAACAGGAAAACGATCTGGTACATTATCAATACTTTTAGTTTGTTCTAGAGTAGCAAATTTTGCTCGATCCTCTAGTTCATACTCCATCGTTTCAAGGTTCAATCCTTGAATCTCACTTTTGCCATCTTTCCCTTTTACTTTTTTGTAAAATCCTTGACCAGATTTACTACCTAGCCATTTGTTTTGCATCATCGTGTCGATGAATTCTGGAAGTTTGAACATATCTCTATGTTCATCTTCTGGAGCATTTTCATAAACACCATTGGCAACATGTACCAATGTATCCAATCCAACAACATCGACAGTTCTAAATGTAGCCGACTTAGGTCGTCCTATTACTGGACCTGTCAATTTATCGACTTCAGAAACAGTTAGTCCCATTTCTTTAACTGTATGGAATAAACTCTGTATAGAGAAAATACCAACACGGTTACCAATAAATGCCGGAGTATCCTTTGCAAGTACAGAAGTTTTGCCCAAGAATTTCTCACCATAGTGCATTAAGAAGTCGGTCACTTCAGGATCACAATCTGGTCCTGGAACAACTTCAAATAATTTCAAATATCTAGGTGGATTGAAGAAGTGTGTTACCGCAAAATGCTTACGGAAATCTTCACTGCGCCCTTCATTCATAAATTTGATAGGAATTCCAGACGTATTTGAGGTAATCAGAGTTCCTTTTTTACGGTGCTCTTCAATCTTTTCAAATACTGATTTCTTGATATCTAGTCGTTCTACAACTACCTCAATGATCCAGTCTGTATCTTTTATTTTTTTAAGGTCATCTTCTAGATTTCCAGTAGAAATGCGATTTGCAAACTCCTTAACATACAAAGGTGCAGGGTTACTTTTAATCGCACTGGCAAGATTTTCATTTACCATGCGATTGCGCACCTGCTTATCTTCTAGCGTTAATCCTTGAGCCTTTTCCTTATCTGTCAGTTCTCTAGGAACAATATCCAGCAATAATACCTCGCAACCTATGTTAGCAAAATGGCAAGCGATACCGCTTCCCATAATTCCTGAACCTATAACGGTCACATGTTTAATTCTGCGTTTTCCCATTTTTATTTTTTAACTAATGCTTGTTCTTGATTGTATACTTTCTTTGAATTAACCAGCTCATTAATGTGCTGGGCAACCTCTAGAAAGGTACTTAATTTTTCTTCTGAAATTTCTGCTTTGACTACGTTATCAAAGGTTTTAACGACGTTTTTTGAAAAGTCACGCATCTCCTTGCCAAAATCAGTTAGATGTATCAAAACACTACGTCCATCTTCTGGATTGCGAGATCTTTTGATCAATCCCTTTTCTTCCATTGACTTAAGTGTTCTAGAAAGTGATGTGGCTTCCATACCCATTTTTGGTCCCAGTGCCGTGCTCGGTGTTCCCGTATCTGGATCGATGCTAATAAGCGCAAAACCAGTTGCCATCGTACTATTCTTCACGCTGGCCTGTTCGTTATACATTTTGGCCACAGACATCCATGTGGATCGCAACACGTAATCTATCGTTTTGTTTTTCATATTCCTGCTACCAAAAATAACATAAAATACTATGCATGCATAGTAAATGTGTTAAAATTTGTAGTCAATTATTGGAAGAATGGCAAATGATGTAACATGGAAATGAGAATGTGATGGTTTACGCTTTCGCGAAAGCGAACTCATCCTAATCATCTTAATAGGTTAGGTAGATGTAGCCAGCAGAATCTTTCACCTCTGGATCATTGAGTTGAACCACATAATAATAGGTGCCAGCCGGCAACAATTCGCCATCGGTCCCTGCAACGTTGGAAGTTCCATCCCAGTTAGGATTATCGGGACCGCCATTCCAAACCGCACGACCGTACCTGTTGAATATGGAAATCTCAAAATTTTCATAGATGCCAATCAAGCCTGCGATTTGCAGTGAATCGTTAGACCCGTCGCCATTAGGAGTTAAGGTGTTGAATATTTCTACGGGACAATTTTCAATGATCAGACGGAGTTCTCTTATTTGAAAACAGTTTTCGTTTTGCACTTTCACATACAAAACGGTCGACTCTTCATCGCTCAAATAAGGCACGGTGACATTGATTGGTTCCTCATTGTTCAAAGCATCTTCTTGATTCTCGTGAATGGATACTGTTTGCTCTGGAATATTACTAATCGTCTCTGGAATAGCGCTTAAATTAAAAAAAGTCGCACCAGTTCCTAGATCGCATTCGGTAATCTGTAAATCGGTTTCATTGATTGCAACCTGCGGATAGATGATTACAGTTTCACTCAACGTTATAGTTTGGAAAAGAGTGGTAATTGTCGCACTAACCTCATAAGTTCCAACGCCAGAAAAAACGACCGATCCTTCTCTAGCTGTTGAAGTGTTTTCAGTTCCCAATTGTGGATCACCAAAATTCCAAACTACTTCATAATCATCAGTATTGGTTTCTAACGAATAAGTGATAGCATCACCATCACAGCCATTTTCCATTCTAATGGTAAACTCCTGGAAGAAGCTTTGCACAAAAATTGGTAGGCCATAAACACTTATCGTTCCTGGTTGTAGCGATTGCTGGTTGAAACCGTAACTGACTGGTACAGATCCATTGTTAGGATTTGATAAAACACTTAAGGCATTCTGATTGATTCTAGCGTGGTAAATATTGCCATCGATACCTATTTGCAAAGCTCCTCTAAACAACTGATTCCGATCCTGATGTATGGTGCGCTTTGAAGCAGCAATATCTGTGGCGTTGAGATCAAACTGAGCAATCTCACCGCCTATAAAATTAAATATCGAATTAACTGATGGTTCTAAATAGTCAATTTCTGCATACAGATAATTTCCATCTGGTGAGAACTCAATGCCATAATAAGAGCCATTGTCTTCTCTACTTAGTAACGGAATTGGGTTGCTCACAATACCTGTATTGTTATCAAAATCGTAGAGATAAAGTTCACCACCTTGAGCATAAGCCAGACTGCGTGCCTCAACGATGCCAGTAATGCCATCAAAATCTGCCGTTGTATTGTTAGAAAAATGAGCTGCTGCAAGTTTGGTACCGCTGCTATTCACCTTAATGTAGCCACGCATGGCTGCCACGTCCACATTAGTTATAAAAAAATCAACCAGCTCAATGAATGGGTCAACCTGAGAGATGACGGGTTCCATATTCAGTCCTGATGCAGTTAATTCATAGCTATAAAAGCGGTCTTCAAACTGGGTGATGATCCAGTAACCGGTATTGGTAGCATTTTCAATGGCAGTCAATTTTTCTGACGTGCGCTCCAGAACGAGCGTGTTTTTAGAATCTTGAAGTATGCCACCATTGCCATTATCTAGCGTCATATCAACAATCGAGTAGTGCATACCTTCGGCAAGGCGATATACCAGATCATCTGTGTCTACTGTAAAAATGTAGAAAAGGTTGGTAGAATCTGGAAAAGGAACTGCAACGGCGCTGCTTGTGCTGGAAGAGTTTCCTTTTAGACCGGTACCGTTAACCATGATTTCATGGTTGCGATTGTAAACTGTTGAGCCGTCGGTATAGAAGAGTAGGTTACCGTCCTCGTCAGATAAAGTTGCGCAGCCTTCACCGGTTTGCATCTGGCTTATGGCTGTTGATTCGACGTTTCCAGACCTAAAGTCTACTCCTGCATTTTCTCCAAAAAACCATTGAGATGATTCTAATTGCGCTTTCGCGAAAGCGAAACACATCAACATCATTCCAATAGCGAGGATCTGTTTAGTCATGTAATAGCGAGGCCTACAAAAGCTATCTTATCTTTTGAGTGAAAAGTTAGCGGAAAACTCTGTCCCATCAATTAGTGTTGCTTTAAACCAATAGTCTGTGGAAGGTAGCGGTTCTCCATTAAAAGTACCATCCCAACCTGGGCTAGTAGGTAACAACTGCTTGAGCAATTTGCCGTAGCGGTCAAATATATAGATGGTCGTATCTGGTTCAAACATTGCATTCACACCATCCAATTGCCAGAAATCATTAAATCCATCACCATTAGGCGTGAAAAATCTAGGATATCCAACGATACTGAAGGTTGCACTGGTCTCACCACATCCATTTTTATCATTGACAAACACCGTGTAGAATCCTGGATCCAATTGTTCAAAAACAGGATTTTCCTGATAAGCTGCATTAGGATCTATTCTAAATTCATAATCGCCCAAACCGCTTACCACAATAGTTGCAGATCCAAAAGTGCCACCATTTGCATTCACCACGTCAACCCGATCAATAGTTGCTGGCTCGCTAATCACTACCGTAACAACACGTTCATTGGTACAATTGTTAGAGTTCGAAACTACAACCGTGTAATCACCACCATCTCTAACATCAATGGCAAAAGTAGTTTCGCCAGTACTCCATTGATAGGTGTAATCTGCTGTGGCTCCTGGTAAAGGCCCAGCATCAATCGTCAACGGCTGCGGATCGTTTCCGCAATATTCTTGATAATCAGTCGGTACTATTTGCGGCAATTCATTGACTCTTAACTCCACCTCACTGATTCCGAAACAATTACCATCAGGTGATTCTGCTCTGGCATAAATCACTTGAGAATTTGGAGTGGTGTTGGTGAATTGAGTAGAAAGTGCGTTACGTTCTGCTAGAGCATCAGTAGCGGTCAGGTAATAGTTGACTGTTACATCGCTAGGAGCATTTGTTAGAACCGCATTGTCAGCATTTGTTAACGTGAATGTATGCAGACCGTCTTCAATGCCATCGTCATCACATTGCTCCAATAAAGCGTCCTGCGCATCACTGGCGCTTACTCTTAAAGTGACGTTTGCCGTGTTGAAGCAGCCTGTAGTTTGATTCGTTACACGAGCCACTATATTTTGAACTGGAGTCAGGTTACGGTAGTCGTTACGATCCAGCGGATTATTATCATTATCAGCGTCGTTTTGATCGAGGTAATAAGTGACCGCTACATCGCTGGCATTGTTAGAAACGCTTTCGTCAAAACTGGAAAGATTAAAATTGGTCCTCTGATCTGGGACACCATCTTCATCACATTGAAATCCGGTGAAATCAATGGCATCTGGTCGTTCCTGAACGACTAGGTCAAAACTCGTAGTAGCCTCACAAGAGGTTTCGGCATTGTTTTCAACTCTGGCAAAAATGGTTTGCCTGAACGGAGTGGTATTGCGATAGGATAGTGGCAACGGATTTTGATCAAGGGCTGCATCATTAGAATTTAAATGATAAGAGATTGTAAAATCTGCTGCGTTTTGAGTGGCTAAGATACTAGCGCTTTGATCACTTAGATCAAAGGTTTCAAAGCCATCAAAATTGTCATCACATGCTTCTAAGTCTTCTACTGTGTTAGCCACTGGTTGGTCATAAATATTAACTTGAAAAGATATTGTACTGTAACAATCGATATTAAATCTGTTATCAACCCGCGCGTATAATCGTTGTTGTGGAATATCTGTGGCGTATGGAACATTGATCTCATTCTCGCCAAAATCTGCATCTGATTGATTCCTGTAATAACTTACTAGGAAGCGTTGAGCGTCTTGACCTCCCAGAATTTCGGCTGTAGTTTCTATAAGATCAAAGGTTTCAAAACTATCCAGATTATCATCGCAAGCAAAAATATTTTCGGTTGGGTTTGCCGTTGGCGTATCAAAAATTTCTATCTGTTTGAAGAATTTTCTTTTAGTTCCCAAGAAATCCAATGTTAGTACGATATCATACACATCGGCTCTAGCATATTGAATTGTTGGAGTTAGTTGCGTTGAAGTATTTCCATCACCAAAATCCCATTCAACAGAGTTGGGAGCAGTATCCGTTTCAAATGAAAATAATGTATCATCTCCTTCACAAATATTCTCCACGTTGATACTGGCAAAGAAGGTTTGTATGAAAGGAGGCAATCCTTGACGTGATAATCTTCCCGCAAGCGGTATGGCGTCGTGCTGGTAATTTGCTCCAGCGCCCTTTACATCTGGATTATTTATCACCCCTAAAAATGGCTTACCATTTGGATAATTATCTGAAAGAGCAAAGTATATTTTACCATTCACTCCTAGTTGTAATGCACCTCGATAACCTAGTCCATCATAAATAGATAATCGACTGGCATTTATTTCAGTAATATTCGGTTTTTCAACATCAAACTGATAGATATTGGTTTGATGTGCTGAAGCTGGAGCGCCAGCACCAGCTCCATTAGTTGCAGAGATATAAAGAAATTGATTGTTAGGAGAAAACTCAACTCCGTATCCTTGTCTAAAATTTAGATCCAGAGCTCTTTCATTGCTTACTTCTCCAGTGACATCATTAAAATCGTAAAGATAGGTTCCTCTATCCATGTTAGCAGAAATCAGTTTAGTACCGTCTGAAGAAAATTTTAAATACCCACGACTTTCATCTCTAACAATTCGAGAAAATGTGTTTTCAACCGGAGAAGTCTCAACACCATTAGTAGTAACTTTGAAAGTATAAGTGGTATTAAAGCGAATACTACTATTTCCATCCTCATTTGCGTAACCGACTACAAAAATATCCTCATCATTATCAGCACTAATCGCTGCTATTTTTTCAGAACATAAACTGATGAGGTTTGGTGGATTATTAACATCCGTAGTGACTGCACCATTTCCAGAATCTAGTGTCATGTCTACCTCATAGTAATTCATCCCATAGGCAGGTAAGGCAGGTACATTATTGAATGCGGCTGAACCATTTGAGACGGTGAATATATAATAGATATTTGGGTCGCCAGGCTTAGGAATTATAATGCCACTTTGCGTGCTGGAAGGATTGCCTCGCAGATCATTGCCATTCTGCATGACTTCATGGTTACGATTGTAGACAGTGATTCCATCAGTATAAAACAAAAGATTACCATCTGTATCTGAAATTGTAGAACAGCCTTCATCGGTTCTCAGACTACCATTTGTGAGCGGAGAAACTTGTCCTGTATCTGGGTCAAAGCGAATACCTGCATTATCTCCAAAATACCAGTTTGCAGCCTCTAACTGAGCATGTCCCAATTGAGTGGCAACCAAAAGCAAAACAAATAAAACAAAACGTGTTTTTAGCATCTTGCTAAATTAAGGGATCTTAATTACAAATCCCTGCGCTTGATCAACCAGAAAGACCAATAAATAAACAAACTACTCCAGATAATTACAGAGGCTACATCGATCCATTCTACAGCGTATTGAAAGGTGACGCCACCTTGCCCTAATTGATTGATTCCAGAATCAATTAAATCAATGCGTGTAAATGGTTGCTTGATCAAATTTGACATGGCATTTAGAGGAAGAATATGTTCCAACCATTCCAAAGAATTCCATTGGAAGTAATAATCCAATCCACGGGCAGCTAAATTTAAGAGGCTTTCGAAAATATACCAGACAAATACAAACCCTAGCGCAAAGGCGCTTCGCTTCAATAAGATACCTGCAAATAGACAAAAACAGAAAAACACCAAGTGGCTTAAGAAAAAGGCTCCCAAAAATTCCATATCAGAAAAAATGATCGCTATCTCGTTATAATCGGAATAGATTAGTCCTAAAACTAAGGATGCCAAAAACACGATAGCGGTAACTAAGATGGCTAGAACTAATACAAAATAGAATTTTGAAAGGACCAATTCCTTCTTACTAAGACCGTCGATCAAATTTTGTTTTATAGTGCGATTACTGTACTCGCTAGCGGTAAGAGACACAATCACAATCGCAATAAAAATCTTTAGGTAGCTCGTAAAAAAAGTGCTAATGTGCCAAATGATTGGAAAATTAAAAATGCCCAAATCTGACAGACTTCCAGAAAAACCATTGAAGTCAATTCGTATCATCCCACCGAACATCATCAACACAACGATCGTGAGATAAATGATAGTCAACACTTTACTGCTGCGACTGTATCTAAATTTGTGAAATTCTATATCGAGTAATCGTAACATTCTGCAGTTGGTTTAGTTGTTTGTTAATTCAATGAATTGATCCTCTAGACTTTGCTTTTTGAACATGAGTCGGCTTAAGACAATTCCTGAGTTGAATGCATCCTGATTAATTTTTGTGGTGTCGACATCACTCAAAAGTTTTACTTCAAAACCATCAATGGTATCTTCAGTAGAGCCTGCATAGGATTGGGTTCTAAGGAAATTTGAAAGAGCTGAGCGATCTGTCGCATCAATCAAAATAGAACCAAAGTTTTTATTCATCTCTTCGACAGGACCGCAGTATAACATGGAACCTTTGCGCAGGACAATGACATGAGTACACACTTTTTCAACTTCATCAAGCAAATGCGAGGCCAACAAGATAGTGGTGCCTTGTGCAGCAATATGCTGTATAATATCACGGATCTTTCTGATTCCCTGTGGATCCAAACCATTGGTAGGTTCGTCCAGGATTAATATTTCAGGATCGTTTAGCAATGCACTCGCAATGGCAAGACGCTGCTTCATTCCTAACGAATAAGTTTTAAAGGGACTACGCTTTCGCGAAAGCAAATCCACCAGCTCCAACTTTTCATCAATTTTGTCAGCAGAAATATTTTTGATCTTACAAACAAGTTTGAGATTTTGGACCGCATCCATACTGGGATAAAAATTAGGCCTTTCTATAATCGCCCCAATCTTTTTTAAAGCTTCATGATCGTTAGTGGAACCATCAAACCAAGAGTAGCTTCCAGACGTTGGGTTCACGACATTGAGCACCATTCCCAATGTGGTGGATTTACCACTACCATTAGGGCCTAAAATGCCATAGACATGGCCTTTTTCTATTTTGAAACTAACATTATCCACGGCCTTAAGTGCACCATAATGTTTTGAGAGCTGGTTAATGTCAAGGATTTTTTCCACGGCTGGTCTTTTTGTTGTATTATGAGACTAAATTAATTGCTAAATGTTACGATACTAATGGATGAAGTTCTCGATGATAAATTATTGTCAAAAAAGAAACCAACGTTTCCAGTACATCAAAAACTAAAGGAATATCTCAAAAAATACAATAGAGAGTCCCAAATCACGGTCTCTTATGATGATTTGTTGAGGTTTCAAGGTGCGGTGACCGTTTATGATCACAATGACGATGATACCTTATGGGTACGTTGCTATTATCCGGACCATGAAAGACAGCACATAGATCGTGATCTTAAACATATTTATGATGTACTGCATAGTGATGGTCGGGATCAGTCGCAGGAATTTTTAACTGTCGATGCCGTTGACTACTGCACCTTTGGCAATACTAAGCCGTTCCGCATCAAGATCCGGAACATTCTGAATGATGGTCATACATACTTCTATGTAAAGAAAGCAGATTCTTCAAGAATCTACGGTCTGGAATTAGAACATCTTCTATCACCACACCGAATCAATTTTTTAGTGAACGGAGATACGTTGATAGAAGAGCACATTGCAGGAATACCTGGTGATGAATTTATCGAAGATTATCTCGAGGCCTGTACGCATCAAGAACGTACTCAAATTGCTAAGGAGTTTGTAAAATTTAATGAGCGTTGTTTGATACGTTTATTGGGTGATATGCGGGCTTACAATTATGTTATTATCCCAACACATGATTTTGACAGAGTGAGTTATGCAATACGTGCTATCGATTTTGATCAGCAAAATTATGAAGGCAGGTTAAAAGTATATCGACCACAATTTTTCAAGGAAAATGTGCCTATGGTCATGAACGTAGCAGAGTGCCTCAAAAACGAAAGCATCGAGCAATATAAAAAAGAGGAACGGGCTCTAATTGCAAAACGTTTGATTAACACGCAGTCTCGCTACAAAGCGTTACTTAGATGTATGCGTTCTGATGAATTAAGTACTCAAGATAAACTCAAGGAACTTAAAACCGAACTGCTAAATTTCACGGGTGATATAAAATTCAAAAATTGCCGAAATATGGGATCTGTGCTCAACACAGCGTTAGAATTTGTCAGACGTAATTATAACAATGATTATTGATTACTTCTTTTCCTCACGGTTGAAGTAAACTAGGTAATAATACATCTGGCGTTCTTCATCCCAACCTTTCTCAATGAACTTTTCTGCACTGTCGCTGTTGGTGAAGTCCATTTTGATTTGCACGTGCGTGTCTAGATTAATAACACTTTTGATCCCCTTTCTGGCTGCGCTCACAGCAGTGTTCGAAATAGGAAAGTTGGAGACGTCTTCGATGCTATATTTAGGCCCTTTTTCAACTTTGTAATGCTTGAATTCTGGGATGAGGTCAGGATTTTCAAACGTGTCGTTCAAAAATGCAGACTCTTCAAAATTGTCATTTTTCGCAAAGTGATTAACCGCGCGATTCATGAACATCACTTCTTCCTTTTTGTCTTCGGCGGGAAGGACTACATCTTTTGCAAAGTCCTGACAGAACTTGAGGTATTTCTTGGTAAAGAAATTCTCGTCCTCAAATACATCAACACCTAAGAAATCGTCTAGCCAATATTTAGCATCATAACGGTTTGAGTCTACAGATAATATTTTGAATCCGTTTTCCTGTTCTGTGTTGAAAATGATGGCTCCTTTGTCTAATTTGTTGAGGTTGACACCTTGTTTTAGGAGCATTTTGAGATCGGTTTCAGTTTCTTCAAATTGTAAAAAATCCTGTTTGATCTCGCTTTTAAAGATACCTATCGCGTCCACTTTGTTGTTGTCCAACATCAAGTTGGTCAAATGACATACGTATAACTCGCCGCTTCTTATGTGTGGATGAACGGACTGTTGATAGAGGTGTTTCGCAATCTTTTTAGAGTTGTCCAGTAAGCTTGCTGGAGTGGAGAATATCGCTTTCGCGAAAGCGAATAATTCATGAAATTCAAGGTCTTCTTCATGATGAAAACTATAATAAGCCTCTTCTTTTGAACGGAACGGTTTCAAAAAATACTCCTTGAGCAGTGAGTGCATCTCATCATCCAGTGGCGTGCTATTGCTGGAAGTAAGCAACATCTCACCTTTGTTTTTGTTCCCAACGCGATGGATGGCGAGGTCTTCAATTCTGGTATTATATAGGTTGATCATGTGTTTTTAGTAAAACTCGTTATCGTCATAGTCCTCATAGAACTCCTCGTCATCGCCGTACTCGTCATCGTCCTCATCTTCTGCAAATCGAGGATCTGCCTCAAATTCTGGATCTGGTGGCGAGTCTGGTAATGTTCCCATTTCAAAAATAACTTGCGGGTAGGCAGTGCCATCCACAGGACCGGCAACATCTGCAAGTTCCAACATGAACGTCCACATATTCAAGAAGTCATAGATATAGATCAATCTGGTGTTGCTCTTATCCATGACCTGGCTCAAGTCAGTATCCTGCATTTTCTTTAAAGGTGCCGCACCTTCACTCATATCAAAAAGGCAATATTCCTCGCCTTGATTCCAGTCTTCATCACTGGTATAGAAACTTGCCATCTCATCACCTTGCAGTTGAAATGATTGTGTAATCACATTATGCAGGTCTTCTAGATTAGCGTTATCTTCAATTTCAATGTCTCTAAAAACGTCTTCTGTAGCATTCAGAATAGCTCTTAATCTATAAATCATAAACCTAGATTTTAAGGGAGCGCAAAGATAAGATTTTAAGGCTTTCTAAGTAGTTAAAGAATCAAGAGTCCCGATCAATATTCAAGAAAATATGATCCGGATTTTGGTATCTCAATATAGATCTGACAGGAAAACTAAAAAATCTTATTTGACCAAGAGCGAAAAACACTCAATAACCCACGCTTACTTTTTCAGCTCTCGATTCTAGCAGACCGCAATCGCATCCAAATATAGAATTGTAATCCTAAAATAAGCGACGCCACAACTAAGTGAATAGGTTGGGAAGCGAGCGTAAAATCAAAATAGTTCATGATGATTCCACTGGTTATGGTAAGAACCAGCAACAACCCCAGTATAGAATAGGAGCGCAGTGGATGATGCCATTTCATGATTGTTATATAGAAAAACCAAGCATGCAATAACAAAAGCACGATTGAAAAACTGCGGTGAATAAAAAAAATCCACGGACCGTTTTCCAACCATTCAGAACTCAAGGGATAACCAAATAAATCCACCTGATGATCAATGAACTGTCTTACCTGCGTTCCCATGGCAACTTGTACTAGGGTTAGAATGATAATGCCTAGAGCTACTTTGCTTAATCTACCATCATTACGGTATTTAGTATTTGCGGGCAATACTTCATAAAGCAAATAAATGAGCAGACCAACAATGAGTAATGCTACGATCATGTGAATGGTAATCAATACTGGAGAAAGCAAAGTATCTACCACGATCTTTCCTATTACAGCCTGTATCAACATCGCCAGCAAGGCGACCACGGTCAAGATGGTGAGTTTAGGTCTAGTTCTTATAAATTGGAGCGATAGAACCGCAGCAATTAATACCACCAAACCACCCAAGGCACCTATCAGTCGATTAATATATTCTGTCCATGTATGGAATTTGTTGAATACGGCATAATCATGTTTGGTGTACGGTTCCCAATTCGTTTCAGAATAAGTATCTGTGGTGAAAAAGTTTTCTTTGGCGACTCTAAGTTCTTCATCGACGATGATGACCATTCCTTTTTTGTAAGATGTATTAACGCTGAATTCCAGCTCCGCTTCCTCAGTAGGTGGTATCCAGTAGCCGAAACATTTGGGCCAGTCTGGACAACCCATACCACTACCAGTCATACGTACCACAGCACCAGCAATGATGATGAGGTAAATGACTAGGATGCTCAAGCGCAGCCAGCGACGGTAGTTTTTTGTTGTAAAAATCATTCTTGGGTCACAACTTAATTAAATCTCGATCTTAATGATCATTTCCAAATCTCAAAGGTCACAGCGCTTCAAATCTCAAAACCCAAATTGCCAATTTTTGATTTGCTGCGCAAATCGTGATGCCGATTTCAAGTTCCAAATTTCAGATTTGAATTTTAAGTTAGTTCTAAGCCACATTTTTATCCGTTTTGTTTTTGCTTTTTAATTTGAACCTATTTTGCACTATGGTGTACGCAAATCCTAAAATATTCAAAATAGCTATTACTTGAAAAGTATAGCTGTATTCCCAATTTTCTGGTTCATATTCTCCTCTAAATTTCAAATCTGTTAAGGATATAGAATAAGTCAAAATAGCAACAATCAAACTAAATAAAAGAAATAATATTCTATCTCTTTTGAGTTTCCACAAAACAAAAGACTGGCAAAATAGTAGCATCGAAAAAGCAATTACAGCTATCCCTAAAAAAATGGCAGATTTAAAATCACTAAAAAAAGATGTTAATCCCATTATTAAAATTGCAACCGATATAAGAATAAGGCTCATTTTTCTATCATTCTTACTCAACAACGCAGGTAAATGATAGATAACTCCAAATAATGCTATTATACCAAGTAATGCATTCATTAAATATGCACCACCAGTAGCAATTCCCATTTTATCATCTCTTGCAATAGTAATAGTTACGAACATTAGAAAATAGAATGTAAACATTAGAAGCAAGGTGAAAAAACCGATATAATTTAATTTCCTTTTTTGGCTCATTTTACAAGTTTCTGCATTTGTAATGTTTTCAGTAAGTTTTTTCACAGCTTAAAGATTCACAAACTCATTAATGCATCCTATCGCCACGTACTTCTCGATTCTTCATCATTTCTGCTTCATATTCCAGCCAGTACTGCCATCTATCCATGACACGTTTTTCTGGGAAATAGGTTTTGCCTAGATCGAGGAACATTCTGTAATGAGCGGCTTCTGCGACCATGAACTGATGATAGAACTTTTTCAAACCTTCATCTTCCAGTTTCTCTGACAACATCTTGAATCGTTCACAACTTCTGGCTTCTATAAGAGCACAAATTAATAGCTGATCCAAGAACAAAAAATCACGACTTTGTCCCTTTGGTTTTCCTTTCATCAAGGTTTTAATGTAGTCGTCTGGGCGTTGCAATCCCAACGTGAGTCCGCGTTTTTTTAATTCGGCGAGCACCATACGGAAATGTCCCCATTCTTCAGTGACTACTGGCGCAAGAGCTTCCACCAGTTCTGGTTTGTCGCTGTGCATCTGTACCATGGTAATCATGGTGCTGGCTGCTTTTTGCTCGCAAAAGGCATGATCTGTCAATATTTCCTGCAAACTCATTGCCGCTAGATCTACCCATCTTGGATCTGTAGGCAGGTTCAATCCCAGCGTCGTTTTTGAAGTCGTTGATTCCATGGGACAAAGATCGGCTACAGAACGGGCATTGTCAAAAAGTCAATAGCGTTTCTTACATGATGCTGCTAGAAAGTATAGTGTTAAGCATTATCCAACTTTTAAAGTTCGTCGATTCAATTTCATAATTTCAAAGCAAATCTTAAATAACAATATGAATACCCAAGAAGTCGCAAACAAGCTGGTGGAGTACTGCCGCAACAATCAATTTGAAAAAGCTTATCAGGAACTTTACAGTCCAGATGTCATCAGTATCGAGATGTCAGAGCCCATGAAGGAACTACACGGAATGAAGGAAGTCGAGAAAAAACTTCAATGGAGACAAGAAAACTTTGAAGTTGAATTCACAAATATTTCAGATCCTATCGTTGCCGATAATCATTTTGTATTGGTATTATCCCTAAAATCAAAGAACAAGTCCACTGGTGAACAAGCAGAAATAGATGAAATAGGCGTTTACCAAGTGAAAAACGGAAAAATCTTGAAAGAACAATTCTTTTATACTTCAGAGGATTCTTCGTTTTAACCCTTGCTTTTCACGAATACTATATTACAACTGGCTAATGTAGAATCGGACATCATGCATCCTATTGTGAATCTATCAGAACTTCCAATACAACCGGCCTTCATTTTTATGCTTTTGGATACCACAATAAGAGAATTTACAAGTTGTGTGGTCTTGTTTAAAATTTGAAATTAAGTGTTATTGTGCATAAAATCAATTTGTTATATTTAATTTCAATTTGAAAACCAACTCACATGAATATTCAAGATGTAGCAAACAAGCTTGTGGAATACTGCCGCAACAATCAGGAAGAAAAAGCCTATCAGGAACTTTATAGCCCTGAAATTACCAGCGTGGAAATGTCAGAACCCATGAAAGAGGTCAACGGTATGGACGGCATTAAGAAAAAAGGCGAGTGGTGGCAGGAAAATTTTGAAGTTCACGGAAATACCTATTCTGATCCTATCGTAGCAGACAACCATTTTGCCGTTAAGATATGGATGGATACTACGCATAAGCCTAGCGGTCAGCGTTCACAAATGAGTGAGCTCGCAGTCTATCAAGTCAAGGATGGTAAGATCTGGAGAGAGCAATTCTTCTATGATGTAGATCAATAAATGTTACGGTGTATAATAATTTCTGCTTTCGCGAAAGCGTAAACAAAAAAAAAAGGGTTGCTACATGCAACCCTTTTTCAATCAATCAACTAAATAATCTTTAGTAGGCAAGAACAATGTCCACGTGAAAATCATCGTGAATCATATTGTCTCCTAAATCGTTAAAAAAGCTTTTGCTACCGTAACGTATGTTGTATTGAGTACGATCTATCACTAAAGTACCTTTAGCTTCGTTTTCTGCTGCTTCTAGTTCAAAGTGAATAGGATTTGTAATTCCTTTGATGGTAAGATCTGCCGTTACATCATAAACTCCTTCTTCCTTTTTAGCGACCTCAGTAAAATCTAGAGTTGCCTCAGGATTTGCCTCTGTACTAAAGAAGTCTTCGCTCTTAAGGTGACCTTCCAGTTTATCTTTTGATTCACCAGTTAGATCAACAACTGTAATACTTGACATATCAATGGTTGCAGATCCATTAGTCAATTTCCCATCTTCAAAGTTGAGCAGTCCAGCTTTGAGATTAATGGTTCCATTATGTGATCCAGCTAATTTTTTACCAGTCCAGATAGCACTGCTTTCTTGTGATTTGATATTTTTCATTTGTATCTTTTATTTGTAGGTACAAATATATGTGCTTTCACTATTAACTCAGCTTGCTTAAAGTTTCTATTAACAGTTTAATTTCTTTCTCACTTAAAGCTTCCACGAGTTCCCGTTCTCTATGATCCACCTTTTCATCGAGTCTAGCGAGCAGTTTTAACCCAGAATCAGTAATCGTGATTTCAATCTGTCTTCTATCATTTTTACATTGGATACGCTCTGCCAGCTCTTTGGCTACGAGCTTATCAACAACACGTGTAGTGTTAGAGTTGGAATGCAACATGTCCTTGCTTACATCCTGCAAACTGGCAGGTTTCCCTTTTCGGCCACGTAAAATTCTCAGAACATTGAATTGTTGCATTGTTATCTTTTCCTCTTTGACAACAAGCGATATGGCCTCGGTAAATACAGTTCCAGCTTTTACGACACGAGTAATTAATTTACGTGGTGGTGGTATGGAATTATTATCGTGATTCATTCAGTGTATTTTCATTTATTGTAGCTACAAATTTACGTCAAGGCATTGGGAAAGCGGCGAATTTGCTGATGTTTAGATAAATTTAGCAATTGAGACCTTAATAAAATCAATTTAAGCTCGTTATTCATTAAAATAAGCACACTTATGAAAAATGTAATTTTAGTAGCGACATTACTCATCGCTTCATTTGGGTTTGCCCAGAGCGACAGCGGGTTTGGGATCAAAGGCGGTTTGAACTATGGATCCACTGGAGATTTTGAAAACGAAATCGAAAACAATGTAGAAAACCCAGATAGTAAACTGGGGTATCATTTAGGTGTTTTCGCCAAAGCTGATTTGGGTCCGATTTATATTAGACCAGAAGTGATTTACACAAAACTAAGTAGTGAATACACTTTAGGCGACCTGGAAGTACAAAAACTTGATGCGCCCATTCTATTAGGTGTGAACGTTTTAGGGCCATTACATGTATTTGCTGGACCGTCGCTACAGTATATTCTTGACACTAGTTTTGAAACTGATAATGTAGAGTTTGATTTAGGCGATGCAGAGGACGACTTTACCGTTGGCTTACAACTAGGTGTTGGACTCAATCTGGGCAGCCTAGGAATTGATGTCAGATATGAGCGCGGCTTCAACGAGAACGAGGCAGAGTTTATTAACAACAATACTAGCGTGCGCAGTGGCCGTCTCGATACTAGACCTGAACAGCTTATCGTCGCGTTGAGTCTAGCGCTTTAATAATTCGAACTGATTCTTAAAAACCATCGTACTTGCGGTGGTTTTTTTATGTCTTTAAATCAAATGGTGCAGGAATGTTTAGGGTAATTCGCTTTCGCGAAAGCGGATGTTCAAAGACAATCTCCTCTGCATGCAAATGAAGTCTGGAGTCCGTTGTGCCATATAGATCATCGCCTACAATGGGTGCGTTGAGTCCATCTGTGTGTGCTGCATGAACTCTAAGTTGATGCGTGCGACCTGTGATAGGGTAGAAGTGAACCTTAGTTTTTCCATCGCGCTGATCTATTACCTTAAATCGCGTTCTAGCCGATTTTCCATATTCAAAATCCACCAACTGGCAAGGTCTATTGTCCAGATCGACTCTAAGAGGCAAGTCAATAAAGCCTTCATTATTGTCAATGTTTCCATTTAGAATAGCGACATATCGTTTTTGCACCGTGCGTTTTAAAAATTGCTGTTGCAGATGGTGGTAGGCCTCGAGTGTTATGGCAACCAACATTATTCCTGAAGTTGACATATCTAGCCTATGAACAATCATAGGACCAGTAGCCTCTGGATACCGAGCTTTCATTCTAGTTTGAACACTATCTGAAATAGTTTTACCAGCTACGGAGAGCATTTCTGCCGGTTTGTTGACAGCAAGCATGCATTCATCCTCGTAAATAATCTCCAACTCTTTGCCAACAGCAGGATTCTCCAACAGCGGATTCTCCTCAACGTCCAATCCCTGCAGCATAAACTCAAGAACCGGTTCACATTTACCGCGACAGGCAGGATAGTAATTCCCATGTTTTCTCACCTTGGATGCTGGTGATGGACCGTACCAGAATTCGGCCATTGTGATGGGTTTGAGGTCGTTTGCATAAGCATATTGCAGCATTTTAGGAGCTGCACAATCACCGGTTCCCGCTGGTGGTACATCTGGAATCCTGGCTTTGAAAAGGTCCTTAACACGTCGGGTTTCTTTTCTCGCATTGAGAAAATTGTATTCGTCAAACAACCAGTCCTGCAACCAGTGAGATCCATCACGCCGATTATTACGCAAGGTCTCTAGTTGTGTACTTAATGATTCAAATTGCTTTTGAAGCGGCTCAATTTTTTGATTCAGGTACTCCTCATATTCTTTGAGAAAGAAATTGTTGTTGAGACTGAGCTGTCGTTGTTGGGCTTCCAGTTTTTTGAAACTTTCAGGATCTATTTCAGCTTGTTTTTTCTTTACAAACTTCCGTCTGTCGCGTTTTATAGCTTTAATTCTTTGGTTTTCAGTTTCCAATAATCTGGTTTGTAAATCGGATTGCTCATGATAATCGGAAAATATCTGTTTTGTTTTAGGATCCTTTTCTAGCGCTGCTATCTGCTTTGTGATAGTATCAAGCTTATCGGTTTCTTGCTTGAAGAATATATCCACTCGTTCCAATTCATATACTGGCGGCACAAAATAGGGTTGTGTGGTCTCGCCTCCCAATTTTCCTGAAAACCCAGCAAGAAAACCTATCCGATGATCAACATCTCGAATCACCAAAACCCCAAACATCTTTCCAGCTTCCTGCGATCCATTTTCTACAAACCATTGAGATTGCTTGTCAAGATATTCCTTCAACTGTTCGGCAGCCTTTATGGCGAGCTCATGCGGCTGATAATAAAACGGAAAATTGAACTGCGATGGCAGTTCAATTTTTGAAATGTCGGAATTGAAAGAATGAACCAGTTGCTCCATGGCTTAAGCCAGACTTTGCATATTCACCAGGTTGTTATAGATGCCTTGCAACGCGATAAGTTCTTCATGCGTGCCTTGCTCTACAATCTTTCCTTTGCTCATCACGACAATCTTATCTGCTTTTTGAATCGTACTCAAGCGGTGTGCGATGACGATGGAAGTACGGTTTTTCATGACGTTCTCTAATGCTTCTTGAACCAATCGTTCACTTTCTGTATCCAGTGCACTAGTTGCCTCATCCAGAATTAGGATAGGCGCATTTTTGAGAACGGCGCGAGCAATACTCAAGCGTTGCTTCTGACCGCCAGAAAGTTTGTTACCGCTGTCGCCTATATTGGTATGAATGCCTTGCGGCAACTGAGATACAAACTCCCAAGCATTGGCTATTTTCAATGCTTCGATGACCTCTTCATCGGTGGCGTTTTTATTGCTTAGAGCCACATTCACGGCAACCGTATCATTAAATAAAATACTGTCTTGGGTCACTATCGCCATTTGATCACGCAAGCTCTTTAAGCTCACATCTTTGATATTGTGACCGTCAATGGATATGCTACCGTTAGAAACATCGTAGAATCTTGTGACGAGGTTTGCGATCGTACTTTTACCGCTACCAGATTGTCCTACCAGCGCCACTGTGGATCCTTTTGGGATTTCTAGCGAGAAGTCTTTCAAAACGTCCTCATCTCCATAGGCAAAGGTGAGATTGTTGAATTGTACCGCTTTCGCGAAAGCGGAAACTTCAACAGCATTATCCTTATCCTTGATGTGATTTTCAGTATGTAAAATTTGCAATACACGTTCTGCTGCGGCATTTCCTTGTTTCACACCGTAGCTGGCTTTAGAAATAGCTTTTGCAGGAGTCAGAATTCCATACGCAAGTCCCATAAAGGAAATGAAGATGGCACCATCAATATCACCTTCAAAAACCATCGTCCCACCAAACCATAGCAAGGTCCCAATCACCAAAATCCCCAAGAATTCACTAACCGGACTTGCCAGACCTTTACGCAGTTCCAGCTTGTTGGCAAAATTGTAATACCGTTGGGTACTGTCCTGAAATGTGTCTTGCATACGACGCTCTGCGTTGAAACCTTTGATGACTTTAAGTCCGCCGAGGGTTTCTTCCAATAGTGATAAGAAAAATCCTTGTTCGCGCTGCACTTTGGCTGATCGTTTCTTAAGTCGTTTTCCTATCAGGGAAATTATGAAACCGGAAATAGGAATAAATACCAAAACAAAAATCGTGAGCTTAACGCTAAAAATAAGCATGGCAATCAAAGCAAAAATGATGTTGAGCGGTTCCTTAATGATTAATTCAAGAATGGATAAAAAACTGGTTTGCACTTCTTGTGCATCACCAGTGGCGCGAGCAATGACGTCACCCTTACGCTTTTCAGAAAAATAGGAGATAGGCAGGTTGACGATCTTATGATATAAGGCATTTCTTATATCGCGCATGACGCCGTTGCGTAAAAATGTGATAAAATACATTCCCAAATACCCGAACAAATTCTTCAATAAAAAAAGAATCAATACGAGCGCGATCATCATGATCAACGCTTGCCCTTGATCCTCGTTCATGACATCTGTGACGTACCAATTAATATAGCTTTCCAGATATTCTTTTGAGTTTGTGATTCCCTGCCATACAGGTTTTACGTATTCATCTTCTGTGGTTTGAAATAGTACTTTCATAACGGGAACCAGCGCCACAAATGACAGCGTTCCAAATAGTGCATAGAAAATATTACATATAATATTAAGTACGCCAAAACGCTTATATGGTCTGGCGTACTTTAAAATTTCCTTGAAGTAATTCATTAATTGATGTCTAGGCTTTTAAGAATCCCAGCGAGTTTTGCATTGAGGTTTTTTTGTACCGTTTCATATTCATCCACACTATCCAGTTCTTCCTTGACTGACATGTAGAATTTGATTTTCGGCTCGGTACCACTAGGTCTGGCGGCGATCTTGCTTCCATCTTCCAGATAGAAAATGAGGACATTTGCTTTTGGGATATCCATGGTTTCCGTTGTGGAGAGATCTTTATTTGTTCGTTTAGAGTTTTGGTAGTCCTCTATAATCGTGACTTTTTTGCCAGCAATTTTAGTCGGTGGATTCTGTCTCAAATCGATCATCATTTGCTTGATTTCCTGCGCTCCAGAAATGCCTTTTTTGACGAGACTTACCAATCGTTCCTGATAGCAGCCGTATTTTACATACAGCTCTAATAGATATTTGTAGGCGGTTGTGTTGTTCGCTTTCGCGAAAGCGATCAATTCACAAGCCAGTAAAGTCGCAGTAACTGCATCTTTATCACGAACGAAATCGCCTACCATGTATCCAAAGCTTTCCTCACCACCACCAATGAAATCTTGATCTGGATGGTCCACGATCATTTTTGCGATCCATTTGAAACCGGTCAGGCCTTCCTTGCATTCTATACCATTTCCTTCTGCAAGAGCATGCATCATGGGTGTACTCACAATAGTGGAACCAATGAATGGATTTGTGAGTGATTCAAGATCTGTTTTTTCCAGCAATAAAGCGGTCATGGCAATCATGGTCTGGTTACCGTTGAGCAACTTCATAGTACCGTCATTATCACGCACGGCTATTCCTAGACGATCGCAATCTGGATCTGTTCCTATGACGATATCTGCGTTTATTTTATTAGCCAGTTGCACGGCAAGAGCTAGTGCTTCTGGTTCTTCTGGATTAGGAGAAGCCACCGTTGGGAAATCACCGTTAGGTACAGCTTGTTCCTGTACGATGTGAACATCTGTATATCCAGCAGCTTTAAGCGTATCTGGAACTAACGTGATGCTGGTACCATGTAAACTGGTAAATACGATTTTCACTTTGGAACGATCTACATCGCCCGCTATTTTTCCAGCTTTGACACTATCATCAATAAATGCCTGATCATCACTTTCATCCAAGTACTGAATCAGATCTTCGTTTTTATCAAAATTGATATCGGCAAACTGTGTGTTTTCAATCGTGTCCAGAACTTCTTGATCCTGTGGCGGCACTAATTGTCCACCATCCTGCCAGTACACCTTATAACCATTATATTCTGGTGGGTTATGACTTGCAGTAAGTACGATACCCGCGTGACAACCTTTACGTTTTACCGTATAGGAAAGTAGAGGTGTAGGTCTCAATTCTGGGAAAATATACGCCAGTATTCCGTTTGCACTGAAGACCTCTGCCACGGTAATGGCCAGTTCCTTAGAATTATGGCGACAATCGTAAGCGATAGCAACCTTGACCTGTTCATCGGGAAAGGATTTCTTCAAATAACTGGAAAGTCCCTGCGTGTTTTTACCCAACGTGTATTTGTTAATACGATTGGTCCCAACTCCCATAATGCCGCGCATACCACCAGTACCGAATTCTAAATTTTTATAGAAGGATTCCAAATATTCATCAGATCCAGAATCGATTAGTAGTTTAGTTTTTGAAATGGTGTCAGTATCAAACGGCTCTTTTGTCCAAGCAGTTGCTACATCTAGAATGTGCTTTTTGTCCATGGTGCTTTAAATGGTGTAGTTAACAAAGGTAAGATTTTATCAGACTAAGGTTAAATAAGGACTTAATTTACACAATTCTCACAATAACTATTTTTCAAATAATCATCTTCCAGCAATTGAAAAGTCACGCCACCTTCCAAGGATGGATTGAACAGCTCGCAATAGCGCTGTTGATTGAGATTGACTGCATTGAGCATGATGGTGCGATATGCATCAGACTGAGTTAGTCGTTTGTCAATAAGTGTAAGATTGAGGTAATAAAACAATAAGTCTTCATCAATGGTAATTTCTCGCGCTCTGGGTTCCAACAGCTTTACAGCCTCACCATTCTGAGCATAATAAGTTAGGAACTGAGCCAGACTCAGATAATCACCGTCAGTTAGCGGAATCCGGTTGTAGGTGCTCAAGATATTCAGAACGCTTTTATCTTTCTCATTGAAGTTGCGCTTGCGCATCTCACGTTCAGCTCGAACGATATGGTAATTGATATTCATGCGATCTATCAGGGTGCGATCTATACCATAATTCTGCAGGTCGGCGATTTGTTTTTTGAATTGGTTAGCGTCGATAGGTGCGGCATTGTTGCGCCAGATGACAAATTTGAGGACGGCAAGATTGTATTGTAGCCTCGGGTTTTTAGGATCTAGTTCTGCTAATTGTTTCAATTCGTTGTAGGCGATCATCGTCATTCGCACATCCATGAGATAATCATACATGACTTTTTTATTGATGAAGTTCACATATTCTACCTGTCGTGGTATTGTTATTTTTTTCAAGATGTCTGGAGATGCAGATATTCTAATCTTTTCCAATAATGAATTCTGGATCGCTGCGGCTTCCTCAAGGTCATTGCCAGATATGGACGTGTTGAATAAAGTCGTCAATTCGGGAATGGACTTTTCCTTGTAGATATCAATTTTGTCCAGTTCTAAAGTAATTACTGCCTTGCGATGGTTTTCCAATATAGGTTCCAAAGCCGCAGAAGTCGCTCCTGTAAGCGCCGCTTTGATCTGAGATTTAGACTTGGATTTAAGATCTGAGTATTTTGTTCTTTCCACATCGTTAAAAAACTCTACCCAATTTTCAGAAGTCGTGATATTGGTTTCAATTTCTGGAGACTGAAACGATTGCAGCGAACTCGCAATACTGCTACCACGTTCCTGTTGTAGCTCCATGTTACGCTCAGTGCTTCCTTCCACGCTGGCGTACGCTTTTATGTCAATGGTTTTTATATTAAAATCGGTTAGACGTAGGGAATCGTATAAAGGCTTGATGTCAGATGGATCATAAACCGACTTATTCTTCTCGAACGGAATCACAAACTGGAGCGTTTTATATCTCATCACGGCTTGCTCGCTATCGTTTACGATTTTTTCGTTTTTGTAAATGATGGAATCTAGGTAAACGCCCATATCCAATAATCCCCATGGATAGGATGCCAGATTGAAGATGGTGTAATATTTACAAAGGATATTATTATTCAAAAAGAGAATATTGAACTCTAAATCTTCCTTAAGCATTGAGGTAGGAATCTTGCCTACCGCTACTCGATAACGCTTGTTTTCATAAGGTTTTAAACCTCTTTTTATTTCTTTGGTATAGACT
Organism: Nonlabens sp. Hel1_33_55; assembly: GCF_900101765.1. Lineage (NCBI taxonomy): Bacteria > Pseudomonadati > Bacteroidota > Flavobacteriia > Flavobacteriales > Flavobacteriaceae > Nonlabens > Nonlabens sp. Hel1_33_55. The sequence continues at coordinate 560,738 of NZ_LT627735.1, forward strand.
GGTTCCAACAGTTTTCCCTTTATTTGTGAAGATTCTGATCGTGTGTCACATGCATAGCGATCTTTAGAAACAATATCCACAGCAATTCCATCCTGCGGATTTTTAAAAAGTTGCTTTACCCATCTGTCATCATTGGTTTCAAAAAACAATTGATTGTTCTCACGCTTGATTACAAAAGAAGATTCCTTTGGTTTGTTTTGAAATGCCTGTTCAAAATAGCCGCATACGCTGGAACGTTGACTGGAATTTGGAAATTGAATTCCAAAATTTTCTTGAGCATTGCCTAGAATAACAAATAAAAAGAATAGAAAAGAAAGCTGGTACTTCATGGACCTAATTTGAAACACTAAAATAGCACATCAATTAGAGGCTGCAAGAAAATTAGGACTTGCCTTGTAGTTTATCGGCTATGGTGTAGCGATCCTGATTGCTTCCTGTTCTAATGATCAACTCGCCCAAAAATCCAGCGATAAAGAACAAACTCCCCAAAACCATTGCCGTAAGCGCGATATAAAACCATGGATTTCTAGTAACAAGCTGATAGGGTAGGTCTGCTGCCATTTTATAAAGCTTTGATCCACCAACATACACGGCAATTACAAATCCAACGGCAAACATCAAGAATCCCATAGTACCAAATAAATGCATGGGACGTTTCCCAAATCTTGAGATAAAAGCAATGGTGACCAGATCCAGAAAACCTTTGATGAATCGATCGTACCCAAATTTGGTCTCACCGTATTTGCGCGCTTGATGCTGAACCACCTTTTGGGTGATGTTGGTATAACCTGCATTAGCCGCTAGCACAGGAATGTACCGGTGCATCTCACCATGTACATCAATATTTTTGACAACTTCCTTGCGATAGGCTTTCAACCCGCAATTGAAATCATTTAACTGGACACCGCTGGTGCGTCGTGCCGCCCAATTGAACAGTTTGCTAGGCAAATTTTTGGAAAGTACAGAATCGTAACGTTTTTTCTTCCAGCCACTCACCAGATCATAATTATCGCTGGCAATCATGCGGTAGAGTTCTGGAATTTCCTCGGGACTGTCCTGTAAGTCTGCATCCATGGTTATTACCACATCACCTTGGGCAGAATTGAATCCTGCATGCAAAGCTTGTGATTTACCGTAATTACTAAGGAATTGAATGGCTTTTATATGATCTCGCTTTCGCGAAAGCGAACTCAAAACATCCCAACTACCATCTGTACTACCATCGTCGATGTAAATGACTTCATAGGAAAGCTCACTTGTGGCGAGTACGCGATCGATCCATTCCTGTAATTCTGGGATGGATTGTGCCTCATTGAGTAACGGTATGACAATGGTAAGCTGCATCTATGCCGGCGGATTTTTCTTGATAAAGAATGCGGTGATGATACCAATAACCGTGTAAAACAACAATTTTGAAGTCGCCGCAATCAAATATTCCTTAGCAGAATAATCGATCTCACTGACCTTAACGGCAGCATTTGATGCCGCTTTTTCCTGAGCTACCATCTGTTCCTGCATCAACCGCACGGTTTCTTGTGCGCTAGGATCCCATACTACGTATATCAAATAGTTGACAAGAGCTTCAGTCACAAAGATGATCAAAACCGCCAGGAAATAGGCGAGTACCGCTTGTTTGAGCGTTAGATAGCCACCTAGTTTGTTCTTACTGTACACTTGTGCCGCGATACCAATGGCAAGTGGCAAAATGAGCGTCACGACACCAATTGCCATGTTTTGGAAATCCTGAGTTTGCCAGATATAGATGTATAGTGTAGCGGTAATTATAGCACCAATCAATCCTAATACAGCAGCGTTTTTCTTTACTATTTGATCCACTAGATAGTCAACTTTGAAGGTTTGATTGCAAATATAACCGTTATGAGCCTGTGAATTAATGGTTGAAAAGGATGTATTTTTGCTTCTATTGCTATTGTGTATTTAATTTAAAACATTAAATTTGCAGCCGCTAAAGAATAAAGCACAAGATCATGCAAAAAGGAATTCACCCAGAAGAATATAAGTTAGTTGCGTTTAAGGACATGTCTAATGATGAGGTTTTCATCACTAAGTCCACCGCAAATGCTAAAGAAACAATCGACGTAGATGGTACTGAGTATCCATTGATCAAACTAGAGATTTCTAGAACGTCGCACCCATTTTATACGGGTACTACAAAACTTATCGATACTGCTGGACGTATTGACAAGTTCAAGAACAAATACAAGAAATTTGATAAGAAGTCTTAAGGACTCTTTCATACATATTGAAAAGCCTCGCAATTTGCGAGGCTTTTTTATTTATGCTAATTGGGACTTTCTTCTTCGGTTCGTGTGAAATAGAAATAGATCACATAGAACCAACTAAAAATTCCAGCTAGAATAGCCCATTTAATGGACTTATTACGCGTCCATGAACATACGACAGCAATCGAGCAACCTATTGCTGTACCGGTGGAAATTCCAGTACTCGTGATGTCGGAGCCTATAAGCGAGTGAAGAATGGTAGTTGAAATAGAAATCATAGTTTGATGGTGTTTAGATAAAGTAATTTATAAGTTCAATGGCTTCTCAAAGCATTTACTCAACGGCATTCCTATATACTGGTCATAATTGGGAATAGGAGTGTAGCCATTCTTTACATATAAGCCAATCGCTTCTGGTTGGTTGATGCCTGTCTCCAGCTGTAATTTTGTAAAATTCAGTTGTTTTGCCCAAAATTCCAATTCAATCAAAATCTTTGTGGCAACTCCTTTTCCTCTCGCATTTTCCATGGTGAACATACGCTTTATCTCTGCGATATCACCAATTGATTTTTTGAAAGCACCACAGCCTACTGCTATTTTATTCTCGTAAGCGAGAACGACATGATTGATATCGTCCAGCCTATTGAACTGATTATAAAACGCATGGTCATCACCATCTGTAACGGACAGATAGCGATCCAGAAGTGGTATGAGTTGCTGGAAATCCTCATGAGCCGAATCCGTTCTCAATAGCTGAATCATGGTAAAGGTTCAGTAGTTTACTTCTCGATTTTATCGTACGATGTTACAATTCCCTTGATAAGAGCACTACTAAAGCCATTATGCTCCATTTCATTTAAGCCGGCAATAGTACAGCCTTTGGGAGTTGTAACTTTATCAATCTCGTGTTCTGGATGTTGCTTGCGCTCAATAAGCAACTGAGCGGCTCCTTTTACGGTATGTGTCACAATGTTGCTGGCAGTAACGGCATCAAAGCCTATCTCAATGCCACCCTGAATCATACCGCGCATAAATCTTAATACGTATGCAATACCGCATGCACCCAAAACGGTAGCGGCATCCATCAATTCTTCATTGATAACGATAGAAGTACCTATGGTATCAAAACACTGTTTTACAATCTTTTCTGAATCTGCATTTGAAGTGCTGCTTGCTATACACGTCAAGGATTCACCTACATCTGCTGCTGTATTAGGCATCGCTCTGAATACAGGAATATCAAGATCAATTGCAGATTCAATTTGCTGTATAGAAATCCCAGTCGCTAACGAGGCTATAATATGTTGATCCTCTTTTAGAACTCCTTTAAGTTCCTTAAGGATTTCAAGAATTGTGTACGGCTTTAGGGCAATAATCAGCAACTCTGATTGTTGAACAGCTTCGATATTATTGGAAGTAATGTGAATGCCAGTATCAGCAAGATGACTTAAGCTCGAGGTACGGCGTTTAGTTACTGTTATTTTTTTGGGATCAATCTTGGGATCTGCTAGAAGTCCATTGAGTATTGAAAGACCTAAATTCCCGCAGCCAATAATGGCTATTTTTTTATCGTACATATTGGCTGGTTGATTTACCTTATGAACAGACTAATATAATCACTTCATCCTCTAAAATTACCTGAAGCAGTAGATTTGTACTCGTTTAGCTTTAGGTAATTCAAAATTGGTATTGGAAATAAAAGTGGAGTTGCCTGATTTGTTAGTGCCCACATAAGTATTTTAAATTATTTTTCTAGTAAGGAGTTGGTGAACAAATCTGCAGCTTCAAATGTTTTGGTTTCCAGTTTTTTATATTTTATCCAATCTACAAATCGGCCGATAATGCTGGAGTCAAAAAGTCCCCAATTATCTCTTGCATCAAAACTAGGTAACGATAATTCAAGAGCTTTATCTAGATTAATATGTACATCACTGCTGGGAACATATTTCTTGAAAAGAGCAATACTCTCCTGCGGATATTCCTTGCAGTGTAGAAAACCTTTAGCTGTTGCCTCTAAAAATTTTGAATAATCAGTTTTACGATCATCCAATAAATCACCGTTGGCAACCAAAACTGGAGAGTACGAGTAAGGAATATCATAATCCTCCATTTTGAAATAACGTACAGGAGTTTCCATCGCTTCTGCAGCCACACCTTCCCAATTCAAAAATATCCACGTAGCATCAAACTCACCATCCAGAACCGTGTCCCAGATACCCAATTTTTCTGGATAACCTATTTTGAATTCTCCTTGACCACCATCATTAATAATCATCTGGCGTACGATCTCATCTTCATACCTCGCCTCGTAAGAACTGTATTTTTTACCATCCAGATCACGTGGTGATTTTATACCACTATCACTTTTCACTACAATAGCACTCAAGTCTTTTTTGAGAATTGCTGCAATGCCTATAAGATGGAATGAGTTCGCTTTGGTTTGATAGCTTATGATGCTTTCTGTTGGGCACAAAGCAAAATCGGCATCACCGTTTTCTACTTTTTTGGCCGGCGTTGTTTTATAGTTGTCTTGGGAAGGATCTATGATAGTGACATCTAACCCAGAATCTTTGTAGAAACCTAGCTCTTGTGCCACAAAAAAGCCGATGTGATTGATGTTAGGAGTCCAGTCGAGCGCTATTTTTAATTTCTTCATCAGTATGAATTCTTTGATAGATAAAGGTAAAAGTTCTAAAACGTATTGTTTCATTGATGTATCAAATTGACAAAACTTTAAAACTTGAACTATTATTTGATTGATCTCGCTTTCGCGAAAGCTGACTAACCACAAACCCTATCTTTACCAACTATGAATGAAGAAGCGGAAAATTCAGCGAATAGCAGATCCAAAGTCACGATAACCTCGGCATTTAAAACGATTATTTGGCCACGTAGGAAGTTGGTATTCATCGGGCTGATTCTTATCGTCATCAGTAGACTCGCGAGTCTTGTATTGCCATGGAAATCTAAAGCGTTACTGGACGATGTTATTCCTAATAAAGATTACGAGGCGCTCTATGATTTACTGTGGTTAGTGGGGTTTGCATTGCTCGTGCAGGCAATAACATCTTATTTGTTGACCATAATATTGAGTGTACAGGCACAGTTTTTAATTTCAGAACTGCGCGCGCAAGTTCAAAAGAAAGTCCTGTCACTACCCATTAGTTTTTTCGATAATTCAAAGTCAGGAGCACTAGTATCGCGGATTATGAATGATGTGGAAGGCGTGCGCAATTTGATAGGAACAGGCCTTGTTCAATTGGTTGGTGGAACGATTACAGCGATCGTCTCGCTAGTATTGCTGATTAGGATCAACGCCTTAATGACCTTATTTGTGTTTCTACCGGTAGCGATTTTTGGCTTTGTCGCTTTGAGAGCCTTCAAATATATCAGGCCTATTTTCAGAAATCGAGGAAAAATAAGTGCAGATGTAACTGGAAGATTAACTGAAACTCTGGCAGGTGTGCGAGTGATCAAAGGCTTTGGAGCTGAAGCTCAAGAAAACAAAATCTTTGAAGAAGGTGTCGATCGACTCTACCAGAATGTAAAGAAGAGTCTAACCGCAACTGCAATAGTCACCAGTAGTTCTACCTTTTTGTTGGGATTAGCCTCAGTTGGTATAATGGGAATAGGTGGTTATTTCATGATGGAAGGCGATATGACAGTTGGAGAATTTTTGTTCTTTACTATTCTGCTAGGTTTTATGATCGCGCCCATTATACAGATGAGCAATATTGGTAGCCAACTCACAGAAGCGCTTGCAGGACTGGACCGTACAGAAGAGCTAATGAATCTTACTCCTGAAGATGAAATGGGTGACCGCACGATTGACTTGCAACATTTTAAAGGCGACTTGAAATTTGAAAACGTCTCTTTTTCATACGAGAAAGGCAAAGAGGTGATTCATAACATTTCTTTTGAAGCAAAATCTGGATCTACCATTGCGCTGGTTGGAAGTTCAGGTTCTGGAAAATCTACCATCGCGGGATTGTCAGCGACATTTTTGAATCCCGTCAAGGGCATGGTTACTATTGATGGTCAGGATATGTCCAAAGTGAAGCTGGCTAGCTTTAGAAAGCATCTGGGAGTTGTATTACAGGACGAGTTTTTATTTGAGGGAAGTATAAGGGAAAACATATTATTCCCACGACCAGACGCCAGCGAGGATCGTTTGCTTGCAGCAGTTAAAGCTGGTCACGTCAATGAGTTTACAGACCGTTTTGATGATGGACTAGATACGTTGATAGGCGAGCGTGGTGTCAAATTATCTGGTGGTCAACGCCAGCGTATTGCTATTGCCAGAGCCATCCTAGCCGATCCTAAAATCATTATTCTTGATGAAGCTACATCCAACCTAGATACTGAAAGCGAGGCTCTTATTCAAAAATCTTTAGGAGAACTAGTTAAAAACAGAACCACGATCATCATAGCTCATCGATTAAGCACTATTAAGAAAGCAGACCAAATACTAGTCATTGAATCAGGAGAAATCGCGGAACGTGGCACTCATGACGAGTTGATTGCTAAAGAAGGTCGTTATTTTGATTTGTATACGTATCAGGCTAAAATCTAGCAGGAATTGATTGCATTCAAAGGTTGAATAGCAAATTCGATCTGACCAGTTTATTGGATCGAAATTATTGGCTAATTAAATTAGACTTAGGTTGGTCAACGATGCAACTGATAAATGAAGTTTTCAACTATTAAAACTAAGAGATTTCAAATTTTACGATTCCTATTGCTGTTGATAGTAATCTCTGTATTTGTTTCATGCCCTGTAGGTTCAGACAAAGCGATTATTCTAGGCCATAGCCGAAAGAGCGCTTCCAAAGAACTAAAGGATCAAAAAATGGGTGGTAAGTTTTCATTTTTTTACTAATGTAATAGTACTTACTCCTAATGTGGTTGAAATTCGAGCAAAGTACATTCCACTAGCTAAAGTTGAGGTGTCAATAATTGTACTAAGGCTATTGGGTTTAACTTCATTGACCTTGTTTCCCAGAGTGTTATAAAGTGTAATATTTTCTATACTCTCGTTTTTAGATGTAATTGTAATTAAATCTTTAGAAGGGTTTGGAAAAGCATAAATGTCGTCAATGCTTAAAGCCTGGTCAACGTCATTACTTAAAGTATTTGATATGATCTGGATATCATCGAAGAAAAACGTTGCATTTGGAGATGCATCATTTGCTCCATTATAACCTAGCATCAAGGTTAGTACATCGTATATAGGGCTATCGGCGTTTGAAAGATCCCAAGTATAGGTGGCCCACTCGCCAGATACTGTGGTTAATGCGTCTTGTTCTTTACCAAATTGTTCTGGTGGAGTACTTTCTAATTTGAATTTAAGGATGGATCCAACTGGAGCTTCTGTATACACTTTCATAGATATCGTTCCAGTAGTTGACATGTTCTTAAGATAATCTGTCAACCTTAATTTACTTCTCATAAATCCTGCACCACCACTTCTTAGAAATTTCCCTACTGTAGCACTAGGGTTGTTTGCGTCCATTTTTGGGTTGGGAAGGATTGTCGTTTCTGCGCCGAAAAAATTTGTAAAGTCTGTAGTTACAACGCTGTTTTCAAAATCTATAGGAAGGGTTGTTGGTAATGCCTCTGGTAAAGCAGGACCAGATATTTGTTGCACCTCGTCAAACAAAAAGGTAGAGGTAGATGAACCGTCTCCAATAGTTCCAAAATCAAACATTACCTGTATCCTATTGTAATCACTAGCCTTTCCATCAAAATTCCAACTTATGGTTTCCCATGCACCAGAGACTGTGGTTAATTGATCTAGATTAGTAATTCCGCCTGAGTTTTCAAGTTCTAATTTAATTCTAGTACCTACGGGTGCTGTGGTATAAACCTTCATTGAAATGTACCACATGGTAGATAAATCAATGTTTTCATTTAAAAAGACTTTGCTTCCTGCCCAAAAATTACCACCATCCCTCACTACTTGACAAACGGTCTCGCTTGGGTTATCTTCATCCATCTGCGGGTTAGAAATAATGGTTGCTTTAGCACCATTATAATTGATGAAATCAGTACTGACAACATCTGATTCAAAATCAATGGGTAAAGAAGTAGGTACAGGTGCTACTGGTCCTGAAACCTGTTCAATATCATCAAAATAAAATGTAGAATCATCTGAACCATCTCCAACATTGCCAAAATCAAACATGAAAACAATTTCATTTAGATTATTTTCAGTGCCTACAAAAACCCATTCCAAAGTTTCCCATGAGTTGGAAACGGTGGTAAAAGCATCTACGTCTGCAGCTGGCCCAGAGCCTTCTAGTTTAAACTTTACCGTAGTTCCCACAGGTGCACTTGAATAGACTTTCATGGTTATTTTAGTTAACTCAGAAAAATCTAAATTATCTGTCAATAAAATTTTACTACCTGCAAAAGGTGCTCCTCCATCTCTAATGATTCGTGCAACAGATGAACTTGTGTTGATTCCTGATGAATTTGGGTTTGATGTTACTATTGCTGTTCCACCTTCAAAATCAACGAAATTTGATGTGGTTATATCTCCTTCAAAATTGACGGGTAAACTTTGTGAAGATCCAGTGTAGAATGAAAAGAAGATAATCAGAGAATAAAAATGTGTCATAACGAGCACTAAAGATTTTCGATAAAAATAGAGTAAGAATTGCTTCCCAATGGGTAAATTAACCACTACAAGAACTATACAGAGCGTATAAACTGTTGTCAATTTGAAATAATTTTTAAATTTCAATACGGTTTCAGGAGATATGGTGTGATGATTTCAAAAAGTTGTGATAGAGCAGATTCAAAAAACCTTTTCACTTTGATTTATAAGATGCATTAGATGTTTTGCGCCTGCCTGCCGCAGGCAGGAAAGCAAAAAACAAAAAACAACCCAATAAAAAAGCGCCCTCTCAGGCGCTTCAGTATAAAAAAATATAATAAAATGGCTTATCCTAGATAAGACTTCAAGATTTTACTACGGCTGTTCTGGCGTAGTCTCTTGATTCCTTTTTCCTTGATCTGGCGCACGCGCTCACGGGTCAAGTCAAAAGTTTCACCTATCTCTTCCAAACTCATAGGCTGCTGGTTCCCAATACCGAAGTATAGAGAAATAACATCTGCCTCTTTTTGCGATAGTGTCTCTAGCGCGCGAGTAATCTCAAGCGTTAGCGACTCATGCAATAGAGCGCGGTCAGGATTAGGTGACTCACCACTACGAACAACGTCGTAAAGGTTAGAAGTCTCACCTTCTTTAAGCGGCGCATCCATGGATACGTGACGCCCGGCATTCTTAAGCGATTGCTTCACGTCACTTACCGTCATATCTAGCTCAGTTGCTAGTTCTTCAGGTGATGGTGGACGCTCATGCAGTTGCTCGAGGTGTGAAAAAGCCTTGTTGATTTTGTTAATCGAACCGATTTTGTTCAATGGAAGTCGCACGATACGTGACTGCTCTGCTAGTGCCTGTAAGATCGACTGGCGTATCCACCATACCGCGTACGATATGAATTTGAAACCGCGAGTTTCATCAAACCTTTTGGCAGCCTTTACGAGACCGGCATTTCCTTCATTAATAAGATCGGGTAATTTAAGCCCTTGATTTTGATACTGTTTTGCAACAGAAACCACAAAACGTAAGTTTGCAGTAGTCAATCTCTCAAGTGCTCTCTGATCACCTTTTTTAATACGCTGTGCCAGTTCCACTTCTTCCTCTGCAGTGATCAGGTCGATCTTAGAGATGTCTTGTAGATACTTGTCTAGCGATTTAGACTCACGGTTGGTAACCTGCTTGGTGATTTTGAGTTGTCTCATTAAAATAAAAAGATTAAAAAATTAGGCGGCTGTCAGCTTTTGACAACCAAAAATATAGTAGCAATAATCATACCAAACACATTACTCTGACATCAATTCAGGCCAGTAATAGTGCGACATTCACTGCTTTTCTATTAGTCGCTATATACCTATTTATGTTACAAGGTTAGCTGATTTTATCGCTTTCGCGAAAGCGGAATTCTCATCCAACGCCAGTACTATCACGTTGTCGCTCGTAAGCAAAAAAGATTTTGCAAGGCTGCTTTTTTGCTTCCTACCAAGACCCTTTGTAGCTTTGTAAGTATAATCCTTCCCATGAAAAATTTCTTAGCGGTATTTATAATAATTATCACCTGTCAGGTGGCGCTGTCCCAACGTGGTGTCAGCGAGACAGGTTTGTGGAGTCAGTATTTTTATACTGTTCCATTGTCAGAGAGATTTAAAGTGGCTGGAGATTTTCAGTTTCGTACCTATGAAGTGACCAACGATTTTCAGCAATTTATTGCTCGTACAGCTATTGCCTACACGCCAAAAGCGGGAACACTAGAACTACATGCAGGGTATGGGTATTTTTATAGTGAGCCCTTTGGGTCTGGTGATGCGGGAACTTCAGAACATCGTTTGCATCAGGACGTTTGGATGGATACAGATGCAGGTAAGACTTTTGGAATAAGACACCGTTTCCGTTTTGAGGAGCGATTTATTGAGGATCAGGATTTTCGTAGCAGGGCGCGTTATACGCTGTTTGTGAATGTCAACTTTTACAATAGCGAGGAAGAGTTGAGTGATTTTTACCTACCATTTTGGAATGAGATTTTTATTAATGGTGAGACACAGCTGCGCAATTCAACCGTGGAAAGGTTTGACCGCAACTGGAGTTTTGGAGGTGTAGGTTATCGCTTAAATTCAGATTTACGCATACAGGCTGGATATATGAGAGAAATCACCAGCAATTCTTCAAAAGGACAGGTGGTTCTTGCTGTTTTTCAGACGTTTTAACTGATTTTAAAAAATTTTAGATTCACTGTCGTTTAATGCGGTATCAAGTTATTAAGTGACAACTCAAGTATTATTTACAAAAAAAGAGTTAGATTAATCTAATACCTATAAACAATGGCATTAATGTTCATTCCAGCTCCAACGCTGGCAAACATTACCACATCACCTTTTTCAACTTTGTGATCCTTCATTTTGCCTTTCATTACAAGATCCATAACCGTAGGAACGGTTGCAACACTGCTGTTTCCCAATTTATGGATGATCATAGGCATGATATGTTGAGGCATTTCCATACCGTACAACTTATAGAATCTAGTAACGATGGCTTCATCCATTTTTTCATTAGCCTGATGGATAAATATCTTCTTGAGGTCCTTGATGTCAACACCAGATTGATCTAAAGCGGCTTTCATACCTTCCGGAACTTTAGAAAGTGCGAAATTGTAGATGCGTCGACCGTACATTTTAATGTACTGCGTTTTATCTTCTAACTTAACGTTGTAGGATTTTTGATTAAAGATGAAATAAGCCTCTTCATTGGTATAGGTTGCTGTAGCTTGACCAATGATTCCGGTCTCGTCATCACTTTGTTCCACGATCACTGCACCAGCACCGTCAGAATAGATCATACTATCCCTATCATGAGGATCCACAACTCTAGAAAGAGCCTCTGCTCCAATGACTAGAACTTTTTTAGCCAGTCCTGATTTTATAAAAGAATCTGCTTGAGTCAATCCCAGAATCCATCCAGGACAACCGAAGAGAACATCATACGCAACACAACCCGGATTGTTGATGCCCAATTTTTGTTTGACACGAGTGCCTAAACTAGGAACCATATCACTGCTGCCACCATTTGGCTTCACATCACCATAATTGTGCGCGACAATAATATAATCAAGTGTTTCTGGGTCAACTTTGGAATCTTCAATAGCTTTTTTTGCAGCCTCGGCAGCTATATCGCTGGTGAATTGGGTGTCGTTAATATAGCGACGCTCCTCAATACCAGTAATAGCGGTAAACTTTTCAATGATCGTCTGATTATCACTACCAAAGGAACTACCGTCGTTGTTAAGAAACTCGTGATTTAAAAACTCCTCGTTTTTACGCACAACATCTGGAACATAACTTCCTACACCAGTAATTTTAGCTCTCATAAAATCATAATAATTTGTAAAAAAAGTGATAAAAAATTGATTATCCTATTTCTCGGCTCATTTTTCTATGCATGCATAATAAATATGCCAATCATCAGATGACGATTGGCATATTTCAACTCTATAAATATTCTTCCATTGGTGCGCAGGTACACATCAAATTACGGTCACCATAAGCATCATCTGCTCTACGAACTGATGGCCAGAATTTGTTGAGTGATACCCAATCTAATGGGTAAGCTGCTTGTTCGCGAGTGTAAGGAAAATCCCATTCATTTGCAGTAAGCATCATCATCGTATGCGGTGCGTTCTTCAAAAGATTATTAGGTTCATCCTTATCACATTCTGAAATTTCTTTTCTGATGGAAATCATGGCATCACAAAAGCGATCCATTTCTGTCTTACTTTCTGATTCTGTAGGTTCGATCATCATCGTACCAGCTACAGGAAAAGAAACAGTAGGAGCGTGGAAGCCGTAATCCATTAATCTTTTGGCTATATCAACTACTTCAATACCGTTTTCCTTAAATGGTCTGCAGTCAATGATCATTTCGTGAGCGGCACGACCTTGTTCACCAGAATAAAGACATTCAAAACTTCCTTTGAGTCTTTCTTTGATATAGTTAGCATTGATGATGGCATATTCCGTAGATCTTTTAAGACCATCAGCACCTAGCATGCAGATGTAACCGTAGGAAATAAGACATGCCAACGCACTACCAAAAGGCGCTGCACTAATAGGTGTAATCGCTTGATCGCCACCAGTTGGAACAATAGGATTGGTAGGCAAAAACGGAACCAGCCTTTTTGCCACACAAATAGGACCTACTCCAGGACCGCCACCACCATGCGGAATGGCAAATGTCTTATGCAAATTCAAGTGACAAACGTCTGCGCCTATGTTTCCAGGATTGGTCAAACCAACCTGTGCATTCATGTTGGCTCCATCCATATACACCAGTCCGCCATTTTCATGAATCAAACCTGTAATTTCCTTGATGGCACTTTCATAAACGCCATGAGTGGATGGATAGGTCACCATCAAAGCACTTAGGCTGTCTTTATATTTTTCTGCTTTTTCTCTTAAGTCGTCAACGTCAATGTTCCCGTTTTCCAATGCTTTTGTGACCACCACTTGCATACCAGCCATAACGGCACTGGCAGGATTGGTCCCATGAGCACTTGACGGAATCAAACAGATATTTCTATGCTCATCACCTCGTGAAATGTGATAGGCTCGTATCGCCATAAGACCTGCAAACTCACCTTGCGCTCCAGAATTGGGTTGCAGTGAAGTTCCTGCAAAACCGGTAGCTTCATTCAATTGAAGCTCTAATTTTTTGAGCATCTCCTGATAACCAGCTGCTTGATCCAGCGGTACAAATGGATGGATATTTCCCCATTGAGGATCTGATAGCGGCAACATTTCTGCTGCGGCGTTGAGTTTCATTGTACAGGATCCCAAAGCAATCATCGAGTGATTTAATGCCAGATCCTTGCGCTCCAATCGTTTGATGTAACGCATTAATTCTGTCTCGCTATGGTACGAATTGAAAACCTCAAACGTAAGGAAGTCGGTCTGGCGTCCGGTTCCTAAGTTCGTTTCCTTCAATAGTCTTGTGATGGAATTTGCTTCTTTATTTACCGCTTTCGCGAAAGCGGAAACAATTTCATTCAGATCTGCAAGAGATGTAGTCTCATTGATAGAAACCTGCACTGTATCTGCATCGGGATAATAAAAATTCAATTCCATTTCTAAGGCAACCTTGCGTACCGCATCAGAATCTGCTTTAAATGAAAGCGTGTCAAAGTAATTTTCGTTAGTCTGATAAATGCCTAGTTTTTCAATAGCATCTGCAAGTGTCGCAGCATGTTTGTGAACTTTGCTAGCGATATATTTAAGACCTCGTGGACCATGATATACAGCATACATTCCAGCCATAACAGCTAGTAAAACCTGTGCGGTACATATGTTTGAGGTGGCTTTGTCACGTTTTATGTGTTGTTCTCTTGTCTGCAAAGCCATGCGCAGTGCACGCTTGCCATCCATATCCTTAGTTACACCAATGATACGCCCAGGAATCTGTCTTTTAAATTCTTCTCTAGTTGCAAAAAATGCAGCATGAGGACCACCATATCCCAATGGGATTCCAAATCGTTGTGTCGTTCCCACAACGACATCTGCGCCCCAATGTCCAGGAGCTTCCAGCAATACTAATGATAAGATATCTGCTGCGACTGCTATTCGAATGCCCTTGTTCGAACACTCTTTCGCGAAAGCGGTATAATCCACCACATTACCACTCGCACCAGGATATTGTAACAAAATAGCGTAGTAGGTATCATCAAGATCCATTTCTTTAGGATTACCTTCTACCAACTCAATCTCAAGCGGAATCGCACGTGTTTTCAAGAGTTCCTTAGTTTGTGGTAGTACGTCATGATCCACGAAGAATTTGACGTGGTTATTTTTCTTCTGATCGCGATCACGAACTGAAAGTAAAAGCGTCATTGCCTCTGCAGCAGCTGTGGATTCATCGAGTAATGAAGCGTTTGCTAATTCCATTCCTGTGAGGTCTGTCACCATGGTCTGGTAATTCAACAATGCCTCAAGTCGACCTTGCGCAATCTCTGCTTGATATGGTGTATAAGCGGTATACCAACCTGGATTCTCCAAAATATTGCGCTGAATCACCGCTGGTATAATAGCTGCATTATATCCCAATCCTATAAAAGACTTGTACTGCTTATTTTTATTTCCCAGGGTATTGATATGGGAAGAAAATTCATATTCACTCATGGCTTTGTCAAGCTCCAATTCTTTTTTGAGCCTAATTCCCGCAGGAATGGTCTCATGAATTAACTGATCAATATCCTCAACGCCGATTTTTTCCAACATCTCTGGAAGATCTGCGCGTCGTGGGCCAATGTGTCTAAGTGCAAAACGATCTGTATTCATAGGTCTTAAGGGTCTATTTTAAGCAATACAAAAATAGTCGTTTAAGCTGTGGAAACTAACATGTAAGAGCAGCGATAAAGGATGATTTTTCAACGGTTTGTGACAAGTTGTTAACGATGGGAATTACCTTTGAGATATGAGGATGGTGCACGATTTATTTGACTTCTATTTGCGCAGCAGTCTGCACGTGAGTTTATGTTACATTGCTTTCTTTGCGGTGGTTGCTTTGTCAGCTGGTTTTGAGCCAACAATTTGGGAGTTGTTAGCAGTGGGAACTTCTACGTTAGTAGGTTATAATCTTGCCAAATATGTGCATTTGTTACAACGATCTTTTCGATTTAGGCGATGGATTATTGCGTTGACTATGGTTTGCGTTGTGGTTGCTCTTGTGGCAGTAGTAGAAATGGGAATTAATGCCATTGCTTTGTTTCTAGTTTGCGGCCTTTTGACTTCTCTCTACGCTTTACCCGAAATTCTAGGCCGTAGTTTTAGACAGATACCTATTTTAAAGTTGTTAACTATTGGGCTTTGCTGGTCGCTGATGGCTGTGTTGTTACCAGAAATTATTATTGAAAACAGTGAGTTATTGGAAAATTCAGTTTTTAGAAAAGAAAATTTTGGAATGCCAATTGTTCTTGTTTTGCCTATACTCAAATACACTTTATTCGTAATTGCATTATGTATTCCATTTGAAATACGGGACCTGAAATATGATGCAAGCGAGCTGCGCACCTTACCACAACTTATTGGTATTAGAGCATCAGAATACACGGGCATATTTTTACTGCTTATAGTGGCAGGTATAGATATCTGGCAATTTGAAGTAACTCAATACGATTCGGTAATTGCACTAGTCATATATGCATTGACAGCGTTAGCAATTGCCTTCTCTAATAAGTTTAAAAGTGATTATTATGCCAGTTTTTGGGTAGAATCGATTCCAGCAATATGGTTGGGATTGTGGTGTGCAGTAAACTATTAACGATTCAATTCTTCCATCAATCGCTGCTTTATGGAAGACTTCTGTTCATCAGAAAGGCGAACCCACTTTAAACGATTCATCTTATTTGTAAATGAATGATTCGTTTTGTCAAAATCACGACAACTTGGACAATGCGTGGTGTGCAACTTCAAGCGAAATTTCTCTTTTGACTTTAAGTCACGGTATTGATGACGCGTACTGAGTACGTGAGCATCATCACATTTGATAAAAAGTCTAGCTATCATGTGTCTTTTTCATTGAACCATTTGTCCTTAAGGCAATCCATAAGTTGCACTCTGGCGCGGTGCAATATTACCCATAAATTTGACGGTGTGATATCATGTTCCTTACAGATCGTTTCAGTTTCTAGATTGTCAATGGATTTTTGGACAAAAATGGTGGCATAACGTTCTGGCAATGAATTGATGCAGGCATTTAAGGCTTCGCCTAATTCGCGTTGTTCAATCTCATCTTCTACCGTTGGATTACGCATATCACCGACACGTTCTTCCAGCCAGTCGCCTTCTTGATCGCTTGTTGCTAGGTAGCTAACACGAACCTCAGCTTTACCTTTTTTACTGTTTTGCTTTCTATACTGATCAATGATTTTGCGCTTCAAGATGGATACCAGCCACGTACGTTCTGTACTTTTTCCTTGAAAGCGATGGGCACTTTTGAGTCCCGCGAGAAAAGTTTCAGATACCAGATCTTCTGCCAGCGTGGAGTCGTTCACTCGGGTGATGGTGTAATTGAATAGGTAGTCCGCATAGCGATCTACCCATTTATCCGGATCCAATTTTACTTCAGGCAATCTTTTATTTATTAAGGTTTTGACATTCGCTTACTTAGCGTGTTTGGCAAATAACCAATTATAATTCTTGTTTCTAATCTTTAGGCTACTAGTCCAGCTCGTTTCAGTAATGCATCTATTTTAGGTTCGCTTCCGCGAAAGCGTGTATACAACAACATTGGGTTTTCAGTTCCACCTTTAGACAACACATTATCCTTAAAGCTAGTTCCAATTTCCCTATTGAAAATACCTTTCTCCTTAAATAATTCAAAGGCATCTGCATCAAGCACTTCTGCCCATTTATAGGAGTAGTAACCTGCACTGTAACCACCTTGGAAAATATGTGCAAATGCGGTACTCATGCAACTGCTTTCCACATCAGGATAAAGATCTGTTTGATCAAATGTTTCCATTTCATGCTCTTTTACATCTTCTACCTCACGAGGATCAATCCCATGCCAGCTCATATCCAACATTCCAAAGGACAACTGTCTCAAGGTTTGTAATCCTTCATGGAAACTCGCTGCCTTCTTTATTTTTTCAATGTACTCTGCTGGAATCACCTCATCCGTTTTATAATGACGGGCAAACAATTCCAATGCTTCTTTTTCATAACACCAGTTCTCTAGAATCTGACTGGGCAACTCTACAAAATCCCAAAACACTGAAGTTCCAGATAAGCTGCGATAAGTGGTATTAGCCAGCATACCATGCAACGCGTGTCCAAACTCATGAAACAATGTCGTAACCTCGTTGAAGGTCAATAACGATGGCTTAGTAGCAGTAGGTTTGGTAAAATTACAGACGATGGAAATATGTGGACGGCTGTTGTTGCCGTTTTCAATGTATTGGTCCTTGAAGGAAGTCATCCATGCACCATTTCTTTTTCCCTTACGTGGGAAGAAGTCTGCGTAGAATATAGAATTGAGGGAACCATCTTCGTTTTTAACCTCATAGGTCATCACGTCTTTATGGTACGTATCGATCTTATCTGTCTTATGGAATGTAAGTCCATACAATCGCTGTGCAACTTCAAAAGCACCGTCTATAACGTTCTCTAATTTGAAGTAGGGTTTGAGCAACTCATCATCTAGATTAAAGTGGCTTTTTTTGAGCTTTTCAGAAAAGTAAGCGGAATCCCATTTTTGAAGTTCCTCAATGGGATCTAAATGATTGTCACGCAAATACTCAATGGCAAAATCTGTAAGCTCATCGTACTCTTTTTTGGCAGCAGGTTTTGCTTTTTTAAGAAGATCCTCAGAGAATTTGCGAACTTTTTTAGGCGTCATCGCCATGCGCTCTTCCAGCACGAAATGTGCATGGGTCTTGTAGCCCAACAAATTGGCGCGCTCATATCTCAATCGAGCGATTTCAAGAACATTTTCTTGGTTACTGTGTTTTCCTTTATAGGCTCTTGCACCAAAGGCTCTTGACATTTTTTCACGCAACTCTCGATTATCTGCATATGTCATAAACGGAATGTAGCTGGGATAATCCAGCGTGAAAACGTATCCCTCTTTATCACGGCTTTTGGCTTCTTCCTTAGCTGCTTCTAGCGCAGTTTCGGGTAAACCTGCAAGCTGATCTTCATCGGTGATATGTAATTCAAATTCCTGCGTTGCTGCAAGTACATTCTCACCAAAACTTAAGGAAAGCTGTGACAACTTCGTGTCAATCTCCCGCAGACGCTCTTTTTTGTTTTCTGCTAGGTTGGCACCGTTTCTGGCAAATCTCTTGTATTGCTTTTCCAGCAACGTCAGCTGTTCTGGATCCAGCGATAATTCATCACGGTTATCATAAACCGCCTTCACTCTGGCAAATAGTTCTTTATTGAGTGTCACATCGTTACCAAATTTTGATAACTGCGGGCTTACCTCTCGCGCTATGCGCTGTATCTCGTCGTTAGTTTCTGCACTGTTGAGATTAAAGAAAATCGAACTGATTCGGCTTAGTTTATCACCGCTTTGGTCCAGTGCCTCAATCGTATTTGTGAATGTAGCCGGCTGGTCATTACTGGTGATGGTGCCTATTTCTTGCTGTGCTAGGGAGATCGCTTTCGCGAAAGCGGACTCAAAATGAGCCTCTTCAATCTGAGAAAATGGAGCTGTACCGTGAGGTGTTTTAAACTCCTGTAATAATGGGTTGTTAGTTGTACTCATAATGGTAAATGTACGAGCCAGCGGCCTAAGGTTTTATAGGGATTTGTTAAATACCTTATCAATTCATTAAGAATTTACAATAGAAAATAACCGTAAGCAAAGAATATGACGGCTAGACTCACGTGAATCCATCCCAACACATTGGTTCTAATCGTGAACTGGCGATTGATAATGATGGACATGATAAAATGTAATCCACCAGCTGCTAGAAAATGCCATCTAACAAAATGGTGCAATTGAAATTCATAGGTCAACCATAGTATCGTTAAAGCTATAGCAATGATCGAACTGTAGAAGAATGGTTTACTCATGGGAACGCATCTGCGCTGCGGCATCCGTCACCTTTTTCTTGAGGGTTTCCTTATAATCAATAATGCGATTGCGTACATCTTCCTGAGTCGCACCTAGAATCTGGGCAGCAAGAATTCCAGCATTTTTCGCGCCGTTCAACGCCACGGTAGCCACCGGTACGCCGCCAGGCATTTGTAATATGGAAAGAACACTATCCCAACCATCAATGGAATTGCTGGATTTGACTGGAACACCTATAACAGGTAATGGCGATAGACTCGCGACCATTCCCGGTAGATGTGCCGCGCCGCCAGCGCCGGCAATGATAACAGCAAAACCACGATCGTGCGCATGCTTGCCAAAATCGAACATCTTTTCTGGCGTGCGGTGTGCACTGACCACATCAACAACCGTTTCTATCTGCAGTTCCTTAAGAACATCAATGGCATCCTGCATGACGGGTAGGTCACTGGTAGATCCCATTATAATGGCGACTTTCATATTCATGGACCAAATTTAGGAAAAAGACCGCTTATCAAGGTTTAATAAAACTGTGCATCTCTCTAATGCGTTTATAAGCTTAACAAAGCTGCAACACAAAGAGGTACGGTTGTGGATTAATTTTATAAAAAAATAGATATGTTTAAGAATGCAATATTAGGACTGCTCGCGATTGCAGCAGTTTCCTGCAAATCAAATGCACAGGATAAACCAGCCGATGATATGGCGATGAACTCTGGAACCCAAAGCTATAAAGTCTCTAAAACAGATGCCGAATGGAAACAAATCCTTACACCAGAGGAATTCAACATCTTGCGAGAAGCAGGAACTGAGCGTCCATTTTCCAGTCCATTGAATGAAGAAACGAGCCCAGGAACGCTTATTTGTGCCGCTTGCTATGCGCCGCTATACGACAACGCTCACAAATTTAAATCTGGAACTGGATGGCCTAGCTATGATAGAGCCATGGAA
Organism: Nonlabens sp. Hel1_33_55; assembly: GCF_900101765.1. Classification (NCBI taxonomy): domain Bacteria; kingdom Pseudomonadati; phylum Bacteroidota; class Flavobacteriia; order Flavobacteriales; family Flavobacteriaceae; genus Nonlabens; species Nonlabens sp. Hel1_33_55. The sequence continues at coordinate 581,098 of NZ_LT627735.1, forward strand.
GGAGCTATCGTACTGGATAGCGATATGAAAATAGGCTACAAAAGAGATGAAGCTAAATGTGCCACTTGTGGTGGTCACTTGGGACATATTTTCAATGATGGACCAGCAGAAACTACCGGTAAAAGACATTGCATCAATGGAGTTGCGTTGGATTTTGTTCCAAAAGGACAGGAGTTACCAGCATTAAGAAAATAAGAAAAAATGCTATTGTAATTTTTAGGGCGTTGCAGTAGAACACCGCTTATTGCGGTTTCTACTGCCGCGCTTTACGTTACAATCTTTCTAAAGAATACCTCAATCCTTTCGGTAATTCTTAGAAAGGATTTTCACTTCAATCGCTAACGCTTAATTGGCAATAGAAATTGAGGCTTAAAAATAAATGATATGACAGAAGAAGAATATAAAAAGAAACTGACCCCAGAACAGTATCACATTCTACGAGAAAAAGGTACAGAGCGACCACATACTGGAGAGTATAATACCCATTACGATGACGGAGTCTACAGCTGCGCTGCTTGTGGTAACGAACTATATAAATCTGATGCCAAATTTGACAGCGGTTGCGGCTGGCCTTCTTTTGATGATGAGATTGAAGGAGCCATCGAGCGCAAACGCGATACAACTCACGGTATGATGCGTACTGAGATTTTGTGCGCCAATTGCGGTAGCCATTTAGGTCATGTTTTTAATGATGGACCTACAAATACTGGAATTAGACACTGTGTGAATAGCTTGAGTCTAGATTTTGAGAAGAAGTAGTAGAACTTAAATCTAAGTTTAAGTTTAAATTTTAAAGTCTCAATTCGTTGGGGCTTTTTTTGTTGCAATAGGGAATGTGGTGATTTATGTGATTCCTTTTTCGAGCGGTAGTTGAGAAAAGGAATTTCTATTGGAAAATGCATTTTAACTTCAACCATATCTCGACTGCCGCTCGATACTGGTTTATTGGCTTTTGAATCTAAAATGCAAGCCGGTTCGAGCGACAGTCGAGAACGAGCGGTTCAGTTACGAGAAAGCTTAATACAAACTTCCTAAGAGTTCCATTCCTCTAGATCTTCCATCCAGACTTTCATTTTAGTTTTTTTCTGGATAACTCTCATATGATGAGCGTCTTCTGGAGTTACGAGTGTAAAAACGGTCCCTGGCTTTTCGGCGCGGCCGGTTCTTCCTATTCTGTGGATGTAATCCTTGGGCGATCTGGGAAGTTCATAGTTGATGACAAAGGGCAAGAATTCTATATCAATACCACGTGATAAGAGGTCTGTTGTCACCAGGCAACGTACATCACTATCTGCATCCTTGAAATCGTTTAGATGCGATTGTCTGGTGCCTTGCGCTTTTTTACCGTGTACAGCTTTAGATGTAATGCCGTTCGTATTGAGTTTGTCGTTGACATGTTCTACCTGATAGGTAGATGAGCAAAAGATCAATACTTGCTGCATATCGTGTTCCTCAATGAGGTGACGTAATAAAATGCCTTTCTTTTCTGGGGTTACCCGATAACCTATCTGCTTGATGAGCGACAGATCTTCTTCTGGAACCTGAACGTCTATAACGACAGGATCTTTAAGAAGCTGGCGTTTGATTTCGCTTACTTTATTGGAAAGAGTGGCAGAAAACAACAACGTCTGCTTCTTACTGGGTAATCGGTTAAAGATTTGATCCATCTCTTCCTTAAAGCCAGCCGATAACATTTTATCGGCCTCATCAAGCACCAAAATCTTTGTACTAGCCACCTTCACCGCATTCTTTTCCATCAATTCCAGCAATCGTCCAGGCGTCGCCAAGAGAATGTCCACGGTATTCATCTTCATCATCTGCGGATTGATGCTCACACCACCATAAACCGCCATCGTGATCAGCGGATTCTTCAACGCCTTTGAAAATAGTATTATGGCATCACTCACCTGAACAGCCAGTTCCCGTGTAGGAACCATAACAAGCGCTTGAATCTCACGATTTTCTGACGACTGGTTTTTTAATCGATCAAGTAGTGGTAAAACATACGCAAGAGTCTTTCCTGAACCAGTTTTTGCAATTCCCATCACATCTTTTCCTTCCAGAATAGGAGTTATGGCCTGCTGTTGAATAGGAGTTGGCTTTGAGAATTGGTTCTTTTCCAGCTGTGAGATAAGCTCAGAAGAAAGGTTGAGGTCTTGAAATGTCATATAGTAAGGTATGGCTGCAAAGGTAACGAGTTGCATTGCTAAACCTTTATTAAGAATCCGTGAGATGGATTGCTTTTAAAATTAGACCACTTATTTTAGAACTATGCCTTCAAAAAAACTTCCCGCTAGCTATTATCAAAATGATGATGTCGTTTTTCTAGCACGTGACCTTATAGGAAAAACCATAGTTTCTATGGTTGACGACAAACGTACCAGCGGTATTATCACAGAAACCGAAGCCTATCGTGGTTATGATGATAAAGCCTGTCATTCACATCTGGGAAGATTTACAGAGAGGACCAAAGTGATGTACGAGCAAGGTGGCGTTGCCTATGTCTATCTATGCTATGGCATTCACAACCTCTTCAACATCATTACCAATACAAAAGACAACGCAGATGCGATATTGATCCGTGCGGTGGAACCTGTTGCGGGAATCGGCACGATGCTGGAACGCCGTGGTAAGGAGAAGCTGGATAAGTCGCTCACTTCTGGACCTGGAAATTTTAGCAAGGCGTTGGGTCTGGACAGGTCACATTACGGCTCTGATTTGACGGGAGATATTGTCTGGATTGAAGCTTCTAACGATGGAAATCCAAAAGATGACGATATAACCGCAAGCAAACGCATAGGCATTGATTATGCAGATGAGGATAAACACCTGCCGTGGCGGTTCTATCTCAACACCTCAAAATTTATAAGCAAGCGATAAAACATCTGTCAATTCGTGTTTAAAAGTGTCAGCTTGTCATTTGATTTGTTTTGGTACTTCATTTGACCTGTGAGGATGGTGGTAATTGCGCTTTCGCGGAAGCGTAACTCACCCATAAACTTTAAAAACACAATATAATATGTCACAACAAGGAAAAATTAATGTTGCCGTTGAGAATATCTTCCCGCTCATTAAGAAGTTCTTATACAGCGATCACGAGATATTTTTACGTGAACTCGTTTCAAATGCAACCGATGCTACCCTAAAATTAAAACACCTGGCTAGAATAGGTGAGGCTAGTGTGGAACTGGGCGATCAACAAATAGAGGTGAAGATCAATAAAGATGATCAGACCCTTCACATCATAGATCAAGGTCTGGGAATGACTGAGGATGAGGTGCAGAAATACATCAACGACATCGCGTTCTCTGGTGCTGAGGAGTTCCTGGAGAAGTATAAGGATACGGCTCAGGATAGCGGGATTATAGGACACTTTGGTCTAGGTTTCTACAGTGCCTTTATGGTGGCCGACAAGGTGGAGATCATAACCAAGTCCTATAAAGACGAGCCTGCGGTACACTGGACTTGTGATGGTTCACCTAACTATACGATCGAACCAGCAGATAAGGAACAATTTGGTACTGAGATCATTCTGCATATTTCTGACGATGAGAAGGAATTTCTTGAAGAAGGAAAAATAAGAGGTCTATTGACCAAATACAACAAGTTTATGCCAGTGCCGATTAAATTTGGTACAAAGACAGAAACTCTTGAAAAGCCAGAAGGTGCTAAAGAAGGGGATAAAGCTCCAACTCAGGAAGTTGATAATATTATCAACAATCCTAACCCAGCCTGGACTAAGCAGCCTACAGAACTTGAGGATGAAGACTACAATAACTTCTATCGCGAGTTGTATCCTATGCAGTTTGATGAGCCATTGTTTCACATTCACCTGAATGTTGACTATCCTTTCAACCTGACGGGAATCTTGTATTTCCCTAAAATGACTCAGGACTTGAATGTACAGAAGGATCGTATCCAGTTGTATCAGAATCAGGTTTTCGTCACGGACAACGTGGAAGGAATCGTACCCGAGTTCCTAACGATGCTACGTGGTGTGATCGATAGTCCAGACATTCCGTTGAATGTTTCTCGTTCCTACTTACAGGCAGACGGAGCAGTGAAGAAAATCTCCAGCTACATCACTAGAAAGGTTGCTGATAAATTGAAATCACTCTTTAATGAAGACCGTGCTGCTTTTGAAGAAAAGTGGAACGATATCAAGATCGTTATAGAGTACGGTATGTTGAGTGAGGAGAAATTCTTTGAAAAGTCCGATGCTTTTGCATTGTATCCAACGGTAGATGGAAGTTTTTACACTTGGGATGAGTTGATAGAAAAAGTGAAGCCAGCTCAATCGGATAAAGACGGTAAGACAGTCCTGTTATATGCATCCAATAAAGAAGCACAGCATAGTTATCTAGCTGGAGCCAAATCAAAAGGGTATGAAGTCTTGTTGCTAGATTCTCCAATTGTATCACACTTGATGCAAAAGCTGGAGCAATCTAAGGACAACGTCACATTTGCAAGAGTCGATGCAGACCACGTGGATAATCTGATTAAAAAAGAAGATGACCAGATCTCCAAGTTAAGTGATGAGGAAAAGGAGACTTTGAAAAAATCGATTACTGAAACGATTGCAGATTCCAGTTATACGGTACAGGTTGAAGCAATGAGCAGTGATGCAGCGCCATTTATGATTACACAGCCAGAATTTATGCGCCGTATGAAAGAGATGCAGGCTACAGGTGGCGGCGGCATGATGGGAATGGGCAATATGCCAGACATGTATAATCTAGTGGTGAATGCCAACCACGAACTGGTCCAAGAAATCTTCAACACTAAAACTGAGAAGAAAAAGGCCAGACTGATCCAGCAATCTGTTGATCTTGCAAAACTCTCTCAGGGATTATTAAAAGGAGAAGCCTTAACCGATTTTGTCAATCGTAGTTATGAACTAATTAAATAAAATTGATTTTTTAATATTATAAAGCCCTCAATTTTTGAGGGCTTTTTTTATGAAATTGATTTTTAAAGAATAACCAAAGGTTAATTATGTTAAGAACTACCCCATATGGGGTAGAGATTTGTTTATCATTCATTCATTAGTTCCTACAAAATAATGTCGTTCAGCGATTATTAATGCATTAACATAAAATTAACAGCCATTAACAAATCATTGATTTTGTTGTTGTTACAAAGCTAGTTGTGAGGAAATTTCTGATATGCCGTTTGTCGATCGCTTGTTTAAAACATTTATTCCTACATATATTTGGATGTCTTCAAGAAACAAATTCCCCTTCAGTTTCAGAGACAGGTAAAATTCCCTTTTTTACCATAGTTGTTTTCCCTAAACATTAAATTTTGAATTTCCCCTTTGTTGAACCAGACGCGTAAGGTCTGTATTTGATAGCTCATAGTTGTGTATTTATTAATTCTAAATATTTTAATTATGAAAAGAGTAATTCTCAGTGCAGCAGCACTAATGATCGGAGCAACAGTGTTTGCTCAAGTTCCAACCCAATCACCACAACAGGTGAACCCGAATGCACCTGCCGCAGCTGGGCATGGATATTCTCAGATTGACCAAGTTGGTATTGGTAGTGACGCAGATGTCCTTCAAGAAGGAACTTTAAACAGTTCATACATTGATCAATTAGGAACTAGCGCGACACTCAAAAACTTTGTAGGTGTTGTTCAAACTGGTAACGTAGGACAAACTCCTTCTAATCCAGGAAGAAGCGGTTTAGAAAATTATTCTGAGGCATTACAAGATGGTTCAGGAAATTTACTGAATGTTTTTCAGTACGGAGATAGAAATGATGCTAGATCAACGCAAGTTGGTGTAAGTAATAGTGGCGTAATTCAACAGGGAAGTTCTAATGCACAATTAGGAGAACGTAATTTAGGTGTGATTGATCAGTCCGGTGATGCTAACTACGCGAGTATTCAACAGCGTTATGATGGTAATGAGGCATATAGTGAGCAGATCGCTGCAGCTGGAGGTCTAGGAAACAGATCATATCAGGAGCAAACAGCTGAATCTAATCAGTCTGTAGGGCATGAAGCTGTATCAACCCAAAATGGTAATAATAATGAGGTTAGACAGTTCCAAACAGGACCGTCAGAAAGTGCAGGAAACTATGCCGAAGCAAATCAAGGTGACGTAGCTGGAACAGATACTGCAACTAATGCTTTTGCTCAACAGATTCAAGATGGTATTGACAACAACGCATTAGTTAATCAAAAGCTTACTAACGATGTTTCTTACCAAGAGCAAATAGGTACACGTAACACTGCAACCACTGACCAAAATATGGGAGGTATTGCATCTGGAGGCGATAACTATTCTGATCAATATCAAGATGGAACTCGTAATGATGCGGTTACAACTCAGAATGGAAACAATAATGTTTCTTTTCAAGAACAAAGAGGTATAGCTAACGAAGCAACTACTATGCAAACTTATGGTCAAGATGCTGCTAACAATGCTATTTCATTACAGAATGGTACTAGAAACAGTTCTACTATAATGCAAGCTGCCCACGGTAACTATGCATTCGTTGATCAATTTGGTGTTGGTCATGTTAGTGTGGTAAATCAGAACCAAATGGGTACTCAATTGAATGATGGAGCATTTAGCGGAACGAATAGCGCCATAGTAACTCAAAGAGATGCTAGCGGATTATCAGCAAATGGAGCTCAATCTTTGAGATCTCCAATGTCAACTCCTAGAGCTCTTTCACTTAATACTAATAACTAACTATTAGGTGTCTAATTACTTAAACTAAGCAGGGTAGAATCGAGGATGTAACATTCTCGATTCTACCTAATTAGTTATCAAAGAGCAAAAGATTTTACATAATTACTCAAACGTTGAGGAGAGAAATATTTAATTAAAGAAATCATGAAAAACAACATAATTACCTTGCTAGTAATTTTCACAGTAGGATTTGTTACTGGTCAAACATATATGAATGATCAGAATTTGATTTCAGAAAAATCACTAAATACTGAAAACAAACAGCTTAACGTAATTCAAAACCAATCATTTTATAATCTTTCCAGAAGACAATCCATGTCAGGAAATGCTGTATTTATTGATCAAGTAGGGTCAAATAACACTGGAAATATATCAGTAGCCTCGGATGATAGTGAGGTGAATCTGCTGCAAGTAGGATTCAATAATCAAACTAACATCAATCTTAGAGCTACTACCATAAGGGAAAATGTTACACAATTAGGGTATAACAATATCTTCAATGATTTTAGCCTTCATGGAGCTCAACTCCATACGGCAGATATATTGCAAGATGGTAGTTTAAATAAAATAATAAGTACTGGCAAAAATAGCCTGTCAGAGCGAATTCAAGTTACACAGAGAGGAGTAGGAAGAGAAGCTTTTATCATTCATAATTAATGAGAGTTATAATTTCAATATTTTTATTACTACCTGGACTTATAAAAGCCCAGCAATCACTCTATAATCAAGAAATCAAGGCTGAAGTTTTGATGAAAGATAAGGGAGGATTTTTAAATATCACAGGTGTTGCATCCAACCTGACAAATGCGGAGCAAGGAATACGTTATGAGCTGGCTGTAATAAAAAAAGATACTGCTACAAACAACAGTTCTAAAAATAACCAAACTGGAAGAGGTGTATTGAATGCTAAATCACAAGCTATTCTTTCTACAACGACCGTCAATCTTAATATTCCAGATATTTTGACAATAATGTTACTTATATATGATGATGACGATAAATTAATTGGTAAAGACGTGCAACGCATTGAACCTAATACTTTCCAATTAGAAGAAAAGAAAGTCAATACCTATGATGGTATTGAAATTAGAGGATTAGTCACTCGTAATTTGAGAACAGCACCTGCCAGAAAGTTTTATGACTATTTCTATAAACAATATAAAAAGTATCAGCTCAATGGTGCTAAAGTGGTCACCATAAATGAAAAGTTTGGCCAAGGAAGAAGCACAAGAATAGAGGTTTTAGTAGGAACAGAAGTTATCTATCAATTTTTTCTAAATCCCACTGACGATTTCATTAAGGAAATGGGAGACTATGTCGTAAGACTAGTGTACCAACAATTTGAAAAATTAAAGGCTATTGAAGCCGCAATCAATAATCAATAAATTAAATCATGCTCAAAAATTTATCAACATCGCTCATGTTGTTAATTGCTCTCTGTTTTATAACAGATTTAAATGCTCAACAACTGACCTACAAACCCATTAATCCTGCATTTGGTGGTGACACCTTCAATTATCAATGGTTGCTTCAAAGTGCAGAAATTCAAAATAAATTTACAGATCCTAATGCTTTCGCAAATTCTGACGATCAATCAAATTTAGATGCTTTTGCAGATGGTCTAAATAGACAATTATTAAGTCAATTTTCTAGAGCTCTTCTCAACTCACAAATCAATTTGAATGATGGCTTAGAACCTGGAACTTTTTCATTTGGAAATTTAGAAGTAGAAATATTAGATGGCGTTGATGGACTAGTTGTCAATATATTGGATACTAGTACAGGTGATACCACGACTGTAGTTATACCTAATAGTTAAGGTATGAGATTCTATAGAAAATATAAAAAGCTGTTATGGCTTATAGCAATTGGGTGCTTTTCATCAAGTTGTGGCTCTTATTTTTCCCAACCGCTCGATACTCAAAATGCACGAATAGGAGAAACTACTGATGCTACTTATAGATTGAGAAGCTTACCGCCACCTATAGCACCTGCTCACATAGGAGTTTATAAATTTGAAGATCAAACGGGACAGTTTAAACAAACGGAAGCTGGATCTACTTTTAGTAACGCAGTGACTCAAGGAGGAACGACAATTCTGGTGAAAGCGTTAGAAGATACTAACTGGTTTACGATCATTGAAAGAGAAAACCTAGATAATCTTCTTAATGAACGTCAGATCATTAATTCAACACGCAAGGATTATGCAGTACAGACAAATACACAGCAACAACCGCTGCCGTCATTATTATATGCAGGTATTCTTGTAGAAGGTGGTATTGTTTCTTATGACACTAATGTACTTACAGGAGGCGCTGGCGCAAGATATTTCGGTGCTGGCGGGTCAAGTAAATATCGCCAGGACAGGGTCACCGTTTACTTGAGAGCAGTGTCTACAAAAAATGGCGAGATTCTTAAGACTGTATATATATCAAAATCTATATTCTCTCAAGCGGTTGACGCTAGTCTATTTAGATATGTTAATTTCAAACGTTTATTAGAAGCTGAAACAGGGTTTACTAGAAATGAGCCTGCTCAGCTTGCTGTTAAGGAGGCTATAGAAAAAGCCGTGGAGGCGTTGATAGTGGAAGGTATAGAGGTTGGATTATGGTTTCCCCAGGGTGGCGAACCTGTAGCCAGCCAAATGATTGAAAACTATAGGAATGAAAAAGAAGTCGCAGAGCGTACTGATGTTTATCAACGAGAATTTCTTGATCGTCGCAGCAGATGGAGATTCGATGTAGGTGCTGGTGGTACCTACGCAAATAATGACTTACCTAATCCAGACTATGAATATTCCATTACTGGTGGATTGAGGTATAATTTCTCTCCATTTGTAGGGATTTATGGTACAGCAAACAAATACAGAATCAAGAATGCTAACGCACTCAACCGAGAATTTGCGAGTACTGATTTCAATCTGGAATATACGGTTTTACCCTATGAAAAATTTAGCCCTACTATCTATGCAGGACCAGGAATCAACTACGCTAGTAATTTTGAGGAAATTGATTTGAAGTTTCAAGCTGGATTGAGTTTGGAGTATTTGATTTCACCCAGTTTTGGTTTGAAGGTTTATGGAGAATATAATGCAACATTGTCAGATCAATTAGACTATGTGATTTCTGGTGAACGAGATGATCAGTATTACAAATTTGGAGCAGGTATCAACATATATCTAGGCAATAATCAAGCTAAAGAAAACTCACCAAAATTTATTAAAAGAAGAGAGGCCAGAGAGCTTAAAAGAATGAACAAGCTAGAATCTCAAGAAACTGTTACTTCAATAGATACGCTTTCGCGAAAGCGAACTAACCCAATAAATCAATAATCATGATGAATAGAATTTATTACATACTATTTGGATCTTTCTTGATATTATTAGGATGCACGGAAGAAGCTATAGATCTAGAAGGAACTGGAACAATAACGGGTACCGTTGTTCAGGATATCACATTTGAAAATTTAGCGAATGTGAAAATATCAACCAACCCTAGTTCAAATACTGTTTTTACAGATGCTGAGGGAAAATTTACACTAGAAGTAGAAAGTGGCACATATGCCGTAAAAGCGGAAAAGGATGGTTTTTTAGTAGATTTTGAGTCGGCAGATGTAGAAATTGATGAAGAGACATCAGTGGTTTTTGAACTACAAATTTCTACGGCAAATAATAAACCACCACCATCACCAACGCTTATAACGCCTGAAGACGATTCAATTAATGTACCAGTCGATGTGACCTTTGAATGGGAGTCCATGGATGTAGATGGAGATTCTCTTGTATATACTATAGAACTTAGAAATGCTAATGAAAATACAGTAGAAACTTTTGAGAATTTAGATACCAATGAATTTCAAACTACTCTAGAATTCCAGACTACATATTTCTGGCAAATTACTGCAGATGATGGTATAAATCCAGCTGTTTTGAGCGGCCTGAATAGTTTCACAACCGTTGATTTCCCTAATAACTCCTATCATTTTGTTAGAAATATGGGTAACAACTATGTGATATTCAGTTCTGATGACGATGAGAATGAGGTGCAACTAACTCAATCCAATACCAATAGTTGGAGACCTCGTGTCAATCGAATAGTTGGAAAAATCGCGTTTCTTAGAAATGTAGGTGCTAATGCTCAGGTATTTACCATGAATTTAGACGGCAGTAATGCGAAACAAATAACTAGTAGCGTACCTGTTTCTGGATTTAATCTAGATGAGATTGATATTTCATGGTCTGACAATGGTAGTTTTATTTATTATCCTTCTCAAGATAAGCTCTATAGAATAGGAGCAGATGGTAGCGGGAATACATTAATCTATCAAACTAACGACGGAAATCTAATCACAGAGGTGGATTTCAATAATGGGATAATCGCTGTTAAAACGAACAATCTGGATGGTTACAACGTTCGCATATTTACAATTGATGAAAATGGTCAGGAGTTAAGCACAGTTTTGGCGGGCAGACAAGGCGCAGCAGGAGGATTGCAGTTAAGTATAGATAATAGACGATTGATTTATTCTCGAGATGTATCTGGATTTGAAAGTAGTAGTTATCGACAATTAGATTCCAGAGTTTTTGTTTTTGACTTCTCAAGTTCATCAAATACTCAATTTACCACTAATAAACCTGGAGGAACAAATGATTTAGATCCTAGATTTTCCCCAACAGACGCACAAGTGATTTTAACTAATCGACCTAATAATTCTAATACTTCAGGAACTGTTCAGGTTTTAAATCCTGAAATAGCTGAACCTAGACAAGGTCTATTTAATAATGCCTTTATGCCAGACTGGGAATAGCATCCTTTTATCTAAGAAGAGATGCGTAATCTCTTCCTAAGAAATCCGAATCTCTGAGCAAGATTCAATGAATTTCAGATAACCGAATATGATACTTACGCGCATCAATATTGTTGTTGCTATTCCCTTACTGGTACAAATAATGAGCCAAGTGTTACTTAAGAGGTTGCACTTGGCTTTATTTTTTTAGTTACGTAAAAATGTGTGCTCTAGTTTGCTTATGGATCCATGTTATATCTAAACGATATTTGAAAATACAATAATCCTACTAAGACATTTGGTAATCCTACTTAACCGACTAAAGTATAATTGACTTAAAACTAATTATTCAATTTCCAAATCAATACTCTCAAAGGCTCCAGCATCTGGGCTGGCGCCTCTTAATGCGCCGCTAATATCGATGGTTGTCGCTCTACTAGGTTCAGCGATACTATTAGCACCACTTTCATTATCAATGCGCAACAGATTGCGATCTACGTTTTCAAACAAAGGATCTTCATTAAAGATATTTTGAGAATAATTAATAGTGTTTGTGAAGTCGTAGAAAGCATTATCCTCAAAATCATCGAATCGATCATTAAATCGTATCAAGCTATTTTCAAAACTAAAATTGAAATCAACTCCATCTACCGCTCCTAATATCAATTCAATATCACGATCACCGTAAATAATACCATTGGTAAAGTTAAACTGAATTAGCGCTTCTGTTAGGTCTGTATTCGGGATCGTGTTGCTAACAAATAGGGTAGGATCCTGTCTAAAACCTTTGTCCCAATAATTGGAAATCGTACAATTATTAAAATTATAGGTGCCGCCTAATCTTGCTACAAGGGCTGATTGACCAGCGTTGTGAATTATCAAGTTCTCTGCATTGATATTTGCTGTGGAAGCCAGTAAGCCAACATTTGAGGAATTTAAAATTTTAGAATTGTCAATTTTCAAAGTGGCACCATCAGAATCTGGATTTGAATTATCCATTATAATTCCGATACTCGCATTCTTGATCGTAGCGTAAGATATTTCATGATTCTTACTTCCATCAGTTAACCAGATTCCAAACCATTGGCCAGTAACATCAGCGAAAGTAGGTTCTAATCGGTCGCCTTCAAAAATCACTTCATTTTCCAGTTCTTCTGTGCTGGAAAGAGCTCCGTTAATTTTGACTGTTGACTCATTTGCTGCGATAATTCCACTTTGACTGTGAAAAAATAAACGAGCGCCAGCTTCAATGGTTAGGGTTTTATCGGCTGGAACAGCTGCAAAGCCATAGATAACATAGGGTTTCTCGTTTGTGAAGGTTAGCTCATCATCATCCAATAAATATCCCGAGATTCTGATCTCGTTATTTTCTTCATCAGTTCCCAATAAAAGTGTTTCGGTAATCCCGTTTGCATCACGTTCTGGAAAAAGCAGGATGGCATCTTTTACCAAAGTTATTAATTGAACATCTTGCTGATTGGCACCGCTATCAAATTCAATAACGTCTTCGTACAAAAATTCATTTCCGTTTGAAAAGTTTGTAATGTCAACAGTAGTTTCTACAAAAACGTAAAGAGAATCATTAGCAAGCAATTCCACATCTTTGAAAATCTGCCCTGGAACTCCATCTACGGCAAGTCTATACCTAGATTCATTTCCTAAACCTAAAGCCACTCTTGGAATGACAATATCATCATTGCTTCTATTATAAACTTTAAAGGTGCGTGTACTACTACCTATATTGCTAAATATGGTATCGAGAAAAACAGTGTCTTGGGAGAAACCTAGGTTACCAGTACTTTGCACAAATTCAAAATCATTACGACAAGAAGACAATCCTATGATTAGTGTAGCGATAAGTCCCGTGAGTAAAATCTTTTTCATTCTGCTACTTCAAATAGTTCTCTTAATTCCTGTGATATGCGTACTGGTTTTCCATTTTTGTCAATAGCACACCAGTCTGATACCGTTTTAGCAAGCAACTCCATCGAGTCTTCTTTATATATTTCTATAAAACGTTCATACCTAACGTTTGTTGCTCGGCCTACTTGGGTCTTTATCAATATGTTGTCGTCAAGAATTGCAGATTGTTTATATTCTATACAATGCTTGATCATCACCCAATCATATTGATCAAGAATTTCTTGTGGCGCGACAGTAGTCCAGTGTTTCGAAGCCACATCGTTAGCCCATTGCACATAAACAACATTGTTCACGTGGTTTAGATCGTCAATTTCATTCGTAGATACTCGGCGGTGCTGCTCAAAAATGGGTAGACTAGAATCCAAATTAGTTCGAGATTTCAATTTCAAACATTTTTGCCCAGCGTTTCCCGGTCACAAATAAACGGTCTGTTGCCTTATCGTAAGCGATCCCGTTCAGCACATTGTCATCTTTACTCCAGTTAGGAATCTGATCTTTCAGATCAGTGAGATTAATAACTCCTTCGAGAGCACCTGTCGATGGATCTAAAGTAAAGATGGCGTTTTCTTGATAGATGTTTGCATAAATTTTACCATTCACAAATTCAAGCTCGTTGATTTTATCGAACGTCTTTTTGTTGGAAACAATTTGAATGTATTCCAGTTCCTCAAATGTGACTGGATCAATTTTCCAAATCTTATCCGTTCCATCACTCTTGTATAAGAACTCTCCATCATTTGCAAGTCCCCAACCTTCTTTGCTCTGATTATATTTGAAAGTCTCTGTCTCATTGAGATCAAGATCATAGACGTACCCAAAACGACTGCGCCACGTCAATTGGTACAACTTATTATTGAGTATGGTTAATCCTTCTGCAAAAATATCTCTTCCTAACTCTTCTTTCTTAATCACATCACCCGTTTCTACTTGAGTAATTCTAACATCAGACTCGCCGTATTGTCCCGTACTTTCATAAAGTTGCCCATCGTGAAATTCAAGACCTTGAGTATACGCTGCCTCATCGTGAGGATATGTATTTACAATGGAATAAGAATATATTTTTGGCGCTATTGGATTCAGCCTTGTGATACTAGTGGTCGCCGTGGCAACCTTATTATCTTGATACACCACAGCCTTGTAAGTTAGTTTTCCTAGCGGTTGATTTGTTAGATTTCGCGAAAGCGTGTTTCCTTCAACATCATCTAATCTACGAGCATTTTGATACCATACGATGCTATCTGCACCCATTGATGCGTCGTCTACCAAAGAAATTTGAACGGTATCCTCATCATTCCAGTTTTTTTTATCATTGGTAATTTCCAAGGAGTAATTGGATTTAAATCGATCCAATTCGGTTTTACAACTTGATAATGAGAGTGCTACAAAGGCTATTAAAATGGAGTATTTCCAGTTCATCGTGGACTTCTTAAGTTGCCGAAATATAGTGAGAAAAATCATGCTTAAAAACCTTTGCACAGCTCAAAGGAGACCTTATATTTGCACCGGGCAAGTCCTACACAACCAGCTCCTGCTGAACTCCTCCAGGGCGGGAACGCAGCAAAGGTAAGCGGTCGTAGCGGTGTGATGTAGGTAGCTTGCCTTTTTTTGTGCCTTATAGTGAAATATAACTATTTGATATTTAAAGGTTTATGAAAAAAGTAGTTTTGATAACAGGTGGTTCATCTGGAATAGGGAAGTCCGTCGCCATTCATTTACAGGAGTCTGGTTACAAGGTTTACGGTACCAGCAGGAATCCAGATCGCTATCCAGAATTCCCCATCAATTTAGTGCAGATGAACGTTCAGGACCCAAAATCCATTGAGTCTGCGGTTTCTTTTATTCTCGATAAAGAAAAAACTATTGATATTCTCGTTAACAATGCTGGCGTAGGTATCACGGGTCCTATGGAAGAAACTCCTATTGACGAGGTCAAGAATACCATGGAAACCAACTTCTACGGCCCATTGAGGGTTCTTCAAGTAGTATTGCCGGTCATGAGAAAACAGCGTAGTGGTAGAGTTATCAATATTACAAGTATCGCTGGTTATATGGGATTGCCTTATCGTGGCATATATAGCGCCAGCAAAGGAGCCTTAGAAATCGCTACGGAAGCGTACCGTATGGAATGCGCGCATCTCAATATTTATTTTAGTAATGTAGCTCCAGGTGACTTTGCAACTAATATTGCGGCAGGACGTTTCCATGCTCCAGTGGTTAAGGGCAGTGATTATGAGACTGGATATGCCAACACTTTAAAGTTGATTGATGATCACGTAGATGATGGAAGCGACCCTATTGAGGTTGCAAAAAAGATCAAGGAGATCATCGAGATGAAAAATCCCGGCATTCATTATAAAGTGGGTAGTTTTTTACAAAAATTCTCCATCGTCTTGAAGAAAATTCTTCCAGAAAAGCAATATGAGAAAATGCTCAAGAAGCATTACGGGCTCTAATTTATTTAAAGTACTTTGTTGTTCTCAAATCCCTTCATTTGCGTCACTTTTTTATTGTTTTCGTTCTAAGTTTTGCTTGGTTTATTAACGCTCAAGATGTTGGTATTCTGTACGATCAAACTGGAAAACTCACCTTGCCTCAAATTGAAAACCAATCGTTTAAGCCCATCAGCAGTGGTTACTCAAACGGACTAAATAGAGGAGCCTACTGGTTGAAAATATCACCGTTAGAAGAGGTTTCTATCTTTCAACTAGAGAATAATCATATCAAACAAATTGAGGCATATACTCGCTCAGAGCAACTAAAACTTGATCGCTTCAATGGATTTACAAGTTTCCAACTGGATCAAGCCGAACCTACATATATAAAGTTGGGTGTGGATAAGGAAGCCTATTTCCCTTTTTCAATAAAGATTATAGATGATTATAAGCGTTCTGGTATCGTGAACCATATAGGAATGGGGCTTTTCTATGGTTTTGCCATGGTTTGCCTACTACTTAATCTGGGATTGTTCTATAATTCAAAGGATTTCACTTTTCTATTTTATTGCCTATTTCTGTTCTTAATTCTTTCTGTAATGGCGCATCGTGATGGAATGGTAGAAATCTTGGGATTACCTGATAACATAAAAGAAATAACGGAACCTTTATCTCTTTCTATAGGTGGATTGATGTGTGCCGTTTTCACGGGTAAAAGCATTAAGCTCAAAAAACATTTTCCTGTTTTGGTTTACAGCTATTGGGGACTTACAGTTTTAAGTTTGTTCCTTTTGACGATGTACTTTACAACTCAGGATTATTTATATGTCGTGGGTATTTACTTTGTTTGCTTGTACATTTTTGTGAGCTCATGGATTTCTTCCCTCTTGCTTATTAGATTACAAAGTTTTGCCATCATTTTTTGCTTGGCATATTTTTTCATGATGATTTCTGCTATTCTCTTTTACCTGGGTCCAGCATTCGACATACAGTTATTTGAAGTGAAACAAGGCTATTTAAAAATAGGTGCACTTCTTGAAATGGTTGTTATCACATCAGCTATCCTTTATAGACTTAGGATTATGGATCGTCGCCAGAAAAAGATGAGAAAGGAAATGACGGAATATCTTTCACATATTGATTTCTTAAATGAAGAGCTGGAAAAAAATCAATTGGGTCAAGAAAATGTATTTACAAGATTTGATCTTACCTCTCGTGAAAGTGAGGTTTTGGAATTGATTGCAGCTGGTAAAACGAATAAAGAAATAGCAGACGCTCTTTTTATCTCTATCAATACCGTAAAATATCACGTAAAGAAAGTTTACGAAAAACTACAGGTTTCAAATCGTAAAGAGGCTTATCAAATAGTTCAATCTGCTATCTAAAAAAGATTTCAAATCTTACTGCAGGTATATTTTTTCCTATAATCCTACCTTATTAAAGTCGTTACTACCCATTTACTACCCGTTGGTTTTCCCAGTAAAAATGGGAGATACCATACTTTAGCCGTATCAAAATAAATTGTAAAGGGGTTTATTTGAAAGTGGAATAGATGATCAACTATGTAGGGTATGTTGAGAGTCTTTCCACTTTTTATTTGTCTTAGAATTAGTTCGCTTTCGCGAAAGCGAAATCATCCAAAAACCTATTTAACCTTAAATGGCTCGGTCATTTGCCTACCTAGATCGTTGGGAAAATTCTCATCGCCCTCAAAACCGAGTTCTAAGTCTGGATCGTGATAAGGAACATGAGCAGTTCCGAAAAGATAGTCCCAAATACTTAGAGATAATCCATAGTTCATCCCATATTTATGGTCAGCTGGGAGCTCCTTGGCGTGATGCCATAGGTGCATTTTTGGATTATTGAGAACATATTTGAACGGCCCATAATCCCAAGCGAGATTTGCGTGATTTAAATGACCAATGAGAACGCCCAGCATATGTACAATGAAAAACTCCTCGATGCCAAATCCAATCATCGCCAGCGGTATATATTGTAGAGACTTGTAAAGTATGGTTTCCATAAAATGAAACCTAAAATGTGCTGCAAATCCCATTTCCTTGACACTGTGATGAACTTTATGAAATTCCCATAAGAAAGGAACCCTATGCAATAATCTATGCACATTCCACTGGATGAAATCTGCTATAATGAACATGACTAAAAGTTGAGACCAGAAAGGCCAACTGCCAATTTCAAAAGCCACAATATTCTCCATTCCTATGGAATTGAGCACATCATTAAAAGCCTTAACAGCAACATTGGAAACGGCATTATATCCTACCAGTGAAAACAAAAAGAAATTGAACACTAGATAAAAAAGGTCCAACCAAAAATCTCTACGCAGTATCTTCTGATTTTTGCGCCACGGCAGCCAGATCTCCAGCATAAAAACTAAAAAAGACAAACCCAACAGCCAGTAGAAATAATTATTCGACGCGGGCTCGCTTATCTCTCTCCATAGATAGTTTGCATAATCAGTAAACGAGTTGAGAAAAAGATCTAGGTATTCTTTCATTGCTTCTTAAGTCGCTCAAAAATACAGAGGTTTACAAGGATTTGAACCATTTTGATACTGCTTCATCAACCTTTACTATTTTTGAGGGTATCTAGATTAAGACTTATGAAAAACTTCATTCTCATCATTTTTTGCGTAGTGCTTGTGACAAGCTGCAAGCTAACTCAGGAAAACAGTACAGTTACAAGCGAGCTAAGTCAAAAACATTTAGATTGGAATGCCGCTAACGTTTACTTCCTGTTGACAGATCGGTTTAATAATGGTGACACAACTAATGATAACATCGTTCCAAGAGATGAGCAAACAGCTACCTTACGAGGTTTTGAAGGTGGCGACTTTGCAGGTATCCAGCAGAAAATTGATGACAATTATTTTACAGATTTAGGTGTTAATGCCATCTGGTTGACGCCCATTTTTGAACAGGTGCGTGGTGGCGTTGATGAAGGTACAGGCTTTACCTATGCCTATCATGGTTATTGGGCAAAAGACTGGACGGCAGTAGAGCCAGCCTATGGAAAAATGGAGGAATTCAAGGAACTTGT